>CAJOGC010000010.1:3814-28485 GCA_905234185.1 uncultured Alphaproteobacteria bacterium | reverse complement strand
GTCGGGCGTTGCCCGCCACCCCTTCACAATGTGAAGGGGAATTAAGTATCTGGAATATGATTCCAGAGAATAAAATCCCCTTCGTTTCACGAAGGGGTGTCACGAAGTGACGGGGTAGTGTTTGTCATTCCTGCGACGGCAGGAATGGGGGCTATGCAGTGCGGGACGTGGCCCCGCTAAAAAATGGGGGATTTACTTAATCACACTGAAATCATTCGTGGTGCCAGTGGCGTTTTCGTTAATTGCACGGACAGTGTGGGGACCCATTGGGACATCAAAAGAAATTGTTTCGCCCGATTTAATGGTGCCAATTGATGCATCGTCCAGGAATAAAAATATTTTGCCATCGGGCATGTCGGAAATAGCACTGAATGATACGGGGGCAATATCGCGGCCGTCGGTAATTACTATGCGTGTGTTGTCCGCCGGTGATGTTATGATTGGGGCCGATTCTGATTCCGCAATACTGGTCAGATTGCACCCGTTCATATACGGTGGTGGTGTGTTGCGTTTTATCCCAGCGCGCTTGAACATGTCAAGATATTCCGCGTCCCAGAATTCATAAACCGCCATATGCGTCGTTTTGGGATCGGCATCACACGCGCGGCGGCCGGTTGCATTGTCAATCGGAATTGCACGATATACGGACGATTCGGTAATCGGGGATTTGCCCGGAATAAAATATGCCATTGTCGTTTTGGGGCAATGTTCCCCGGCAAGTCCCCCAACCGCATCGCACATTTCTATTTCGGAAATATTAAGGTCGTCGCGCATAAAATTATTGTTTTCAACCGGTGTGTCTGTATGGGAATAGTAATCCACAATTGTCTGGGTCAATGCAAAGTATATTGGCGCGGCGGCGCGGGCACCACTGAACGCGTTGTTGGGTGTGCCGTCAAAGTTCCCAACCCATACAATTAAAACATAGTCCCCAAATATTCCCGCCGTCCATGCATCGCGGTATGACGACGATGTTCCTGTTTTCCACATATGGCGGATGTTTTTCTGGGTGGTTTTGGCGAATGGTATTTTTACCGTTGGTGTGCCCTGGTGTGAAAGCATATCCAAAACCAAAAAGAACGCTTCTGGACTTAAAACATTTGTGGGGTCAGTTGGTTTTGCGTTAATGTCCGTTCTTATATCGTTATATTGTCCAAGATTTGCCATGGTTGCATATATGCCCGCCAGTTCACGCATCGAAACTTCGGCCCCGCCAAGGGCAACTGAAATTCCATAATGTTCCGGCGATTTAAGGTTCGTGACACCGCAATCCGACAATATCTTGTGAAAATTGCGTGTGCCAATCGCGCGCACCAAATTAATCGCCGGAATATTGCGCGAATGTGTCAATGCGTCACGCGCCAGTACGGGGCCAAAAAATTCATTGTCTGAATTTTCAGGTGCATATACACCAAAATTAATCTTGGCATCTTTCATAAGCGTCATGGAATGAATCAATCCCATGTCCACCGCCGCCGCATATATCAACGGTTTCAATGTTGAACCCGGACTGCGACGCGATGTGACCCCATCGTTTTCACCGAATATTTCTTTGTCAAAATAATCAACTGAACCAATGTGAACCAGTTCTTCCATTGTTTTATAATTCACAAGTATTGCGGCGGCATTATGAATCCCTATGTTTTTACGCTTGGCAATTTCAGTTCGTAAACGCGTTGCAACCTTGGACTGTAAATTTATGTCCAGTGTTGTCATTGTGGATATTTTTCCGCGTCTTGTTGACAATTGTCGGTCTATAAAATGCGGGGCTAAAAATGGCAAATCGCGCGTTCCAAACGCCGCCAGTGGCATCGCCGCCAATGTTTCCAATGATGAATCTGAATCTGGGTATTCCATCATCCATCGCCGAACCAGGTCGGCACGCATATGTCGCATGTGTTCCAACCCCGCGTCAGTGTTCAGCCCGCGTTTTGCTGGGTTCTGCGGAATTGTGGACAATGTTATCGATTCTATTGTGGTTAAATCAATCGGTCGTTTGTGGAAATATATTAATGATGCGGACGCAATGCCTTCTATGTTTCCGCCATATGGTGCCAGGTTCAAGTATGCCGTTAAAATCTCGTTTTTGGAATAAAATGCGTCCAGGTAAAGTGCGGCAATTATCTGAACCAGTTTCCCCGCGGGACGTGTCGTATCCAGGTTGTATTTTATGCGCGCAACTTGCATTGTTATTGTGGACGCACCGGCGGGGTGGGGCGCACCAGAAAAATAACCGCGTGTCGCGCGAATTAATGCAATCGGATTGATGCCAATGTGATGGTAAAAGTATTTGTCTTCGTAAAGAACGGTCGCGCGTTTAACCGCATCGCTTATTTCTGATAATGGCGCATAAATACGATATTTATCATCCGCAGATAATGTCACACGCAACAATGTTCCGTTGCGATCATAAAAAACACGGGAAAAATGCGTCCCGTCTAATAATGGCGGCATAAAAAATAGCCGAATAATCCAATACAAGATAACAATCGTACCGAAAACCGCCCAACCACGACGATGCCGTTTGAAATGTGATTCTGTTCGTGACCAAATACTATTCAGCAAACGCATTTGATACCGTAAATGTTTTTCCAAATTCCCCGGTCGCATTTATCTGGGGGTTATACATAGATTCTGCATGAATCGCAGGTATTTGGAATGAACCGGCGGCTCCAACCTGGGCATTATATGTGATGGTGTGACCTTCGCGGGTGACATCCATGAATACCAGAACGCGATCTTCGCGGGTTTCTGCATAGGTTATATCGTCGCCTTCTACCGTGCCTGGAATAAACCCGCCGGGGACCAAATCGGCAATCACCACATTGGGAATGATGTCGCCACGACGACTGCGAATATGTATTTTTACCGTGACCGTGTCGCCAACAATGGCCGATGTTATGCGATTGTCATTTTCGTCAAAGTATTCACGCGTAATTTCAATCCCATTTGATGATTCTGTTGCGACACGCGGAAAACCGTTCGATATTATCGTATAGTTTAACTGGTGTTTACGATCGCATTTATCGCAATGCACAGTGATGGCCTTGGCCGTGATTGGGATATCGGCAACTATTGTATTGCCCACAGCGGTTGTTCCCACCGAAACGCCGTCCGCCAATATGGAAATGGATTCTGGGGCAACTGTGTCAGAATCGGTGGCCCCAGATGTCGCTAAAATAATAGCCGCCGATGTATAGGAACTGTAATCACCATCATTGATATACTCGGTCACCGCGTCGCTAAGTTCACCGGGTTTGCCACCAAAGAATTTGTTGCGAAGGTATGTATAGTTAGCATCGTCCGAAACATTGTTGCGGAACATGTTTTCATAGTCGAACTTTGCCCGGCCAGATACACGATATTTCGACATAATGTTCGTCGCCTTGGTGTCTTGTTTAAGTAATTTATATGCGGTTGCAATATATGCTCCCATCAGGTCCGATTGCCAATTTTTTATATTTTCGTTGGCGTATTCTTCAAATGCATCGATGTATCCGGTGGTGATGTATCCATTCTTGGTTAACATATAGATAACAATCGCATGCGCCATTGCATCGAATTTATCGTTTATATGCGTGCCGGCATAGGTTCGCATATAATCAACCGCACGCGAATTCATGCTTTTTGGAACATCAACCCCAGAAGATTTGGCAATGTCCAAGAATTGAGCCACATATGCGGTCAGATATGCCGTCATCGCGTTCGATTCCGTGTCGGTTGAATCGTTAACACCACCCGTCCATAAATCAAATGACCCATCATCATTCTGGCGGTTTTTAAGTGTGGAAATCGTGTGTTCCAGTTCGGATTTAGATTTTGCATATATCGTGCCAAGGATAGTGTTGTTAGGCATTAATGCAAACGGTAAGGCGCGCGAAACCAGTTGCTCTGTGCAAGAATATTCGTATTTATTTAGGTATTCAAACAAAGGACGCGCAATAATCGATGTGTCGGGGGAAATATACAATGTGCTGGATGCATATTCCGGATATGCGTCAAACGAAAAACCGCGTAGATTATTTGTCGATTTTATGGTGCCGAATTTAATTTTAGTATTAAATATTGTCGTCGGCCGTATGGACAATGTTGATTTGGTTGTTCGTGATGACAATATTTCATCGGTGCCGTCACGAATTTCCGTATCTATCTTGATATCGGCACTGCCAAGTTTTGCGCCAGCACGGACAATAAATGACCATAATTTTTCTGTGCCAAACGGTATGTTTATTTTCGTATTTGGAATTGTTGTTATTTCCATGCCAGACGATACAGATGCGTTCACATCGGCAACCGCAGTCGCGGTAGTGCCATCAGTCATGTTGGTGACAACGGTATTAACATCAAATGTGTCGTCGGGGGCAACAACCAATGGTGCGGTCGTAGAGATTATTATGGGGCTTTGGACATGTGTTTCGCCAGATGCAGATCCAACCGCGGTATCGTTTGCCGCAATAGCAAATACCTTGATTGCACCGTTGAAATATTCCGGAATATCAAATGTGATGGTTTCGGATTTGTTTGCGGTTGCTTCAATTATTTCTGAATAAAATGCAACAGGTTTATTCGTTTTGCGTGCAAATGGGTTCGTCAGGGCAACGCCAATCCCCGTGTCTGTGTCAGTAAAATCGCCACCGCCGGTTTTTGCAAATTCGCTCAGAATCTTGTATTCTGGTAAAAGCAACGACAGTATTTGATATGTTTGGACCTGTAATGCGGATTTCGGGAAAAAGTGCGACAGCGGATTCGGAATAGTATATTTTGCAACCTGTAAAATGCCGGTGTTAACCGCAAAAACCATTAAGCGTGCGTTTTTATTTGTGGTATATGTTATTGGCAATTTGTTCGTTGTAATTGTTTTTGGGACATCCATGTCGATTGTTATGTTGCGCTTGGTCGTATCGGCGCGAAATGGCGCAATCGCAAATGTATATGGGGTTGTAAATATATCGCGACTGTTTATATCGCGAACGAACGAAACATTGACGTATCCGGAACCTTCGAATCCATCTGGGACAGTAATATATTGAACAGACGATGTTGTGTTTGTTGTGAACCATTTGTACGCATATACTTTGTCGCGTTCGATGGTGATTAATCCGGTCCCAGTGTAGGGTGTTGTGATACTGACCGCGATGTTATCGCCCGCGGCATATTCAGATTTGTTCAATTTTATCTGCATTTCGGCAGTGGTGTCCGATTGCATTGCGGTATTAGATGTGTCCGCAACAAAGTATTCGATGTTTGCCAAAATATTGCCCGCGGAATCGGCAATCTGGACAAAATATGTTCCGCCGGTGTCGGTATCAAGCCGAATTTCCGTTGTGCCATCGGATTTTATGTTTAACTCTTTTTCGGAAATGGTCGTATCGCGCGTTATGGTTTGATATTTATAGTAATCGTTATAATCCTTAATCAAACTGGTCAAATTTTCACGATGCACGGTGCGCAGTTTAAGATTTTTTGCATCTGTGCGAGAACCTTTCGCGTCCAGCGCAACCAGTTTTACCGTGCGGACATCGTCACGCGAAATATAATTCAGATTAGAATTAGCATGAAATCCAACCAGGTATGCAGCACCGGATACGCGCGCCGCGATTGTTGTTTGAACGCCGGTGCCGGATGCGCCTTCGAACCCATTGACGGAAAGTGTCATAATGTATGTTCCGTGTGGCGCGACACGATTAAAGTTTATGTTAAATGTCGCATTGCCATTTTCATCTGTTTTGGCATCGGGTAATTCAACCGAAAATGTCTGGGCATGATTGACGGCACTTGCCGATAACCCGGTTCGGCTAAGGAAATTGGGTGTAAATGTATATTCGGCATAGTCCGGAAATGTGAAATCAATCGGACGTAATGTGGCAGTTGCCGTAATACGACGATCCGTGGCCGGGGTTCCAAACAAATTACGCAGTGTAATATTAGCAATAACATTGTCCGGTGAAACCCAACCATCATCAGATGCACCAACAATTGTCGCGCCAATTTTAAGATTGTCGGGGGTAAATTCTTGGACACGGAAAGTGGATGTCCCGATTGTGTCTTGGATTTTGTTTTTTGTCGTCAGCAGGTATAGTGTAGCCGTATATTCACCAATCGTTGCGGTGTCCGGTATGGAAAACCGTGCGTCAAACATGCCGTCTGATGACACAGAAAACGCGTTTTCATATATGGTGCGACCACGTGGGTCATGAATTTCCAGACGCACAGGCGTGCCGGCCAGTTTCGTAAATGTCTTGTTCTTTACAATACCGCCAATAATTGCGTTTTCACCAGGACGGTATATCCCGCGATCTGAAAAAAGAAATGCATTAAACGGGGTGTTCCCAGATGCATAGACGCCATCTATGTCATATTTAGAGTATTCAACCCGGGTGTCATACGGTTCAAACGGAATAAACGAAACATCGTCACCATTGCGCGCGACAATCGCGACAGGTTCGCGTTCGTTTTTATATTCGGACCATGCGAAAGCAGGCAGCCCAACCGTTCCGTTCATATCTGTGCGGCCCGCCCATATGGCATTGCCATTCCGCCCCAGAACAAATATTTCCACATCTGCCGCCGGTGTCCCATTATGAATATTTGATACAAATATCGATGATGTTGCATCCAACGCAACCTTACGAATAATGCCCAGGTTGGTAAGCAAGATTAATCGTCGATCACTAAAATTGGCATCGGATTCACTTGCACCAGTTTGTATTATGAAAATGCCGGTTTTGTCGGTTGTCCCGCGATCAAGATAATCGCCCAAATCAATCGAGGTATAGTTTGTTTTGTTCATAGAAGAATCTGAAAAAGCAATTTTTTTATGAAACGCCAGTGCCAGGTCATATTCATTAAATGCCCATGTCTTGAATTCCATATTTCTGGAAAATAAATCATATGTCTGGGTTATCAAATGGTTTATTTCCGATGATTTAACCTTGTACAAGTTTATATATGCCGCATCTGCGCCACCACGCGCAACTATGCCCAATTTTTTGTCGCCGGCAAGTGATAATAATGCACCCGTTCCGGCAAGTTTCACGGTCTTTTCCGGATATGCAACTGGTAATACACGTTCAACCCCGTTTTTCAATACAAAACCAGCGTTCGATTCCATGCCATTTCGTATACGAATATACAAAAAGCGCGGGGTTGTGTCGGACACATCGTATGCAAATGCATACTGATAAACGCCAACCGGATTAGCAAAATCTGTGGGCGTAAGAGATAACTTCTTGGACCGCTTTAATACAGCGTCATCGATTTCGTCATTGGCCCATTCGTGCGGGTTTTCTTCGTCTTCATCATTTGTTTTCGGTAAAAGATATGCATCAATAAATCGTGACCAATCTGTTTTATTTGCCACGGCGGTTGTCATGTTAAGTAATATTAACTGTTGTGCGTTTCCGTGTGCATCATCAGCGGTGATAGAATCCAGACCAGAAATCTTAAAGAAATTATCAACAGCCTCTATATTTGTGGTGGCACTAACTTTCTGGGTTGATGCGTCTGATGTTGCCGACAGTATTTTGTTTATTTTTATGCGCAAAGTATGCGCAGAATCATCAACCGTTATGGGATCGGTTGTGATAATTGCCGTACGATTGAAACGATCAAACCGAACGGTAAATGGTATACGATGCATACCGCGTTTAACCGTCACACGATCATCAAAACCATTTGTGTCAATTGGATAGTTAAATGAAACAATTGCAACCCCAATGACATTCTTGGGTCGCGAAACATCTGGGTATACATTGAAACTGTCTATTGTTGTTGATATCTTTTTAGTTGTAAATGATGCGCTGCGTGAATCAGGACGAATATCACTGTTTAATATCTTTTTGGAAATACGAACAGAAAAATGTGTGTCCGCCGGCCAATCCGATTCGGGCATAAATTGAATAGAATTCGCCCCGTACGCAGACCATTTACCGCGAATGTATGGTGTAATCTGCACGTTTTTGGAAATGTCCCCAGATGTTAAATCGGGCCGAAACGCAGGAGCATATGGCCCAGATTCCCACGAATATGAAATAAATAAAGGGTTAATATCGTTCAGTGTTCTGTTATTATTGACATCGGGCGTTGCGCTGTTCACGGTCCAATTAACCATATTGTCATCAGTAAATGTGGTTGGTTGTGGCGGTAAAACATTTAATGTGACAACGGTATCCGGTTGTGTTCTGTGAAATACAGTAAACAATGCCGTACACACAATGCACGCACATATAATGCCAAATACAACACGCCATTTATGCCGAAAATTGGCTTTTTTCTTTCCTTTCACCAAATTATCCCCCATTAACTCTATGGTGATATATTAAAACATGAATGCAAAAAAACAAGTTTTTATTTATTAAAAATTCAGTTTTGTTTTAGCAAAAATGTAAAACTCGTTGTTGCCGTATGGATTATCAACAAATCCGGCGGTCAAGAACTTATAATTGGCCGTGTATTCAACAGACGGTGTGGTCACCATGTCGATAGTATAATCTTGGTAAACTAATGCGCCGTCAGTTGCGCGCCCAGTCGCCATATGCAGGTTCATATTGCCGCTTATTATTGTTTCTGGTATGCCGATGGAAAATGACCATTCGTTCCCGCGTAAACCCAGTGTGGCCGATGCCGTGTATATATTCGAGAATTCGGAAATCATCGATTCTGATGAAGCAACTGGTTTTGATGAACCAAATTCAGAACGGGCAAATAATTCAATCGAACCAATATTAAACGATTGGTTTGCAGCAATGTATGAAGTAGATGTTTCTTCACTCATTGCCATGAATCCCGTACCATTTAATATATTGGTATTGTGGAGCCCCAGTTCCAAATTACCGATATTCATTTTCGCGCGATTGTTATCGCCACGCAGACGTTCAAACCCAAGTCCACGATTAATGGCAACAACATTGTCAGATAATTTTGTTTCAAATGCACGGCCATATGCGTCAAAAGATGCCATGGTCGGGTTCGCAGATTCTATGGCATGTGCGATTTGTGGGGATACGGTCGCCGGTTGCAGTGGTTGGCTTATGGTGTCGGAAATCGCAACAGATAATTCGCCAACAGGGCGGGTTGCGGCCTCTAAATCCAACATTCCATGTCCATATATTTCATCAACGCCCGGATCGCCCAAATCAGCGGCGGTTGTGAATAAAATATCCGTGATTTGTGTCGCGTTCAGATATGGCCACGCTTCACGAATAATGGCGATTGCAGCGGAAACAACTGGTGCGGCAAAAGATGTTCCAACGTGGGCATAGTTATCGGCGGTTTGGATTGTTCCAGGCGCGGTGATGCAATAATTCTGGGTCACGCCACATGCGTTGCTGTAATTCGCCAATGCATTGGTGCGGATGTCCCATGCGACAACATTTACAAAATGTCCGTCCAGTTCCGGCATAACGCGGGGCATTGCGGATAACATACCACTTTGTGCGCCATAATCGTTGCCTGCTGACCATACAAAAATTGCGTCTTTGTTTGTTGCAGCGTTTGAAATTGCGTCGGTAAAAACCTGATTAAATTGATTTTGTGAAACAACTTGGTCGGCGGTGATTCCCGCCACATTCCACGAATTGTTATATACATTGGCATCGGTATTGTTAATTATTGTCGCAATTTGTGCATATGAGATAAAATCATGGGTATCATATGCAATCATATGGTGTTCGACATTTGCACCGGTGGCAATTTCACTGGTGATTTCTGTGACAGCCGCACCGTGAGAATATTTGGAATTGATGTCGGTATCAAAGACCGCGATTTTTGTTCCCGCGCCGGTATAACCACGGGCAATAGAATAAGCCAATTGAATATTGTCATACGCGGTTGTGTTGCGGGTGTAATCTGTTCGTGAAGTGATTGACGCTAATTCTGCGGCGGTAAAGTCTGGTGCGGTACCGTTTCGAATAATCATTGTTGGGTTGACCGTGCGAACATATGGGGTCGCCGTGGCGCCACCGGACGATGAACCACCGTCGTTGCCGCCCGCGGCCATACCGATTAATGCGGCAATCCCGCCCACAGCGATTGCGCCACCACCGATATACAGTAACGAATTATCGGTGTTTTGGGCATATTTGCAACGTTCTGGATGTGACTGTTTGTACGCCAAATTTGAACAATCATCCGCCACCGCCACGTTGGTTGCAACCAACGCGCCACAAAGGATTCCAGTAAAGATTTTATTCAGTGATTTCAACGCTCACCTCCGCTTCTATAAATATAGTGCAAAATATATTTTTGTCAAGTAATTGTGGTCGGGTGCTATTTTTTGTGTTTTGGTGTCTTTTTTCTTGATTTTTCGGTTTTTTTGTCTTAATATGGCGGCACGCACTTCGGTGCGAAGAACACAACCATTGGGAATGTTTCTGTCCGGAAAACCGGTTTTGTATGTCCCCAATGGCGAGGATAATAACAGAAAAAACAAAGGATAAATCATGGCATTGCCAACATTTACTATGAAACAGTTGATGGAATCTGGCGTCCATTTTGGTCACCATACACGTCGCTGGAACCCGTTAATGACACCGTATGTTTATGGGGTCAAGGATAAAATTCACATTATCAATTTGAATAAAACTGCACCGTTATTGCATCGCGCACTGGTCGCTTTGGAAGCGATTACTGCTGCGGGGGGCAAGGTTTTGTTCGTCGCAACCAAGCACCAGGCCAAAGATATCGTCAAAGATGCGGCCGAACGTTGCGGACAATTCTATGTTAACAATCGTTGGTTGGGTGGTATGTTGACCAATTGGACAACGGTTTCTCAATCTATTCGTCGTCTGAAAAAGATGGAATCTGATATTGAAAATGCCGATAAATTGGGCCTGACCAAGAAAGAAGTCGGTGTTATGACCAAAGAAGTTGCTAAATTACGCGAAGTTTTTGGCGGTATTTTGGAAATGCATGGCGTTCCCCAGGCGATGGTTGTTATTGATGTGCCACGCGAAATGAATGCGGTACGCGAAGCCAAAATCTTGGATATTCCAACAGTCGCGATTTGTGACACAAACGCCAATCCGGAAATGGTTGATTATCCGGTGCCGGGTAATGATGATGCGGCACGTGCATGCCAACTGTACTGCGACTTGTTCGTGGATGCAATTTTGTCTGGTATAGAAAAACGTTTGGGTGGTGTGGCCGGTAAAAAGGCTGAGTCTGACGCGGTTTCCGCAGATGAAATCGAAGACGAAGCAAAAGATGCCGAAGCCAAACAAAAAACCAAAAATATGGTCGCGCGCGAAACTCGCCGCAGCAAATTGGCAGACAAAGCGGACAAATAATCAATAAAAAGGAAAAATGGGGGAAACAATGGCAGAAGTGACAGCAAAATTAATTCAAGAACTGCGCGAAAAAACATCCGCAGGTATGATGGACTGCAAAAAAGCATTGGTCGAAAACAATGGCGATATCGAAGCCGCCGCCGACTGGTTGCGTCAAAAAGGTATTGTCAAGGCTGCGTCCAAGGCAAGCCGTGTTGCCGCATCGGGCTTAGTCACCGTTGTAAAGTGCGACAATATGGGCTGTGTTGTCGAAGTTAATGCCGAAACAGACTTTGTTGCTAAAAACGACAAGTTCCAAAAATTGGTTGCCGATGTCGCAAACAAGGCAATGGAATTGGCTGGTGATTTCGATGCAACATTAGCGGCGGTTAAAGATGACATTGCGGCAACAATTTCCACAATTGGTGAAAATATGAATCTGCGTCGTATTGCAAAAGTTAATGGCGACCACGTGTATTCTTATATTCACAATGCGCTGGTTCCGGGTATGGGCCAGATTGGTGTTGCGGTTGCTATCAATGGTGGCAATGAACACATCGATGAAATTGGTCCAAAAATCGCAATGCATATTGCTGCGAATAAACCAGAATTCATGACAATTGCTGATGTTGATCCGGCGGCGGTTGCACGTGAAAAGAAAGTGTTCATTGAATCAGGTGCAACAAATGGAAAACCAGACATGGTTGTCGAAAAGATGGTTGCGGGTCGTATTAACAAATGGTATGCGGAATCCGTATTGGAAGAACAGCCGTTTGTTATGGATCCATCCAAGACCGTTAAACAGGTCATTGACGAAGCCGGTGGTAAATTGGCCGGGTTTGCTTATTTCGTTCTGGGCGAAGGTATCGAAAAACGCGAAGATAACCTGGCGGACGAAGTTGCAAAAATGTTGAAATAATATTTTTGTCAACAGAAAATAAAAATCCGGCACTTCGCCGGATTTTTTAATGCTTTGTTGAAACGGATGAAAATAAATGCTATTATTTTGACAAAGGAAACAAATATGCAAAACGAATTATTACATGAATTAGAACAACGCGGTTTTATTAATCAGACATCTAATATGGATGCATTGAACGATGCGTTGAATAATGGACAGATTTGTGCCTATGTTGGGTCGGATCCCACGGCGGATTCTTTACATGTCGGGCATTTGGTGCCGGTTATGATGATGCGCTGGTTCCAGAAATATGGGCATAAACCCATCATGCTGGTTGGTGGTGCAACGGGGCGCATTGGCGATCCATCTGGGCGTGATTCGGGGCGTCCGATGATGGACGAAAAAACATTAGCAAAAAATATTGCGGGGCTGAAAAAATCGTATTCTAAATTTCTTAAATTCGGTCGTGGTAAATCGGATGCGATAATTGTTGATAATTATGAATGGATGAAAAATTACAGTCATCTGGATTTTTTGGCGCAGTTTGGTGCCGATTTCACCGTGCCACATATGTTAAGCATGGAAAGTGTTAAACGCCGTTTGGAAAATGGCATGACGTTCTTGGAATTTAATTATATGACTTTCCAGGCGGTCGACTTTCTGACGCTTTACAAGAAATATAATTGTATATTGCAATTATGCGGTGCGGACCAGTGGGGTAATGCGATTATGGGAATTGAACTTATTCGCAAAAAGTTGGGCAAAGAGGCGTTTGTTTTATCAACATCATTAATTACCGATGCGAATGGGAATAAAATTGGCAAATCGGCGGGTAATGCAATATGGGTGAACGAAGATAAATTGTCGCCATACGACTATTACCAATATTTTCGCAATACACCGGATGATTTGGTGGAAAAATTCTTGAAAATATTTACGGAAATACCATTGAAAGAAATAGCAAAATTAGCCAAATTGCGCGATTCTGAATTGAACGAGGCAAAAAAACGCCTGGCGTTTGCAGCAACGGAAATAGCACACGGTCATGATGCGGCGGTGACGGCGGAAATAACGGCGGCGGCATTATTTGGTGGTGCGGGTGACGCGGCCAATATGCCGACGGCAACAATCAAAATGGCGGAACCGATGGGGGTTCTTGATTTCCTGTGCGTGGCGGGAATGTTTTCATCTAAGTCCGAAGCGCGCCGTAATGTTGAACAGGGCGGAATTCAAATTGACGGGCAAAAAATTACCGACCCGAAAACGATAATTGCACCGGCCAAAGAGTTTAAGGTTCAAAAGGGAAAAAAGGTTTTCCTGCGCGTGATTTGTAAATAATTTAATCTGGCAGAGGAGTTTCTGTTTGTATGATAAACATAATTTGTTGAAATGTTGTCAGGTCAAATCCAGGACCGTGGACAAAGCGATCCCATTGTGATTCATTCATACATACAAGGTCGCACATTGTATAGTCTGGCAAATTGTTTTTGCGTTGATATTCCAGTATGGCCTGGCGAATGTCTTGTTGTGACATGTGTTTGTATTCCTTTGGTTATATTAAAAGAAAAACCACTGGATAAAAATATCAAGTGGTTGGAGTTAAACACAATCACACAGAATTGTCGCACTTATTCAATATATTCGCGCACTCCAACCAAGGTTGGAGATATTTAAGGACAATCACTGTCCCCGTGTGATAGGAGTGTTTAGACCCCATGATGCAATCCACACCACGGTTAGCATTATATTGAATTTATCGGAAAAAGCCAATAAAAAATCGTTGTTCTTGAAAGTTTACTTTTGTGGCGGTTTTTGATAAAGTGTTCTATTGATATGAAATTTTTACGAATTGCGTTTAGTTTTATGTTTTTCTGTGCGGGCATATCGTTCGCGCACGGGGCCGATGATTTAGCAAAAATTCAGAGCCAGATTGCACAAACCGAAAAACAGAACGCCGAATTGTCGGTAAAGGTTGCATCAAGTGAACGTGATGTCGCCACCACAAAAAAGCAGTTAATCAAAGCCGCGGACCAGGTGAGTTCGCTGGAATCGCGTCGCGCAGATATTTCTAAAAAAATTGCGGAACTGGATGCAAAAATCGATTCGATTACGCGCGATATTGAAAAAAATCGCGGACGCATTTCTGATGCGGCGGCATCTATTTTGTTTGTGGCGAAAAACCCCAGTTTTGATACCGATAATATGCGTGACTATGTTTTAATGTCGTCGGTGTTGACGGGGGCCGCCGACAGATTTGCAGAGGATATTGAACATGCAAATAGCCAGGTGCGGGAACTGGAAAAGGTTCGCAATGAACGCGCCGTCGAAAAAGAAAAATTAGATCGTACCGCACAAAAATATACTCGTGAACGGAATGAATTGGACAGATTGTTGCGGACGCGTTCGGCACAAAATGAAAAATTGAAAACCCAACAGGCCGATTTGCAAAAAAAATTGCGGGAATTATCGGCGCGCGCAAAAAGTATTTCGGAATTGTCCGCGGGGGTTGGGTCATCTGCTATGTCGGCAGATGCATCTTTTTCGCGGCGTAAATTAAATTTGCCGGTACGTGGTCATGTGGTCGTGCGCTATGGCGAAAAGACCGCATTGGGATTAAAGTCCGACGGTTGGCGTATTCATACGCGGGGTGATGCATTGGTGATGGCGCCGGCGGATGGGATTGTAAAATTTGCTGATAATTTTCGCGGGTTCGGAAAAGTGATAATAATGTCACATAAAAATGGGTATAATACGGTTATGACGAACCTTGGGCATCTTGATGTTTTGCCAGATCAAGAAGTTTTAGCGGGCGAGCCAATCGGCCGTATGAGCGTTGATAAGCAGGAAATGTACCTTGAGGTGCGCCGTGGTAATGCAACGGTGGACCCGTCGCGGCTTTTCCACGATGATGGCTAGATGATTTTGGAATGTTTGATGTTTTGTAAAATGCTGCGATACGAACGTTCTGTGACGCGCAACATATATTCGGTGTATAATTTGCGTTGACCGTTTGCACGTGCGGCGAACGCGTCGATGTATCCGCGTTTGTCTTCGCGATTGTCAAAAAATATCATTGGCAAATCATTCAAAACCAAAAACAAATTCATCGTGGCCCGCGCCAGGCGTTTGTTATAGTCTTCGAATGGTTGGGTCGCTATTATTTCATAATGTAAATCGAATGCACGGTCCAGTATGCTGGCTTTGCTGGTGTTGGCACGGTGCACGATTTCGTTCATTGTGTATTCAACCAGATTTGCATCAATCGCATGCATGCGTGAACCGTTAACGATAATATTTAGCACTTTATCATCGGTGCGGTATTGGCCACCAACCCATTCCATGTGGGTATGTGATGCGAACAGAGTATGCATTTTCTTTATGTCGTCGACATTTAATTGATGATATGTTGGGCGATCTTGGAACTGGTTTATGTAATCATAAACACTGTCGATATTGTGTATGTATGTGTAGTCTATTTTTGTTTTGTCGTTTGCGGCCTGGAACAATATTGTTGGTTCCACAGATGTCATGCGATATCGGACCCAGTAAATGTTGTTCAGGCGCCGAACATTGTTCGGACCAGATGCGTATTTGTCTATCTGGGCGCGGTATGTTTTTATATTTTCCCGTAATTGTTGCCTTGTCTTCATATTAATGTCCCTTGACAAGTATATTATAGACAACAATTAGCATTTGTCAATGCTGACCCAAAAAATCGTGTTGCGAATGCGGGCTTTTTGATGTAGCATTATTCTGATGTTTACCTAAGGAAAATAACCATGTTCAAGAAATTATGTTTATTAATGGCAATAATGATGCCGGTAATGGCATTTGCCGCACCTAAAAATAAGAAAGATGAACCAATCGAACATCTGACCGAAGCCCAGATTTATGAAGAGTTAAAGAAACTTGCACTGGTGTTCGAAACTGCACGCGACGAATTTGTCGAAGAGGTTGACGAAAAGAAAATGTTGGAAGCGGCCATGAACGGCATGTTGGCGGAATTGGATCCGCATTCGTCATATCTGTCGGCGGATGATTTCAAGGAATTTAACGATAAATCACATGGTGAATTCGGCGGTTTGGGGATTCAGATTACATCCGATCGTGGTGCGGTGCGCGTTATTTCGCCAATCGATGATACCCCCGCGGCCAAGGCCGGCATCAAGGCGGGCGATTATATCACCCATATCGATGGCGAACAGGTTTTTGATTTAACATTGAATCAGGCGGTTAAAAAAATGAAGGGTCGCCCGGGAACTAAAGTTAAACTGACAATCGTTTCCGATGGCGCGGAACCACGCGACATCACATTGAAACGCGATATAATCAAGGTGAAATCCGTGAAATATGGTGAAAAACAATTGGCCGATGCGGACGAAGATGCGCCACGGGTCGGATATGTTCGTATTTCTGATTTTGGTGCGACCACGACCAAGGATTTACACGAGGCATTAAAAGCCTTGGAAAAGAAAGATGTTGTTGGATATGTGCTTGATGTTCGTAATAATCCGGGGGGATATTTAACGGCGGCAATAGAGGTTTCTGATGCGTTTCTGGAAAGTGGCGAAATTGTTTCCACACGGGGCAGGGAAAAATCCGATATCGAACGCGCGTTCGCCAGACCCGGCGATATGATTAATGGAAAGCCGTTAGTGGTCTTGATTAATCATGGATCGGCATCGGCGTCCGAAATTGTTGCCGGCGCGATTCAGGATAATCATCGTGGCCTGGTCATGGGATCGCAAAGTTTCGGCAAAGGGTCCGTACAACAACAAAAGCCGTTGGGTGACGGAACCGCTATTCATATCACGATTGCGCGCTATTACACGCCGTCCGGGCACTCTATTCAAAACGAGGGTATTACCCCAGATGTAGAGGTATTGCAGAGCAAATTGGAAGTCATCGAGAAAAAAGAAAGTGTATATTCCGAAGCGTCGTTCAAAAATTCGCTTAAAAATGATGCCGCAAAAAAGAAAAATAAAGATTCTAAAAAATCTGATAAAGATAATGGTGACGAAGACGAACTTAATTTAAGTGATGAAGAAAAAGATGCACGCGATTATCAATTACAGCGCGGAATGGATATGGTGATTGCGATGGCGCGTGTGCGTGACGGATTAACTTTTGTTCCGGCAACGCCGGACGATGAACCGGCGGTTGCATCTGATGATAAAGACGATGAAAAGGCGGATGCGGACAAAAAATCAGACAAGAAATCAGATAAAAAGAAATAAAAAACGGGGCATTGCCCCGTTTTTTTATTTGATCTGCGAATTGTTTTTTCGCATTGCACAAAGAATATTTTGTTCTTTCTTTTCGAGTTCTGCAATGCGTTCTTTCAATAATTCTTTTTCGGCTACTATGCTAATAAGGTTTTCATCAAGTGTTTTGTTAGGGTTGCCCAATGAATATACCTGATTTGCTTCTTGATTTGGAAGTGCCGGCAGTGTTTTTGCATATTCCTGTCTGCGTTTCTGCCCCCTTAATGACAGATAGTGTGATAGTTCGTCAAAGTATATTGTTCGGAAATATCTTTTATGTGGACCATTGTCAAAGAACCATCTTGAACGCAAGTTTTCTGGGATTGATTCGTAACGTTTACTCCAAAATGTGCAAACACCAGTGCCAGTATAGCGTGCCAACTGTACTGGTTCTAAATCTTCTGGGCAGTTTGTATCAATAAACTGAAACAGGGTATCTTTGAAGAAATAAAAATTGTGTTCTATATCATTGATGTAGTCAGTTTTGTAAAAGAATGCGTTGCACTTGCCAGTGGTTATATAGGAAAAACGTCTGGAGGCGAGCACAGCATTTATCAGTTTGAGTGTAAGCCTGTGCTTATATGTTTCCGCGACTTCTTTTGCGGATATGAATTTGCTTTGTTGTTCCTTTACAAAATTGGCGAGTGCGGTCAGATTGGCAACCGTATAATTGTCATCTTTTTGGGGGTCTTGATTTGTCAACTCGTTCAATCTGGTAAAAACCAGATACATAAAATTCGGGTGAACATTGTGATATTCAGCCCATTCTTTTATATTTTTTGTAATTCCAGTTGCCATATTTTGCTCCCATGTGTTTTGTTCGAACTGTGATATATAATTAACACAAAAAATAAATATGTCAAGTGCCTTGTGGTAAAAAAACAAAAAATGTGGCGATATCGCGTTTTTTTTAGCGATTATGAACAATGAATTATTTTTGGGGTGGTTGGACACAAATATAGTGGGTGGGACATAAACATGTTTGCTAAGAATACTCCTTGCCTTTTTGGGGGGGATTTATTAAGATTTTCCCGATGTGAGAATATATGGCAAAGGAACGGAAATTATGGCAAATTTAATTGTTGATGGAAACTGGGCGGCGGCTGATGTCGCGTATCGTTGTGTTGATTTCGCGGCGATTTACCCAATTACCCCCAGTTCGACAATGGGTGAATTGGCGGACGAGTGGTCTTTCCAACATAAAAAGAACATTTGGGGTGCAATTCCGCAAATAATTGAAATGCAATCCGAAGGCGGCGCCGCCGGTGCGATGCATGGTGCATTGCAAATGGGGGCGTTGGCAACTACTTTCACTGCGTCCCAGGGATTGTTGCTTATGATTCCGAATATGTATAAAATCGCCGGGGAACAGACACCGTTTGTTATGCATGTGGCGGCGCGCGCATTGGCGACCCATGCGTTGTCAATCTTTGGCGACCACAGTGATGTTATGTCGGTGCGCGGAACGGGGTTTGCCATGTTGTCGTCCCATAACGTCCAGGCGGCGCACGATTTGGCGGCGGTTGCGCATGCAGCAACATTGCGCGCGCGCGTGCCATTTGTTCATTTCTTTGATGGTTTCCGCACCAGTCATGAAGAGTCAAGGTTGGAACGCATTGACGACGATGTGTTGCGTAAAATGTTGCCGGATGATTTGGTTCTGGCCAATCGCAATCGTGGTATGTCGCCGGAACATCCGACAATCCGTGGTACCGCACAAAATCCAGATGTGTTTTTCCAATCACGCGAAGCGGCAAATCCGCTGTATGAAAAAACGCCCGCAATAGTGCAAAAATGCATGGATGAATTTGCAAAACTTACCGGGCGTAAATACGGTGTTGTCGAATATATCGGCGATAAACGTGCAAAACATGTGATTGTTTCCATGGGGTCGTCGTGCGAAACGATTGCGGAAACATTGGAACAATTACCGCGCGGTTTGGGCTTGGTTCGTGTGCATTTATTTCAACCATTTCCTGTTGATGCGTTTTTATCCGCGTTGCCAAAAACGGTTGAAAATATCGCGGTGCTTGATCGGACGAAAGAGCCGGGCGCGTTGGGCGAACCGCTTTATACTACAATTAAAACGATTATTGGCGATCGTGCAAATGTGTATGGTGGGAGATATGGCTTGGGGTCCAAAGAGTTTAAGCCCCGTGATGTAAAAGCGATTTATGAAAATATGATGCGCGGGACATTGCATCACAATTTTACGGTTGGTATTGATGACGATTTGTCTGGGTTGTCGCTGAAAACCGACCCGGCATTTGCTGTTGAAAGTGATAATGTTAAAACAGCGGTTCTGTACGGTATTGGGTCGGACGGAACGGTTGGTGCGGTTAAAAATATTGTGAAAATTGTTGGCGAAAACAGCAATTTGTATCCGCAATCGTATGCGGTTTACGATTCCAAGAAGTCGGGTGGACTTACGCAATCGCATGTTCGATTCTCGGATAAGCCTGTCCGCAGCCAGTATCTGGTAGAAACTGCGGATTTTATTAGTGTTTCTAATTTTATGATTGCCCAGCGGTTTGATGTTTTTGCCGGGCTGCGTGCCGGTGGAACGGTTATGATAAACACATCGATGTCGCCGGATGTCGCGTTTGCAAATCTGCCACGCGAAGCCCAGGAACACCTGATACGTATGCGTGCAAATGTGTATTTCTTGGATGCGAATCGTGGCGCGGCGGAATTGGGGTTGGGCAATCGTATTAATACATTTATCATGTTGAACTTTTTCCATTTAACAGGGGTTATTAAACCTTCGGTTGCAGTGAAATCAGCCAAGGCGGCAATCGAAAAAACATATCGGAAAAAGGGTATGGAAATTGTAGAGGCCAACTGGGCGGCGGTCGATAACGCAAAAAAATATCTGGTGAAATATGATTTGCCCTCATCGGTGTCGAATTTTGCGCCCGATTATACGCCGGCCATGACGGTGGATGCACCGGCAGAAATTGCTGGAACACTGGGTGAGATGGCGGCGGGGCGGGGCGACAATATACCGGTGTCACGTTTCCGTGTTGACTCTGAATTCGGGGCGGGGCAGTATCCGGTTGGAACTGCGAAATATGAAAAGCGCGGCGTTGCGGCGAATGTTGCGACGGTTGATTTGGAAAAATGTATTCAGTGCGGAAAGTGTTCAATGTTATGTCCGCATGCCGCAATCCGGATAAAGGTATTGACCGCACAACAGGCGGATGATGCCAGGGCGGCCGGTATTATCGTTGTGCCAATGAAAACACCGGAACTGGGTGCGAATATGTATTACACATTAAACATATCGCCGGCGGATTGTACGGGATGCAATGTGTGTGTAAAAAATTGTCCGGTTCATGCATTAGCGTTAAAGCCAATGGCGGATGCGCACGAAAATCAGGCTGCGTTTGATGCGGCGGTGAAATTACCCGATGTGCCACGCGAAAAATTGAACCTGAATATTCCAAAGCATGTTGAATTATTGCCGCATTATTTTGAGTTTTCGGGGGCGTGTGCGGGTTGTGGCGAAACGCCGTATGTGAAATTGTTGGCACATTTGTTTGGTGATCGTATGGTTGTTGCAAATGCGACGGGGTGTTCATCAATCTATGGTGGCAATTTACCGACGACACCATGGACAACGGATGAAAATGGACGCGGGCCGGCGTGGTCTAATTCATTGTTTGAAGATAACGCGGAATATGGTTTTGGAATGCGATTGGCATTGAATCAAAAGCGCGACGCGTTGCGTGGATTATTGTTCGAATTGAAAACACCAAATGTCGAAGAAATGTTTGCCGAACGCGATATCGATAAACAACGGACATTGGTTGATTCGTTGCGGCGGCGTTTAGCAAAATTGAAAAATCCGCGTGCGCGCGTCGCGGAAAGTTTACTGGACGCGATTGTTGATAAATCGGTGTGGATAATCGGTGGGGACGGTTGGGCGTACGATATCGGATATGGCGGCCTGGATCACATATTGCACAGTGGCGAAAATGTAAATATCCTTGTTCTGGATACTGAGGGTTATTCTAATACCGGGGGGCAGCAGTCAAAATCGACACCGTTCGGTGCGTCTATGAAATTTGCGATTGGGGGTAAAGAACACGCGAAAAAAGATTTGGGTTTAATTGCCATGATGTCGGGTGCCTATGTCGCGCAAATTGCGCTGGGCGCAAATCAGGCCCAGGCGATTCGTGCGTTTCGTGAAGCGGAATCGTTCAACGGTCCGTCAATCATATTGGCATATGCGCCATGTATCGCGCATGGGTTCGCATTACAGAACGGCGTGGAACATCAACAAATGTTGGTGAATACGGGGGCATGGCCGTTGTATCGGTTTGATCCGCGGCTTGCGCTGGACGGGCATTCGCCGTTGACCATGGATTCGTCGATTGATAACCCGATGCCATTGGAAGATTTCCTTAAAACCGAATCGCGTTTTGCTGCGGCGCGCGCGGTTAATCCGAATTTTGATAAATTGGTTGAATCGGCCAAGTCGAATAATCGTTATAAAGATGAGTTGAAAAAATATATTGCAAACTTTACAGTGCAAAAGAATAAAGAAAACGGCGAGGGGTAAAATATGAAAACTAAAATAATTTTTGTTTTATTGGCGGTCGTGTTGTCGGCGTGCACTTTTCAGACGAAGCATCGTGGTTATGTTTTTCCACAAACCATTGATACCGATGTCGCGGGAATAAAAACGACGGCACAGTTAATGGATAAAGTTGGCGCACCACAAACCAAAACACTTTACGGGGACGAGGTTTGGATTTACTATGGCGCAGATGAAAATTATCGTGGTCCATTGCGTCATACCTTTACAGATAAAACGGTTTTGTTGGCGTGGGTGAATGGCAACGCGGTGAAAAAGATTCAGATACTGCATGACGATGATTTGGCGGACATAAAAATAGATTCTGGCGAAACCGCGGTGCCGGCGGCAATCGAACTTAATGCGCTGGAAGAATTGTTTAACAATATCGGTCGATTCACACCCGCGGGGCTGGGGCAATAATAAAAACATTTGGAAATTATGTCGAAGTCGTGTAGAATAGAATACAAGAGAGAACAGACATGAAAAAACTTTGTTATAGATTATTTGTAATTGTGGCCGTTTGTTGGACTGCGGCGGCTGGCGCGGCATCGTTTTCATGTGGGGCGGGATATGTTCTGGCTAATCATGCCAAGATTGATGGCATAAATGCCAAGGAATGTGTGAAGTTATGGTGTCGCGATTTGGAAACTAATAAGTCAATGGGCAGTGGCGATCGTGTTGCATCCGGGTATGTCGATGTTTTGTCGGAAACGACCGATGGACGCACATCTGTGCCGTGTTTCGGCGATCGTAAGTGGTGCGCGGGTGAGGTATCGGGGACATGGGCGCCCGAATATGGGGTATATGTTCGCGGAAATGATGACGGGTCGACATATAAAGCCTATCAAAAGGGGACATGTTTTTCATGGCGTCTTGAAAAGCCAGAGTGTTCCGCTGGCGAATCGGCTATTTTACGTGGCGGCGAATGGGTATGTGTGACGGCGTCGAACGGCGACCTTAGCAATATTCAGAAATCAAGTGTTCGCCGGACCGGCACTATGCGTCGTGTGACGCGTTAAATTCCGTGGGGGTGAAAGGCCCCCATTATTTTTTTGTGTTAAATATTTGTTTTCCCGGTTTTTTGTGCTATAATAAAAGAAATTGAGAGAATGGCAACCATGAAAGGGTGTTTCGTATGCCAAATAAAAAATTAGATTTCAAGGCTGGTCAATATGTTGTTTATCCGACCCAGGGCGTTGGAAAATTACTGCGGATAGAGGAACAGTCCATAGGCGGCCAAAAGATAAAAATGCTGGTGATTGATTTTGAACGCAATCACATGACTTTGCGTGTTCCTGTGGAACGGGTCGAAATATCGGGATTGCGCCCGTTGACATCGATGAAGAAAATGGATGAAGCTATCGCTTCGGCTAAGGGCAAGGCCGGTGCCAAGCGCATGATATGGGCGCGCCGTGCACAGCAGTACGAAGAGAACATTAATTCCGGCGACCCAATGAAACTGGCCGAGGTTGTACGTGATTTGCAACGGCGCAGTGCGACCGACACAATGACATTTTCCGCACGGCAGTTATATCTGCGGGCGTTGGAACGCATGGCCCAGGAATTTGCCGTTCTGCATAAAATGGATTTGGACGCCGCATCTGAAAAAATAGAAGATATACTTGGTGTGCCAAAGGAAATAGATCTTAACGCGTCCGACGAAGACGACGAAGATGACGATGTCGAAGAAGATAGTGTTTCATAAAAAACCGCGCATGTTGCGCGGTTTTGGTTTTCTTGGTTTTTTTGCTTGTGTGTTTTCAAACATTTGTGCTAAAATACTCTTGTTATGGTGAGTTGCCATAATGGGGATTCAAGACCCCTGTAAATTTTCGGTGTCCGTGGGGACAAAAAACGCCTCCAGCCAAATGGGTTGGAGGGTGGCGAATACAAAGAATAAGCCCGCTATTTTTCCGAAAATTAATAGTCTTGAACCTCCAACCGCTCTTGCATTATAAGCGCGGTTTTATGTTTGGGTACAGGAAGGAAAACTGGGGGGAAATTGGCGTTAATTCGCAAATCTTTATTGAAATTATCACACGCGCTGTTTGCGGTTGTCGCGACATGTTTGCTGACAAACGCGGCGTTTGCATGCACATCGGACGAAATAGATGTTTTGGGTAACGGGACCCAGTGTGAAACCACAAAGTTTTCCGTCACAACGACAAGCGATGCAACAACATTATCGTGGATCATGACGGCAACGGGGACATTTTATGTTAATTGCGGTGATGGTGGGACATTGACCGCAGGTAGTACAACTATTTCCAACAACACAATAACCCGGACGGGGACTGGGGTGACCACATATACATGTACATGGCCATCCGCGGATGCGCACACGGTGCGATTCGGTGGCACCGCCACGGGGTACAACATTGATACATCAACCCCGGCAATATCATTTTATAATACCGGGACCCAGGCAAAAGTCGCATCTGTTGATGGTTCATTGGGTCAAATGTTTCCTGTGATAAATGGCAATATACCACGGTTTTACAGCACATTTTATGGATGCACGAATTTGACCAGTATTCCCGCGGGGTTATTCAGTGGTATAGACACATCATCCGCCACGAATACAAGTTATATGTTTGAAAGTACATTTTCCGGTTGCACGGGGTTAACAGGTATCCCCGCGGGATTATTCAGTGGTATCG
>CAJOGC010000010.1:3353-3784 GCA_905234185.1 uncultured Alphaproteobacteria bacterium | reverse complement strand
AGGTATCCCCGCGGGATTATTCAGTGCCGTAAACACATCTTCCGCCACGAATACAAGTTATATGTTTTACCGAACATTTAACGGTTGCACTGGTTTAACCAGTATCCCCGCGGGATTGTTCAGTGGTATCGATACATCATCCGCCACGGATACAAGTAATATGTTTAATCAGACATTTTCCAATTGCACCGGGTTAACCGGCGCAATTCCCGCGGGGTTATTCAGTGGTATAGACACATCATCCGCCACGAATACAAGTTATATGTTTTCCGGCACCTTTACTGCTTGCACGAATTTAACCAGTATCCCCGCGGGATTATTCAGTGCCGTAAACACATCATCCGCCACGAATACAAGTTATATGTTTGAAAGTACATTTTCCGGTTGCACGGGGTTAACAGGTATCCCCGCGGGATTATTCAGTGGTATCG
>CAJOGC010000010.1:0-3311 GCA_905234185.1 uncultured Alphaproteobacteria bacterium | reverse complement strand
AGGTATCCCCGCGGGATTATTCAGTGCCGTAAACACATCTTCCGCCACGAATACAAGTTATATGTTTTACCGAACATTTAACGGTTGCACTGGTTTAACTAGTATTCCCGCGGATTTATTCAGTGGCATCGACACATCATCCGCCACGAGAACAAATAATATGTTTGCCCAAACATTTTACAATTGCAGTGGTTTAACATCAGTTCCGGCGGGATTATTCAGTGGCATCGACACATCATCCGCCACGAATACAAGTTATATGTTTAACGGCACATTTCGTAACTGTACGAGGTTAACATCGTTGCCGACGGGATTGTTCAGCACCATTAATACACAATCCTCAACAAATACAAGTTATATGTTTCACAGCACATTTTCTGGTTGCATTGGGTTAACATCATTGCCGACGGGGTTATTCAGCGCCATTAATACGTCGTCCGCAACAAATACAAGTTATATGTTTAACTACACATTTTCTGGTTGCACGAATATGACCGGGTATATTCCGCCAACAACATTCCCAAACACCATTGTCCCGGGGTCGTCAGAAAGCCATGGCGTTTGGAGCTACACATTCGCCAACACGCAACTTGCCACATCGTGCCCGGCGGGGACAAGCCAATATATCACTGGGTTTGAATCATATTGGGGTTCCAACAACTACAACACATCCACATCCGGCACGAATCGTGTTTCTTGTGAACCGTGTGCGGGGACACTGCCGGAGAATGCGACATATGTTTCGGGCAGTTGTTCTTGGAACTGTGACAGCGGGTATATGAATATAGGTGGCGCCTGTGTCGAGGATAAGTTCCGCGTCACAACGACAAGCGATGCAACAACATTATCGTGGATCATGACGGCAACGGGGACATTTTATGTTAATTGCGGTGACGGCGGCACATTGACCGCAGGTAGTACAACTATTTCCAACAACACAATAACCCGGACATCGACATCGCAAACCACATACACATGTTCGTGGCCGTCCGCCGGTGAACACACGGTGCGATTCGGCGGTACGGCAACGGGGTACGACACTGGTACATCAGCGGCAATATCGTTTTATGGTGCCGGGACCAAGGTTGCATCGATTTCTGGTTCGTTGGGACAAATGTTTCCGGTGACAAATGGCAATATACCACGGTTTTTCCAAACGTTTTACGGTTGTACGAATTTATCCAGTATCCCCGCGGGATTATTCAGTGGTATCGATACATCATCCGCAACGAGTACAAGTAGTATGTTTAATGGCACATTTCAGAGGTGTACGAATTTATCCAGTATCCCCGCGGGATTATTCAGTGGTATCGATACATCATCCGCCACGGATACAAGTTCTATGTTTTCTGGTACCTTTTATGGTTGCACGAATTTATCCAGTATCCCATCAGGATTATTCAGTGGTATCGATACATCATCCGCAACGAGTACAAGCGGAATGTTTTCCAATACGTTTTACGGTTGCAGTGGTTTAACCGGTGCAATTCCAGCGAATTTGTTCAGTGGTATCGATACATCATCCGCCACGAATACAAGTTCTATGTTTTCTAGTACCTTTTATGATTGCACGAATTTATCCAGTATCCCCGAGGAATTATTCAGTGCCGTAAACACATCGTCCGCCACGAATACAAGTTATATGTTTTATCAAACATTTTCCAACACCCAAATAACGGCAATACCGGAGGAGTTGTTCTGGACCTTTGACACCCGTAAAGTAACGAATATGAGTTATATGTTTTATCAAACATTTTCCGGCTGCACGAACCTTACGCAAATACCGGAGTGGTTGTTCAGTAGTTTTGACACCGGTAAAGTAACGAATATGAGTTATATGTTTTATCAAACATTTTCCAACACCCAAATAACGGCAATACCGAAGTGGTTGTTCGGTATTTTTGACACCCGTAAAGTAACGAATATGAGTTATATGTTTTATCAAACATTTTCCAACACCCAAATAACGGCAATACCGAAGGAACTGTTCAGTACTTTTGACACCAGTTCCGTGACGAATATGAGTTATATGTTTTATCAAACATTTTCCAACACCCAAATAACGGCAATACCGAAGGAACTGTTCTGGACCTTTGACATTTTCCAACACCCAAATAACGGCAATACTGGACCTGGTCAGTAGTTTTGACACCAGTTCCGTAACGAATATGAGTTATATGTTTTATCAAACATTTTCCAACACCCAAATAACGGCAATACTGGACCTGGTCAGTAGTTTTGACACCAGTTCCGTAACGAATATGAGTTATATGTTTCAGGGCACATTTTCCGACTGCACGAACCTTACGCAAATACCGGATGGGTTGTTTGAAACGCTTGACACCAGTTCCGCAACGGATACAAGTGGTATGTTTAGCGGCACATTTCGCAACTGCACGAACCTGACGGGTTATATTCCACCAGCCGCGTTCCCCAGCACAATTAAACCGGGGTCGTCACTCAGTACACAAATGTGGTATCAAACATTTTACGGCACGAACCTGGCCACAACCTGTCCGGCGGGCACGACGGAATATAACAGTGGTTTTGAAAATGATTGGGGTTACAGCAATTCCAACACCACAACATCCGGCACATATCGTGTTTCTTGTGAACCGTGTGCCGCATTGCCGGAACACGCGACATATGTTTCGGGCAGTTGTTCTTGGAACTGTGATGAAGGTTTTACGGAAGATAACGGTGCGTGCGTGATTGCCTGTGCCGGCGCGATGTATTTGGGCGGATGTCACGAAATGTGTTCTATTGGTGGCGGGGTGTTCCACGTTGGCAATGCCGCGTACCCAATGTTTGCGGACCGTACTGGAATTAGTACGCCAGCGCTGAATATAATTGACGAACACGGGACGATATGCCATGTGTATTTCGAGGCAGACACCGGGGTTGAACATGGACTAAAGGTGCTTTATAAAGGTACGGTATACCACGCCATCGATCCGCGGTGATGCAAATGACTACCCCGTCTTGCGTCACTGCCGTTCCGCAATCCACCCCTTCACTGTGGTGAAGGGGAGTTAAGTATCTGGAAAAATTGCGTAAAAATAAAGTGATGGTTCCAGATACCAAAATCCCCTTCGCGGTGCGAAGGGGAATTAAATTCTCTGGAAAAATTGCGTAAAAATAAAGTGATGGTTCCAGATACCAAAATCCCCTTCGTTGCACGAAGGGGTGTCACGAAGTGACGGGGTAGTTGTGACGAGAGCCAAAGAAAGTAAAAACTCTCCAACCTTTCTGACTACCCCGTCTTGCGTCACTGCCGTTCCGCAATCCACCCCTTCGCACGGCGAAGGGGA
>CAJOGC010000009.1 GCA_905234185.1 uncultured Alphaproteobacteria bacterium | reverse complement strand
ACTACCCCGTCTTGCTTCACATTCGTTCGCAATCCACCCCTTCATGCAATGAAGGGGAATTTTATTTCGGTGCTTTATATCCAAGTATTATGAGAACAAAATCCCCTTCGCTCCAGTGAAGGGGTGGCATCGCTGTAGCAAAGCGAAAGCGTGACGGGGTAGTCGTGACGCGCCAACGGCGTGGTGGCTTTACATCTGGATAAACCAATCTGGATTCTGGGACAATTTTTCAATGCCATTATCCAGCGATTTGCGATATTCTAAAAACTTTTTCTTGTCCGCATCGCCCAGGTTGTTTATTGCCGGCAATTTAACCGTCAACGGATTTACATGTGTCCCGTTTTTGATGATTTCATAATGCAAATGTGGGCCGGTGGATAATCCCGTAGAACCGGCATAGCCAATCGTTTGTCCCTGGCGCACGGTGGTGCCAACATTAACCCCCTTGGCAAACTTTGACATATGCGCATACAGGGTTTCAAATGTGCCGTTATGGCGAATCTTTACATAGTTTCCATGCCCGCGGTTAAATCCACGCGCAACCACGCGACCCGCACCCGCCGCCGGAATAGGTGTCCCCGTTGCTGCACGAAAATCGACCCCCTTGTGCGCGCGGGTAAATCCCAAAACCGGATGCTTACGCCCGGACGAGAAATTACTTGTCACCTTGGCATTATTAATCGGCGTGCGTTTCAGCGACTTGATTGCGCCATTGCCGTTTTCGTCATAGTATCCCGTTGTGCCGTCCGATTTCTTGAAACGATACATTTTGACATTGCCACGCAGTGCCTCGAACTGAACGGCCAGGACATGCCCATTTTCAACCTTTTCACCACCCGAAAAGTTTTCTTCATATAAAACCGAAAAATGCTGACCCGCGCGAACATCGCGTTCAAAGTCCATTTCAAATGCCAGCAAATCAAATACATCAATCAAAATACCCGCCGGAATACCCGCCCGAATTCCCGCCAGGTAAAAACTGTCGCCGTTCTTAATCTCGCCAGATTTATACACCGCATGTGTATCGCGTTCTATTTCAACGGTATTGCAATTCCATCCGCCATTTTCAGAACACGTCAATTCAACCTGTTTCCACGGGGATGGTATAAGTACTATTTTAGATACCGGTGATGTTTCGTCAGGACGCGTAAATTCGATTTTGTCATTATCCGCGCGCAGGGTGGAAATGCCGGCGTTTTTCTTCAGCGCATCTGCAATCGCGTTAACATCGCTGTTATTTAACCCCTGGTCAATAAGGATTTTTCCCAATGTATCCCCAGACGCAACAACAATCACTGTTTTGCATTCCGTAGGTCCGGTCGGCCCATTACGCGATACGCCACGCGTCAGAACAACCGTAAAAATCGCAACCAAAGATAACACAATTGCCAATACCATCACCAATCGGGACAGCATGCTTGGATTCATAATATATTTTACTTTTTGCATAGGACGAATTATAATAGTTTTATGGAAATAAATCAAGCATTCGCAATTTTGTCGGCGGCGGGTGGTCCGCACGCGGCACGAATAATTACTGAACATTTCGGCGAAATGTCGCGTTTTTTTGTGTGGCGCACGGCACGTCAGTTGCGATGCGGAATGCCTGTTGCAAAAATTATTCATGAAAAGTGGTTCTTTGGTATACCTTTTTATACAAACAAATATACTCTTGATCCCCGGCCAGATACGGAAACACTGGTGGAATCGGTATTGCGCGATTGGCGTGGAAAGCAAAATATCCGGGTTCTGGACCTGGGGACGGGAACGGGGTGTGTCGCCATTTCAATATTAATGAATATTCCGGGTTCGGTTGGCGTTGGTGTTGATGTTTCCAGACGCGCATTGCATGTGGCGCACAAAAATAAATGTGCTTTGGGCCTGTGTGATGAATTGCAATTGGTGCGCGGAACATTTGCCGGTGTGCAACTGGACGGGGAATATTTTGATGTAATTGTGTCCAATCCGCCATATATTGCGCGCGGGGACAAACGGGTAAATCGTAGCGCAATGTTTGACCCGAAAATCGCCCTGTATGCGAAAAAGAACGGTTTGGCGGCGTACGAACAAATTGCCAAGAGTTCGCGCACATGGATTAAACACGGTGGGCGCGTCTATGTTGAAATTGGCGCGGGCATGTCGCGCGCGGTCCGTTCGATTTTTGCGCACGCCGGGTGGAAATTTGTTCGCGCGGATAAAGACCTGGGCGGGAAAATCCGTGTCTTGGTGTTCAGTCTGTAAAATCTAACTTTACCGGCGGAATTGAGTTGTGCCCGGCGTCGGGAATTATCACAATTTTGTTTTTACCAACCCACTGTTTTGATAATTGATAGGGCACGGTTTTATCGTTTTCTGCGATATAATGAACCTGGGAAATGTGCGGCAATGTGTTCAGGTTAAGCGAGTGTGTAAGCGGTGTGTCACCAAAATATTGTGTCCAGTCGCTATGATTCAACACGCCGGCGATGGTGATCCATTGTTTAACATCGATTTCACGATGATTTTGTATAATCAGACCAGAAATCATCGCGCCACCGGAATACCCAATCAATATAACCGGACGCGTTCCCGCAATCGTTTTTATTGCGTTCGCCATTGAATCGACCATTGTGCGTGAAAATCGCCCGTCGGTCCAATTGGTGACATTGCACTTTTCATCCATAACGAATTGACATGGTCGCGCGACATAGGCGACATTTGGCGAACTATCCGCCACCGCCATATCACGCATAAATCTGGATGTGGGTGTTGGGTTTCCCGTTGCGCGCCCACGGGTATCAAAAGCGCGCCCGTCGCCTTCGATATAAATATGCACCGAGGCGGTTGGGTCGGTTATTTTCTGAATTGTTGCAACGGAATAGAGCGATGGGGCCGTTGGTTCGATGATAGTCATATCATCGCGTGCGCCAATTCCCACGCATCCCGCCACCAGTAAAGAAAACAATAACGCCCGCCACATAATGTGTAATTGTATAACTTAATGGTGGTAAATAAAAGTTTTTATTTCTGTAAATGCTTTTTCCGTTGTTCATTTATCATTGGACGCATAAATACCGGTGATGATTTAATCAGATTGTTCCAATCGCGTTCTGTAAATTTCGACTTTATTTCTTTCATTTGTTCCACGATTTTATTGGCGTTGCGTGCACTGATTTTTTCGTTGCCCAATTTTTTTGCTAATTCATGATACTGTTCCAGCAAAGTTGGTTTTTGTGCTTTTCCGTCGCAAACAGTACGGCATGTTGGATTTTGTTCATTTCGGTTTCCTTTTAGTTTGTATTTCGGATTCGCTCGCACGGCACTATGTGCCGGCTACGCGCAACCTGTGACGATTTCGCTGCACTTCGTTTGCAAAATCTACTTGGTTTCGATCCCTGCGTTGCTTCGCAACTTTGTCGGGTTCGCATACCTGGGGGTGACGATAAAAATAAAACACGGTTTACACCGTGTTTTATTTTTATTCTGGCGCGCCCAGAAGGATTCGAACCCTCAACCTTTTGATCCGTAGTCAAATGCTCTATCCAATTGAGCCATGGGCGCAACGGTCATATATTCTATATCAAAATATCCCGATTGCAAGAAAAATTATTAAAACCCAAGATGTATGCCGGCGTTAGTGACCAGGTTGCCGTTGGATTTGGCTTCGCTGGTTGTTAAATAGCGTAAACCTAAATCTATATATATTCCCGAAATAATATTCAGACTGACCCCCGCCATTGCGCCGTATGTAAATACATTGTGCTTTTCCGATGGTGCGGCGTACGGTCGTTTCATGGTCATTTCATAATCGGTGGTGCCGGCGCTTAGCCCCGCATATATATTCGAATTAAACCCGTGTGGTCGGAATTCCGCAATGATATTGCCCATATAGACACTTGATTTAGTGTCGTATTCATAATTAATGCCGCCAATGGTATCCTTGAAAGTATAATCCGATTTTCCATATTCGAATTCATTGCGCATAGAGGTATGATCCGTTAATCCGTACCGGACACCGGCAGTCAGTGTCCACATTGTGTTATACGCCGTTGATGCGTGGTTGCCACGATTCTGAATCCCACTGGTAATACCCGTTGAAAAATAGGGCGTCAACGCGTGGGCGGGCGCAATCGTACAAACCGTCAATATTGTAAATATCAAGCATTTTTTCATTTTTTACACCATAGATTCCAATCGAGCGATGCGCTTTTCCGTTGAAGGGTGTGTTGAAAACATATCGCCTATAAATCCAACCGCACCGGGTTCGGCAATGCATGCGAATGCCACAGATTTCATGTTGCCCAGTGATTTTGTGTGGGACGCACCGCTTATTTTTCTTAATGCGTCGGCCAATCCAATCGGATTACGTGTAATAAGGGCGCCCGTTGCATCGGCGGCATATTCGCGATTGCGTGACACCGCCAACCGCAACAGCGGGGTGATAACAATGTTGAAAACCATAAATGCCAACCAAACCATTAATAATACCGCGGTTGATTTGTTGTCGTCGTTGTCGCGGTGCCCGCCACCAAAAATCGCAACCCGATAAATCAAATCGGCAACAAATGCGGTCACGCCAACGCCAGTAATAATCAGCATGTCCAGGCGGATGTCTCGGTTGCCGATATGTGCGCATTCATGGGCGATGACACCTTCTAGTTCTGGTCTGTCTAACTTATTTATGAGCCCGCGGGTCAGGGCGATTGAGGCATCGCGCGGTCCGCGCCCCGTTGCGAATGCATTTAGTGAATTGTCGTCAATAATATAGACGCGCGGACACGGCAACCCAGCGGCAATCGAAACATTTTCAACGGCACGAAATACGGTACGATATGCGGGGGCATTTTCATGTATCTCGTGCGCGCCAACGGCGGACAACATCATTGCGTCACCGAATGCCCATGAAATTACCATCCATACTAAACACGCAATAAATGTCGGGATTGCCACATGAATTGTGGTACTAATTGCGTCATTTAAGGGCACAACACACCAAGTAAACAAAAACACCAATGCTATAAATATCAACGGAAACAGTGCAACCAGTATCGCCGTTTTAATATTGTTTTGGTGAATATGATCATAAACAGTCTTTGTTTTCGGCATGCAAGAACCTTTCTGGGGTTATTATTAAACAATTAGTAAATAAAGTCATGAAAAATATTATAAAATGTGATATAATTTTTCCGATATGAAAAAGACAGTTTGTTTTATTGTTGGAATCGGCTGTTTCGGCGGACTTATTTCTGCCAATGGGGAAAGTTTGTTAAAGGTCGCCTCGTTCCCAAAAACTTTCAACGATTTACCGTTTATAACGCGCATGGAAACATTGGCGGACGATTATATTAATTTCAATCCGGTTTATGACCAAAAGGATGGTCATTGTATTTCGGGTTGTGCATATCCTGGTATTACGATAGAAAAAGAAACAGAAACAATCCGTCGCAATACCGAACTTGCAAATGACGCAATGGGGGCATATCTGGCTTCGCACCCAAATTTACGGCAAAATAACCAACCAGAACAATCGGTGAATGATTCCCCAGAAACGCCGGGGGCGACGATATCACCAAACAGGCGCCCCGACCGGCAACCGGTGATACCGACTTTGCCCAATGAAACACAAAATTGCCACGTGTATCGCGTGGTTTCGGATACTGATGTTCCGTGGAATTCGCCGATTGATACGAATATAATAATTACTTCGGATTTTGGCCCCCGAAACAGCCCGACACCCGGGGCAACCGATTGGCACAAAGGCATAGATATTGCTGTGCCGGTTGGAACGCCCGTGTATGCAACGGCAAATGGGACGGTTGATCGTATTCGCAACCAGGGAAATTCCGGCGGGGGAAAATATGTTTTATTAAAACACGATAACGGTAATTTTAGAACGGCGTATTTTCACCTTAGCGATAATAATATTGTAAAGGTTGGCGATCGTGTCTTTGCCGGACAACTTATCGGAAAAAGTGGCAATACCGGCAATTCAACGGGCCCGCACCTGGATTACAGAATTTTTTATACCCAGCCAAACAGGGCATTCAACTGGGACAAAGATATTATTGATCCGTTGTGGAAATATAATCGTCTTAATACAAATTACAGTTTCAGAAATCAAAATATTAAGTCTTGTTTGCATAAATCGGAAAATTTCTGTGGGGAATCGTCCGGCGAAATCCCACCAGAAACTTTGCCATGCGAAATAAAATAGTTATTTTTTTCTGTGAAATCTTACAAAAAACGAGCCGTTGTTTATCGGTCGAAAATCGATAATATATGGTGTCAAAATGCTTTCGCATGCCCATTGTGGGAAAAGTTCGTGTAAAACACCACTGGCTCCGGTAATAATATTTGCACTGCGTGCCCCAGATGTTGCCACGGACATTATTTCAGACCAGGCTTGTTCAATGGTTTTATTGTGTAAATCGATAACCAAATGTTCGGGTGTTGGTTCAACCGGCATAGGGATGCGTTGGGATAAGTGTAATTCGCCACGCACAGCGCGTTTTGTCGCGTTATCATCTGGGACATATTCTGCCCCAATCATTTCCGAAATATCGTTCTCAGATAGTTGTTTCATGTTTTCATAATACAGGATATATTTTGCATTTCAATAATAATAAATCGCCCCAACCCTGGGGCGATTGTTGAATGTAAGTGATGTGCGCGAATTAAATACTGTCCGCATTAACCCAACGACCATTTTTCAACAGTCCCGGGGCCATACCTTCACTAGACCGCAATGCGTCGATAACGGCGCGTGCCTTTGGTGCATCCAGGTTTTCGATACGAACTTTGTACATATCGCCTTCGTGGACGACGGTGGCGTCACCATATGCACGCATACGCGATGCCAATGCGTTTGCACTGTCTTCGGCATAGAACGCAGCAACCTGGACACTGTAATCACCGGTTGTTGCAACTGGTGCTGGTTGGGCCACTTCGGCAACAGCCACTTCCGCCACAGGTTCTGCGACGACTGTGCCAAGTGTTGCGTTTTTAAGTGCAATCGATTCGTCGCTCAAAACCTGAATCTGGACCTTGGCTGTGCCATTAATGCCAATGCGTGCCGCGGCCGCCGGCGACAAATCCATAATGCGTGTATTAACAAATGGACCACGATTATTTACACGAACAATGACGGACTGGCCGTTGTCTAAATTGGTCACCCGTGCGATTGTTGGTAATGGCAGAGTTTTGCTTGTCGCGGCCATCTGATTGATATCGAATGTTTCGCCATTGCTGGTTTTTGTGCCGTTTAATTCGGTTGGGACAATTCCCGCAACACCGGTTTGATTATACGTGAAATCTTCGGCGGGGATGTATTGTACATCTTCGACCTTGTACGCGTTGCCGATGTAATATCTTGGTGCCGGTGCCATCAAATAGGCGTTATTTAATGATTGTTCAGACGATTCGGCGACCAAAGTTTCTTCGCCAAAACCATCAGATCCGTACGATGCCGGATTTTGGTTGCCGGTTGTGCATCCGGCCAATATTGCGGCCAAAGCCGCCAATGAAACTAGTTTTCTCATATGGGACTCCTTACATTCTTATGACACATATTGTATCACATAAGGAATCTAGTTTCAACCTTATTTTATTACTTTATTTTTTTGTCTATGAGATACGCAACGGGCAGGTATATAATCCCATACAAACAAATCGCCACACCCAACCGCCAAACAGATGTAATCGGTATGAACCACAGCCCAACCCCCAGTGCGGTTGCCAGAACAGAAAACGCGACAATCGCACGGATTGTGCGGCCATCTGTTTTCCATAAACCACGAATTCGACACGCGCGCCCCAGTAAATAATTTTTCAGATAGCCACTGGCCACAATGCCAATCGGAATGGCCAAGTATCCAACAAATCGGAACAGCCCAAGGTACATAACTGATGCGGCACCCAACGAAATCATACTGGTCCGGACGGGCGTTTTCACATCCTGGGTCGCGTAAAGTGTTTTGCTGTAAATTTGACTAACAAACATTGCCGGTAAAACAAATACTTGAATCATGATTGCGATTGCAACAGCGTGTGTCGACGCCGCGGTCCATGCACCATATTGAAACAAATATTTAATAATCGGCTCTGCCAACACGAACAGTCCGACCAAACACGGCATAATCAACATCAATCCGCGCCGCATAGATGAATTTTGCTGAATATAAACACTGCGCATATTATCGTCCGCCAGTGCATTAGATATAGACGACATCAAAACGGTTCCGGCCGCCAAACCAATCATCGCGAATGGCAATTGCACAATGCGATCGGAATAATACAGCCACGATACCGCGCCACTTTGGAAACTGGCGACCAGTGTGCCAAGTATAATTGTAATTTGGTAAAATCCACTGCCAACAATACTAATACCAAAACGACCAAACATGCTTTTAATCTGGGGTGTCCATTTTGGCACAACCAGTCGCAGTCCAAAATGCCGCCGCCGGACCCGCGTCCATAAAATACCAAACTGTAATATACCGGACAATACGACCGTCCCGGCCATAATGAACAGCGCGGTTTGTCCGGCACCCACATACATCGCAACCAATAACGCACCAATCAGCATAATGTTAAGCAATACCGGCATAAATGCCGCCAATAAAAACCGTGAAAATGCATTCAAAACCGCCGACAAAAACGCCGCGCCACACACAAATATTACATATACAAACATAATGCGTGAAATGGCCACGGTTAATTGCATCTTTCCGGGGTCCGCATCAAAACCCGGTGCCAGCATCCAAATAACCACAGGCATAAATATTTCGAATACAATGGTTATGCCCAAAAGGACAATCATTAACCATGAAAACACATTCTTGGCAAAACTTTCATCTTTTTTGGAATCCGTGTACATAGGAATAAATATTGCGGACAGTGCGCCTTCGCCTAATAAATCACGAAACAGGTTTGGCAATTTAAATGCCGCCAAAAATATGTCCGACAAGCGACCCGCGCCCAATACGCGCGCAATCAACATGTCGCGAATGAACCCGAAAATACGACTGATGCCGGTCATGGCACCAACCCCGAAAATATGTTTGCCTAACTTCATAACTTTTATTATACTAGCCATCGAAACATAAAATCAAGACAGGAATCAAACAAATGAAAAAATTAATTTTGGCGTTTTGCGTGCTTGGGGTGCTTGCGGGATGCTCGTCGGACAAAAAAATTGTTCCCGAACAACCATTAGCAGAGATTTATGACGAGGCGTACACCGCATTCAATAAAAAGAATTATGACAAAGCCGTCGAAAAATTCACATTGGTGGAAACGCAATATCCAACCAGTCCGTGGGCCGCGGACGCGCTGATTATGGCGGCGTATTCGCACTATATGAATGATGATTTTGCCGGGGCATTAATGGTCACCGACCGATTCATGCGTTTTCATCCGGGACACGCGGATGTGCCGTATGTGTTGTATCTGCGCGGAATGTGTTATTATCGCCAGGTCAGCGATGTTCGCCGTGAACCCGGAATGTCGGTCTATGCGTTGAATCAGTTTCAACAACTGGTCGATCGTTTCCCGGGAACAGAATATGCAGAAAACGCGAAAAACAAAATAGTTATTCTTAAAAACTATATTGCGGGCAAAATCATGTACGCGGCGCGTAATGATATGGTGGCACAGAATTGGCCCAGTGCGATTACGCGTTTTCAATCGATTATCACGGATGCCCAAGAAACCGTGATGACGCCCGAAGCATTGTTCCGTTTAACCGAATGCTATACCGCGATTGGTTTGCCGGCGCAGGCGGCGGGTTATGCCGAAATGTTGCGAAAGAATTTCCCAGATGACGAATGGACAAAAAAGTTGAAATAAAAACCGCCCAATCGGGCGGTTTTTTACATTGCTTTTAAGCCACGGTTCGGATTTTTTCAAGAATTTCTTTATTTACAATATTGCGATCCAGTTTAATTGCCTTGACCCCGGCTTCCTTGAACATCTGGAACGATATTTTAACAGTTTCGCGCCAATTGCACTTGTCTGTAATCTTCGTTGCGTTTGCCGCCGGTTCCAAATAATAGACCCGTTTTATTCCCGATTGAATAATGGCGCGCGCGCAATCGGCACACGGTGGCGTTGTCACATACAATGTACAGCCCTTTAACGACGCGCCAAACAAGCATGCGTTGTATACCGCGTTCCGTTCAGCGTGTTCATAAAAAGAATATTTTGTTGGGCGCGTCTGGCGAATTGGTTTTGTGTCGTCAACACCGCGTGGAAAACCGTTATACCCCTGGGAACGAATTTCTTTGTCGGGACCAACGATGATACATCCGACCTTGGTACTGGTATCTTTGGACCATGTGGAAACATGCAGCGCGATTTCCATAAACCGATAGTTCCATTTTTTCGTAAAAGTATTTTGCATTGTTCGATCCTTTGCTTTTCTTAACAATAATACAATATTTATGCGTTTTATCCAAGGCTTTTGTTGATTTTCCAAAATAGTGTGCTATTGTGCGGGTATGGCAAAGACATATGCTGGATTTATTGCGATAGTTGGCCCAACAAACGCGGGCAAAAGCACCCTTATTAATCAAATCATGGGGCGCAAGGTGTCAATCGTGTCGCACAAGGTGCAGACAACGCGAACGCGCCTGCGTGCCGTTAAAATGATGGGGACGCGCCAGTTGATATTTGTTGATACCCCCGGGGTTTTCAAGCCAAAGCGCAGATTGGATCACGCAATGGTTGGTGCCGCAATGGACGCAACAGCGGATGCTGATGCAATATTATTGTTGGTTGATGCAACGCACGGCATTACGGAAACAATTCATGAATTGGTGGCGCGGGTGCGCGAACACAAAAACCTGTTTGTTGCACTGAACAAGGTTGATGCAATTAAAAAGCCGGATTTATTGCCGATTGTTGATGAACTGTCAAAGATGGCTGATTTTCGCGAAATATTTATGATTTCTGCGCTGAAAAATGACGGAATTAAACAAATGCTAGATGCGCTGGCCACCGCTATGCCCGAATCCCCATATTTGTTTGATGCGCATGATGCAACTGATGTTCCGGATTTGCTGTATTTGTCGGAATTGACCCGCGAAAAGATTTATAAATATGTTCATGCCGAATTACCGTACCATATAAATGTCGTGACCGAGAAAGTCGAAACCGCGGACGATGGCGTTTTGGAAATATATCAAAAAATTGTTGTGCAAAGCGATGCGCATAAAAAGATTGTAATCGGACGGGGTGGGGCGCAATTGAAACAGATTGGAACGGCCGCGCGTCATGATATCCAAGACCAATGGGGCGTAAATGCGCGTCTGCATTTATTTGTGCGTGTTGAACCCAACTGGGAAAATGTGGCGGAAAATTACACCGACCAAGGGCTAGAGTTTAAGTAAAGGGAAAAATGAAAACGAAAATATTAACAAAAATTGCAATTGCTTCGACAATCTGTGCGCCGGCATGCGGTGTCGAACGCGGTGTCGTTATTGATCGCCAAGGGTTGCCCGAAGAAAATGCATTGTATGTGAACCTTTTGCCATGCAATAATTCCGCAAGGAAACCAATGTTCGTGGGACCAAGTGGAATATTCGAGGCCGACAGAAAGTTGTTTTTTGCGGATTCATCGTATATTGAACCTTTTATATTTGCATTGCCGGGCGATACTGTTGCTTTCTATAACCCAAGTCACAGCAGATACATAAAAGTTAATAAAACACATCGTATTCGTGATATAAACGGTGTGCGCGAGCGCGATATTATAAGAATTGTAAAATCGCTAAGGGAATACCAGAAATAATGTTGCATACATCCGACTTTGATTTTGATTTACCAACGGAATTAATCGCATCACATCCATTGGAACGGCGCGATGCGTCGCGTATGTTGGTGGTTGATGGCAATAATGTTTTCGACAAACATATTCGCGACTTTGTGGAATATCTGCAACCTGGCGATGTCGTTGTGTTTAATAATTCGCGCGTTATTCCGGCGCGGTTTAATGCAACGGACAAATCTGGGAATATTCACGAAATAACATTACACACCGCAACGGACGACCATAAAACTTGGTGGGGTTTGTGCAAAAAGTTTAATAAAATCGCCATTGGTGATACTTTGACATTGGATGATGGAACAAAAATAGAAATAGTTGCCCATGATGATGAAAGTGGTTTAAAAATAACATTCCATTGTGACAACGTGTTTGATGTTCTGAATGCTGTCGGCAAAATGCCGTTGCCACCATATATGAAGCGCGAAGAAGAGTTAAGTGACCGTGAACGTTATCAAACGGTCTATGCGGAACCGGTTGGTTCAATGGCTGCGCCGACGGCGGGTTTGCATTTTACCAATGAATTAATGCATGAAATTGAATCGCGTGGCGCGAAAATTGTAAAGATTACATTGCATGTCGGTGCGGGAACTTGGATGCCGGTTAAAACCGAAGATTTATCCCAGCATAAAATGCATAGCGAATGGTGTTGTATAACACCAGAACAGGCAGACATTATCAACAACGCGAAACGCGTTATTGCGGTTGGAACAACATCTATGCGGACACTGGAGACTGCGGCAATAGAAAACCGTAAGTTGCCTGTGGATAAGCAATGTAAAAGAATTATGCCAATTTGTTGCACGACCGATATATTTATTACACCGGGATATAAATTTGGTGCGGTGGATGTGTTGCTTACGAACTTTCATTTGCCGAAATCAACATTGTTTATGTTGGTGTCAGCATTCGCTGGATTGGATGAAATGAAGAATGCGTATGCACATGCAGTTGCGGAAAAATATCGGTTCTTTTCGTATGGCGATTGTTGTTTATTATTCAGAAAGGATTCATAAATGTCATTAAAATTTGATTTAATTGCAACGGATGGAACTGCGCGTCGTGGGCGCGTTCATACAGCGCACGGGGATTTTGAAACACCGGCATTTATGGCGGTTGGGACCGCGGCAACGGTTAAAGCATTGACCATGGACATGGTGCGCGATACCGGAACCCAAGTTATTTTAGGCAATACCTATCATTTGATGATGCGCCCGGGTGGTGATTTGGTGGAACAGATGGGCGGGTTGCATAAATTCGGCGGTTGGCATGGTCCAATTTTAACTGATTCAGGTGGATTCCAGGTCATGTCGTTGTCTAATTTGGTTAAAATGAAAGAAGAGGGTGTTGAATTCACATCGCACATTGATGGTGGTGTAAAACACTTTTTGCGCCCCGAAGATTCCGTTCATATTCAGCATCAACTTGATTCTAATATCACAATGGTTTTAGACGAATGTTTACATTTACCGACAACGCGAGACCGGGCGGAAAAAAATGTCGATATGGTGACGCGTTGGGCAAAGCGTAGTAAGGATGCATTCATCAATCGTGATGGGTACGGTATTTTTGGTATTGTCCAGGGGGCAGATTACCCAGATCTGCGTGAAAAGTCGGCGAAACAATTGACCGAAATCGGATTTGATGGATATGCAATCGGTGGTTTGGCGGTTGGTGAACCCCAAGAAACAATGTTCGATATGATTGCGACGGTCACACCACATTTGCCGACGGACAAGCCCCGCTATTTAATGGGTGTTGGAACACCGCTTGATATTTTGGGTGCAGTTGAACGCGGTGTTGATATGTTTGATTGTGTTATGCCCACGCGTGCCGGTCGCACCGCCCAGGCATTTACAAGGCATGGCACAATGAATATGAAAAACGCAAAATTCCGAACGGATACGGCACCATTGGACGATAAATGTGGTTGTCCGGCATGTAAATTAAGTCGTGCATATATTCACCACTTGGTAAAATGCAATGAAATATTGGGGGCAATGTTGTTGACCCAGCATAATCTGTGGTTTTACCAGGATTTAATGCGTGATATTCGCAGTTCGATTGAAAACGGGACCTTTGCGCAGTTCAAGGCGGATTTTATTAAAAACTATACAGGGGAATAAACAATGAAAAAAGATAAACCCAGCACAACAATAAAAAAACCAAGATTTGTTTTGACTGATGAATCCAGATTTTATCTGGCAACGAAAGATGTCACCGGCGAAGATGATGATTTGTTCTTTATCGCATCGCTGTTTTTACCGGCCGGCCGGGGTACGGTGCATCTGGACCCGCATACAGAAATTGCCACATTTGATGATGCAGAATCTGCAAGTATTTATCACGACACAGTGTCTAAAATGGCCCAGGTGCATGCCCAGATAGAGAATTTTGCGATATTGAAAGATGCGATAAACAAATTTAATGCGCGCGAAAAATAAAAACACTTGAAATCTATGCGCCAAATTTAATACTATACGCACATCAAAAGGGGGACATGATGCCTAAAAAGAAAGAAGTGGAAGTAATTGATATGGGTGGTGCAAAAACGGTCGCGAAAAAGAAATCTTTTGTGACGCGTGTTAAAACAATATTTGCAATATTTTCGGTTATATGGATTGCGCTGGTTATATGGTTTCCATTACACATAAAATACAAGTATGCTAATTCTATTAAGCAATCGACCGTTGTCGCGATATTCTATGATTTGCAACGCAACATTGCCGATCAATATGACAAGATGTTGCAAGGAATAAAAAAATCTATAAACCTTGAAAAACCAATTGGCCAGGTCATAGATAAGGTCAAAATGGCCGAAACCCAAGTTGACAAAGTGACTGAACAAACGGCCAAGGCAACCGATGCAACAGACAAGGCCAAGAATACAACATCTGGGGTTCGTGCGCTGGGGAATTTGGCGGGCAAGTTCGGCGTCAAAACATCTGGTGTGGATAAAGCCATGGACAAGGTTGATAATACTATCGGCAAGGCAGATAAGGCGATTGCCAAGGTCGATGACGCCGCCGCGTTGGTGAATCAAAAATTGGCGGGCGTTGAAAAAGAATTAACCAAGGTCGCAACTGCCGAAGTTGATAAGGTTATTGACGAAGCAATTAAAAACAATGTTGATCCCGCAGTCGCAATGTTGTTTACGAAATATGATATCAAGCACGTTTACCCATGGAACCCGTCATCGTGGCCAACCGCGCGGGCGATTTATGCGGAACTGGTAAAGTCAGATTTGGGTTTTGTAAATACAATTATCAAGACGGTGAATAAATACTTTGGCTATGTCTTATGGGCATATTTGATTGCCGGATGGGCATTGGGGCTGTACATATGGTTGACCGTACGGAAATATGTTCGGGGACTGGTCGCGCCGTTTATTGTATGCCCGCGTTGTGGCCACACTTTTGCGGATAAACGCACGGCGGTAAGCCTGTTAAAGGTTCTGCAACCGTGGAAATGGTTATAGGATAATATAAAATGGGCCGCCAGTGTGGCGGTTCTTTTTTATAAAAAACACTTGCAAAGTGAAAAAAGTTATGTCAGAATACCCCACGCAGTGCGAGCGTAGCTCAGTTGGCTAGAGCGCAACCTTGCCAAGGTTGAGGTCGAGGGTTCGAGCCCCTTTGCTCGCACCAAAGTTTTGGGTGTATGGAAAGTATTGCTTCGCAAAGGGGCGAGAACCCGAAGGGTTGCGAGGCGAGGCAATGAAATTGCCGAAGTACTTTGCCCACACCAAAGGTTGAAAAGGTCACGACACAATGAAATTGATTAAACGCATTTTTAATTAAACTGTGCGACCAATGTAATACGGCGGACGCACATTTTGTGCGTCCGTTTTTCATTAAATCGTTCATAAAGGGAACAAAAAATGGCAGAAAACACGACAATATCTACAAATGAATTAGAAGCCCGTTTGCAAAAGGCGGAAAATATTCGCGCCCGTGATGGTGTCACATGGAAAGATACATTTGACCGTTCACACAAAATTGCCGAGGCTCGCGAATTGCCAGATGGCAGTGCGGTTAAATTGTGTGGTCGTGTTACGGCATTGCGCTGGCTGGGCAAATTAATGTTCGGTCGCATTTATGATATCGAGGGCGAAATTCAATTTTCCATGTCGCGTGAAGAAATAGGCGAGGAAGACTATAAGTTCATGAAATCCAATGTCGATATGGGCGATTTTATTGGTATTACTGGTGAATTATATCATACAACCGCGGGGGAATTAACCGTAAAAGTGTCTCATTATGATATTCTGGCAAAAGCCTTGCGTCCGTTGCCGGAAAAGTTTCATGGCTTAACGGATACAGAGGCACGCTATCGCCAACGTTATTTGGATGTTATTTCAAATCCTGAATCGCGCACGGTGTTGTTGGGGCGTTTTAAAATGACCCAGGAATGGCGGAAATTTATGGTTGATAACGGATTTTTGGAAATAGAAACACCGGTTTTACAAAATGTTGCGTCGGGTGCGGCGGCAAAACCATTTACCACACACCATAACGCTTTGGATGTCGATTTCCAGTTGCGCATTTCCCCGGAATTGTTCCTTAAAATGGCGATTGGTGCCGGGTTTGACCGTGTGTTTGAAGTGGCCAAGGATTTTCGTAACGAAGGTATGGATGCCATGCATCTGCAAGAATTCACAATGGTTGAATGGTATGCCGCATACTGGGATTATAAAAAGAACATCGATTTTACATGGCGTTTGATCCAGCACTTGATTAAGACAATGCGTGGCACATTACAGATTTCGTACCAAGGCACCGAATTGGATTTTTCAAAGTATGATATGATGGATTACACCGCGAAAATGAACGAATTGTTCGGGTGCAATATTTTGGATTTTGATGATGTTGATGCGTTGAAAAAGCGCCTGGTTGATTCTAAAATGTTCCCGGCCGATGATTTAGAGGATTTGAAATCGATTCCTACATTGGTTGATTGGGTTTATAAGCGCAAGATTCGTGACAGTATTATTAAGCCAACATTCCTGTACAATTATCCGACATATATGGTACCATTGGCGCGTCACAGTGATGCGGATGATCGGTGTCTGGATATGTACCAATTGTTGGTGTGTGGTGCCGAGTTGTGCAAGGGATATTCAGAATTGGTGAACCCAATTCAGCAATTAAAGGCATTCGAAGACCAGGCGAAAAATATCGCCAATGGTGACGAAGAAGCGTTTAATCCCGACAACGATTTTGTTCGCGCAATGGAACACGGTTTCCCACCAATTTCTGGTGTGGGGCTGGGGGTTGATCGTTTGGCCAGTATCATATTTGATCAACCAACACTGCGTGATGTAATATTGTTCCCAATGATGAAATAGGGTAAAAAATGATTGCAAGACCCGATACATTAGCGGCAGATATGACCGCGGACCACGATCGTAAAAACCTTGAAGACATTAATAGGGCGTTGGACGAACATCGCATAAATGATGAAGCGGCCGAATATTTGCGAACACTTTATTCTGAGGGTATGTTATGGTTTCGCGAAGTGTTTCATGTTTTAGGTAAATGCTTTGGCGCGCCAAAGGCACCCGTCGTGCGATATGATTACGATAACGACTGTGGTGTGGATGAAAAAATAAAAATTTCTGATATTAATCCGTTGTCGCCATATCTGGTCCAGCATCGTTTGGACATGGACCCTATGCGTAATCAGTTTTTTACAACCAGCGCGGGACACAAAATAGACCTGTCGGTGTCATCAATCGTGACGGTTATTGTTGCTGCACAAAAGAAAACATCACGTGCCTTGGATAAAATTACGGGGAAATATTATACAGAATTTGTGGGCGAAGTTGCCACAACCGCGGAAAGGGTTATTTCTGAACATGAACGCGCGGCATCCGGCCACGCAATTGCTGAAAAGATTCGTGAAGAATTTTCGGGCAAATTTATCACCGCTGCATCTGAAACGGTATTGCGTATCATAGGGCGCGGCCACGAACAAATTGCCGTGGAATTGGTTCGTGAACTGGACAAGATAAGAAAGCCTCATTTGCGGCTTCAGGATGTATGGCGCGTAAAATGCTTGTTCGATTTGGTGCCCCAGGCACGAACATTTATCGAACGTATTCGTGAAACAATGCCAGATCGTATAATTTCTATGCGGGACAAGTTCTATGATATGGATAACCCGCGTAATTATCGTGATGCCAAAATAATTCTGAACATTGGGCCGGATTCGTCGCACATTGTCCCAATGGAAATTATATGCCAAGTCCGAACATTTTTCGAATTCGAACGCATGACCCATATACAATACGAGCGCGCGCGTAGCAGCAAGACCCGGGCCACCGATAACATCGAACGTAAATTAGCAGACTATATGGAAGACGGTATTAAACAATACAATCTTATGATTTGCGATTGTGTCGAAGATTTATTCGATCGTGTTGGGTGGAATATTTTATATGGGCGTGGTTTGGGTATGTCGCTGTTCGAAGGGTTCCCAAAAAATTGTACACTTTATTATCCACAAAAGATGCTGGACATCATAACGGATAAATTGGATAACGCTATTGAAAACGAGGTGTTTCATCTTACGACATCGCCGGCAAAACTGACCCAGACCCAGATGAGTGAAATCTTTCATTTCATGGCGCGGTTTATTTTGGTTGCGGCAATGCCTTACCGTAAGTCCGCATGGTCTGCGCCGTCTGACACGACCGCTGGTAAATTATTTAATTTCGTGATGAAAGAAGTCCAGCGGTATTATAAACAGTAGTGCCGGAAAAAAATCATCGTGTGCCATTTCTTTTTTGCTTGTAATAGATTTAATATTGCGCCACAATGTGTTCAGGTTCGTGGATAGTACCAGAACCATAACAAGCATAGCAAAGGACTTAGATATGCGGAAAGGAAAAGTAAAATGGTATAACGGCAAGAAGTGTTTCGGCTTTATTGCCCCGGACACTCCAAACGAAGACGGAAATACAGATGATGTATTTGTTCATTCAAGTGCGTTAAAAGAAGCTGGTATTAGGTTTTTGAATGAAAATGATATCGTTGAATTCGAAGAAGAACCCCGTAACGGCAAATTGTCGGTCACAACATTGAAATTAGTTCAGCGGGACGAAGAGTCTGCGCGCTTGTTTCACGAGCGTCGCGCGGAACGTCGTCGCGCCGCCCAGGAACGCAAACAACGCGAAGAAAAAACAACGCGCCACGGATTTGCATTTTGGAAAAAATAATTAAACGCCCCATCGGGGCGTTTTCAATTGAAAATATTTTGTGAATTTACTATAATTTAAATGACTCAAAAGGGGGAAATAATGATCAAAATCATGAAAGAAATTGAAGAAGTCATAATGAAAGAAATTGATGAATAATTTTTAATAAAAGGATTTACTATGTGGACAGCAATTGCGATTGTTGCGGTGGTTTTACTGTATTTTGTTGGTGTTTATAACGGTTTGGTTGCGCGCCGGAACCAGGTGCGCGAAGCATGGGCGACAATCGACACACAATTAAAACGTCGTTATGATTTAATTCCTAATTTGATGGAAACGGTGTCCGGTGCGGCAAAGCACGAAAAAGAGACATTAAATGCGGTAATCTCGGCGCGTAATTCGGCGATGTCGGCGCATGGGGTTGATTCGCGCGGTGTGGCGGAAAATGCATTGTCGGGCGCATTAAAGAATATTTTTGCATTGGCGGAAAATTATCCGAACCTGAAAGCAAATGAAAACTTCCTTGAATTACAACGCGAACTGGGCGATACGGAAACTAAAATCCAAGCCGCACGCCAGTTCTATAACACGGTTGTAATGGGACTTAACAACGCGGTGGAACAGTTCCCATCAAACATCGTTGCGCGCATGTTCGGAATTACGCAGGAAAAATTGTTCGAAGCAGACAAATCCGAACGTGCGGCACCGCGCGTGAAATTTTAGTAAAATCGCAGATTTCCCTTGCATTTCCAACAAAATCAGTATAAACTGCGTTCGCTGGATAACCAGAACTGATTAAGTCGTGGTGTCTTTTGGTCCCATGTATGATAAGGATTCTGTCAGATATCCGGCACCGAAAAACCAAAAAAAAGGATAAAATTATGGCAAGACAAGGCGCAAAACGTAATACGCGCAAATTGAAAATTGGCCGTGCACTTGGTGTCAACCTGTGGGGCCAGGCGAAATCGCCGTTTAACAAACGTAAATATAAACCGGGCCAGCATGGTCCAACCGCACGTGGTGGTAATTCGTCTGATTATGCCAAGCAGATGCGCGCAAAACAGACATTAAAGGGTTATTATGGCAATATTGGCGAAAAGAAGTTCCATGCATACTATGCCGAAGCGGACAATATGCGTGGCGATACCCCGGATAATTTGATTGGGTTGTTGGAACGTCGTTTGGATGCGGTTGTATATCGTTCTAAATTGGCACCGACCGTTTTCTCGTCCCGTCAGTTGGTCAGCCATGGTCACATTTATGTTAACGGTAAACGCGTTAAAATCGCTTCGTACCAGGTTAAACCAGGTGATGTTATAACGGTCAGCGAAAAAGCAAAACAAATGCCGTTGGTCGTATTGGCATTGGAAGCGGGCGATCGTGAAACACCGGACTATATCAATGTGGACAGTGCGAACTTCACTGCGACATTTGTGCGTGTTCCATCTTTTGCAGATGTTCCATATCCGGTTCAAATGTTCCCAGAATTGGTTGTCGAATTCTATTCTCGTTAATAGACGGGGAGAAGAACCAAAAAACCACCGCATTTGCGGTGGTTTTTTTTTATAACTTATTTACCCTTCATTATACGCGATTTGTTGCGTTCCCATTCGCGGGCCTTTATTGTTTCGCGTTTGTCGGCGCGTTGCTTACCATGGCCGATTCCCAATAAAACCTTTAATTTTCCGCGATTATTGAAATATAACTTTAACGGCACGATTGTTGCGCCTTTGTCTTGCAATTGTCCAATCATGCGGTTGATTTGTGACCGATGCAGCAACAACTGACGCGGGCGACGTTCGTCAAAGTTCACGATGCGTGCCGCGGTCGGTAATTTCTGAATTTCAACCCCGGCAAGGAAAAGGTTATCGCCACGTTTCTGGACAAAACCATCAACGATCGCGACCAAACCATATCGCACAGATTTGATTTCCGCGCCGGTCAATGAAATGCCGGCCTCTATTGTGTCATCAATAGAGTAATTAAACCGCGCTTTGCGGTTTTCAGAAACGGCGCCAAACTTTATCAAACTGCGTGTCATTTTATTGCTTTATTTTAGGATACAGATTTAATGTATTCTGTTCCAGTATAGTTTCCAATTCGTTCATTTGCAAATGTTTAATTTCCGCCAGGCAACGCGCCGTTTCCATAACCATAAAAGGTTCACAAGTCTTTCCACGATACGGCACCGGCGCACAAAAGGGCGCATCTGTTTCAATAACGATGCGATTTGTTGGTATTTTTGCAAAAGTTTCACGAACATCGGTTGCGTTTTTGAATGTTAAAATACCAGATGCAGAAAAATAAAAACCACGGTCCAGCATTGTGCATGCCAATTTCCATCCGGATGTGAAACAGTGCATAACCCCGTGTATACCGGTAAGTATTGCCGCGGTATCATCGTCCGCGTCCCGCGTATGAATTGCCACGGGCAGTCCTGTGCTACGTGCTATTTCCAACTGGGCTGTGAATAATTTAATTTGTGCGTCTCGGTTGTCGTCGCGTTCGTGATAGTCCAACCCGATTTCACCGATTCCCACAACACGCGGATGATTCAGCACCGTATCCGTCAGATATTCTTGCGGATTTATTCCGGCATATTCCGGATGAATCCCAGTTGTCACAAATACATTATCATGTGTTTCGGCAATTTTTATTGCGGATGAAATATCGTTAGCATCCGCAGTTGCACAAATCAGTCGTCCGACGCCACTATCGCGTGCGCGTGCAATTACCGCGTCCAGATTTTTGTCCGAACAATAATCATCTGTTAAATGGCAATGCGTGTCTGTAAACATTTTTTCATATCATTTATTATTGAAAATATAGCCGTTTCCGGTTCCAGATTAATTCGTGAAATATTCGCGATTTTGATTGTGGCATCCGGATATAATTCCGCCAGTCCGAAATGTGAAATCGCGTCTAATAAAATTCCGTACAGGGCGTTATCTGGTGCAATCTTGCGCGCGACAGCCAACAAGTCAGATGCCGTTGATTTCTGATTTTCCAGTGTAGCGATTAATTCGTCAAATATTGCGTCGCCACCCAGTGTTTCAAGATTCGCAATACGTCCAAAACTGCCGTTGGCCAAACGCAAAGTTTCGTTGCTTATCTCTGCATTTGGAATAAATCTGGCGCATAATTCGCGCAGTTCAGATATCGTTAATGGCCGCATTTTTTCCACCCGTGCACGCGAACGCACGGTGGGCAAAACGCTTGTTAATTGATGGACGACCAGCAAGAACAGTGTTTGTGCCGGCGGTTCTTCTAGTAATTTCAAAAGTGCGTTTGCCGCCGCAGGCGACAATTCATCTGCTGAATCAATAACCACCGCACGCCACCGACCCGACATAGATGACAGTTGCATTTTTTCGATGACACCGCGCACTGTATGAACCGAAATAATTTTTCCGTCGGTTTTGGCCTTGCCCCGTTCGTCTATATTGTGCGCCATATCAATGATAAAGAAATCGCCAACATTTCCATAAACAGTTTTTGCGATTTTGTATGCCAATGTTGCTTTGCCAATGCCACGTGGACCGGTCAGCATCCATACAGGGTGCATCGGGTGAACATCGCGTGCGTTCCACGCGTCTAAGAAACGGTTCCACACATCCGCATGTCCAACCAGTTCATCGTTATCGATGGGCGCGGGGTATTTATACATCGGCTTAGATGACTTCTTAGGTGCCATATTATTTGCCCCCAATTATAACGGAAATATTGCGCACCAATCGGCCAAAAAATCGTACTTTTTTCACATTTTCGGCGGCGACCAAGGGTTCGATTGCGATTACACGACCGTCTTGTTCCGCGATAATTTCGCCCAGTTTGTCACCAACAGCGATCGGCGCAGCGGCCGGATCATTAAATCGCGCCAATACACGAATAGATGACACCGGAACCGGTTTGGGCAGTGTAATCGCAAAAGGTTTTTCAACCGTCGCTTTTGCTGTTCCCGTGCGTCCGTACCAGACCGGTATTTCCACAACCGTATCGCCGGGCTTGTAAAAAACTTTGTGCGTTGTGGTTGTATAACCATAGTTCAACAATTTCTTCATTTCCGCTGCCAATGCATCATGTCCACGGCCATTAAACCCATTGATAACGCCGATTAATCGCCGACCGCCAACAACAGAACTGGCAACCATACCGTATCCGCCGCTGTCCGTGTGGCCCGTTTTAAGTCCGTCCGCCCCCGGCATTGTAAACAATAATTTATTATAGTTCACGGTATGCGTGCGCCCCCAGTCGCGACACCAATCAGACTTATAATCACCGAATTCGAACCGTTTTGTCGCGAACATTGGATATATGTCTGGATAGTCCGAAATAATATGCGTTGCCAATGTGGCCAATTCACGCGATGTCATCAGATTATTAGGGTCGGGCAGTCCGCTTGCATTTCCAAAAGTCGATTGTTCCATACCGATGGCGCGCGCCTTGGCGGTCATTTTCGATGTAAAGGCATTTTCGGAACCGGCCAATTTTTCCGCGACAACCACGGACGCATCGCCCCCCGATAATACGACAAGTCCCAAAATCGCATCGCGCACGGTTATTTCCTGGCCCGCGCTAAGACAGATTTTACTTGCCGGATACCAAAGTGGGTTTTTATAGTCCGCATTTTCTGAAACGGGCAATTTGCTGTCCAGTGTCAGATTTCCGGCCTTGATTTCATCAAACAAAACGGCCAATGTCATCAATTTAATCATAGACGACGGTGGCATTAAAACATCGGCATTTTTTGCAACTATTTCCACGCCCGAATCGTAATCCAAAAGAAACGCCGATTTCGCCCGCGTTGTAAATTCCGTTTCAGCGGTCGCGCCGGTTGAAATCAAGACTAACAAAAAGGTGAACAAGAAATTCTTTTTCATACCCGAACCATAGCAACATGAAAACATACTTTCAAGACTTTTTGGATGTGGTTTTACAACTTTTTTGTGGGTATGATTTTTTGCTTGCGTCGATTGTGGCACATTTTATATACTGGTTGTGTCGATGGAAATTTCCGCGGTGAAAACGCATGTAATTCAATGGGGCGTCACGGCGGTTTTTGCATCATATGAAAGGATTCGGGGGGAAAGGAATGCGTAATTGTCACATGATGTTTGGAAAGTTATTGCGGGCATTTTCGATATGCGCGACGGCAATTTTGTTCGCAAACACGGCGTTTGCATGCACATCGGACGAAATAGATGTTTTGGGTGACGGGACCCAGTGTGAAACCACAAAGTTTTCCGTCACAACCACAAGCGATGCAACAACATTATCGTGGACCATGTCGGCCACTGGGACATTCTATGTTAATTGCGGTGACGGTGGGACATTGACCGCAGGTAGTACAACTATTTCCAACAACACAATAACCCGGACATCAACATCGCGAACCACATACACATGTTCGTGGCCGTCCGCCGGGGTGCACACGGTGCGATTCGGTGGCACCGCCACGGGGTACGATACAACATTAGCGGCAATATCGTTTTATGGTGCCGGGACCAAGGTTGCATCGGTTGACGGTTCGTTGGGGGCAATGTTTCCGGTGGTAAATGGTAATGTACCGCGGTTTCTCGGCACATTTTACGGTTGTAGTGGTTTAACCAGTATCCCCGCGGGATTGTTCAGTGGTATCGATACATCATCCGCCACGAATACAAGTTATATGTTTGAAAGTACATTTTACGGATGCACGAATTTGACCAGTATTCCCGCGGGATTATTCAGTGGTATCGACACATCATCCGCCACGAATACAAGTGCTATGTTTGAAAGTACATTTTCCGGTTGCAAGGGGTTAACAGGTATCCCCGCGGGATTATTCAGTGCCGTAAACACATCTTCCGCCACGAATACAAGTTATATGTTTTACCAAACATTTGCCGACTGCCCAAACTTATCCGGTTACATACCACCAACGGCATTTCCGAGCACGATTAAACCGGGCAGTTCATCAAGTTATATGTGGTACCGTACATTCTATAATACGAAACTTGCGACATCGTGTGCATCGTATCCCGGCACAGCGCAATATATCACCGGATTTGAATCAGATTGGGCATCAAACAGCAACGGTGGTCGGGTTTCATGCGAGCAGTGTGCCGCATTGCCGGAACACGCGACATATGTTGCAAACAGTTGTGATTGGACCTGTGACAGCGGGTATATGAATATAGATGGCGCCTGTGTCGAGGATAAGTTCCGCGTCACAACCACAAGCGATGCAACAACATTATCGTGGACCATGACGGCTGGGGGAACATTCTATGTCGATTGTGGCGACAATGGCACTTTAAATCAGAATCCGGCATCTAGTTATTATAGTACGTTGTCCGGTAACACCATAACCCGCGGTGTCAGCACGGCAACACCCACATATACATGTACATGGGATACGGCGGGTGCGCACACGGTGCGATTCGGTGGCACGGCAACGGCATATGCGTCGGACTACGATAAGTCGCCAATATCGTTTTATGGTGCCGGGACCCAGTCAAAGGTTGCATCGGTTGATGGTTCGTTGGGGGCAATGTTTCCGGTTGTAAATGGCAACATTCCACGGTTTTACCAGACATTTTATGGTTGCACGAGTTTAACCAGTGTTCCCGCGGGATTATTTAGTGGCATCGACACATCATCCGCCACAAGTACAAGTTCTATGTTTGCCCAAACATTTTACAATTGTACGAATTTAACCAGTATCCCCGCGGGATTGTTCAGTGGAATCGATACATCATCCGCCACGAATACAAGTTATATGTTTAACAGCACATTTGCCGGTTGCAGTGGTTTAACCAGTATTCCCGCGGGATTGTTCAGTAGCATAAACACATCATCCGCAACAAGTACAAGTGGTATGTTTGGTGGCGCATTTAGTAGTTGCAGTAAAATAACATCTATTCCATCGGGATTGTTTGATTCCATCGATACATCATCATCAACAAATACAAGCCAGATGTTTCAGGACACATTCTACAGTTGTCTTAAAATAACATCCGTTCCGTCGGGATTGTTTGATTCCATCGATACATCATCCGCAACAACAAGTAATAATATGTTTTATCGAACATTTAATAATTGCAGCGACCTTACATCTATTCCATCGGGGTTATTTGATTCCATTGATACATCATCATCAACAAATACAAGTTCTATGTTTAAATGGACATTTAGTGCTTGTGGCAACCTGGCATCTATTCCATCGGGGTTGTTTGATTCTATTGATACATCATCCGCAACAAATACAAACGAGATGTTTAACGGGACATTTAGTAGTTGCAGTAACATAACATCCATTCCATCTGGTTTATTTGACTCTATTGACACATCATCATCAACAAGTACAAGTTCTATGTTTCAGGACACATTTAATTATTGCAACAAATTAACAAGCATTCCATCGGGGTTATTTGACTCTATTGACACATCATCCGCAACAAATACAAGTTACATGTTTCAAGCAACATTCAGAAGTTGTAGTGGTTTAACAGGTCCTATTCCGTCGGGTTTGTTTGATTCCATTGATACATCGTCTGCAATAAATACATCTAATATGTTTAAAAACACATTTTACAGTTGCAGTAAAATAACATCCGTTCCATCTGGACTGTTTGATTCCATTGATACATCGTCATCAACAAATACAAGTTATATGTTCCAGGGAACATTTTCCAATTGCAGTGGTTTAACCAGTATTCCCGCGGGGCTGTTCGCGTCCATTGACACATCGGCATCAACCAGTACATATGCTATGTTTAATGATACATTCAGGTTTTGCAGTAAATTAACATCATTGCCGGACAGGATGTTCAGTGCAGTGGACACACGCAACACGGCAAATACAAGTGGTATGTTTCAGAACACATTTTATCAGTGTACGGGCATGACCGGTTATATACCACCAACGGCATTCCCAAGTACGATTAAGAAGGGTAGTTCATACAATATGGACATGTGGTATGGGGCCTTTTCTGGTACGAAACTTGTGACATCGTGTCCGACGGGAACGGGCGAATATAACACCGGTTTCCAAAATGATTGGGGGTACAGTAATGGAAACACTTCTACATCCGGTACATATCGCGTATCATGCGAACCATGTGCCGCATTGCCGGAACACGCGACATATGTTTCGGGCAGTTGTTCTTGGAACTGTGATGATGGATATCATGCGGACAATGATGCATGTATTGGGAACATTATAACGATTAACTGGTCTGGGGCAAGCCAGGCGGATATCGAAGCGAACGATGCGGGTTCGGTCACATATGGTGGCGATATTCGCACGCCACGTGCCGCAACCACGATACCTGGGAAAATATTCCGCGGGTGGAAGTTCAGTAAACCAAGCGGTAATTAATCGCCTGTGATGCACAATCGATAAACAAACCCACCGCCATTGCGGTGGGTTTATACTACCCCGTCTTGCGTCACTGCCGTTCCGCAATCCACCCCTTCGCACGGCGAAGGGGAATTAAACTCACTGGAATCATATTCCAGAGAATAAAGTCCCCTTCGTTGCACGAAGGGGTGTCACGAAGTGACGGGGTAGTCGAGAGTTAAAATCCCCTTCGCGGTGCGAAGGGGTGTCACGAAGTGACAGGGTAGTCGAGAGTTAAAATCCCCTTCGCGGTGCGAAGGGGTGCCCGCAGGGCGGGGTAGTCGAGAGTTAAAATCCCCTTCGCTGTGCGAAGGGGTGCCCGCAGGGCGGGGTAGTGTTTGTCATTCTTGCATTTGTCATTCCTGCGCAGGCAGGAATAGGGTCTATAAAATTTCATT
>CAJOGC010000008.1 GCA_905234185.1 uncultured Alphaproteobacteria bacterium | reverse complement strand
CGGCCATTGCCACCATTGGCATCAGCAAAAACACCACACCGCATGCGAACATGCGCAGCGATAAAAATATATTATTCCGATTCATCGTACATCCTTTCCCATATATCACAACAGCGGCCAAAAATGCCGGATTTCCGTGACTTTTCACCCTTTCGTAAAAATCGTAGCAAAAATATCACAACCCGTGCAAGTGAAAATTTGTTTTATTACTACCCCGTCTTGTTCCACAACTACCCCGTCACTTCGTGACACCCCTTCGCACCGCGAAGGGGAATTTAACTCTCGACTACCCCGCCCTGCGGGCACCCCTTCGTGCAACGAAGGGGACTTTATTCTCTGGAATCCGATGCCAGAGAGTTTAATTCCCCTTCACACCGTGAAGGGGATTTTTTATTATCTGGAATCATAACTTTATTTTTACGCAATTTTTCCAGAGAATTTAACTCCCCTTCACCACAGTGAAGGGGTGGCGGGCGAAGCCCGACGGGGTAGTCAGAAAGAGTGGTGAAGTTTTTACTTTCTTTGGCTCTCGTCACAACTACCCCGTCACTTCGTGACACCCCTTCGTGCAACGAAGGGGATTTTATTCTCTGGAATCGGATTGCAGAGAGTTTAACTCCCCTTCACACAGTGAAGGGGATTTTTTATTATCTGGAATCATAACTTTATTTTTACGCAATTTTTCCAGAGAATTTAACTCCCCTTCGCCGTGCGAAGGGGTGGATTGCGGAACGGCAGTGACGCAAGACGGGGTAGTCAGAAAGAGTTGTGAAGTTTTTACTTTCTTTGGTCCTCGTCACAACTACCCCGTCACTTCGTGACACCCCTTAGTGCAACGAGGGGGATTTTAACTCTCGACTACCCCGCCCTGCGGGCACCCCTTCGCACAGCGAAGGGGACTTTATTCTCTGGAATCATCTCTTTATTTTAAGGAAAGGATTGTGTTTGTTAAAACATTCGTAAATATTTGACAGATACCAAGTCTGAACAATGAAATTTTATAGACCCTATTCCTGCCGTCGCAGGAATGACAATCACTGTGATGACAACAAAAAAACACCGCGGTTGCGGTGTTTTTTGTCGATATAAACCGGCAACATCAGATTAACCCACCAATTTTTGCCAAATGGTTTGTTTCTTTTTCTGTTGTTGTGATTTGCGTTTGCGACGCGGTGCGTTCATGGTTGTTTTTTTCGCATCAACATGTTGTGCGTTTTTCTTTTTTGCATCGGTCGATGGTTCATGTGCCATTAACACATCGTCAGTTTTATTCTGTTCCGGCGCAACGCGTTGGATAGAATATTGATCGATGTTCATCATGCTGTCATCACCAACAATCACGATTTCCGTTTCGAATTCGCGTTCCATATCCGCCAATTCCGCGCGCTTGTTATTAAGCAAGTATATCGCCACATCGGTCGGAACCGTCATGATGATTTTCTGGGCTGCCTTGGCCAGCAACTTTTCCTGTAAATGACGGAACATAATTATCGCCGCCGTTTGAATAGACGGCACAACACCGGCACCCATACAGTGCGGGCACGCAATGTACGATGATTCAATGAAACTGCTGCGCAGACGCTGGCGCGACAACATTAACACACCAAATGCATTAATTTTTGCAACCTGGGTCCGGGCGCGATCGCGTTTCATAACCTCGCGCATTTTCATTTCCAGTTTACGGTTGTTGCGTTCTTCTTCCATATCAATAAAGTCAACGGCAACAATGCCCGCCAAATCGCGCAGGCGCAATTGCAATGCGATTTCTTCGGCGGCTTCCAGATTAGTGTTCAGTGCCGTTTGTTCAATATCTTTTTCCTTTATCGCGCGGGACGAATTCACATCAATCGTCACCATGGCTTCGGTTTGATTAATAACAATTGAACCGCCCGACGGCAACACGACATATGGCCCATGCAGACCCTCCAATTGTTTTTCAACACCGGCCTTGACCATAATTGGAACCGCCGCGTCACGATAGTTTACCAGTTGTTTGCGTGGTGCGCGACCGTACATTTGCTGAAAATAAGTCTTGGCGGCATCAAATGCTTCGTCACCCTGGATAGTCAAAACATCGTCTTTGTCCGACAAGAAATCGCGAACAACACGACGCAGAAGCGAATCTTCGGTGTGAATGGTCACCGGTGCAACCGATTCCAATGTGGTTTTACGAATATCATTCCACAAATTCACCAGGTAATCATAATCCGCGGCGATATCTTCGGGTTTGGCGTCCATTGCGGCGGTGCGCAGAACGACCGTCATACCCTTTGGTATCTTTAACCCGTGCAATATTTCACGCAGACGCGCGCGTTCGCCACGATCAGAAATCTTTTTAGAAATACCGTAACTGTTGCGTTTACGCGAATTCGGCATCAAAACGGCAAAACGCCCCGCCAATGACAGGTATGTTGTCATGGACGCGCCCTTTTGACCGCGTTCTTCCTTGACTCCCTGGACCAACAGGATTTGTTTAGGTTTTATAACATCTTGTATTTTGAATTCGTGTGCGCGCTTGGTAAATTCTTTGTTATCTTCGCCCGCGGACACATCATCGTATTCGGCAACTTCGTCGTTTTCATCGTCTGGATCGGTATCGTCGTCAACGATGTTGGCGTGCGCCAATTCGATTAATTTCTTTTTTTGTTCCGGTGTCACCTGGTAATAATCGGGATGTATTTCCGAAAAAGGTAAAAAACCATTCTTACCGGTTCCGTAATCAACAAATGCCGCCTGGAGCGACGGTTCGACGCGAATAACCTTGGCCAGATAAATGTTCCCTTTTATCTGGGGCTTGGTAGTTGTTTCAACGTCAAAATCAGAAACCCGGTTCGTTGCCGAATCCACGACAACAACACGTGTCTCCTCCGGGTGGACTGCATCCACATATATTTTTTTTGACATTTTGTAATCCTTTTATTTTGGGGTCGTATGCAATGACAATCCGTCCCCGTGGGGCGTCCAAGCCCATGCCAAGGGATTGCGCCACGATAATCATCAGCGTCATTCGGATTTCAGAAAATAGTGATAACATAAACAATTTGCTAACCCTATATCATACGACAAGGATTATCATAGCACGACCACAAACCAATTATCAAGGTAATTATTTTTTTTCGCGTTTTCTGGGAATATGCGGGTGCGGGATATGTTCAATTTTATCTTTTACATTCGCCATTTGTGACTTAGCCTCGGCTAAAATACGTTTAATATGTGCGCGCAACCACCGTTCATAAATAAAGAACAGACCGCCAACGCCAATTAATGGCAAAACATAGTAAATTATACGATATGCCAACAGGGCGCCAAATATCGCTGCCTTGTCCACCGTGTCGGGGACCGCAATAAGGAAAATGCTTTCAAATACGCCGATGCCACCGGGAACCTGGCTGAATACGCCGGTGTTTTGGGCAACGATGAACAACCCGATGTATGTTCCAAACGGTATGTCCCAAAATGGTCGCAGACATGAATAAAGCACCAATCCCGCCAGCATACCATCAACAACCCCCAAAACCATTTGTAATAACGCCATTTTTGTCGTTGGAATATCAAAGTGTAATTGACCGATTTTAATGCTTTTCTTGTGGAAAATAATGGTCGCAGCAAAATAAGCGATTATGGCACTTAAACAGCCGATGAAAAGCGCGTTAAGACCGATATTGGTGCCAACAGATTGTTCAAAAAAATCGGTGGGTATAAGGAAATAGCCAATAACAACAATCGCCGCACACCCCAATGTATATGTTATTCCCGAAATAGTCAGCATTTTGACAATGTCACCGCCACGAATACGCCAACGCGTGTAAAGCCGATAGCGGATGGCACCACCCGATACCACCGCATGGCCGGCATTGTTGCTTATTGCAAACCCCAACATCCCCGCCAGCATCCATTTCCACCAAACAACCTTTTTCGCTTCACCAACATAGTGCAACGCCAGAAAATCATATAACGACAGTGCAAAATACCCGGCCAGACACGCAACACATGCCATAACAAGATTGGGGATTGGTATGCTTAACATTGTATGTGCGATGTCATACAAACTGTAGTTCCGCAACTGGTACCACAACATACCAATCGCCAGGACGAAAAAGAACAAACCTGCATAACTTATGATTTTCTTAAACAGACGTTTTGCCTTGACTGACATAAAAATCCTTTGTATGAGGTAAAAGGTTAGCAATATAAAAAATAAAAATCAAATCGAAAAACAGAGAGTTGATTTTAAAGAGCAAGTTCGCCTTAGCCAAATGGGAACTTTTTCCCGCCCACATGCGAAATCTTATTATTTATATTGAACCGATTTCCAAAATTCGCTACATTTCAATTATATGAAACAAGAATTGGCTGATTTTTTAAATATGGACCTGCAATTTGTTCGCGGGGTTGGACCCGTGTTGGCGGCACGATTTGACGAAGTGCTGGGCGGGCGACGCGTATTGGATTTTTTGCTGCATATTCCGCGTGCGGTGCGAAATCGCGGAATTACCGAATGCGTGATGGATTCGACATATGGTGATACTATTACAATTCCATTACTTGTAAAATCGCATAAATCGGGCGGAACATTTGGTCGCGGTCGTCGTCGTCCGACACAAATTACGTGTACAGACAAATCCGGACAAATGGTTGTGATTCAATTTTTCAATTCATCTTACCTGGATTACTGGCTGAAAAAATTGCCGATTGGTGCGTGGCGCATTGTTAGCGGAAAAATCGAAATGTCTGGGGGACGACCAACTATGACACACCCCGACTTTATCGAAGAAATGCAAAACGCGCAAAAGATTCCAACGAACCAGGCAATTTATCCGTCGGGGCTGGGATTAACGCAAAAAACATTTGCAAATGTGCGCGACCAAATTTTTGTCGCATTGCCCGAAAAACTGCGTGGTGCGGACGATAATACACGCGAATTTTTTGATGCGCTGCGCCATGTGCACTTTCCAGAAAGCAATGACGATTTAACCCCACAATCGACATATATTGCAAAGTTGGCATATTGGGAATTACTGGCACACCAGGCTGCGATTGTGCTTAGTCGTAAAAAACGCGAAGATGTAAAAAATCGCCGAACCGTCCGCCCGAAAAAATATGATTTAATTCCTAAATTGCGCGACGCATTGCCATTTGAATTAACCGGTGCACAAAACCGCACGATTAACGAAATTTTTGCCGACATGGACGCCGATACCCCGATGATGCGGCTGGTCCAGGGTGATGTTGGTTCGGGTAAAACCATTGTTGCGTTGGCGGCGGCGGTCAAAATGGCGGAAAGTGGCGCACAAACCGCATTACTGGCACCGACCGATACATTGGCGGTGCAACACTTTGCAAAACTGAAACCCATGTGCGACAAAATCGGTATTGTATGCGATATTTTAACCGGGCGGGACAAGGGGGTTGCCCGACGCGAAAAATTAATATCGTTGCGTTCGGGGCGCACACGTTTGGTCGTCGGAACGCATGCACTGTTTTCTGACGATGTTGAATATCGCGATTTGGGACTGGTGATTGTTGATGAACAGCATCGTTTCGGTGTTAATCAACGGGAAAGCCTGCGCGCCAAGGGGAACAACCCGGATTTATTGGCGTTGTCTGCGACCCCGATTCCGCGCACGTTGTCGATGACAATATATGGCGATATGGATATTTCAATTATCAATGAAAAGCCCGCGGGCCGAAAACCGATTAAAACAACCAAGTTGCCAATGGCGCGGGTGGGCGACCTGGTATCGCGTATTCGTCCGCAAATTGAAAACGGGGCCAAGGTTTTTTGGGTATGCCCGTTGGTTGAAGAATCCGAAGAATCTGATATGACCGCGGTGCAAACACGATTTGATGCATTAAAGACCATTTTTAAAAATGTCGGTCTGGTTCATGGGCAAATGGATAAAAAGCAACGCGATGCCGTGATGCAACAATTTGCCGATGATAATTCGGAAATGAATATCCTTGTCGCAACAACTGTTATCGAGGTTGGAATCGATGTTCCGCATGCCACTATCATCGTCATAGAAAACGCGGAAAGGTTTGGACTGGCGGCGTTGCACCAGTTGCGTGGACGCGTTGGACGTGGCGATGCGCAATCATTCTGTGTGTTGGTATATGGCGACAATATTTCGCCCGACGGATTGAAAAGACTAAATGTCCTGTGCGAAACGGATGATGGTTTTGTTATTGCCGAACAAGACCTTATGATGCGCGGTGTTGGGGAATTGTTGGGGACACGTCAATCGGGCTGGATACAATATCACTTTGTTGACTATCGCGAACATAGGGATTTATTCCGGTTGGCGTCCGCAGCGGCACGTAATAATGAAATTGATAACTGGACGCGCGATTTAATGCGCATATTTGATTGTGGGGTGAATGCCGGTGCGTAAAATTATTGCAATCTTGGTTGCGTTATTTATTGCCCTGCCCGCGCGGGCGATGTCGCTTATTAACGATACCGAAACAGAAAAATTACTGATCGAACTGATTACGCCACTGGCGAACGCGGCAGATATACCCGACGGACGGCTGCGTGTGCATATTGTAAACGACGATGATTTTAATGCGTTCGTCATGGGTGGCGAAGATGTGTATTTATACACTGGATTATTAAAACAGATTAAATCACCCGTTGCGTTGCAGGCTGTTGTTGCACACGAACTTGGGCATACACTGGGCGGGCACATGGCACAAATGTCGGCACGCATGGCAGCGGAAATGAAACGCGCATTGATGATTCAGGCACTTGGTGTGGGTTTAATGGTTGCGGGTGGAAATCCGTCCCTGGGGGCGGGTGTCTTGGCGGGTGCCGGTGGGGTTGCACAACAATCTATGCTGGCTTTTTCGCGGGACGAAGAACGCATTGCCGACGACATGGGGGTTGATATTATGGCGGCGGCGGGTCTGGATCCGAACGCATTTATTGATGTTTTTGAACAGATGCGCGAAATGTCGGACGCATTTGAATCGCGCGTTAACCCAAATCGCATTAATCACCCGTTAACCGCCGAACGATTGAAAAATGTTCGTGAAAAAATCACGAAAACAAAAATCGAAAAACAGGATAAAAAAACAATCGCGCGCCAATCGGCAGATTATGAACTGGTGCGCGCAAAATTAATCGGATACCTGGACACATCGGCACGCGTACTAACGCAATACCCCTATTCCGATAAAGGCGATGGTGCAATATATGCGCGGGCGATTGCGAACATGCGTGGCGGAAACCTGGACGCGGCACGCACAGGGACACGAACATTAATATCACACAAACCGACCAACCCATATTTTTACGAATTGCTGGGGGATATCGAATTCCAATTTGGTCATTATGATGACAGTGTTATCGCATATGAAAAAAGCCTTGAATTATTGCCGGACGCGCCACAAATCCAAACCGCATTGGCATTGGTATTGAACGAACGGAACAAGCCCGGTGACAAAGCGCGCGCCGCGGAATTAACCCGCACCGCAATATTAACCGAACCATCACCATTGACATATTGGGTTTTGGCCCAGACTTTTGATGATGGCGACGGTCGCGCCGATTGGGCAATGGCGGAATATTACAGTATGAATAACGATGAAAAAAACGCGAAATCATATGCAAAACGCGCCCGCAAAAAACTGAAATCTGGCACACCGGAATATATCAAATCCGGCGATATATTAAATAAAAAGTGGAAATAAAAACCGCTCTATTTTGTGCGATTTAAATATTTTTTTCACAAATTTTACACCAATCTTTAACCGGGCAATCACTACATTTCTTTTGCCCGCGTTTTTTACAAAAATTTTTGCCGATGTAATAGCATGGATAATCTAATAAATACGGCGCATCTGGGTTCAACGCACGTGCCATATATACAACAATATTTGTATCGTCTGCATGTTCATCATCGACAAAGCCAAGCATATTAAAGACCTGTTTTACATGCGTATCCGGCGATATATCCATAAAATGTTTATCTGAAAAAGTTCGCCCAACGCCATTATATCGGTATAACATATTCGCAGCCATAGTTGCGATTTTTTTACCAATGCCCTTGAATTCCAAAAACTTTACGATAATTTCTGCAAAAGATTTTGATTCATTCCAAATTTTTTCGGCATGTCCATCATATTTGTTTCTTATCCGTTTAATTGCCGACACGTATTCCGCCGATACTTTAGTTGGTCTGTTATACCCCGCATTCTTCAATATTTTTTCCCATTGTTCGCGTGAAAAATTTTCTATTTCTTCAAAAGAACAATTTGGAATGTGATTTGGTATAGCCCATACTATATCTGCATCTGCATTTTTATCCGCAATGCAACATAAAACGAAAAAAGTCGGATTTCGCCGAATAACGTTCATTACCGTATTGATTTCATCGCTTTCTTTGGCTAATAATTCACCATAGTTCAACAACGAATTTACCACCGGTTTAAAATCCGAAAAATCATGCATATAAACACCTTTGTAATTGTTATGCAATTCTATATTATTTCAAAAAAGAATCAAGCATCATAACCAGATAAAATTAAACCCCGCTATTCCGATGGGGGTTAATTTTATTGGAATCTGACCAACCCAGATAAATAAAAAATCGCACCGTTTGGTGCGTTTTTTTATTTATGGGGCGGATGACCAGATTGCTTCGCCACCTTGGCTCGTTCGCGATGCTCACCGGCATACTTATGTCTGCCTCTCGCCTGCGGTTCGAATGGCTTTCTCGCCAGTTCGAATCTGACCCGACCAGATAAAATTAAACCCCACCATTTTGGTGGGGTTAAATTTTATGGGGCGGATGACCAGATTCGAACTGGCGACATTCGGTACCACAAACCGACGCTCTAACCAACTGAGCTACATCCGCCATAACCCGTGTGGACTTTTCCACTTTTTCGTCCGTTCCGTCTGTGCTTTGCACAGCCGAGACCGCGACACTCAATTTTCAGCCCTTGCTTCGCTACGGTGAAAATTGGTGGTGGAGCTGATCGGACTCGAACCGACGACCCCTTGCATGCCATGCAAGTGCTCTACCAACTGAGCTACAACCCCATGTGTCGAAGTATTCTATATTTCTTCTTGCTAAATGTCAAATTAATTTGCTAACCTGGAATAGTACAAGGAGTTTTTTCATGGATTACAACACACTAAAGGCCGAGGTCGAACAAAAAACGGCCCAGACAATCGAAGTTTTACGCACCGAATTCGCCGGTTTGCGCACGGGGCGCGCATCAACACACCTGTTGGATGGTGTTCGTGTTCCGGCATATGGTTCTGATATGCCTATTTCGCAATTGGCAACCGTTTCAACCCCAGACAATCAGACATTGTCCGTCACGGTTTGGGATATTAACAATGCGGGCATTGTTGAAAAAGCAATTCGTGATTCCGGTTTGGGGTTAAACCCAATGACCGCGGGTGGTGTTATTCGACTGAATCTGCCACCACTTACCGAAGAACGCCGTCGTGAATTAACCAAGGTTGCTGGCAAATATGCCGAAGAAGCAAAAATTTCTATCCGCAATATTCGCCAAGATGCAATGAACAAAATCAAACGCGCCGTCACCGATAAAGAGATATCCGAAGACGAGCAACATAAATACGAAGAAGATATTCAGAAAGTTTTTGACGCGCGCACGGCCGAAGTTGATTCCGCCGCCAAACAAAAAGAAGCAGATATTATGTCGGTATAAATCGGGGGAAAACATGTTGAAACTGTTCAAGAAAAAAGAAAACAAAAACACAACACCACACGCGATACCAAAACATATTGCGTTTATTTGTGATGGCAATCGACGTTGGGCCGAAGCACGCGGTTTACCGCCGCTTTTGGGGCACAAGGCCGGCATCGCAAATTTCGAGAATTTGGTTGATTGGTATATTTCGCATGGCGTGACAACAATTACCTTTTTTATATTTTCCACGGAAAATTGGAACCGATCCAAGGAAGAAGTTGATTACTTGATGGACCTGTTTTATACAGAATTAAAGAAAAACAAAAAACATGCATTGGAAAAGAACCTGCGCTATCGCGTGATTGGGTCGCGTGAACGGTTGCCGAAAAAATTGGCCAATATGTGTGATGAACTGGAACAATCATCGGCGGACAATACCGGTGGAACCGTTGTGTTTGCGTTGAACTATGGCGGAATGAATGAAATTGTAGATGCCACAAATGCCGCAATTGCCGCGGGGGAACCTGTCACGCGCGAAACATTTGAAACATTCATGGATACCGGCGATTTGTTGCCTGTTGATTTGATGGTGCGTACCAGCAATGAAATTCGCATTTCTAATTTTCTGTTGTGGAAATTAGCATACGCGGAATTAATGTTTGTTCCGGAACACTGGCCGGAATTAGTAAAATCACCAAAGATTTGGCAACGCACGTTGGACGAATTTGCGCGTCGCAACCGTCGGTTCGGTGGTGGCAAGAAAGCAAACTATGCCGGCAAGGCAAAAAAATAAATGGGGGTCAAGATGTCGGAAACACCTAAACGGATTATTACCGGACTTGTTATGACGGCAATTCTTTGCATAATTGCATTGTTGGAACATTACGGTTTTCACGCAACGCGCTGGGCGGCGGTTATTGTGGCAACCGGCATGATTGCCGAAATGGTATTGGCAATTAAACGCGCACCATCGAATATCCGTGGTGCTGGAAACAACATGCTGATATTTACCGTATTTCTTGGGTGGTTGGTTGTTGTATTGGCATCCGCTTATTTCGTTGGGCTGCGCCAGTGGGTTATGCTGTTATTGTTGATGATAATATGTGCCGCGGATATTGGCGCATGGTTATTCGGTAATTTATTGGGTGGCGATAAAATGTGGGAAAGGATGTCGCCACATAAAACCTGGGCCGGACAAATTGCCGGTGTAATATGCGGAACCGGGGCATCGGTGCTGTACGGGCTTTTGGGGACCGACACATTTTTACCACAATTATTATGGATTGGCATAAGTGTTTCTTTGTTGTCACAATACGGTGATTTAACATCCAGTTGGATTAAGCGTCGTCTGAAATTAAAGGATTTTGGCAATATTATGCCGGGGCATGGTGGCTTTATTGATCGCTTTGACGGATGGATCTATGCGTTGCCACTTATATGGTTCATTATGATGTAGGGGGAAAATGATGCGAAAGTTTTTCAGAATATTTATCGATTTGCTTATTCTTGCGGCTGTTATATGGCTTGGATTCTTTGGTTATCGTTATTTTTGGGTTGCTGGCTGGTTTTATATCGGGGTCACGACACTTATGTTATCTGAATTCATTGCCTTTGTGCGTCGCGCAAATCGAAAGGTTCTGAAAGCGAACAAAAATCTTGTATTATACTGGCTTGCATTACTTTCCGGGACCGTTCTATGGACGATATTCTTGCCGGGTCGTCCGTGGCTGCCGGGTTTCGCATTTACACTGATAGCATTGTCGGCATGCACACGTATTTCTGGAAAAATTGTTGGTAAAACATGGCATTGGGAAAAACTTGAACCGCGGCAACGCAATATTATCCAATTGTTATCGGTATTACTGGTATTTGGAATCGCGTTATTGTCAGAGTGCATGTTCAATAAATGCATGCTGTTGCACCCTATGTTCATAGTATTTTTGGCCGGTGGGGTATTGTCATTCACAACCGGTGTAATCGGGTTTTATGGACTGAAAAAGCGTCTGGGGGTTGACAGATTTGGTTTAATATCACAAAAAGTCGACGGCCTTTTCGACAGGTTTGGTCATACAATCTATTTGTTTTGGTTCATAGAAATATTCTCGATTTTATACAAAATTCTGCGGGCATTTTAGGTAAAGGAATACGATATGCATATTATTTGGACGATTGTTGCATTGTTAATTGTTCTGGGGGTTGTGGTGTTTATTCACGAACTGGGACATTTTTTGGCGGCGCGTTGGGCGGGTGTTCGGGTTGACACTTTCTCAATCGGGTTCGGACCTGCAATCGTTAAATGGCATGACAAACACGGCACACAATGGCAACTGGCATGTATCCCACTGGGCGGATATGTTTCCATTTATGGCCAAGAAGATATGTTCAACCGTAGAAAATATGCGGCGCTGTCCAAAGAAAAGAAAAAAGGACATTATCTGTCTGTGCGCCCGTGGAAGCAATTTATTATCATCGCCGCCGGGGTCACGATGAATTTTATTCTTGCTTGGTTCATTTATTCCGCGACATTTATGTTTCATCCACGCGAAGTTCAATTGCCCGTCGTGGGCCAGGTTATTCGTGACAGCGTCGCGTTCAATGCCGGCGTAAAACCTGGTGATGTTATTTTGCGTATAGATAATTCCAGTATCACAAACTGGGGCGAATTAATTATTGCCAAAGAATTGGCGTCCGCACGCGATGCAAATGTATTAATTGTTCGTGGCGAAGATTTAGTTCGTGTTAAATTATCACCCGCCGAACGTTGGGGACTGGTCGCCGACGGCAGCAAGACCGAGTTTCGCAAAAAGGGATTTTTCGGCGCAATCTATTCCGGCGCGCGCGAAACATATTATCAATCAAAAACATTGCTGGTCGTGTTGAAGCAAATCGTGCTTGGGGAACGATCAACTAAACAACTGGGGTCTTTTATAACAATTGCCCAGGTGTCCGGGAACGCAATGGCGGCGGGATTCTTTGCATTGTTGTCGATTATCGCCCTGCTTTCGGTCAATTTAGCAATTATCAATTTATTGCCGTTGCCCGTGTTGGATGGCGGCTATCTGATGATTTTGGTAATCGAGGCGATAACTCGTCGCAAGTTAGAGGGTAAAGGTATGGAATATGCCATTATGTTCGGATGGGTATTGATTCTGGCATTATTCTTGCTTACTATGTGGAATGATTTAGCGCGGGTATTTGGATTATAAAATGAAGAAATATTTGTTTGCTCTGTTATTAGTAATTGTGTCACCGATGTTGCACGCGGCAACCGTTTCGCGCATAGAAGTGACCGGGAATCAGCGTATGGATGCGGAATCTGTGCGCATTTTGGCGGGCGTTAAAGTTGGCGACAATGTCGGTACGGAACGCACAAATCAAATCGCAAAAAAATTACAGGAAAGCGGATACTTTGGTCGTGTTGATGTTAAAATGTCCGGCAATGTATTGAAAATCAAGTTGGATGAATCACCGGTTGTAAATATGGTGACGGTCGAAGGTAATGATGAGATTTCCACCGACGATTTAAAGAAAGAAATTCGCCTGAAAGAACGCGCCGCATACGATGAATCAACCATCGGTGCCGATGTCCAACGCATGTTAACGATATACCAACGCAAGGGATTTTTCGGAACCAAGATTGACCCTAAAAAAATCGAACTGTCGGACAACCGCGTCAATGTGGTCTATGAAATTAGCGAAGGTCATCCGACATATATCACCGATATCGATTTCGAAGGGAACAAGAAATTCAGCGACCGAACACTGCGTGGCGAAATACTGTCGCGCGAACACGCATGGTGGCGTTTCATGACACAATTCGATGTGTTTGACGAAGATCGCATACAATACGATGGTCAAATGCTGCGCCAGTTTTATCTGAACAACGGTTATGCCGATTTTAATGTTAAAAATATCGCTGGCACCTTTACCCCCGACCGTCAATACTATTCGGTTGTATTCACAGTGGACGAAGGTGAAAAATATAAATTCGGCGACATAAAAATTGACAATCCTTTCCCGGATGTTCCCGAACGCGCGTTGAAAAAAGTTCTGAAAACAAAATCGCGTGACACATACAATGCGTCCGAAATTGATGCAACAATTTCCGCCCTGCGTGGTGCGGTTGCCGATTACGGATATGCATTTATCAATGTTGAACCGGTGCCGACTAAAAATGACGCCGAACGGACGGTTGATATAACATACAAGATACAAAAAACAAACCGCATATATCTGAACAGTATTAACATCTTGGGCAATGTCCGCACTTTTGATTCCGTAATCGAACAAATGTTGCCCATGCGTGAAGGCGATCCGTTTTCATTACAGACAATCGAGGAAGGCCGTCAAAACCTGATGCGGACACGCTATTTCAAGGATGTACAAATGACCCCGACACGCATCGCGGATGCAAACATGATGAATTTAGATGTGCGGGTCGAAGAACAACCAACGGGCGAATTATCGGGCGGTTTTGGTTGGTCCAATATCAACGGGTTCATGGTTGATGCCGGAATTACGGAAAACAATTTTATGGGTCGTGGTCAAATTGTTCAATTGCGCGGTTCAATCGCACAATATCAAAAACAAGCATTGTTCAGTTTTACCGAACCATTTTTGTTTAATCGTCAGTTGTCGGCGGGGTTTGATATTTCATACACAATGTATAATTATTCGTCGTTGGGTTCATTTGGATATGACCGTGATAGTTTAACCGTTGCGGGACGCATGGGATGGAAATTGACCGACCATTGGTCACAAACGGTGCGATTGTCTGCATCATTTGACCAAAACTATGACCTGCAAGCCGGCGGGTGGAGTGACGCGAACCTTTACACATTGGGCACCAATTTCAGATACTATAATCTGAACACGAATTTCCAGCAAAACACACATACCGGTGTTGTGGGCAACCTGGGCATCGCATATACTGGATTTGGTGGCACAGAAACATACATGCGCTATTCCGGTGATATTACAGCAATGGTAAAATTCCTGGATGACCGGTGGCAATTGAAAACGTCGTTGGACGCCGGTTATATTCAGTCACTTGGTGATGATTATATATCGCGTGTCTATCGCTATTTCTTGGGTGGTGAAACATTGCGTGGATTTGATATTGCCGGTATTGGTTCACGCAATTGGTATTATCGTTCATATTCATTGGGCGGATTGTGGAAAATCAATGGTTCCACCCAATTAAACTTCCCGGTGTTTATCCCAGATGAGTATCAAGTAAAGGGTTTTGTATTTATGGACTATGGTATTTTGGGCAAACCACCCGCGGCCGAATATACTTTTGCGGGTCGTCCAAATCTTATCGACGAAGACTGGCGAACATCGGCGGGTTTTGGTGTTTATTGGAATACCCCGATGGGCCCAATGAATTTCAGTTGGGGCTGGCCATTAAAGATGAACAAGTATGACCGTGAACGCCGGTTCCTGTTGTCGTTTGAAACACAGTTTTAACAAACACGTCAACAGAGTGTTTTTATTTTATTAACCCCGATTTTTCTGTCATCCCCGCGAAGGCGGGGATAGGGTATTGGCAGTGTGGGCGTAAGCCCACCAAAAATTACCATATCAGCAAAACAAAAACATTTATATTTTTTGATAAAAAAATTATTCGTGACAAAAACTAATATCGTAATTTTATAGCCCCTATTCCTGTTCCGTTCCCTCGCAATGCTCGCCCGGAATGACAAACGCAGGAATGACAAATGTGATTATTTCACCGATTCTATCAAATTTTCCAAATCACTTTCGCCCCAGATGGTGATGCCCAATTCGGTTGCCTTTTGCAGTTTACTGCCGGCATCCGTTCCCGCCAAGACAATATCTGTTTTTGCCGAAACCGAACCAGACACAGTTGCCCCCATGCGTTCCAAAATCTCTTTCGCTTCGTCACGCGTATAATTCACAAGCGCACCGGTTAAAACAATTTTCTTTCCTGATACCGGTGTGTCGGTCGCGATTTTTGATACCGTTTCGCGAATTGTAATTTGTACCAACAAGGCATCAATCACACGCGTATTGTGTTCGTCGGCAAAGAATGACACGATTTCATCCGCCATTACATCGCCAATGCCGTCAATTGTTTTCAATTTCCACGCCGGCGCATCACGCAACGCAGAAAGCGTTCCAAATGCACGCGCCAAAATCTTTGCGGTCACTTCGCCAATCTCTGGAATACCAATTGCATACAGAAAACGATGTAAATCGACCGTGCGCGCGTTTTCGATTGCTTTGTTAAGATTCTCTACGGATTTATCACCAAAACCGTCCAGACGACGAATTTCGTCACCGTGTGTTGATACAAGTGTAAATATATCCGCCGGCGTTTCAATCCAGCCACGCGACACGAACAATTCCAATTGTTTTGTCCCCAGACCGTCAATATCAAACCCCTTTCTTGACACAAAGTGTTCCAATTCGCCAATGCGTTGTGCCGGACAGCCCAGCGAATTCACGCACCGCCATGCAACCGCGCCAGATTCACGCACCACCGCACCACCACAGACCGGACATTTATCGGGAAATATGTATGGCACCGTGTTTTCGCCACGTGACGCCACGCCGACAATTTGTGGAATAACATCGCCCGCACGCTGAACGGTCACCATATCACCAATACGCACATCCAACCGCCCTATTTCATCGGCATTATGTAATGTTGCGCGCGATACAACCACGCCACCAATATTTATCGGTTCCAGTTCGGCAACGGGGGTTAAAACACCGGTGCGCCCAACCTGGACCGTGATATCGCGCAATGCGGTCACCGCACGTGCGGCGGGGAATTTATATGCAACCTCCCACCGCGGACTATTGGCACGTGCACCCATTTTTTCCTGGGTTGCAACATCGTTCACTTTTATCACCAGACCGTCAATATCAAACGGAATATCGGCGCGTTTCAACATTATTTCGTTATAGACATTTTGTATTTCGTCCATACTGTGCGCATGGCGCGCCCATTTGCGAGTCGTTCTGAATCCCCATGATTCCAATTTATCAAAATACTCGCTTTGTGTTTGCCAATCGCGCGATGATAATTCACCATATGTGTATCCAAACGCCGACAGCCGACGCGATGCCGTGACACGCGCGTCCAGTTGCCGTAACGACCCCGCCGCTGCATTACGTGGATTTGCAAAAACCTTTTCACCACGCGCCGCCGCGATTTCGTTCAGCGCGATAAAATCGTCACGCAACATATAGACTTCACCACGAACCTCTATCACATCGGGAAAATTGCCCGACAGTTTTTTTGGTATATCCGGTATAGTTAATAAATTTGCCGTAATATCTTCGCCGGCAACCCCACTGCCCCGTGTCAGGCCGCGCACCAGCACACCGTGTTCATAGCGTGCCTCGTACGAAACACCATCGACCTTTAATTCAATAAATAAATCTTTGTTGGGCAATTTATCGAACCAATCGGCAACATCGCGTTCGTCAAACACATCTGATATGGATAGCATAGGCACAGTATGCGCGAACGATTTAAACTTATCCGATACCGCCGCCCCGACCGATTCCGACGCCCCACCCCGGGCCAGCGACGGATACATTTCTTCGATTTCCAGTGCACGTTTTTTCGTGGCATCATATGTTGCATCGTCAACCACGGGCGCATCATTTTGATGATACGCAATATCCCACGCGGTCAGTTTTTTCATTAAATCCGCATGTTCGGCAATAATAAACAAATCGGGTTCGCGTGTCGCCATTGTTTATTTATCTTCGTCCAGTTTTTTCAGCAATATTTCTTTCAATTCATTCGGAATCATGCCGGTGGAATTATAACCGCAATCAACATGGTGTGTTTCGCCGGTGACCCCCGATGATAAATCACTGAACAAATACAGTGCCGCCCCCGAAACATCGTCCAATGTCATATTGCGACGCAACGGTGTCTGTTCCGCGTTCAGGCGTAATAACCCCTTCATTCCACCAACCGCAGATGATGCCAGTGTCAAAATCGGACCCGCCGAGATTGCATTCACACGAATTTTATCACGCCCCAGGTCGGCCGCCAAATACCGCACCGAACTTTCCAGCGCAGATTTCGCAACACCCATAACATTGTAATTCGGCACAGACTTTTCCCCACCATAGTATGTCAATGCAACAACCGAACCACCGTCCGTCATCAGTGGCGCCGCACGACGCGTCAAATCAACCAAAGAAAAGACCGAAATGTCCATCGTATTCTTAAAGTTTTCGCGTGTTGTGTCGGCATAGCGCCCCGTTAATTCATTTTTATCCGAAAACGCAATCGCGTGCAAAACGCCGTCCAAATGGCCCCATTCGCGTTTGATTGCATCAAACAGCGCATCCATTTGTTCATCGTTTTGCACATTACACTCGGTGACAAACTTTGCACCGATTTTTTCCGCCAATGGGCGCACACGTTTTTCAACATTTGGGTGTCCATACGGCATCGCAATCTCCGCCCCCTCGGCATGCGCGCGCTGGGCAATTGCCCACGCCATAGACCAATCGTTTGCAACCCCGGTAATTAAAATCTTTTTGCCCTTTAACAACATAACTTAATCCTTTTGGCTTTACGATAAAATCATAGCACCGCCACATATGATAAGCAAGATAATAAAAATCCCCCCTATTCCCGCGGCTTTTTTGTGTGGCTTTTTCTGCGGGCGGCATATCCGGTGGCATAGAACCAATCGTCAATAATAGATAAAGTCGTTTCAATATAACGCGCAATTTCGCGCATGGAATTATTATATTTGCATTCGTTCAGAATCTGATTTATTTCCTGGGCCACGAACGACAGAATCTGGGTATGCTGCGGGTCCAGCACGGAAATTTTGTCCGATTTGTAAAGAATATCTTCTAAATTATCCAATTGATTTTTGATCGCACGCAGATATTTCGGATTTAAATCCAGTTTTTTATAGTTCAGATTTATATCCTGCATCGGAACTTCTATGCGTTTCAGGCCGATAATATTTTTCATTTGCGCCAGTATTTTAAGCAAACAGTCGTCTAATATATTCACTAATTTCGCATGATTATGTTTGTTCATACGCCGCGTCACCAAATAGTTCGAATAATCATAAAACAAAAACACAAGCGGAATCGCCAGCAACGACGCCGCGACATTGTTCATTAAATCAATCCAACTGGGGTCTTGCAGATATTTTTGGGAAAAGTCGAAAACAAACACCCCGCCGGCGATTGACAGTACATATGGTATCGATTTTAAAAGTAAATTGCCCATTCGCATAGGCAAAATGCTACATTACAAATATGATTTTTATTACAGGAATCAAAACACAACTATGTTAATAGATTGAAAAGTCACGATGCGAATTCTTTGCAATTGCCGTTAACATGTTCACCGCCATACATTGGCATCTCTTTCGCTGTAAAAACAAAGCCCCCCCCTTAACCCAAACGGTAAAGGGGGTGACGACACCATGTTTATATTTCGTTAATCCTTGTCTTTTTGCGTATCATCGGGTCCGATGAATTTAAATAAATCGTCCGGCTTCGCATTTGTCCCGTTCAGTATTTTCGCTATCGACGACATTGTCGGCCACCGCTCTTGCCCGAATATTGACAGCCGTTTACTCTTGTTGAATGTCGTCGGATCCAGACCGCATTTACGCGCCAATCCCGAACAAGACATTCCTCGTTCATGTGCAAACATGTCAATTGCATGCCAAATTTGATTATGTGTCATAATAATCCCTCCGTTTATTTCGACCCGAAACAAACACTATCACATAATAAGAATCAAATCAAGAGTTTCTATTAAAACAAGAAAACAAACCTAATTTTAGGACAACCATCCCAACTACACCAATCAAATGTCACCACCGCAGCCACTAGCGTTTTTCATCCGGTTCGCCGCCCTTCTGCCCCAATAGCATAGTACATACCAAGCATCCCTCACAAATCGATTGCTTTTCAATTGTGCACATACGACACATAAAAATCAACATATTTCTGCCCCCCCCCTCAAAAAAAACTACACATATGCCCCACGAAAAAGCACTCGCCCCCCACCGACATACGGATTAACAGTTATGAACTGGTGGGTCAAAAAATGCCGGATTTCTGCAGGTTTGCGAAGATTTTTTAGGTACATAATGAAAACCCGTATGTCAAATGTATGTTTTAAAGAACATATATAGAAGATATAAAAACCAATCTCCATACACCATTTTTCGTGTGATCCCCAATAACTTAAATGAATTCTCATTTGAGAAATGAAATAAACATACATTTCAGTCAAACATACATGTATAGAAAATAGTGCCAAAATGCCTCAAATTCGCGATGTTTCGACCTGGTGAATATGGCGGTTTTGACATACCGTATGTACACATACGCACATATATTTTTAAGAAATTAAATCGATATAAAAATCGAATTTTTCCGTTAATTTGTGTTGAAAATTCGGTATGTTTTTTAGTACGTTATGTATGTAAAAATAATCCCAAAACAACAGTATGCGCCGTATATAAAATCTCGCAAAAAGCGAATTTAAAAATTTTTATTTATTATCGGGACCTAATTTACGGTATAATATTAGCATTGAGAAGATTGCGTCTTCAAGTTGATATAGACAGATTGTTTTTTATTGTGTAAAATATGTTTTTGTATAGACATAAGAGTGGTGTGTCGCGGCTAAACTGAGTATAAAAACAAAAAACAGAGAAACATGATAAGAATTTTCTTGACAATATTACAAAGATAATCTAAAATGATTCTAGATTTATAAACCAAGGAGTGCCAAAATGAACTCGAATATGGACATCTTTAATACGTATAACATAGGTGATATCCCAGAAGCTATAAGGTCTGGGCTCCGTCAGGATGATTATGCGGATCAAATTATTCAGTTGTTTAAGTTGGCAGGACCGGGGGTCGATTTGACCGTGGATAATATAACTGTTGCGTATTATCGTAAATTTACCGCGGGGACAAATAATGAACCAAAGAAAAAAAACGCAATTATGGCTAAATTATATGCCATGGGACGAGATAAAGATTGTCCGATAATTTCTGTGCCAGGGAAAAAGGGGGTGTACAGATTAAAAACATCCGATGAACAAAAGGAACAAGAAAATACGGACGAAGCATAGATAAAATAATAAAACCGCTGGGCTTGAACCCAACGGTTTCAGAATTTACCCATTGTGTAAAAGGTAAACCTCAACTAATGCCATTTTACACGATCCTAAAACAAATGTCAAGTTGCGAACTTGCTCTTTCCCGGGGTAAACAAGAGGCGGGTTAAGAGGGTACAAAAAGGAAAGGAAAATGGCAAAAGAATTTTCCGAATATGTAAAAGAAGCCGTTTGGAACAGGGCTAGAATTGTTCCAGGATACAACCCCTCCGAATGGAGACAAGATATTGCTGGAGCTTGGATAAAAAAATCCGAGTATGGCAATCGCGATTCTCGATGGGGATGGGAAATCGATCATGTAAAACCAGAATCGTTATTCGGTAGCGATAACCTGGATAATTTACAGCCACTTCAATGGGAAAATAATGTATCAAAAGGTGACGATTTTCCAATATGGTGGACAGCAGTATCTTCAGTTGGTGATACGTATGTAAAATCTAGACACCGTATTGGCTAGATTTTAACCTGAAAAGATCCGGCCGTTTTGGTCGGGTCTTTCGTTGTTTGCGGAGATAAATATGACAGAATTTGTACACAAAGGTGGCCAGTTTATTATTCAAGATGATACCAAAAAAGGCGCAGAGGCAACTTATTTGGCATTGTTCGCACGTCATAAAATTGGTGAAAAATGGATGCAAGACAATGGAATTACAACCAAAAAATCTTGTGAATGTCCAGATTTTTTATTTGAAGTACCTGACCGGCCAACGATTGGATTAGAAATCGTAAATTTTATTTATAAAAGTGATAAAAATACTGCGACAATGCGGTTGGAAAGAGTCGCCAAAAAGGTTGTTGGGTACTTTAAACAAAAAGGGATACCACTATCGCTATTGATAGATGTTTATGATCCAAGAAAATGGAGTCCAAAATGGTCCGATCATTTAGACGCTTGTTATAATCCAGGATTTGATCATTTGAATGCATCAGACGACGAATTAAAAGAGGCATTTATAACCGCGTTGGAATCAGAAGGAATAAAAGCATGGGGAATAACGAAAAAGTGGGTGGATGTGAAAGGACAAACATTTATTGTTAATGGCAGCTTAATGCATGAACCGCATACATCGCACCATGTCAACAATATGGGCAGATGTGATGAGGACCCTTTTGATGATGTTCAAAAAACAATAGATAGTAAAAACAAAAAATTTGAATCTTATAAAAAGAATTGCGATGAGTGCGATTTGTTAATTGTGGTAGAAAATGGCTTTGTACATTTTTCTGATAAACTACAAAAGCATAAATTTAATTCTGTGTTCAGAAATGTATACTTGATGGATTTGTCTTTTGGCTGCAAGGTTACTAAATTAAAAATTCAAAACAAAAATAAATAAAACGTGGTCGCAAGACTGCGTTTTTTTATTTGTAACTATCAACCTGTTGTAATAATTCCAACAAATCTTTTACATAGCACCATTTATCAATATCGCTGGCATATTCCACTTCAGCATTGTCAATGATACAAAAAGTGTCTTCGTAGTGGCTAGCTGTACCATAAATAACGAAATCACCGTCATCATTATGTCCTACGCATAAAATTTCCATACCTTTTCTTGGTCTTTCGGTATTTGAGTGCCAAATAGTATTTGTCATGATTTTTTCTCCTTTGTTATACAATTGATATAGAATCAAATGTCGAAAATACAATCCCCTAACCAAACATTAACTTTTGTTATTTGTTCCCTTGACATTATACCTTGTTTTGGGCTAAGTTTTTATCAAGGGAAAGGATAGATGGAAGGCTATAAAACCTCTAAAATTAACAACAGGCGCTATTTGGGCAACAAGTATAGGTTATTGCCGTTCATTGTTGATGTTGTAAAAAAAGAATGTCGTAATATCAAAGTAGTGGCAGATATATTTGCTGGCACTGGTGCCGTGTCATCAGCTTTTGAGAAGAATAAAATTATCATAACCAACGATTTAATGTACAGTAATTACATTTGCAATTATGCGTGGTTCGGTGCAGAAAAATATGATGAACAAAAAATAATTGCGATGATCATGAAATACAATTCATTGGGAACCTGTCGTGACAACTACATGACTAAGAATTTTGCAGATACTTATTTTAGCAAAAAAGATTGTTCTAAGATTGGTTACATTAGAAATGATATAGAGCAACAATACAAAAAACATCAGATAAACAGCAGAGAAAGAGCAATTTTGATAACATCTTTGCTCTATGCTATGGATAAGATAGCTCAGACTTGTGGGCATTACGATGCGTATCGCAAAGGGTGTAATTATGAAACAGAATTAGAAATGTATGTTCCATTGGCGCCAGCAAATAACAATCCAAAAAATCAGTGCTTTAATCTCGATGCAAATGTGTTGGTGAAGAATATTGAAGCAGATTTAGTCTATATTGATCCACCATACAATTCCAGACAGTATTGTGATGCGTATCACTTGTTAGAAAATGTGGCCCGTTGGGAAAAACCAGAAGTTTTTGGGGTTGCAAAAAAAATGGATAGAAGCAATCTTAAAAGCGATTATTGCACAAATAAAGCTACCGCAGCATTTGAAGATCTTGTGCAGAATATCAAAGCCAAATACATAATGTTATCCTACAATAATATGTCGCAAAAAGGTAACGACAGGTCAAATGCAAAAATTTCTGATGACGATATTTTAAGAATTTTGCGCAAAAGAGGTAAAGTAAAAGTCTTTTCGCAACAATATAAAGCCTTTTCTACAGGCAAATCTGATATAGAGGACAATGAGGAGAGATTATTCCTTTGTGATTGTTCAGGAGGCGCGAAGTAGTATGGCTTTTGTGCAATCTCCTCTTAATTATACCGGCGGCAAAGCCAAGTTGTTGCCTCAAATTTTACCTTTGTTCCCAAAGAAAATAAATACATTTGTAGATTTGTTTTGTGGTGGATGTAATGTAGGATTGAACGTCAACGCAACAACGACAGTGTATAATGACCTTGATCGTAATTTAATGTACTTGTATCACACATTAAAAAACTTAGACAAACAGGCTGTGTTTGAATGGGTTTATCAGATAATAGATAAATATGGTTTATCGTTGGTAAGTGTTAATGGTTACGACCATTATAATTGTGATAGCAGTGATGGACTCGGAAATTACAATAGGGATAAGTTTTTGAAGCTTCGTGATGATTTTAATAATAAATTAAGTGAAGATTATTATTACTATATAGTCTTATATGTGTTGATTGTTTATGCTTTCAATAACCAAATCAGATTCAATTCAAGTGGACATTTCAACCTTCCTGTTGGTAAACGAGATTTTAATTCAAAAATGGCAGAAAAATTATCTTTATTTATAGATCGAATACACGAACAGGATTGTAGTTTTACATGTCAGGATTTTCGAGATTTTGATGTAGATTCCTTATCCAAAGATGATTTTGTGTACGCAGATCCTCCATATTTAATCACATGCGCAACGTATAATGAACAAGATGGTTGGAATTTAAAAGCAGAACAAGATTTGTTAGATTTTTTGGATAAACTAACAAAAAAACATATAAGGTTTGCTTTGTCTAACGTATTACGTAGTAAGGGGAAAGAAAATAAATTATTGATACAATGGGTAGATAAGAATTCTGATAAATACAAAGTAATACATCTGGATTACAATTATGCCAATTCTAATTATCAAACCAAAGACAAATCAAAATCTAGTGAAGAAGTTTTAATAATCAATTATTAAAGGGTGATGGCTATGGAAGAAATATCATATAAAAGTTTTTGTTGGTGTTTAGGAACAACTAGCTTTAGAACAAAGAACTTTAATAAAACGATAGAAACTCAATTGGGGTTGTTGGATTCGTTTTGGAAATTGCCAGAAAATAAAGATCAAGAATGGCTTAGTAATGATGTAGTGCAAGGAAGATATTATGATTATATGAAAAAGAATGATTTTTTGTCTGGTGATGCACCAAATAAACAAAAAGATGCTAGAGAGAAAACGTCTGGATTGGTGGATTTAGGATTGATATCTGAAAATAGACGTTTGTCAGAAACAGGGACAGTACTTTTGAGCATGAGCCAGCAGAATGATTTTGATGATAAGAACTTTTTTGGTATACCAAAAGATAGTTTGTTGTTTACAAAACAACTATTAAAAACATCCTGTGATATTGACGGCAATACAATTAGACCGTTTATAATTTTAATTTATGCTTTGTCAGAATTGCATTACCTAACTTTTGATGAATTTAAATATTTGTTACCATTATGTACAAGTGAAGAAACAACAAGAAACATTATAGAAAATATCAGAGTATTCAGACGTCACAGGGCATCTATAGAAGATATTATTTTTGATAGACTGATGAGTATGGATAACTATAAGGCCGCTCTGAATTATTTCTTGGAACAAGATGTCTCTGAAGATGTTGTGTGTGTTGTTGGAATCAATAGAAAGAGCAGAAAATATGATAAAGCATATTATCCTTTGTATAAAGCATTAAAGGCGGTTTATCTTGATGGACATACGAATAAAATAGCTAATTTGTTAGAAGCTGTTAATGGCTTGTCTAGCGGAGTGAAAACTATTTGGAAAAAGTTTTTGTTTTCTGTTAGTCAAACTCGTGCCATACTGAACCGGCCTGCAGAAGCATTGAATCATACAGCTTTTGATGAGATAACAACCGAAGAAGAACTTAAAAAGACTTTCTTTAGAATTATGCAGGTGAACAAAGCAAAAGCGACTTTATCGGACTATTTTGACTTAAATCGTAGATATTTTAAGACTTCTGATTTAGTGTTGTTTCAAGAAGATAGGGTTGAGCTGGACATTATTCCAAAACATTTTTTTGTGGGTGTGGCAGATTGTTTGTATCAAGAAGCGTTTGTGCCTAATGAGAAATTGTTTGAGAATATAGAATTAGAGGAGATTTCTCCATGTTTGATCTTGAATAAAGAAGATATATTGAGTCGAATCAATGATAACTTTGGTACACATGCAAGAAATCTTGATGAAGTAAACGAAATCGTTGAACGAGAAAAATATAAACGTTTACAGCACTTGATAGATACAAAGTTCACAAATGAAGCACTACAAATGTTATTGGATAAGTTTCAAAACAGGGAAGACGAAGCTATTCAAGATATGGTAACAGATAATGCTGATGTCCCGACTATTTTTGAATATGTTTTGGGAATTATATGGTATAAAATTAGTGGAACCGGTAAAATCCTTGATTATATGAAGTTGTCATTGGATTCGGATCTTTTGCCAAAAACTCATGCTGCAGGTGGAGAGGCAGATATTGTATATGAATATGCTGAAACAGAATATTATCCGAAACACGCATTGCTACTGGAGGCAACGTTAGCAGATAAAACAAATCAACGCAGAATGGAAATGGAGCCTGTGTCCAGGCATCTAGGACAGCATTTGATACGGACAAAAAATAACAATTCATACTGTGTTTTTGCTACAAATTATCTAGATGTTAATGTTGTGGCGGATTTTAGATCCAGAAAACATATGCGGTATTATGATCCTCAATGCCCAGAAAACAGTGTACAATCAATGAAAATAATGCCGTTGTCTACAGATAATATTAAAAACATTTTATCTAAAGGGTTAAAGTACAAGGATCTGTACGCGATTTTTGATGCAGCATACAGAGACGAAGAATACGATGAGCCTTTACAATGGCGTAAACATATGTTGGAAGCAAAATTGTGATATTATTTTCTCTTCCACAAAGCAGCCATTTGGGATAATTTGCGCTGGATGCGGCGGAGCAACCAGGTCTGCCGGCAGGTTAGAGTGCCATTGTTAGTTCTGCGTATAGCGTTCTCTAACTCATGCAATGATCGGCATGCTGCGAAATAGAGCATAATAAAATCTGTTTTATTACTGGGTTCAATATCCCGAAAATGTTTGTACTTCATAGACAATCCTTTTAAGGTTGTCGCATTCATCAATATCTTTCAGCGAAAGTCCAGTTTTTTATTCCAAAAATGGCGCACATTGTTTGGCAAATGTTGATAAAAGTATACTGAGTGTTTTTTATATATCGTTTTTAGTGATTATAAAAACATACCGCTGACACACGGAAAATGTCTAATAATGATAAAAACAGCGGTTTTCTGCGGTTTTTTGCTCCCAAAACTACGGAATTTTAGTCCGTGTGTCGCTATGATGAAAATCGCTGAAACCCTTGCTGTGCTTGGGTTTGGAGAAATATGTGTAAAATACTCATTTTTAACATACATACCCAGTCCGTGTGTCGCATAAAAATATGAAAAATCGGCTGAAAGTCTTGGTGGGTTTGGTGTTGGTGTGATTTTTGATGCTTTTTGAAACGGGGTGCACGTATGTCAAATGTATGTTTTTATATTAAAATATGACATTTTTGTGGTATTTATACCGGAACAAATTGCCGCAGTAAAAGTAAAGAAAAACCGCAGAAGTCTGCGGAAATCTTGGCTCGGGCAACTGGACTCGAACCAGTGACATACGGATTAACAGCAAGCCCGCAATTTGCCCTGATTTTCTTGGGCTGCAGCGTGTAAGACCCATAAATCAGCCACTTTTTCGCGTATAGCTGTGTAGCCACTGTGTAGCTGTTTTTGAATGTGTAGCTCCTGTGTAGCAAAAAAATTGCACTATCGTGTAGCCACATGTGCTTAAAACATACAAAAGAGAGAACGTGTAAAACACGACTAACGGAATGTTTTAATGAACTACTCGGTTACAAATAACGCGTTATATCTTGTTTTGATATTTTGTAAAATCTTTTTATAAATATCAGATTTTGTTAGAGGGGCTGCATTCAATCTTTCTGCTAATTGCTCTGAATCTTGAACAATACGTCCAAAGACTTGACGCATTTCTTGCATTGTTGTGGTTGGGTTCATACGTAACTGCTCGAAAAGTGCGATCCAATCACGTGCTTTTATTGATTCAAAAGTTCCTTTGCCATTGATCGTCATTGCGATTTCGTGACTGACAATACTTTGCGGGTATATATCAATGGATACAATGTCATAAACCGGGCTAAGAATAACTCCATTTGCTTTGTCGATGTGTAAAAAAGAAAAATTCTTGGCATGTGCATCTGTGTTACCAACAAGATAATTGAAGATAAGCATTTGGATAAACTTGTACGCATCTGCTACTCTTTGTGAAGAGTATTCCAAAATAGCGCCATATACTTGTGGAATTTTTGGCCCACCATCAGACTGATATTTTTTACTATTAAGATACCCTAAAACCTGACAAAAATCTTCTTGATGTATGCGTGTTATTTTTCCTCTGGTGTTTTGTCTATCATATCTTTGAATTTCAAGATATTTTCTGCCATCAGCAATATTCATATTTACATCAATAGCGTCTTTAAAAATTGTTTGTGCCAATGTCATGCAAAACAATTCATTTTCAAGTAAATCCTCATAATATTTATTAGCAATTTTAATTATGTGTGTTGTTGGATGATCTTCGTCAGAGCGGTAATACTTTCCATCTTTTGATTTATAAACCGCGAATTTTGATTGCGCACCAGCTAAAGAAAGACGAGGTGCATTGGCCATGCCCGTCAAAAGTGGGTTTGTTGGAAGTTTGTCTATGATTTTAGCTATAGATCTTTCGTCTATTTCTTTGAGAGGATTATCTATAGCATATTCTATATCATTCGGATATAAGGATACAGCCCCAGCACAATCACCACCAATCTTGTTTAAAATAGAAAATGTGTTTTCTTCTGATATATGGAATTTTGAAGCGATCAAACCAATAGCGTCACCTTCTGGTGTTAAATTATTAAAAAATGGTTCTGTATAAGTTGGACCATAAATCTCTGGTTTAACAGGCATCCTTACAGATAAAGGGTACGATTTCATGGAGTCATACTCAAAATTCAGGTGTCCCATAGCGTCTTCAGACAAAACACCGGTCTTTTTCCCGTATAAAAAAACATTTAATTTTCTAGTCATGTTTAATCCTTATCTGGCACATTGAAGGGTATCCCAAGCAGCCAAGCAATCCGAAGCGCTTTCTCAAGTTGTATGGTTGGTTTGCCATTTTCAAGCTCTCCTATTAAACGAGGACTCGTATTAGCCATAGCCGACAATTGGATTTGAGTTAATCCTTGCTTTTTACGGTATTGTCTTATAATTTTGCCAAAAGTGGCTGCGTCTTTTATCTGCATTTTTCTTACCTCTCGGTAATAATATCATAAAAATATGTAAAAATCAAGCAAAATCTTACATATCGGTAAGAAAAAGTATTAAAAAGTACATTTTTGGCAAAAATCTTACATATCGGTAAGAAAAAATGTAAAAAAGTGCCTTTTTGATAAAAATATTACCAATCAGTAAGATTCTTGCACTGGTACTTTTATAGAAAAATATATGCTTTTTTCTATAAAAATCGATTCGTTTGAAAGGGGCGATTTTTTGGTCGGGTGCCGTCGATGAGGGGGAGCAAAAAAATTTGACCAAAGTGCATTTTTATATGCTTTGATATGCTTTTGATACATTATGATACAATTCCATTGCTAAAAAAAGTGTGTTTTTCTGCGGCTTTTACAAGACTTTTATTTTTTAGCATGCTATAATTTGCATGTAAGGATATCAAAAATTGCTGTGATTTTAGATGATACTTTACGGCGTTTTTTGAACCGGACAAAACCATCAAAACCCAAAGGAGAAAAACATGGAACATGAGTTCTTGAATTATGGGGGGATGGAGAGAGAACCAAACTATAAACTTATAAATATAAAGGAAGATGTTTTGAAAGACAGGCTGCTTACACCAAGAGAGACAGCAGCATATCTAGGATCATCTGTTTCGGCATTAAGCCAATATCGTGCGCTGGGTATTGGGCCTTTGTACTTCAAAATCGGCAAAATGGTGCGGTATCGCATATCAGATATAGATAAATGGCTGGAAGAAAAGAGAAATGACAGAAAATAGTTGTTTCTACTGGATATTCCGTAGTTATCGTGCATTGTTGTGTAGCTGTAACAAAGGAGTACACATATGGCAGAACAATGGAAATGTTATACTAAACCATTTCGGGATACATGGATACATCTGTTGCATTCGGATGTGAATTTACAGGTAAGTGACGGGACAATACCCGGACTGTTCCTGCGATATTCGGCGGCAACGCGTACTATCAGGTTTTTCCTGGGGTGTAAAATCGATAAAAAGAAATGTAACCTTTATATCGGGCGATATAACGATTATTCAATCAAAGACATTCGCGAAATGGCGTGGAATATGCGGCATCAAATTGCCCAGGGGCAAGACCCACGTCGCGAAAAGATAGAACAACAAATGAAAGAAAAAGAGGCACTTGGTGAAAAGTTCCAAGATTTATTTCCACAATACATGGATAAATATGCCAAGGTTTACAAGAAGCCACGAACACAAGATTCTAACTGGGGTGAATACCGATTGTATCTTGGGCCAATGTTTGATAAATTATACATGCGTCAGATAGAAGAAAAGCATGTAATGGACGCCTATGCCAAATGGGTAAAAAAGACATCGTTTTCAACCGCAAATAAAGCACTGTCGTTATTCTCAAATTTCTGGGACTGGTGCGAAATGTATAAATACGTGGATCGCAACACCAACCCATGTAAATATGTCCGCAAAGGGGCGAATAAAACTTATAAACCACAAATCCTGGACCAAAATGGCTATCGTGCGTTATCGCATGCGCTGGAGGTTGGTCCAAAAGTGTCCAGAATGCATCCGCGATTATTCAATGCTTTGCGGGTTTTAATGCTAACCGGATGTCGTGCATCAGAAATAACAGGACTGGAAGTAGACGAATTGGCACTGATGCACAAAGTAATACATTTGAAAGACAGTAAGACCGGGGCCAGGGATGTTAAGTTATGTGATGCGGTTATACCATATTTACAGGCTGCGCTGGATGAAGCGACTGCGTTGGGCAGTAAATATGTCTTTCCGGGTGTAGGCAACATCCGCCGTCCGATAAATAACATCCGTAAACCGTTTGAATGGGCACTGGAATACGCAAAGTTACCACACATGCGAATACACGACCTGCGACACTCGTTCATCAGCATGGGGGCGAATATAGGCGAAAATATGGCGGCCATGAAAGAAGCAGCAGGTCACAGTCGCATAACCACTACCGAAGGTTACACTCATATCATGGACAGCAGTACCTATCGCGCGATAAATAACGTTGCAAACGCAATATGTGGCTAGTTGTGCGCTGGTGTATCGTGATGAATCAACTTCGCCCCATTACAGGGGCGTTTTTATGGGGGTAACGGCGAGCGCAACACCTTGTTACACACACATCGCCAAAATGTGTTCGCAGTTCGCACTTTGGTGGTGTAAACCGCAGAAATCTGGTAAAACAGGGGTGCGAACACATGCGAACACCTAGTGCGAACACCTAATGTGATTTGAAGGTATACTTGCGACCTTTGTTCCGACCGGTGGCAACCAAAAAACCTTTATCTACTAAAACAGAAAACAATTGTCGGACACGTTGTGGTGATTTGCCGGTGGCTTTTATTGCATCAGCGGCGGTGACTTCGCCCTTGGTAATAATGATCACTGCGATGGTTTTAAGGAACTTATGTTCGGTATCGCTCAACATATCGATAGTTATATCGCTAGGTATATCGCTAACTTTTTTATCGCTACTAGCGATATAGTGACGTTGGTTTGCAAAGTCGTCATACATAAAAATTCACCTTTCATAGGGTTCGTTTTTGATTCTAACCCATTTTTCCGAAAAATCTAGTCTTTTAGAAAGCCGTCTAACTGTCCTGTATTGTGGCGTATCATAAAAAATCAAAAAGGTACTGTCTGGACATTTTTCTACTGAGGGTAACGGCGAGCGAGGCACTTCGCTAGCGTCAGAACAAAAAATAGGTGCGCAGGTGCGCACTTTGGGTATTTATTGCGTAAAAACAAAGTGTTAAGTGCGCACCTGGGTGCGCACCCATGATTTCAGTTCTGAAATCATATCTGAAATCAGATATGATATCGTGTACGATTTCGTATACGATATCGTGAGTAAAGAAAAAGAAAGAAGTAAGTAGTAAAGAAAAAGATAAATATAAAGAAAAAGATAATTGTAAAGAAATAGAAAGAAGTAATGCGCGTTAAAATTGTTGAAAACCTGTTGAAAACTCACGTACATCTGTTGGTATAGTTTGTAATGCTTTGCAATGTGTTGATAACTATTTTGTGCACACCAGATGTGTCACAAAGTATCAATGTGTTTTGCTATGTAAGGATTATAGTTAGCAATATGGCTCGTTACACACAGAACAAAAAAGGTGTCCGCAGTCCGCACTTTATGGTGTTTGTTCAGTAAAAACAAATGGTTAAGTGCGGACCTGGGTGCGCGTGGTATGCATCAAAAAGAAAAAGGTGCTGTGACAGGATTTGTAATCAAGGGTAACGGCGAGCGCAGCGCCTCGCTACACACAGGATAAAATTTTAAGCCGCATGCCGCACTGCAGGTGTCAAGTGTGCAGAAATCTGGGGTTTTAGTGCGGCTTTGTGCCGCGGCAGTGCCGCACTTATGCCGCACCCACACCTTAAATTAGCCTGAAATTAGACCTGATATTAGCGGTAAAGATAAAGAAAAGTAGTATAGAAAAAGATAATGATAAAGATAAAAAAATTGATAATTGTAAAGAAAAAGAAAGTAGTATATACCGGTTCACAGTTGAAAATTTGTTGAAAAATTACGTGCATATGTTGGTATAAATTGTAATGTGTTAATCTGTTTTCAGATAAATCTATATCCAAAAATTTCTTATTTTTTTATCCAAATGTATCGTGGTGTATCATAATGTATCAACTCTAAAATCTGCAGAAAATAAGGCCTTTACAAATGAAATTTTTTCATGCATGGTATGTGTAGAAAGATAAAATTTTTGGAGAAAAAGCCATGAAAGATGTCGCGAATATTTTTAAATTATCATCAAAAGATTTGCAGAAAAAGAGCAAAAGCTTATGGAACGATACTGCTCCAGAGATTGTCGATTTTGCAAATGATTTACAAAACTTTTTGCAAGGTGTTGATACCCCATATGTGATCGGTTTAGATGGCGGATACGGAACAGGTAAAACGCATTTTTCAACACGCTTCGCAGTGCAGATGCACAAAAAAATAAGAACGTTGTATTTTAGTGCCTGGGAAAACGATTATAAAAATGATCCGTTGAGTATTTTTGTTGAGCAAATAGCCTTGTTGGTAAAACAAGAACAAAAAGTTATAAAACCAAAAACGTTCCAGCTTATACAAAACCTGTTGGGGGCGTGGGCCAAGTCTACAGACATCAACGTAAGTGCTCAAGTGGGTGAGCTATCAGCTGGTATAACAACAAACGTGGGAGACTTCATCAGTAATTTGAAAAAACTAGAATTACCAGTCGATGTTTTACAAAAAGCAAAATCACAACTGGCAGAATATATAAAATTATTGCCGCACGACAAATTGATATTTATCGTTGATGATCTGGACAGATGCAGACCAGATTTTGCAATTAAAACATTAGAAGCGGTAAAGCATTTCTTCGATATAGAAGGTCTGATTGTCGTTATGCCGATAAACCAAAACAGATTGCGAATTTGTGTGGACGCATTCTATCAAATTTCCAGCGAAGCACGTCAAAAACTTGGCAATAAAGAAGATTATTTGCAAAAGTTTTTCAATGAAATCATAGATATTCCAAATTTGAATTATGAAAAAATCTGTTCAGATAACATAACGCCGAAAGAGTTTGCAAAAAACCTGGTTTATGAAGGAAATGTTTTTAACAGCATAATCGAGTTACAGAAATGGATTGCAGAATATGCGAAAAAATGCAATTTTTCATACCGAGAAACCGTAGAAATTATCAAAAAAGCCAAATTTTTCTGCAATAATTACAACGAACCAATCAGATGTAGATTGCTTGCTTACACTTTGTGCAACCGCCTGCATAGGCAAAAGGGTAGAAATTGGGGGGAGAGAACAGATATCCAGTATGGAGAGAACAATATATATGCAGATAACCAACAAAATCCAAGAAATATAATATTTAGGAAACAACCGGCATATCCGATATTGAATCGGTTGAAAAATAGTTTCAGAATGCCTGTAGAATTTGATCCGCTGGTAACAATGGCAGGACAGTTACCAAACACATATGCAGAGTTATACGAAATAAACATTAAATGCTATAATGCCATATCAAGATTTGCGGAAAAAGATTTTCTAAATAATAGCTTTTATTACGATCAAATAAAACCGCAATTGCTTCAGGTGTTATCGGATCTTGAAAAGCAAAAACAAGATGCGGGAAAATTACAAAAAGAACATGGATCTGACGATAATGATATAGGACGTGCCAAAAATTATGCGAATTTAGTCCAAAATCCACAATTATTAAAAAAATAGTCGATTTTGGTGCTTCTTGATTTTATAGGTTTTTATGTCTATAATACTGAGAGACTATATTCAAGGGGTTACAATGCAAGCTCAAATCAATAATGTTTTATCGGAAGAAGATACAAAACGCCTGGAAATAACGCCTGCTATTACTGATAGAGGATGGGATCCCAGAGCTCAAATACGTATGGAATATTCTTTTACTAACGGAAAAATTATGGTAAAAGATAAAGAAATTCGTAAGGGTAAGAAAAAGAAAGCCGATTATTTGCTTTTTCTGAAACCAAATTTTCCAATTGCAATTGTTGAAGCAAAAAAGTTTCATCGTGGGGTAAGCGATGGTTTGCAGCAAGGCATGAATTATGCTGAATGTTTAAATGTGCCTTTTGTATATAGTTCCAACGGACAAGGTTTTTATGAACATGATTTTTTAACGGGGGAAGAACGTGAATTAAGTATGGACCAATTCCCAACTCCAGAAGAATTATGGGAAAGATACAAGGCAGCCAAAGGTCTTTCGTTAGATCAAGGAGCCAATATTTTGTCAGATTATTATACTGATGGCTCAGGTAAGGAACCTAGATATTACCAAAGAAACGCTATCAATAAAACGGTTGAGGCTGTCATTAAAGGCCAAAAACGTATTTTGCTGGTTATGGCTACCGGGACAGGGAAAACTTATACGGCATTTCAGATAATATGGCGTTTATGGAAATCGAAACAAAAGAAACGTATTTTGTTTTTGGCAGATAGAAATATTCTGATAGACCAAACGAAAGTTCAGGACTTTGCACCATTTGGTACCGCTATGACAAAAATAGAAAACAGAAGCGTTGATAAGTCTTATGAAATATACCTTTCTTTGTATCAGGCTGTTACTGGTACTGAGGAAGAAAAGAATATATATAAACAATTTTCTAAAGACTTTTTTGATTTGATAATAGTAGATGAGTGCCATCGTGGTTCGGCAAAAGAAAATTCTTCTTGGCATGAAATTTTAGAATATTTTGATTCTGCAACTCAGATCGGTATGACCGCCACACCAAAAGAAGATAGAGATATTTCTACGAGTCAATATTTTGGTAAACCCATTTATAGTTATTCATTAAAAGAGGGTATTGCTGATGGTTTTTTAGCACCATACAAAGTGATGCGAGTCATATTAGACAAAGATTTGGGATGGCGACCAGAACTGGGAAAATTGGATAAGTATGGTAATGAAATACCAGATAAAGAGTATACCAGTAAGGATTATGATAAAAACATTGTACTGAACAGTCGTACAGAATGTGTTGCTAAATGTGTGGTGAAATTTTTAAGAGAACATGATCCTTATGCAAAAACGATCGTCTTCTGTGAAAATATAGATCATGCAACAAGAATGAGGAATGCTATAGCCAGACTTGCTCCGGACTTTATGAAAGAAAACAGTAAATATGTTATGAAAATAACAGGAGATGACATGGAGGGCAAGCAAGAGCTGGATAACTTTATAGCATTGGATGAAAAGTATCCTGTAGTTGCGGTAACCTCTCGATTGATGACAACAGGTGTTGATGCAAAATTGTGTAAGTTAATTGTTCTTGATAGGACAATAAATTCTATGACAGAATTTAAACAAATTATTGGTCGAGGAACCAGATTAAACGAAGAATATAAAAAATACTATTTTACTATAATGGATTTCCGGCAAGCTACGAAATTATTTGCAGATCCTGAATTTGATGGTTTTCCAACGGAGATCAAACTTGTGCCAGGCGCAGATGTAGAAGAACCAGATCAAGATCCTGATGTTTGGACTATTGAAGAGGAACCAGAAAGTATTTCTACAGCAGATTGGGAAGGCGGAGAAATAATAGAGGATGAACCTTGCCCAAATAAGTATGTTATAGATGATGTTCCTGTATCGATTGTGGACAAACGTGTAGAATGGTTAGATGAGAACGGAAAGCTTGTTTGTGAAAATATAACGGATTATTACAGAAACTTTATTTTGAAACGTTACGCCACAGAAGCTGCATTTAGGAATGCTTGGAACAGGGCACACAAAAAGACGTTTTTTGTGGATCAATTGGTCGCTGATGGTTTGGTTATAAAAGAGCTGAGGTCTTTTTATCCATCAGATATAGATATTTTTGATGTATTGTTAAAAAACACATATGATGTTCAACCTTTGACTCGTGCGGCTCGTGTAGAAAGTTGTAAGGGGCTATTAAATGAATTGTCTTCTATAGAACAAGATTTTTATACGGATATGTTGGCAAAATATGTAGAAGTTGGTGTGTCTGCGCTGGAAGACAGACAGATTTTAAGAACACTAGACTTTGAAAATAAATATGGCACTATTGTTGAGATGTTTAACAAAATAGGTGGTAATGAAAAATACCTTGATACAATAGAAAAATTAGAAAAACTGATATATGGGGGTAAGTAGGATGTCAAACGTAAGTCAAATAGTAAAATCAATACAAAAAATTATGCGCAAAGATCCTGGAGTTGACGGGGATGCGCAGAGACTTGGACAGCTTACCTGGATGCTTTTTCTTAAAATATTTTCTGATAGGGAAAAGCAGAATGTTTTGATAAATGAAAATTATGTTTCGCCAATTCCAGATGCTTTGAAATGGTCTTCTTGGGCGGAGGATGATGAGGGTATCACAGGTGATGAATTACTGGATTTCGTTAACAAAGACCTGTTTCCCGGACTTAAAGCGTTAGATATATCAGATCCCAATGCTGCGATGGTACGCTCTGTTTTTGATGATACACACAATTATATGAAATCTGGGCAACTTTTGCGCCAGGTTATAAACAAGATTGATGAAATTGACTTTAACAGAGGGGCAGATAAACACTTGTTCGGTGATATATATGAACAATTGTTAAAAGATTTGCAAAACAATAAACATTCCGGTGAATTTTATACACCTCGCGCGGTTACGAATTTTATGGTGGAAATGACTGCTCCACAATTGGGCGAAAAAATATTAGACCCCGCTTGTGGTACCGGTGGTTTTTTGGCATCTGCTATAAACTATCTTAATCCGCAATTAAAAGTTGGTGATGATTTTGTCACGCTAAGAGATTCTATAATTGGTTGGGAGAAGAAACAGTTGCCGTATATTCTGTGTACAACAAATATGATTTTACATGGCATAGATGCGCCAAATATCAAACACTTTATCAATGGTAGTCTTGCGCGGCCATTGAATGATTATTCAGAAAAAGATAAAGTAGATATAATTTTAACCAATCCGCCATTTGGTGGTGAGGAAGAAGATGGAATAGAAGCCAATTTCCCTGCTCACGTTAGAACAAAGGAAACAGCTGATTTATTCTTAGTGTTAATTATAAAATTACTCAAAGATACAGGTCGTTGTGCGATGGTTTTGCCAGACGGTGCTTTGTTTGGTGAAGGTGGTGCAAAGACCAGAATAAAAGAAGAATTGTTAACAAAATGCAACTTGCATACAGTTATAAGACTGCCCAAAAGTGTGTTTGCCCCATACACAAGTATTAACACAAACTTGTTATTCTTTGATAAAAGTGGTCAAACAACAGAAACTTGGTTCTATCGTCTTGATATGCCAGATGGCGTGAAAGCATTTAATAAAACTAAACCTATGCAATCTGAACATTTTGATTCAGTGCGCGAATGGTGGAATAATCGTAAAGAAATAGAAGAGGACGGCTTTTTCAAAGCAAAGAAATATACATTTGAAGAATTAAAAGAACGCAATTTCAATTTGGATCTTTGTGGTTACCCAACAGTTGAAAATGTTATTCTGGAACCAAAGGAACTTTTTGAACAATTTGAACAAAAGAAAGAAGCTTTGGAAAAAGAAATGTCAGAGGTTCTTAATAAAATTAAAACAATTTTGGGAATAGATTAAATGAAAGCGATAGATTTAAAAAACTCTATATTACAACTGGCGATATCTGGTAAATTGGTGCCGCAAGACCCAACAGATGAACCAGCAAGCGTTTTATATGAACAAATACAAGCAGAAAAGAATAGACTGATTAAAGAAGGGAAAATAAGAGCGCCGAAGAAAAACGGTCGTATAAATCCCGCAGAACCACCGTTTAAAATACCAGAGTCCTGGATGTGGGTAAAGTTAGGAGACGTTACCGATTTATATA
>CAJOGC010000007.1 GCA_905234185.1 uncultured Alphaproteobacteria bacterium | reverse complement strand
AAAGCGCGGCGGGGTAGTGTAGATAAGATTTCGTAATAACTACCCCGTCTTGCTTCACATTCGTTCGCAATCCACCCCTTCATGCAATGAAGGGGAATTCTATTTCGGTGCTTTATATCCAAGTATTATGAGAGCAGTAATCCCCTTCGCCATGCGAAGGGGTGTCACGGAGTGACGGGGTAGTGTAGATGAGACTTCGTAATAACTACCCCGTCTTGCTTCACATTCGTTTGCAATCCACCCCTTCATATAATGAAGGGGAATTTTATTTCGGTGCTTTATATCCAAGTATTATGAGAGCAGTAATCCCCTTCGCGTGGTGAAGGGGTGGCATCGAAAGCGCGGCGGGGTAGTGTAGATAAGATTTCGTAATAACTACCCCGTCTTGCTTCACATTCGTTCGCAATCCACCCCTTCATGCAATGAAGGGGAATTTTATTTCGGTGCTTTATAACCAAGAATCACGAGAGTAAAAATCCCCTTCGCGTGGTGAAGGGGTGGCATCGCTGTAGCAAAGCGAAAGCGTGGCGGGGTAGTGGTTGGCATTCTTGCAATTATTATTCCTGCCTGTGCAGAGATGACAGGGTGGTGTGTGTGGTCGCAACCGCTAACCACTTACAACCAATCACTCTTCGTCCCGAATGTCTGGGATTTTACCATTGGCTGATAACAATACTGCAATCGGACGGGTCGAATCAAACTGGGCCGTTATAATAAATATTATCATCAATAATGGCACACTTAGGAACATGCCGATAACGCCCCATATCATGCCCCAGAATACCAGGTTTAATAATATCGCCAATGTGGACAAGTTTAGCGTCTTTCCGGTTAATTTTGGATCAAGAATGTTTCCGAACAATATTTCCAAACCAATCAAACCAATCGCAGTTAAAACAGCAGTTTGTATTGATGGCCCAATCGCCAGTGCAAACAGTATAGGTAATACGCATGAAACAATGGATCCAATGGTCGGAATATAATTCATAATAAAAAGTAAAAACGCCCATGCACCCGCAAATTCTAGTCCGATTATCTGTAGCCAGACATATGCGAACACGGCCGTTAATCCAGATATAATTGTTTTCATAAATAGATATCGTTTCATGTTTTTGTCGACACTTTCAATTATGTATGCATATTTTTTCGATTGACGCTTGTTCGCAAAAAGATTTTTGACTTTTGTGCGGAAAGTTTCCTGTTCCACCAACAAGAATAAAATGTAAATCAAAATCATACCAACCGATGCGGCAATGCCCGCCACCGACGCGCCAACTGATGCCGCAATTTTGGCAAAGTTAGGTAATAGGTTCGTGTCCAATGATATGTCCAATGTGTTTGACATATAGTCAATGGCAGTTAACAACTTGTCCTGTAATACCGGCAAAGCCGATTGTAATTGCGCAAACATTGGACGAATGTGTGTCGCAAATAAGTATACTATGAATCCAATCGTGCCAATGGACAGTATTCGTGCCACCCAATCCAGAACATGCCCAAACAATATTGATTTACCACGATAGGGAAAAAGCTGACGAAAACCGGTGGCAATCACATTTATCATGTACCACAAAAACAATGCGACCAAGAATGGTATAAATATAGATCGCCCAATCCATAAAAGCCCCAATAATAAAATAAAAAATATCATTGCGTGCATTTTTTACCCCCCGATTATTTTTCCGTTTTTAATTTTTGTTTCCGCCGATGGGTTAACCATTTTTTTGAACTGTGCCTGGTGCGAAATGAATAAAAATGTGGTCTTTTTCATTGTCGCAATTGTATCGGCAATTTGTTTTTGCGTTTCCGCATCCGCACCAGAATCTGGTTCGTCCAGAATCGCAAGTTTTGGTTTTGTCATAATTAATTGTAATAACATCAGCCGTTTTCGTTCGCCACCGGAAAACCCAACATTGATACTGCGATTTAACCAATCTTTTGGAATATCTAGTTGTTCGCGGGCTGATTCTAGTTCGTTCAAAAAGTCACCCATTGACAAGTCGCGCCCCGTATCAAAATGTGTGTGCGCCACACACGAATGCTTAAGAAAACTTAACACCGTCAATCCCGGTATTTCTGGAACATTTTGTGCACCGACAAAAATACCAAGCAATGCGCGCGTAGTTGTATTCTCGTCTGTTATATCGCGACCATCAAAAATAATTTTGCCCGAATCTATTTTATATTCTGGGTTCCCGGCAATCGTTTGAACCAATGTGGATTTTCCAGAACCGTTCGCGCCCGACAATAAATGTCGCGCACCGAGTTTAACACGCATGTTGATGTCGCGCAATAATTTGCGACCATTCATTGATACAGTAAGATTTTTTATCTCTAACATATTATACTCGTTCACTTTATTTTAGTGTGACAATGCCATCTGAATCAACTGTTTAGATTCAACTAAAAATTCCATCGGCAGACGCGCAATAATAGGTGATGCCGCCGCCCCAATGATTAGTGCCGTTGCGGTGTCTTCATCCATTCCAGATTGCATAAGGTATTGTAATTGTGTCGCATCAATTGCACCGGTGGTGGCTTCGTGACTTTGGGTATTGTCACCATTATTATGAATAATTGTTGGTAATGTATTTGCAATCGCATTATTGCCGATTATTCGTGTGTCGCATTTTGATGCATTTTTTCCGCCGTGGCCGGTGAATGAAACCATACTGCGAAATGTCTGATTTGAATTATCCAATGCGACGCCATATGACAAAATATTTGATACGGTGTTGTCACCGATGTGAATCATTTTTGTACCCGTATCTGCACATTGGCCGTCACGTGTAATTGCCAATGAATAAAAGTCGCTATGTGCATTGTTTCCGGACAAAATCGTTGATGGGTATTTCCATGTTAATGCCGAACCAATTTCAACCTGGGTCCAATTAAGTGTTGCATTTTTATAACATTTTCCGCGTTTGGTGACGAAGTTCAAAATGCCGCCAGTTTGTTTTCCGTTTTTATATTCGCCGGCATACCAATTTTGGACCGTGGAATATTTAACGGTTGCGTCGTCCATAACAACAATTTCAACAACACCGCTGTGTAATTGATGGTTGGGACGGCGGGGGGCGCTGCAACCCTCCATATACGATAACTCTGAACCGGTGTCCGCGATAATCAGTGTGCGTTCAAATTGACCGATTTTTGCGGTTTCAATTCTAAAATAACTGGCCAGGTCAATGGGACATTTTGTGTGTGGCGGAACATAAACAAATGTGCCGTCTGAAAAAACCGCCGCATTTAACGCCGCAAAAAAGTTGTCGTGTACAGGAACCACCGTGCCCAGATATTTTTTTACCAGTTCGGGATATTTTTTTACCGCATCCGAAAAAGGTAAAAATATTATTCCCAGTTTTTCCAGTTCCGCAGAATATGATGTGTGAACGGACTTGCTGTCTATGACGGTGTCCGTGGCCATACCAAGCAAGGCGCGTTGTTCTGATTCGGGCAGTCCCATTTTTTCGTATGTTTTTTTCAGAGCGGAATTATCAATCGGTTTTGCTTCGTTGTAATAATCCAGATTGTCATAGTCAATTGGTGCATAGTCGAATTCTGCCCAGTGTGGTTCGGCCATTTTTTTCCACCGTGTAAACGCGGACAGACGCCAATCGCATAACCATTGTGGTTCGTTCCGACGCATTGATATTTCACGAATAAGATCAACCGAGATTTTACTCATTTTGTTCTTGGGTTGCCAAGGCTTGGGCCTGGGTAAAGAATGTTAATGATTGGCCTAAAAGACCGTCTGTAAATGTCGCCGCTAAAATACCGTCCGGTTCTGTGGCGTTAAGATGACGCAATAATCTGTCCGCACGGGAAATATAGTTTTCTATGTTGCGCGCAATGTCCGCGTCCAGTTTAATCGCACGACGCAACTTTTCCAACGCAAACGGATTTTTTGCATATTCGTCCATTATCCCACCCAATGCCCGCCAAAGCGGATGTTCGCTGGTGTTACGGGGCATAACACTTATTGCGGCCATAATCGGAATAAGATTTTGCAATAAATCTTGGTATATCATTTCGGCGTTTTCAGCAACAGCGTTTGTGGCAGACTTTGTTTTCAATACAGATTGCATTTTTACAATCAGGTTGTACTGATATTCCAATGTTTTGTTAATATTTTTGATTCTGAAATTGGTATGGAATACCGCAATGGTCGTAATAATAGCGAAAATCAGAATCAAGATGATAACCAACCAAAATAATATATTTTGCATTTCGTATGTCCCCCATGAAATTATTAAATTACAGCGGTCAGTATAACATAATTTTTTCGATTCGTTCTAATTTATATTTGCCGACCAATAAAAAAGTGTTTTTTATGCGTTTTAGCCCTTGCACCGATTCGGTCAAATTGATATAATAAGTGTATTAAATAAGGAAAGGAAAGGAAAATCACATGTTCCGTAAGATTTTGATTGCAGCAATGTTCGGATGTGCGGCGGGATACTGTTTCGCTGCAACGGAAACAGTAATGCCCCAGGTTGTCACATCAGAGGTTTTTTATTCCCAGGATAAAACAATTGACGAAGGGCAGTATGTCGAAAATACACAACAAACCCAAGAACAAAATGTAGTCACGGCAATACCCGCATGGCCCATAGCGGGAACTGATGCGGATGTAGAGGTTGGGTGTGATGATGGCATGTGCAGTCGTGATAAACAATCTGACAATATTCGCATCGTTTCCAAAATCGGATCAGATCTGGTTGTCGAAAATAATTTCAATATGGGAACGCGTGGTGACTTTTCTGGGTGGTCCGGCGGTGCAAATATGTTGCACGGGAATCAGATTCCGGTCGGTTTCGATGATGAGTGCGACAGTGGCGCGGAAATGCCGTTGTTGCATCGCGAAGTGTTAGAAGATGATGGTGGCGATGTTTTGACTGTTTCGCGGTCGGAGCGTAAAAATTGTAATAAGTATGCCGATGGTTATACTGCGTATTTAGCTAAAATTGGGTTGAGTCGTGAAGAAATTGCGGCGTATACCGCCGAAGAACGCGCTGGGGTTGATGCGGCAATTAGCGGTTTGGAATCTGAAATTGGTGTTAATATTTCGGCAGATGCCGAAGCGCCGGCGATTGTGTCGGACCAGGTTCGGTCCTGGGTCGTGGCAAGTGGACAAACGCTGCGCGAAATTTTACAATCGTGGTGCGACAAGGAAGGTTGGGATTTAGTCTGGGCGACAACCCGGGAATATCCTGTTGAAGCCAGTGCCGTGTTTAAAGGGCGCTTTGTCGATGTGGCGTCTGCGCTGGTTCGTAATTTTGGACGTGCAACACCAATCCCATATGCCAAGTTTTATAAGGGAAATCGGGTTTTGGTTGTTTCGACCACAGAAGAATAGGAATTTATTAGTCCGTAGGAGAAATAAATGAAAAAACTGACAAGGATTTTTGTTGCGTTCGCACTGGTGGCGAGTGTTCTGGGCGGGTGTACAAGAAAAGAGTCCGCCAAGGTTGCGGCTTCTGTAGATCAAGATTTTGTCAATGCGTATGATGCGTTCGAAATGTCTAAAAATCCACGGGCCAAGGTTGCCAGTGGTGATACTGTTTCTATGTCCGAAGGTATATGGTTGGGCGATAAATCAACGGTGCTGGAACATAAAAACAAGTTGCCTGCGCAATTCGAAACAGATACAGGTGTCACTATATTATTAAATGAACCAGTGACATTACAGGTTTTGGCAAATGATATTAATTCGGTGACCGGGTTGCCTGTGAAAATCGATAGTCAGGTTAGTTCGGAAAAATTGAAAAAGACAATGAATATTGCCTATACCGGTAAACTGTCTGGTTTGTTGTCCCAGGTAGCGACGGATTTAGATTTGTTGTGGTATTTTGATAAAACATCAATTGTGTTCTATGAAACAGAAACGCGGACATTTACATTATATGCCCTGGGGACAGAGGTTTCGTATCAAACCGCGATGAACACAGATGATGGAAACCAGGTTTCTTTGGAGTCTACATTGAAAGAGTGGGATGAGGTCGAAGGGGCGATATCGTCCATCATAGGCAAGGGCGGAAATTCTGATTTTACCGTGTCTCGCAGTTTGGGGACAATTACCGTTACCGCGCCACCGTCGATTTTGGCGCGTGTGGGTGAATATATCGAACGTCAAAATAAACGGTTGTCCCAATTGGTGACAATTGATGTGAAAGTTTTACAGGTGTCTATATCCAATGATTCGGCGTTCGGGTTAAACTTAGCGGCGGCGATTAATTCAACATCTGGACTTAATATTGTGGCGAATCCTAAGAACAACCTGGCTACGACCGAAGCAAGTGCTATGAATATTGCGGTACTGTCAAACGAGGTATCGGCACTTACCGGCGCAACACATACGGTTAATGGAACCGAAGTTGCCGGGGCGTACACGCAGAATGATATCATGAAAGGGTCTTTGTCGGGGGTCGCGGGTAGTAATGCGCTTATTCAGGCGTTGGCCAAACAGGGAAAGGTTTCATTGGTCACAAATGTTGGTGTGACAACACGTAATAATCGTGTGGCACCGGTTAACAATACGCGGACAACCGGGTATATTAAACGATTCGAATCAAGAAACTTTACAACTGTGGAATCGTCAACAGTTGACCAGGACGATCTGGAAACAGGTTTTTCAATGCAATTATTGCCAAATGTGTTGGAAAATGGAAAAATATTGTTGCTGTTCAGAATGTCTGTGCGTGAATTGTTGAAAATGTCAACCCAGACAATTGGTGAAGTGACTCTGCAATTGCCAGAAGTCGAAGAACGTTCATTCATGCAAGAGATAATTATGGAATCTGGGCAAATGCTTGTGGTTTCTGGGTTCGAAAAACAAAATAACAGCGATACCAGATATGGTTTAGGGGATCCTGACTTTATGGCGTTGTCTGGATCACGCGAAACATCGGCCCAAAGAGATGTGTTGGTTGTAATCTTGACGCCACAGGTTTTAATAAGTCCGATGGACGCTGAACGGTCAATACAACAGCATTGGGGGGCACCATTGAACTAAAAATACACAAGTTGAAACGTTATAAAGAAAATTTTGTCTTTATTACATCTAGATTTGTGGTATAATGTCCTTTAAGTGGGGTGTTTATGTGAATAAACCCCGATAGAGGGATTGGCTGAGGATAATGAACTTGGGTGAGAGGAATGAAAAAAATGAAGATACATTACGCGCTTTATGGATGTGCAGTGTTGACCGGGATTGTCCCGGCGTATGCTGATATCGCCAGTGTCGGTTATGTTGATTCGGTTATTGTTCAGGCGGACTGGGATCAGTCCAATACTGAGGCATCAGATTATATTAAGAACAAACCGGAAATACCGACGGTTAACGATGCGACACTTACCATTCAAAGGAACGGTACTACAGTTGATACATTTACGGCCAATGCTTCTGTGAACAAATCTATCAATATTAGCGTACCAACTAGCGCGGGTGATATCGGGGCGGTTGCGGTGTCCCAGGTCACAACAGATGGGGTACTGACGACAAATGCAACCACGGGCAATGTGGAGGTTTCGTCCACAATAGCCCAGGCAAAGGTTGCCAATTTAACGACAGATTTGGCCGCCAAGCAGGATAAACAAATTGGCGCGGCCAAGGTTGGTGATGCCGATTCGACAGATAAAGGCAAGGCTGTCATTGTCGGGGATGATGGCACTATGACAAAAAGTGATAGTGCATTAGGTTCGGCGGCTTATACCGCATCGTCGGATTATGCGACTTCGACCCAGGGGGGCAAAGCTGATACAGCACTGCAAAGTGTGACCGCGAACTCTAATGCCGGGGTTGTCACTGGAATAGCAACGAATGGTACAGCAATCACAATGACCAAAGCAAAAATTGCGGATGCCGATGTCGCGGATAATGCGGCGATTTCAACTGCTAAAAGCGCGATACCGTCTGGGTGGACAAATACAGAAACCGCATCGGCGTTGGCTGGGGGTGATACGGTGAGTGCGGCACTTGGTAAATTGGAGAAAAGTATATTGCCTGTTGGTACGGCTGCAAATACTGTGGCGGCGGGTAATGATGCGCGGTTTGATTCTGTTGCGACAAGTCAACCATCCGGAACTCCGCCGACGGGACGTGTATGGATGTGGTTTGATGATTCCAGTGGTGAATAATTACAGAATACATAAAAAAATGTCCCGATCGGGACATTTTTTTATTCAAGAAATTGGTCAAAGAAAATTATGCCATTTTCGCAACTTTCTTGGTCAAACGGGAAATCTTGCGTGAAGCGCGTTTCTTTGGCATGATTTTGCCCGCGGATTTCATCAATTTGCTTTCCGCCGCGCGTGTTGCAGACACAGCAACCGCTTTATCGCCCGATTCGATTGCCTTGACCGATTTTTTTACCGCGGTTTTAACCGCACTGCGACGCGCGGTATTGACAGCATTTTTCTTTTCTGTTACCAAAATTCTTTTTTTAGATGACTTATGATTTGCCACTTTATTTTCCTTTTATTTTCGTAAGGTTTTTGTTATTTTATAGAAAACAAACATAAAATCAAGGAAAAATACAATGATGTACGCAATGGTTTTAATACTTTCTTATCTTTTGGGTTCGATACCGATGGGGTTGCTGTTGACCCGTTTCGCGGGCAAGGGTGATTTGCGCAAGGTTGGATCTGGAAATATCGGCGCAACCAATGTTATGCGCGTTGGGGGCCTGCGTATGGCGGCGGCGACATGGGTTTTAGACATGGCCAAGGTTATCATCGCGGTACTGGTGGGGCGTTATTGTGTCGGATTAGGGTTCGGTGCGTGGTGCGGATTCGTGGCGATAATCGGGCACTGTTTCCCGATTTGGTTGCGTTTTCATGGGGGTAAGGGTGTATCCGGACTTTTTGGAATGCTTTTGGCAATATCACCATTGTCCTTTGTTTTTATCGGAATCGAATGGTTGATTGTTGCGTTAACCAGTGGATATTCATCGCTTGGTGCATTGGTGGTATTTCTGTTGGTGCCTTTTTTTGGTTTTGCGATAAATGCAGATGTCGGATTCGCATTTTTGGCGGTCGCGATTTTATGTCTTGTTCGGCATCGTGCAAACATAGGGCGTCTGATTCGGGGGCAAGAGTCCAAGGTTGAATGGAAATGGAAAAAATGATAAAAGCCGCATCCCAATTGATGCGGTTTTTATTTGCGCTTTATTTTAGTCTGATTTTGTGATATAATATGCACGAAATTGTATGGAGAACAGAGAATGAAAAGTTTGGTGTCTTTTATCGTTTTGTCGGCCGTTGTATTACCAGTTGTTGCGGTAACACCGGTAAGTACGGGACGTGTTTCGGTTGGTATACAAAATCCTGTTGCCGCAGGCAACAGAAACCAACAGGCAAAAATGGCGTCTATGAAGGTCACGCCCATAAAAGCCACGGCCACAGAGGGGACGACCGAAAAATCTAGTATACGTTACGAAGAAAAGACGGCGGAAATTCCACCTGTGCCGGAAAAAGATAAACGCGAAAAAGAAAAGGCCGCGTGTATCCAAAATAATATCGGTGTCGGCAATACGTTCGTTTGGGCGTCGCGTTATAGTAATATAAATGACTATTCTACTATGGTGGAAGATACGGAAAATCCGGAAAATAATACATGTTTTGTAAAGGTTGCAATTAAGTCAACCGATCCGAAAATCGATTTAGGGGATATTAAGTCGCAATATTTTGAAATGGGACGCAATATTACATGTGGTTCTTGGGCGGACGAGAATAATGTTGAAAAACGCATTTTGGATGCCAAGAAAAATGTTCGCACATGGGCAACCGTTGGCGGCGCAGTTGGTGGCGCGGCAATCGGTGTGGGGTCCATGGAATTGTTTGGAAATCGTTTAGTCGGTGGCGCAGTAGAGGGACAAAAATCTTTGGAAAACGATGCGTTGTTGCGTTCTCAATTGTTAGTGCTTAAAAAGGACAATGATCCGCGATATAATGAAATTATCGGGCATCTTGAAGAATTACAGAAAGAATGCTCAAGTGATGTGTGGGCAAATACCGATACCGCAAAACCAAAAGAGTGCGAAAAACATAACTATGAATACCTGCTGGGGGTAAGGGAAGCGAATTAATTTTTTAAATGCGCCCCGTGGGGCGCTTTACTTGTTATATAAATTTGGCCGTTGCGAATGCTGCGGCATTTTTTTATAGTGGGAATTATGTCAGATATATTTAATAAATTATTAATTTTACGCACACCGCAAATCGGACCAGTCAAATATAATAAACTGGTTGAAAAATTCGGTTCGGTTGATGCGGTGGTTGATGCAATTTCACCAAGTGCGGTTGTGCGCGATTCAGTGTCGCGCGAAATGGAAACTGCGGCGCGTTTGAATATCACATACATTTCTGATTCGGACGATTTGTATCCGCGGGCGTTATATGATGTGCCGAATCACCCACCTGTGATAACGGCGCGTGGAAATTTGGAAACATTGCGTCGGCGCGCATTCGGAATTGTTGGAACACGACATGCAACGGCGACGGGAATGGGTTTTGTGGCTGATTTAGCGTGCGAATTTGCATTACGCGGTATTGCGGTTGTGTCCGGTATGGCAATCGGAACCGATACGGCGGCACATCGTGGCGCCATGCGTGCGTCTGGTAATACCCAGACAATCGCGGTGCTGGGTGGCGGGGTCGATTATATCTGGCCGGTTGAAAACGAATCGCTTTATTACGAAATTATTGAACGTGGCGTAGTGGTCAGTGAAATGCCCGTTGGCTTTGTGCCAAATGGATCGAACTTTGTTATGCGCAATCGTTGGATTGCGGGAATGGTCGAAAAATTAATACTGGGCGAAGCCGATCTTAAGTCTGGCAGTATGACAACCGCCCGATTCGCAATCGAAACGAATCGGGAATTATGGGCAATCCCTTCGCATCCAGCGGATTCACGGTCGCTGGGACCAAATTCACTGATTGCATCGGGTGCCGCAAAATTGTGTATGGGGGTTGGTGATTTTTTTGATATGGATAAAAAATCGATACCAGTGACGAAAAAAAATACCGGGACAAACGAATCGGAAAATGATGTTTTGGATAAATTAGGAACTATTCCTGTGTCCGAATCTGTATTGACACAAATTGTCAAAAAAAGTGTTTCGGAAATTAAACGCGATTTAGTTGTACTGGAATTACGCGGAATCATAAAAAAAGTAGATGGCGGATATATCAAGTTATGATTCTTTTCTTGTATATACAGTGTCTATACAACGCGCGCAAAACCGGCAAAAAAACGAATCGTTGTCAAAAAATAAATGTTATTTTTTTTATCAAGATTCATTTGCAAATGGAAAATTATTTTATAAATTGTTTTCTGTAATCCAAACGATTGATACATCATCAATCACAAAAAGGTTGGCGGAATGTAAACAGAACATAAAACCAACCAAGAACGCGAGAGAGGTAAAACAGTAGGGCGAACATAAACACTAAATATTTTCAGAATTGGAAATATTTGGCGTTTATGTGCAGGTGGTTTTTACACTCAAACGCACGGGGCAGGAAACTCTTTTAAGGAAGGAAAGGAGAAACGACATGCAGGCAGTTGCGACAAAGACAATGACAAACTTGGAAACTATCCGGGGGGCCATCGCCGCAAAAATGGATTCGGCTGCTTTTTCTTCTTGGGTTGCACCACTTGATTTCAGAATTGTTGACAATGTATTGGTATTAACCGCACAAAACCAATTTTCTGCTGACTTTATTAATTCTGTACATCGTAATATTTTGGAATCTGTGGCGAACGAACATGGTTTACAGTTAAAGGTTGGCGTTCGTGGCGTGGCGGTGGCTGAACCGGTTGCGAATGACAACAATGTTCAACAATATACACCGGTGACGTCGATGGCAGATGCGTGTGCGTTTAATGCATTCGTGTCGACCGATGAAAACGCATTTGTTTTATCGGCATGCAAAAAGTTGGCGGCGGGTTCTGTTTCTTTCAGCCCGCTGTTTATTTATGGTCCGGCGGGTTGTGGTAAAACATTACTGGCGCGGTGTATTCGTGATGCGTCCGCGGGGCGTGTTGTTATGATGACTGGCGGGGCATTTGTTTCCGAATTCACACGGTCTTTGCGTGATCATAATATTTTCGCATTCAAAGATTATTGCCGTAATTGTGACACATTTATTCTGGATGATGTAAATGCCTTGGCGGGCAAGCGTGCAACAATGGACGAGTTTATGCAGTTGTTAATCGATTTGCGCGCGGCTGGTAAAAATATTGTTCTGACATCGAATACTACGCCAAACAATTTGACGGGGTTTGATCGTCGCGCACAATCGTTGTTTGCATCGGGTCTGGTTGCGGATGTGGTTGCGCCAAATGAAAATGTTCGTCGTGTCATGTTAATTCGCGCTGGGACACCGGCAAATGTTGCAACAGCGTTGGCTGGGCGCATTGTGGCCGATGGAAATATGATTTCTGGGGTGGTGAACAAAATACAGGCGTATGCCGAATTAATGAACACCGAAATCACGATAGATGTTGCGGAACGGTTGCTGGCGGACACATTGAAAAAATCGAAAACTCCGATTGCAATGGTTCAAGATATGTGTGACAAGTTGGGTGTATCATATGATGCGGTCTGCTCTGCGGGACGTAATCGTGCATTGGTTCTGGCACGTATGATAATGATGGCGGTTCTGCACGGTGCTACAAAATTGTCGTTATCTGAAATCGGGCAATATGTTGGTGGTCGCGATCATGCAACGGTTATGTATGCGTTAAAACAAATTGAAAAGACGGCAGCAACGGACCTGGTTTTAAACGCGCAAATTAGCGACATGATTGCGGAATATAAGTAATAGTTGTTAGTGGTTAGTGTTAGTGGGTAGTGGTTGGTGTGATAGAGATTCTTTCTTGTTTGTGTGGTGGTTGTTGAAATCCGGTGGCAACACCGGATTTTTTTGTGTATGCCCCGTGGGTGAAGTGTACGATTCAAAAACATGACAAATGTGATCTGATGGGGATTCGATTTCAAGTTTCCGTTTGGAACCGGGCAAAAAATATGATAAAATATAACAAAAGTATGTTCCAAATGGGGGGAAATTATGAAAAAAATACTTATGTTTTTGTGTTGTGTGTTTGCGGTTAGTGGTGCGTTTGCCGTGGGCGATTGTCCTAGTAATTTTATCGAGTTTAAAGGAATTCAAAACCCTGGCGATAATGAGTTTTTATATTCTACTGTTGCAGCACACAATTTCGCGGTTAGTGGTTTTAAAAAATCTAGATCATTCAATTTAATTGGTGGGGAAGTTTATGAGTGTGATAATGAACAGGGGTGTATGAATGGATCCCTTGTTTTCTTGGGGAACGATTCCAACTATGTGTTTAAATCTGATATTATTAAACATAAAATTATGGAATGTTCGGTTGGGTTTGAAGATAAATGGATCGCTCACGAATGGACCGAATGTCCGGATAGTAAGATCGGTGAAACATATAAGATTAAATTTATGAATACTAATAGTGCAGATTGTCACGCTATGGGACCATACGATTATTGTTGTTTTACTGGTGATCACAAGAGCTGTTTGTTGGCACAAAAACGAGGTGAACCAGCTAACTGGACACAGAGCGGTACATGTAATTGTGGTGACAAATATGTCTGGAATTCAGAAACAGGCCATTGTGATATAAAAGATGGTGATGTGACACCAAACAAGAAATCTTGTGATGGTGTAGCACATGGTAAATCCGAAACCAAAGGTTGTCCATCAACGATGCAGAACGCAGACCGGTGTCGCAGAACATGTAATGATGGCCAATGGTCTGGTTGGACACTTATTTCTTGTAAAAAAGGTTACAAGGTTCAGTCTGGTAAATGTGTTCCAGAGACCAATGATAATGGTGGAAAACAACCTGGTGATGGCAATAACGGTGCCGGCACCGGTGGCAACAATGGTGATACCGGTGGTGATGTAAATGTGGTTGTTAATCCGCCGTTTAATTGTTCGCTGGACATGTTCGCAGATTGGCGCGTGTTATACAAGGATTGTGCGGATGTACTTAAGAGCCTTGATGAATTAGAACTGTATTGTGTTTCTTCTGAGAAAATAGAACAAGGATATAAGACAAGGGTCGCGAAACTACAGGAACTGCGTGCAGCATGCGAACAGCGAATTGCTAATCAAAAGTCACGTGTATCGCAGTCAACTACAATCATTACGGGTGCTTCTAAGAGTCTGGACGATATTATGGGCACTTTGAAAGTAGATGTTTGGAAAACGGCCGAGGGTAATTTTAATGGTGCGCGTCTGGCATCCGATTCGATTGCGGGTGTGGTGTTGGGAACCGCCGGTGGTTTGATAACCAGTCATCTGGTTAAAAAAGGCCAGATAAAAAATGGATTCGAAGATATTCAATGCACGGTCGGTGGTCAAAAAGTTGCCGATTGGGGCGACGAATTCACGGTGGGGATAAGATAGTGGTTAGTGTTGGTGGATAGTGTTTAGTAAACCGCCCGTTTGGGCGGTTTTTTATCATCATCTTAAACAAACAAATCTTTCACAAACTGGGCGTGTTCTGTTATGAATTTAAAACGAAACTCTGGCTTTTTGCCCATCAATTCAGAAACGATTGTGCGGGTTTTTTCCGTATCTTCGATTCCATCATCGGTTTTAGGTGGTAAATCAACACGAATCAGACGACGGGTCTTTGGTGACATTGTTGTCTCTTTCAACTGATTCGGCATCATTTCGCCAAGCCCTTTGAATCGAGATATTTCTACTTTCTTATTCTTATATTTACCGTTCTTTAATTCTTCCAATTCTTCGTCCGTATCAACATAAATCGATTCGGTACCACATGTTAATTTATAAAGCGGTGGACATGATAAATACAAATGTCCGCCATAAATCAATTGCGGCATATACTGATAGAAGAACGCCATCAGAAGTGACGCAATGTGCGAACCGTCAACATCGGCATCGGTCATAACAATAATTTTTTCATAGCGCAATTTTGCATCGTCCCAATCCCGCGCAGTGCCGGCACCAATAATGTCGATAAGTTCGTTTAATTCCTTGTTCGCATTAAAACGTTCGTCGGAATTAGACATAACATTTAACACCTTGCCCCGCAGTGGCATAATCGCCTGGGTTGCGCGGTCGCGTGCCTGTTTCGCGGTGCCGCCTGCCGATTCGCCTTCGACAATAAACAATTCGGTTCCTTCGACCCCGTGCTTGGAACAATCTGCTAATTTCGCCGGCATACGCGCGCGCTTGGTTGGTGTTTTGCGGGCGATTTCCTTTACTTGTTTTGTTTTTATACGGGCATTCGCCAAATTAATTACAAAATCCAGAATGGCATTTGCGGTTTTCGGGTCGGACGCCAAAAACATTTCCCACGGATCGCGTAACGCGTTTTCGGTATAGCGCGCGATTTCCGGATTCGATAATTTCTCTTTTGTTTGTCCAAGGAACTGGGGCGTTTTATAAAACACCGACACAATCGCCGCAACGGAATCAAAAACATCTTCGCCGATAATATTTGCCGCGGCCTTGTTATTAACTTTTTCACCATAGGCTTTTATCCCCTTGGTTATTGCAGCCTTGAACCCGGATTCGTGGGTTCCACCGTCGATTGTCGCAATCGTGTTGCAATATGACGCAAAGAATCCGTCGTCCGATGCCGCACCGTTTTCGTCGGTAAGTATCGTCAATGCCCATTCGACACGTCCGGCATCATCAGGAAAATCAACAGTGCCACTGAATATACGGGGCAAAATTTTTGGTTCCGCATCGGTCTTTTCCGCCAAGAAATCCGCAACACCGTTCGCATAGTAAAATGTCGTGGTGGCGGGGATTCCCATATCTTCGGTCAAGAGTGTCGGATTGCAACGCCAATCGATTTTCACACCACGCGACAGGAATGCCTTGGCCCGCGCCATACGATAAATCTTGATCGGTTTAAATACCGCGTTTGCGCCAAATATTTCGTCGTCCAGTGTAAAACGGATTTTTGTTCCGTGTGTCTTGGTCGCATCGCCACGTGTAATCGGGCTGGTTGTTTTGCCGCGGGAAAAAGTCTGGTGCCATTCATAGCCATCACGGGAAATTGTCACAATCATTTCCGACGACAGTGCGTTCACAACCGCCGAACCCACACCGTGCAGACCGCCACTGGTTTTATATACATTATTATTAAATTTACCGCCCGAATGCAGGGTGGTCAGAATGACTTCTAATGCCGATTTTCCCGGATATTTCGGGTGTTCATCAACCGGAATGCCACGGCCGTCATCGGTGATTTCGATTGTTTTAGCGTCAATCAAATCGACCGAGATTTTTTTTGCAAAACCGGCGACCGCTTCGTCAATAGAATTGTCCAAAATTTCGACCGGCAAATGATGCCACGCCTTTTCATCTGTGCCGCCAATATACATGCCGGGACGCAGACGAACAGGCTCCAGCCCCTCAAGGACCTGGATATCTGATGCATCATATGTGTGTGTATTCTTTTCAACCATAGCGATATATTATTAGAACATTATTTGATTTTGTGCAAGGGGTTTTGCGCCGATTTTGTGGCTTTTTTATCGGGGTGGGGGGCTTGATTTTGGATTTTTGCGCCCTATATTTATGGCCAAGTAAGACTTACGGAATTAAAAATGAATAAAAATCCATATGAAGTTTTGGGCGTGGCGCGCGACGCGTCGGATGCGGATATCAAGCGCGCGTATCATAAATTGGTGCTTAAATACCACCCTGATAAAAATCCGGGTGACAAATCTGCCGAAGAAAAGTTCAAGGAAGTTAATAACGCCTTTGATATTCTGAAAGACCCACAAAAACGTGCGGCATATGACCGATTCGGCGATGCGGCATTTGCCGGTGGTAATGGTGCGTCCGCCGGGGCGGGTTTTGGTGGCAATCCGTTTGGTGGTGGCGCGTTCCACTTTGATATGGGTGGCGGTGCCGGTATGGATGATATCTTGCGCGAAGCAATGCGTGGATTCGGATTTGATATGGGGGCGGGGCCACGGGGCGCGGCACAAAACCGTGCCGGGCGCGATTTGCTGGACGAAGTTGTAATTGATTTAAAAGATGCTTATTTCGGGACAACCCATACTGTTAATTTTTCAAGCAAGGTCACATGTGATAAATGTCACGGGTATGGCACCGCAGATGGCAAGCCGGCACCGACATGTCCGCGATGTGGCGGGTCGGGCTATGTTCATACACGCCAGGGTTTCTTTGCCATGGAAACACCGTGTCCGGAATGTAATGGATTGGGGCACAAGATTGATAAGAAGTGTTCCACATGTGATGGAACGGGCGCGGTTCATAAATCACGCAGTATTGATGTAAAAATCCCCGCGGGAATAGAGGATGGCGCACGTCTGCGACTGGCCGGTCAGGGCGAAGCGGGTGCAAACGGGGCCCCGGCGGGTGACTTCTATCTGGATGTGCGTGTGCGCCCCGATAAACGATTCGTGCGAAATGGTGCCGATTTGATTACACGAATTGATGTGCCGTTTACAACGCTTGCACTGGGGGGCGAGATAGAGGTTGAAACAATCGATGATAAAAAATTGTCGGTCAAAGTGCCGTCCGGAACCCAGGTTGGGGAAAAACTGCGCGTGCGCGGGCACGGTATGCCGACGGGACGCAGAAACGATTCGTATGGCGATTTATATATTGATGTTGCAATGACGGTTCCAACCAAGTTGACCGAAAAACAGAAAAAGATTTTAACCGAATTTGCCGAAACAAAATCGGCAAAGAAAGGTTGGTTTTAACTTAATAATTAATAAGATAAAAAACGCGCTATATGCATGATTTACTGTACATAGCGCGTTTTACTGACCACTAACACTAATCACTATTTCTTTTTAATTTTCTTTAACTTTTCCACAAATGTAAATGTGTATTGTGTTGCGGACCACACGGACGCCAGCAATGAAATCCATAAACCAAATATACCAACCTGGGACAATACATTCATCGCAATCAGGTAAGATTTAGAAATTGTTTCCGGGGTCACCATTGTGCTTAATGCGAACAGTCCCAAAAATGCCGTTATGGTTATCATCTGGAATGTAGTTTTTACTTTGCCCAGCGAGAAACGTGCCTTTGGTACCGGCATCTCTATTTTTTGTGTGCCCAGAAATTCGCGCAGGCCACTGACATACAATTCGCGTGCAATCAAAATAATTGTCGGAACAACGATGAACCAGACCGGCATCATTACCGTTAACATAATTAATGTATTTACGACCAATAACTTATCACCAATGTGATCCATCACACCGCCGATTTTTGTGCATACATTGTATTTACGCGCCAGAAATCCATCAAAGAAATCAGACAATGCGCCCAATACGAACAGAACCAGCGATACCCAATACCACTGAAACATCAATGTTGGTATAATTGCAAACGACGCGGCGATGCGGAATGCAGACAGAAAATTAACAAAGAACTTCATATATTTTTTCTCCTTTATTTATAGATTTATATACGAACGATTTTCATTATAACATTTATTGATGGAAATAGTCATGTATTTTTTTTGCGGCGGCATCACCCAACTCTGGAACACGTTTTAATGCATTTATGTCGGCATCCATTATCGCGCGAACCGATCCAAAATGCGTCAGTAATAAATGTTTTCGTTTTGGTCCGATTCCGTCAATTTCGTCCAGAACAGATGCGGTCATTTTTTTCGCACGTGTTGTGCGGTGATATGTGATTACAAACCTGTGTGCTTCGTCACGAACGGTGCGCAACATTAAGAACAGGGGACTGTCCTTTGGCATAGCGCGATATACCGAACCGTCGGGCATAATAAAGTGTTCGTCGCCGTCGCGCACAACACCCTTGGTCACCCCCAGAATTGGAATATTTGGTGCAACACCGTGTGCGATGTTCCACTGGGCGGGGCCACCATCAACAATTATTAAATCCAGTTTTGGGCCACGCGCGACGGCACGTGAAACAAATTCATCCATCATGGCGATATCGTTGCCGGCACGCTTTTTATCATTTAATTTAAAGTGGCGATATCCCGATTTTACAAAGCCATCGTGACCAAATGTTATCATTGCACCAACGGGATTTGTTCCGAACAAATGCGAATTATCAAATACGCCCGCCAGTTCGATTTTAATGCCCAACCATTTTTCCAGTGCAGTTACATTTTTATTCCAATCTAAAATCGCGCTATGTGCATGATTACGGCGTATACCACGATTTGATGTGTGTGTTAATGCGGCAATTTTATCGCGACATTTTGCCGCGTTTTCAAAGTCCATGTTTATGGAATATTTTTGCATTTCGTTTTGCAAATTGCGAATAATTGGTTCACTGTCGCCGGTTAATATTCGTCGTGCCAATGACACGCGTTCGGCATAATCAGTTTGTTCGATGGCGCACGGTGCACTGCAACGGCCAATTTGATACAGCAAACATGGACGCGCGCGATTATTCATAAAAGAATCGGTACATGTGCGCAGTTCGCAAACCTTTTGAATCGTTTTTATTGATTCGTTTAGTGCAGATACGGATGGATATGGTCCATATACATCGCGTCGTTGTGTAATTTTACCACGGAATTTCATCAATCGCGGATATTTCGAATTGGTCAACGCAATCATCGGATACATTTTCCCGTCGGTCAGCATGATATTGTATTTTGGTCGTTGAGTTTTTATCAGTTCTTGTTCCCGAATAAGCGCATCCGATTCCGTTGGAACTATTTCCCAATCAACCCGTGCGACCATGGTGCGCATAACCTGCTTATGCAATTCCAGTTTAGATATGTCCGTGTACTGTTTCAGACGCGCGTTAATGTTTTTCGCCTTGCCCACGTAAAGCAGGTTCCCATCCGTGTCATACATTTTATACACACCGGGGGAACGGGGGGCGTTTTCGATTAAATCTGAAAATTGAATATTCATAATCTTTATGATAGAATAATATAAAGAAAAATCAAATGGGGGTAAAAATGAAACAAGAATCTGGACGTTCTATGATTGAAATGTTGGGTGTGTTGGCCATTATGGGGGTTATAACCGTTGGTGCAATTGCAATGATTTCAACGGCTATGCGGACGCAAAAACATAACACGGCAAATGACGATGTTGCGCAGATTGTGCTTAGTGTGCGCCAAGTGTTGGGCGAATATGACGACTTTTCCAATATCGAAAACATGAATGTGTTTAATGCGATTGGCATGTCAAACAAGAATCCGTATGGTGGTTCGTATACTGTATCGGTTAATCCCGCAAATTCGCGCCAATTTATTGTTGGTATAGACGGCTTGTCGCAGTCTGATTGCGAATATCTTGTGGCAAAGGCATGGACCGATTCGGTCGGGTATATAACATCGAATCACAAGGAAAGCGGTGCCACTGGCGATTGCAACAGAAGCAACAGTGGTAATTTCGTACAGATTGTTTTTGGGGACTAGTTGAGGTATTTGTGGGGACCGCGCGATGGCGGAAGTAAAAACAGTTTCACAAACCGAAGATGGAACACGACTTTTACGGTGGTTCGGACGGCATTTCCCATCGATGCCAAATGCCGAGTTTCATAAACTTTGTCGCGGTGGTCAAATTCGTGTTAATTCATCGCGTGTTCGTGGAACCGAGATTTTGCGCACCGGTGATGCGATTCGTATTCCGCCGACCATTTCTGGATATGTGACCGATAATGTAAAAAAGACAGAGGGTGGAAATAAATTCTCGCTGGCTGATTTAGAGCAATTACGTAAGTGTATCATTCATAACGATGATGATATTGTTGTGTTTGATAAACCGGCCGGATTGGCGGTCCAGGGTGGAACTGGTATTCGTAAGTCCATTGATAAAATGGCGGCTGCGTTGTTTCCGTATGCAAAAATATCGTTGGTGCATCGACTGGATCGGGAAACAAGTGGTGTCTTGGTCGTTGCAAAAAGTCAACGTGCGGCCCAATCTTTGGCGAATCAGTTTCAGTCCAAGATTGCGCATAAAGAATATTTGGCGTTGCTTAATGGCGAAGTCAAACAGGCGCATGGTGTCATTGATAACTATATGATCAAAGGTCAGGTTTTTGATTCACCGGTTCGCACTAATAATGGAACCGGCCAGCGTCCACAACGCGCCATTACGGAATACGAAGTTTTGAGTGTTGCATCGGGATGTGTGTCATGGGTTTTATTTAGACCACAAACCGGTCGCACGCATCAATTACGTGTACATAGCGCGTTTTGCCTTAATGCGCCAATAGTTGGTGATGATTTGTACGGGCGCGGTAAAAAAATGGAGGGGGCAATAAGCACTATGTTGGCGACAAACAATTTACATCTGGTGGCGTATCGATTGACATTTCGTCACCCGGCAAATAATAAGATTGTGGCATTTCAAGCACGGATACCGGATTTTATGCAACCGGTTATGAAGTTGCTGGAATTACAATTACCATAAAAGTTATAATCATATGGCACGCAGAAAAAAAAGATCTTTTTTAGTTGTATTAAGGTTGGTGGGGCTGTTCATTGGTGGAATGGCCGTTGCGTTGTTTGTGGCATTAAGCAGCGTTAACCTTGAAACACTGCGTGGCAGTATTCTTAATATCATGCGTGATGCAACCGGATTGCCGATTGAAATAGACGGTTCCGTGTCGTGGGTGTTTTCGTTGCGACCAAAAATAGAATTGCGTGATGTGCGGGTGCCTAATGCGGATTGGGCGCATGAAAAGTACGGTTTTGATGCAAAAAAAATAGATGTGACATTAAACCTTATATCACTTTTGCGGAATCGGCCAACGATTCAGAATATAAAGGTTCATGATGCACGGATCGTAATTGAACAAAGCCAGGATGGCAAATATTCTATTGTTAATAATTCCAAAGAAGAAAGTTCCGATGTTTCGACCGATGTCGTGGAAACACGTGAACCATCAAAATACCCGTTCCCGGCAGTTAACCTTGGTGGAATAGAGATATATAACCTTAGTGCGGATATTGTCGGGGAAAAATATTTCATTGCGGATTTCAATATATTGTATATGTATCATGATGGCAAGCGTGAGTATTCTGGGTGGCTTAAACACGGGACTAAAATATTCCCGTATGTAGTGTCTTTTTCGGAATACAATCCAGAACGCAAAGTTTATCCGGTAAGTGTTGCGTTTACGACTGGTGGAACGCCGCTTATCGCAAATATAGCACTTGAAGGCACAAGCAAAATGCCTATCGATTTTGTAATCAAGGGTGATGTTCCTGATTTTGCGGCGTTTGGTTCTGCGATTGGACGCGAATGGATTGATTTGCCACCTATGATGATAAATGCATCGGGTGGATTTGGACACGATAAAATTACATTGCGTAAATCGTCGGTTGCAATCCAGGGGGTGAATATAGATGTATCTGGCGAATACAATTGGGATAAAACTGTGCCGGATATCAAGGTAAATATAAGTGCGAATGATGTATCTTTGATGAAACTGTTTCCTGATCTCTATGGTGGCGGGAATTGGGTGCATCCAAAACGCGAACTAAATGCGTTCCATGATATTCCCCTGTATGGCGCGGAATTAAGTCGAATAAATTTAGATTTACGTGTAAAGATAAAGTCGTTAAAAGTTTATCGTAATCTGACCCTGCGAAATATTGATCTGAAATTGACAGATATTAATAAAATAGGGCGAATTGATTTGAATGTCGGGATTGCGGATGGTGATGTTAAGATTGCGTCTGATTTTGATGCGGCGGACGATGGTATGATAAATGGCCAGGTGGCCATAGTTGCGCAAAATATTTCCATAGGCAGTATCCTAGAGCAGGTTGGTGTGAATGATTTTATCTCTGATTTGCCGGTTGACATTCATGGTTTTGTTATGACACATGGACATAATTTGTCGGAAATAATGCAAACCATCACGGGGCCTGTTCAGGTGCAGTCAAGTGGTATTGGATATGCACATTCTGATTTAGTTGCATATATGTATGGGACGGATACATTAACGACATTGCGCCATAATTTCCGGGATATGTTTCGTTCAACAAAGAAATATGATCAGATAAAAATATCTTGTGTGGCGGTTAATACAAACCTTAGAAACGGTCTTGTAGAGACGCAAAACGGCGTTGCGGTGGAAACTAATGCGATAAATGCGCGCCTTGCGGGCAGTTTGGATTTAGGTCGGGAAAACATTAAACTGGCGTTGACAACGGTACCTGTGCGTGGACTTAAAATATCATTAACTGGTAATTTGGTTAATTCGGTTGAAATAACGGGTAATTTGGCGGAACCAGATGTTAGGGTAAGTGGCTTGTCCGTTGCAAGCAAGGTTGCGTCAGCCACAGGAATCGGCCTATTGTTGGCACCATTTACGGGCGGGCTTAGTGTTGTTGCTGGGGCCGGATTGGGATTGGTTGCGGGTGATTTACTGGAAAATTGGCTGGCTGATGATAAACCTTGTAAAACCGCGATGGAAAGTGGTGCGCCGTTGCGACATGGCGACCCAGAGTGGCTGCATATCCCGATGTCAGATTTACTGAACGGGGTGTTTCACGAAAATCAAAATGACAAAGGGCAAGAATAGGTAATACAATGTTTGATTGGGTTGATTTAATTCAGATTATAGTAATTATAATTGCCGTATGGGCTTTTTATAAAACATTTATAAAAAATACATCATCGGAAAAGTTGGTTCGTGGACTGTTGGGCTTGGCCGCGTTGTGGATTGCAAGTTTTGTCATGACATGGGCGCATCTGGATTTGCTTGGTGGATTTTTTCACTGGATGGCGCTTTTTTTATCAATAAGTCTTATTGTTATATTCCAGCCCGAACTGCGAAAATTTTTGGCATTAATGGGCAATGTGGATGAATGGCGACGTTTTTTACATAACAGTGATGTGATTGTGTCGCGGAATACAGAATCATTAGATGCCATATGTTCGGCAATCGAATACATGGCCCAAAAACACACCGGGGCATTGTTAGTATTCCCAAGTTCGATTGATGAAAGTGCAATTGATAAAAAAGGCATAGAAATCGATGCAAAAATCACAAGCGAATTATTACTAACTATATTTTTCAACAAAACACCCCTGCATGATGGGGCGGTTATCATTTCGCGCAATCGTATCGCATATGCGGGGGCGATATTGCCACTGTCCCAGAATAATCTTAATTGGAAATATGGGACGCGTCATCGTGCGGCATTGGGATTAAGCGAGGTTTCCCATGCAACAGTATTAGTTGTGTCCGAAGAAAGCGGTGATATTTCTATTGCAGAGCGGGGCAAGTTTACAAAATATGACGACATAAAAAAACTGCGTGCAAAATTGGAAAAGGTTTTGGAAAAATAAAAAATAGTTGAAAATACCGTCGGTCTCCAGAACAAATCTTTATTACAGCATTACCGAAACATGCGCATTATGGTATAAATGTTCGGTAAAAATCATGCTTGCACCGAATCGGCATTTTTTGGTAAAGTATTCCCGAGAGAGATGTAGACGAATCATAAACAGGAGCATAAAAAATGGAATTTTCGGTATTTCGTCAGGTTTTAATCCGTGCGCTGGGGCATATGCAGTCTATTGTGGAAAAGCGCGCAACACTGCCTATTTTGATGAATGTCAAGATAGAGGTTGGTGATGATTTGGTGTTGTCTGCAACCAATGTCGATTTAGAATTGGTTGAACATGTTGCCGCCGATATCACACTGGGCGGAAAAACGACGGTGCCGGTGCAAATGCTCTATGACATTGTTCGTAAATTGCCGGACGATGCCGAAATAAATTTCAAGCAATCTGGTGATCAATTGGTTGTATCAAGCGGGCGTGCTGTGTTTCGTTTGCCGACATTGCCGGCGGAAAATTTCCCAGCCATGGCGGGCAGCAACCTTACTACGAAGTTCCAGATGACAACGGGTGATTTGGCGCACCTTATTAATCAAACAAAATTTGCGATTCCAACCGATGATGTTCGTTATCACTTGGGTGGTATTTTCTTCCACATTTCCGAAGAGGGTAAGTCCAAGATGTTAACCGCGGTCGCAACCGATGCCCAGCGTATGGCGTTGTGTGCGATGGCAGCGCCAAGTGGGTCTGCGGAAATGCCGTCCGTGATTTTGCCACGTCGTGTGATTGGCGAATTGTCTAAATTGTTAGAAGATGCCAATGTTGATGATGTTATGGTCGAATTGTCCGATACCAAGGCGCGTTTTGTTGTCGGTCCCGCGACATTAACCAGCAAATTGGTTGATGCGCAATATCCGAACTATCGCGTTGTTATACCAAAGGGCAATGACAAGATTGCAGTTTTGGACAGAAAGCAATTTGTTAACGCGGTTGATTTGGTTTCGGTTGCGTCGGTCGATAAAACAAAATCTGTTCAGTTAACATATTCTATGAATAAATTGGTTATTAATGCGTCCAGCCCAGATGCCGGAACCGCAACCCAGGAGTTAGATGTTGAATACAATGGTGATAATTCGTTCACAATTGTGTTTAATGTGAAATTCTTGCTGGATGTCGCAGGTCAGGTCGAAGGTGAAAAGTTCCAAATGGAAATGCAGGATCCATTATCGCCGACTATTATTAAATCCACGGACAAGAAAACCGATTCGTTGTTCGTGTTGATGCCAATGCGGATGTAGGATAAAAAACGGTGCCACGGCACCGTTTTTTGTTGCGTTTTATGGCGGGCGGCGTATAATTGTCGCGTTTTATAATTATAAAGAGGTATTACAATGGCATCTTACATTGCAAATGACATGCGTGTTGGTTGGGTTATTTCCCACAATGGCAAACGTTATTCTGTCACATCGATAACCAAGGTTAAACCGGGCAAGGGCGGCGCATTTGTCCAGGCGGATTTGCGCGATATTGATTCGGGCAACAAGGGTGGCGATCGCTGGCGCGCCGAAGACCGCGTTGAAAAATTAATGGTCGAAGATTTTGAATGTCAATATCTGTATTCGGATGGCACAGATGCGTTCTTTATGAATCTGTCGGATTATGAACAATTCACTATGCCGGTGGACAGTTTAGGTGAACAGATGAAGTTCTTGGCCCCTGAAATGACGGTCAAGGCAAATTTTGTAGAGGGTAAACCGGTATCTATATCTTTACCGAAAACGGTTATCGCAACCGTTGTTGAAACAGAACCGGCATTAAAGGGACAAACCGTTTCTTCGTCGGGTGGCAAGCCGGCAATTTTGGACAACGGTGTTCGTGTCCAGGTTCCTTTGTTTATTGAACAAGATGAAAAGATTGTTGTGAATACTGAAACATTGGAATATGTAGAACGCGCTAAATAAATTATAACGGCGCATCTGCTTGTTGTTACCGCGTTCATGTACCTTTTGTACACTTCACTTGGTAACAACGGCGCATCTGTTTCGTTCAGGATTTTTTTGTAAAAAGCATAAAAAATGCCGGCATTTGCCGGCATGATTTTTTGTTAAGTGTTTTGTGTTCAAGTATTATGAGAGTAAAAAATCCCCCTCGCCATGCGAAGGGGTGGCATCGCTGTAGCAAAGCGAAAGCGTGACGGGGTAGTGGAGATAAGATTTCGTAATAACTACCCCGTCTTGCTTCACATTCGTTCGCAATCCACCCCTTTATGCAATGAAGGGGAATTTTATTTCGGTGCTTTATATCCAAGTATTATGAGAGCAGTAATCCTCTTCGCCATGCGAAGGGGTGGCATCGCTGTAGCAAAGCGAAAGCGTGACGGGGTAGTCGTGGAACAAGACGGGGTAGTGATGGCGGGGGGCGTATTATATTTTATTTTTGCTGCCCATTATATGTGATATTTCGTCGATACACACATCGGTCATATTTTTAATTGCAGCACCCAAGTAGTCGCGCGGGTTAAAATCAGATGGATTGGTTTTTAGCGTTTCGCGAACCCCGGCGGTAAATGCCAATCTTAAATCACTGTCCACATTGATTTTGCAAATGTTTGTTTTAGCGGCGCGTTTAAGTTGTGTTGTGTCAATTCCGCGTGCACCACGTAACCGGCCGCCATTTTTATTTATCGTTTCAACATATTGTTGTGGTATGCTGGACGCACCATGCAATACCAGTGGGAAATCGGGTAATTGTTTTGCAATCTGTTTCAGAATATCAAATCGCAGTGATTCATCGTCGCTTTTCCGTTTGTATGCGCCGTGGCTGGTTCCAATAGCAATCGCCAGTGAATCGACCCCTGTGCGTTTTACGAATTCAACGACATCGGCCGGGTTGGTATATGACGAATAGTTTGATTTTGTATTTTCATCTTCGATTCCAGACAGGGTTCCCAGTTCCGCTTCGACCGAAACATTGTGACGGTGTGCATATTTTGCAACCGTGCAGGATAATTTTACATTTTCGTCGAACGGCAAATGGGACGCGTCAATCATAACCGACGAAAATCCCAAATCAATTGCATGAATACACGCGTCTAACGAATGGCCATGATCCAAGTGCAGGGCAATTTGTTCGTTCGGTGCAATACATGCGCCGGTAATCAGCCCCAATAACATATCGGCCCCCATGTATTTAATCGCGGATTCTGATGCCGACAATATAACGGGACTATGCATTTTGCGGGTCGCCGTTAAAATCGCGGTCAATGTTTCCATATTATAGAAATTAAATGCCGGCACGGCATAGTGCCCCGCAATTGCATTCGTGAACATTTTATTTGTATTTACCAATCCGAAATCAGAATATTTCATAATTTTCCCCTTTATCGAAAATTATAGCATATTTTCGAACGTGCGTGGCGATTTTTTATAGGCTGCTTGACAGTTGATTTATTTGTGCAACAATTAAAACAACGAATCGGGGGCGCACAGAGAGAAACAAACCTTAACAAGGGGAATTGTTATGAAAAAAATATTGGTTTCTGTGGTTGCGTTGGCCGCTTTGGCGGGGTGCGCGTCTTATGACTATTATCGTGGCGGTGTTCGCTATGTCCAAGATGGCGAAGATTGTGTTTTCTATTCTGGCGAATATGGGTCGCGATATACAAATGATATTAGCAAGGTAGATACGAGTAAGAAGGTTGTTTATCGTAATACCAGTTGCGCAGACTTGTTTGCCCGTGATAATGGTGGTATTGCGCCACGTCCAAACCGTGCGGTTTTAACGCGTGCGGCACAGCCGGCACCATCATGCGGGTGCAATGCGTGCAAAAAGTCAACACATTATGTCATTGTTCCGGCAATGTAATTTGTGAAAGATTATAAAATAAGGGGCACCATGGTTGGTGCCTTTTATATTTGAATAATTCTTTTTTTTGTGGTAAAATTAACTTACAATAAATAAACAGAAAGGGGATTCCTATGAAAAAAATTATGAATAAAGTCAATATGGCAATAGTTGGTATGATGGTTGCAAGTCCGGCATTCGCCGCGGTTAATGACAAGGCTATTTGTACATTTATCGCGGATTTGCGCGGTGTGTTCAGAATGTTGCAGACATTTTGCTTTATCGGTGCGGCATTCATTATTGCTGGATGGGCGTGGGGATATATTTCAAAACCAGATAGCATGAAGACAGATGACTTGAAGACCAAGGGTTCTGGTTTGCTGGTTGGATTTATTTTGTTGTTCAGTGTTGGTTTGGTATTGCGTTTCTTGTTAAGTGCCAGCGGACAGAGTTATCTGGGCTGTCCAGAATTATTGCAATGGTAATTTAGTTTTTCGACCACAATAACAAACGCGGCCATTCGGTCGCGTTTTTTTTTACTGGTCACTAACAACTTATAACTAATAACTATTTATCCTCTACATTCGCTAACGAAAAAAGAACCGATGAGATAAGTGATTGATAGGGGACATGTTGCTGCTCGGCCAGTTGTTTTATTTTGTCCAAGACGGGTTTCGGAATACGCATATTAATCACACAGTCGGATTTGTTAAATGTTTTGTACGCGGCATATTCACGAAGCAATGCTTCTATATTCATAATGAATAATTGCTGCATAACATTTGGCATGGACACACCCCTATACATTAAACAATACAACCGTGATTACAACTGACTATATCAATGTATTTACAATTGTCAATACAAATATAAATACAGTTGTGTCGACGGGTGTGATGGCGGTGGTGTGGGCCGATGTAAATATTTCTGATTGCTGATTTCTGATTTATGATTGTACAGTGCTTAAGAATACAAATATTAAGAACCGTCCAATCAGAAATCCTAAATTGTCTTTGCTTTTTATTATTGGTATGTTTACAATGTGCTTGTCTTGTTATCATAAGGAAGGAAGAAATATGCTTAAGAAAATGTTTGCGGTGTTCGCGATTTGCTTCGCGTTCGTGTTGTCCGCACATGCGGAATTAAAGGTTGATATTGTTGCGGGGGCATTGGACCCAACATCAATCGCGGTTCAGAAGTTTGAAACCGGGTCGGGGGTGTCATCGTCGGATGCAAAAGTGATACGCGAAGTGGTGGAAAGCGACCTTAAACGCACGGGGCTCTTTCGTATTGTATCGCATGACGCGTTTCCTGAATATGTAAAAATGGGCGAGATGCCGAACTTTAAATCGTGGATGGCGATCAAGACCCAGGTCCTGGTCCAGGCACGAATGAATTTGGAAAAAAACGGACAATATAAATTAGAATTTTTTGTTTGGGATATAAATGGCACCGAACAGATAGAAGCGCAAAGTTTGGTTGCGTCTAAAAAATCGGTGCGGCGTATGGCCCACATTATGGCGGACGCGATTTATGAACGTCTGACTGGGGAAACGGGGTACTTTGATACGCAAATAGTGTTCATTGCCGAAACGGGGCCTGTGCATCGTCGTGTAAAACGCATGGCAATTATGGACTATGATGGGTATGGCATGCGGTATCTGTCCGACGAAAAGACCTTTGTTATGTCGCCACACTTTTCACCGAATATGCAAACAATTGTATTTTTGTCCTATCGTGATGATGATCCTATGGTTTGGTCATTGGATTTGGATACCGGTGAACAGCGCAGACTGGGGCAATTCGGTGGCATGAACTTTGCACCACGTTTTTCGCCAGACGGAAAAAAGATTGCGTTGTCGTTGGTCAAGGACGGTATTACACATATATATGAATATGATATTGAAAATAAAACACTGCGCCAATTGACATTTGGCAATTCGATTAATACCAGTCCGTCTTATTCCCCGGACGGTAAAAAGTTAGCGTTTAATTCCGACCGTTCGGGGCGTCAACAGATTCATGTGTTGGATTTGGATACATTGGCCGAAGAACGTATCACATATGGGGCGGGGCGTTATGCCACACCGGCATGGTCCCCGGATGGTAAGTTTATCGCATTTACGAAAATTGCCGATGATACATTCTATGTCGGGATTATGGATCCGCGTGGGCGTAACGAAAAGATTTTGGCCGGTGGCTGGTTTATGGAGGCGCCGTCATGGGCGCCGGGATCGCGCCGGATTGTTTACTATGAAACAGAACGCGCGTCGGATGATATTGAACGCATAAGCCATATTCGTAGTGTTGATATCACCGGGCAAAATATTTACGACATTGATTTGCCGGATGATGTTAATGGCCTTGAACCCACCTGGTCCCCACGGTTGATGTAGGAAAATAGAAAAGGCGGAGAGATGACGTTTCCAAAAACGGTTCGCGGATTTTACTGGTTAATTGTGAAAAAGTTCCCATTATTTTTTGGGACGATGTTCCTGTCGGGGGTGTTGGTGTCGATTGCAAATATCGCAATTTATCCTTTGAGTAATAAGTTTATTTTCTCAATTTTTGATAATAATAATTTATCAAATTTCGGATACATAATTTGTGTAGTATTGGGCTTGTTTTGCTTGTATACATCGTTATTATTGGTCGATGTCGTGGAATCTGTTGCCAAGGGGCATTACATAGAACGGGTTAATGCGTATAAAAATATGTTGTTAACCCAGCGCATATTTCAAAACGATGGACAATATTTTATTAATAATCCTTCCGGTCAGTTATTATCGTGGGCCCAGGACGTTTCTTCGCAACAACAAGTAATGACATATAAATTTTGGTCTAACTTTATTGGTGTGGGATTTGGGTTTTTGACCATCGTTGGAATAATGTTGCGAATAAATATATGGATTCTGTTGATAACATTGACCAACGGCATTATCAGTGTTGTGTGGCAATATTTTAGGTTAAAGCCAGTAAACAAAACACGGCGTGAACATAAATTAGCAATCGCAAAATGGTCTGGAATTCGGACAGATGGTTTTGATAATGCATTGAATGTAAAACAAAATGGTAATGGTGAATACGAAGCGCAATATTTATATGAAGCACGAAAACCCGCGATGCTTCTGTTTCAAAAACAGGAATATTTGGATCGAATTCGTTGGGTGCCATACAACATTGTCGCAAATGTGGCGGAAGTGTGCGTGATTTTGTTAAGTGTGATGCTTATATATCGGGGACAAATGAATATATCCGATGTTGCATTTGTACTGGCGGCATTTAATTCGATTACATCATCATTTACCAGAATGAATAAGTTAATTCAGGAATACTCCGAAGCATCGGCTATCGCGGGTGTTGCGTGGGATAAACTTAATGCCGCTATCAAAGTTGCTGATAAACCAAATGCAAAAAATATGAAATTGCGTGGTGCGCCGGAAATCGATTTTGAAAATGTGTCGTTTTCCTATGGCGACCGTGGGGTGTTGAAAAACTTTAATCTTCATATTAAACCGGGTGAAAAAATCGGACTTATTGGTTTGTCGGGGGCGGGTAAATCAACGCTGTGCAGTTTGGTGTTGCGTATGTATGACGTGAACGGTGGTGCGGTGCTGGTTAATGGAACCGATATTCGTGATGTGAAACAGAATTCGTTGCGTCAAAATATTTCATTTGTCCCGCAAGAGTCGGTACTGTTTAATCGAACGGTATTGGAAAATATTCGTTATGCGCGCCCGAACGCGTCGCGCTCCGATGTTATTACGGCGGCGAAGCGCGCACATATACATGACTTCATCAAATCGTTGCCGAATGGTTATGATACACTGGTTGGAAATCGCGGAATTAAATTGTCGGGTGGTCAGCGTCAGCGTATCGCGATTGCACGTGCATTGCTTAAAAATGCGCCGATTTTGATATTAGACGAGGCGACATCTGCGCTGGATTCCCAAAACGAATTGTTTATCCAAAAGTCGTTAAAAATGGTTATGCATAAAAAGACGACCATCGCAATAGCCCACCGTTTATCCACACTGCGTAATATGGATCGAATCGTTGTAATGTCGCATGGGCGCATCGTCGAATCTGGGTCACATAGTGCGTTGCTGCGGCGGGGTGGGGCATATAAAAAATTATGGGATATGCAAACTAACGGATTTATTGGATGAAGTTGTGGATAGCGTCTTTTTTGATTTTATTTCCGTTTGCATTATATGCGATGCCGGCGACGGTTGATTATGTTGTGGATGGGGACACTTTTAACGCGGTTGCACATGTTGGTGATGGCGCGGATGTTAATGTTCGGGTGCGTCTAATTAATATTGATACGCCAGAAATGCATGGCGAATGCGAAACGGAAATTCGTCGTGCAAATGCGGCGCGCGACCGGTTACGGAATTTGATTCCACGTGGAACAGTTGTTGAATTGAAAAATATCAAAGACGATAAATACCTTGGCCGAATCGATGCCAATGTGATTTTGTCCGACGGGCGCGATGTTGGACGGGTGTTAATAAATGAAAAACATGGCCGACCATACAACGGTGGTAAAAGAGCAGGGTGGTGTGATAATTAGTGGTTAGTTGTTAGTAATAGTGGTTAGTGAAACCGCCAGTTCTGGCGGTTTTTTACTGGTCACTAACCACTAACACTGATCACTAGTTATGCGCTGTGGCGGTTGATAGCATCGCTTATTTCTTCTAAAGAAGCATTACAAGGCAACATTGGTTCAAAATATATGTTAGCGGTGCCGGCGGTCATTTTTCCACGTTTTGGCCAATAAAGTCCCGAATCTGTTCCAACTGGCAAAATCGGCAACCGCAATTCATGTGCCAGAAACAATAATCCGCGGCGCAGGGGGGCTTTGTTGCCCGGTTTAACACGCGTACCCTCTGGGAAAATAATTAATGTGCGACCGTTCATAATTTTTTTTGCAACATCGCGTTCCAATTTTTTCATATTCGTGCGTCCGCGTGAGCGATTTACCGGTTGCAGGCCCATACGCCAAAATGCCCAACCATAAATCGGAAACCACATGATTTCACGTTTGCATATAAAAAATGCATTTGGCACGATGTGTGCCAAGACGATAATTTCCAGCAATGACATGTGTTTTGATGCAATAATCGCCTTGCCATCGAAGCGGTAATTTCCGTTGGGCAGCATTGGAATACCATTTTCTTCGGTTGGTGGAAAGTGAACAACATATTTTACCCCACAAATAATACGAGCCAGCAAACCAAGCCCGCGTGCGCAAGTAATTACCAAAAAATTATTCAGCCGGACATTTACCAGTCCGACCAAGATTATCGGGGCCCATAAAACAAAATGAATTGCCGATGCAAGTTTGAAAATTATTGTTCTTAACATTTTAACCCTCTTTAATTCCGATTAGTGTGACCAAATATTTTATGTATTCCGTTGTCCAACGTTCCAATCGTTTGGTTGCAGGCATTCCATACAGTGTTGCCGGACATACCACAATTTCTGTTTCTGGTAATTCGTGTCGCACCAGATATTCTGCGCGATTCATGTGGTCTTCGGTTGTGACAAGAACGATTCGATCCAGGCCCGTTTGGTCGACAATTTTCCGAATCGCCATCGCGTTTTGATATGTTGATTTAGATTCTGATTCAATTAGCACAGGATGAGCCGCGTCCGCCGCAGCATCCGCAGCACCTGCACCAATTACATATACATCTGTTGCGGGATATTGCCGAACCATTCGCATTGCGAACGGAATGCGGCGAACATCGCCGGTCAATACGAATAATGCATCATCCGGCATAATTTCACCACATGAATGTGGGGCGTATGATTTGAACAACATGCCACCAATGACAAATAGCCCAAGCGCCACAAAAGATGGGGTTAAAAACTTCATTATTCTTTTTTCAATATTGTGATTGTTGTACGACGCGTCATCCACAACGCAAAAATAGTTATCGCAATCGGTAATAAACATAAACAAATCCACCCACTGCTGCCTAGTGCCAGCATCGCCATTAATCCAATACGCGCCGAATGTGCAGATGATATTATTAAAAGTAGTACGGGAACCGCAACAACAAATCCACCAAAACACGCGATAATACAAATACGGGCAACAATAATTTGCATCTGGCGGGCAATAAACGAATCAGTTGCACCAATCTGATTTAATATTTCTAGTTCACGTTTGTGCAACATTGCGGTATTTCGTGCAATGTATGAAATACACAAGGTAATCGCCCCAAGTGTTAATGCCAAAACCAATCCAGCAATCATAATCATTTTCCAACCAGCAGATATAGGTGTCTGTAATGCGTCCGCATGGGTCAGAACGCGCCCCAGTGGCGCGATTTTATCCGAAATTTCTTGTAAATCTGATTCGGTTCTGAATTTAACATCCCACATTTTTGGTAAGTAATTTTTAAGTACGCCACCACCAGAAACCCATGGGCGCATCAATCGCAACATTTCATCATTACTGATTTCGTTAATGGTTGCAATTTTTGCGGTATTCGCGGTTAAAATCTTTTCTACATCCGATTCGTTTTTCGGGTTTGTGACCTGGATCGTTGCGGATAAATCCCATTGCGTATTCCAACGCGAAACGCCGGTACCAATTGAAATCGCAATTCCAAGTGCCATTACCGCAAGAAATGTTAACAACGACACGATTGCCGTCATAAAAACGGATTGCTCGCGGACCAGTGAAAATACCGTAGAACGTTTCATCTATGCGTTTCCAATTTTATCAAATTGTTTAGATAGTTCAGTAAAATAGTTTTTTGGTGTCGGACCCTTCCACACCTTTTTGGGGTCCGGGGTCGCATTTTGCGATTTGCCAACAAATCCAACACGATGATTTTCGACATGTATCACCGGAAATTTGTATGTTTCCATAAGTTTTCTGTTATGGGTCGCAAGAATAATTGTGGTGCCAAATAATTTATTCATCTGGATAAACAGTTCCATTAAACGCGACGCATTGTCATCGTCCAGATTTCCCGTTGGTTCATCCGCAAGTAATATAGCCGGTTGAATGATAATTGCACGCGCTACAGAAACGCGCTGTTGTTGACCGCCCGACAGTTCCATTGGACGGACATCGGCATATTTGCCAAGACCAACCCAATCCAGAACCTTGGCCACAAGTTTTTTTACTTTCGATTCGGAAATGCCACGCACCCGCAGGGGCAGGGCAACATTATCGAATACCGTCATGTGTGACAGTAATGAATATTCTTGGAAAACAATCGCCATTTTATGGTGCAGATTCGCAATTTCATCGCGCGACATTTCGGCGGTATTTTGCCCAAATAATTTAATTTGCCCGCGCAACGGTTTGTGTAATTGATAAATCAATCGTAATAATGTGGTTTTTCCGGCCCCAGATGCGCCAGATAAAAAGTAGAATGCGCCACTGCTTATATTGAAAGATACATCGGTTAAAACCTCGGTCGTGGTATTATATGCCGCGGCGACATTCGCAAAAGATATAATTGTCTTTTCTTCCATGGTATGGATAATAGTAGTAAAAAATATGCGCGTTGTGCAAGAAAATTAACAAAGAAAAATCGCCCAACTGGGCGATTTTATTATTTTGTTTTGACTTTGGTCGTGACATTTCTGTTTTTTGCCCAAATCGCTTCGCCGGTACCGGGATATTGTGGATTTTCCTTGCCATAAGAAATGGTATGAACTCGTTCTGGTTCGATGCCTTCCTTTAACAAAACGTGTGCGGCATTCCCAGCACGCAATGCGCCCAAAGCCAAGTTATACTCGGTTGAACCACGTTCGTCGCAATGGCCCTCAAGCACGACATTAATGTCTTTATTTTTTTTCATATATGTGGCTTGTGATTTAAGGTCATTTGTTGCGCCAGATGTTAATTCGGCCGAATCGAATGCAAAAAACACCTTGTCCTCATTAATATTTGACGCGCCACCGCACGCCGCCAAAGCCAATAAAACAGGCATAAACATAACTTTTTTCATTTTGTATCCTTTCACTACGTTCCTAATCTAGCAAATTTTATAAAAAGTTGTCAATGTCTGTTTTTTTATTTGGGAAAGAGGTCAAAATATGATATACTGACAAAAAACTGGAGGGAATTAACCATGAAAAAAATAGTTTCGATTATCGCATTGTGCGCCGTTGTAACGCCCGCTTTTTCGGCGACCAAGGCCGCACGGCCAAGCTATCTGACACGTAATACAGATGGTGGTTATGATGTCACATATTCGTATGCAGATAAGGTAAAGTCAGGTTGGTACGGTGCTTTGCGTGCAGAGTTGTCTTTTTTAAGTTGGAAGAATGAATATTCTACGGATATTCCTGGTATATCCATGGGAAATGAAAAATTTTCTTTCAAACCGCTGTTTTCGCCGAATATCTCGTTCGGTAAGCGGTTTAACTATTTCTGGCGCGCCGAAGGTGAGTTTGGTTATATAACGCAATTTTCCGACGAAGACGAAGGGTATAAGTTTACATTATCTGTACCATATATGATGGCCAATGGATATTATGATTTTACCAATGGTTTATATGTTGGTGCCGGTTTAGGTATTGCAATGCCAAGGATGGAATTGGTCGATGACGCATTTACATCTGGCAATAATCCGAAATGGGGTGTTTCACCGATGGGGGCACTTATGGTTGGATTGGCACATAAACTTGATGATAATATCGTATTGGATTTGCGGTATCGCTTGGCTGGATTTTGGGGAACCAAACAGGAACGGCAATGGGCCGCTGGTACTACATTGCCGGGTGTCGGGGATGTCGGTGGCAAACATCTTGAAAATAAAGTGGGTTTTATTATGGATAACTCTATATCGGTTGGCATTCGATATGAATTTTAACCAAAAAAGTACTTGGAGACGATTCGCAAATATGATAAAATAACCGTGGAAAGAGAGAAATAAAAATGCATACATTAAGAATTTCAACAATATCAGTTCTGTGTGTTTTGTGCACTGTGGCGACCAATGCCTGGGCGGCCGGTTCGGTTCGTGCGCTGGGCGGGGCGGGCACATACAATGGCACAAGTGCGGCCACAAGCGCGACGGCCGGTGGCACGAGTGCGACGCGTGGTGCAACCGCAACACGGGCGGGATCTTTGCGTATATCGCCGTCTACAACACGATCGGTTTCCACGGCAACCCGGACCAAGGCGGATGGGACAACGGCACCAACAGAACGTTTGGCGATTGGTAAGTATTTGGGGGGGGCGACATCGGTCAGTTCATCTGGCTCGGCGTCTGCATCGGCAAATGCAGAAACGATAAATGAAATTCTGGAAAATATCACCAACATTAATAACACGCTTAATAACAAGCAAGATAAGTTGGTAGAGAGCGCCTACATATTTATTGATGGTGATGGTAAGGTTCAGTTAGATCTGGATGATTTGGAAGATCATTTGCAAAATAACCTTGATTTGTCCGATCATATCAGTGTTCGTTACAGCGAAGAAGATGACGAATTGCAATGGAGCTGGGATGGCGGTACGACTTGGGATACAATGGTTGAAATGTCGGATTTAGTTGGTGATTATGCCACAACGGCGGCATTAGAGACTGCTATTGATGGTTTGGCCGAAACATACATAACAGGAACGCAATTAAATGCTGGTTTGGCGTTAAAGGCGAATGCAAGTGATGTTTATACCAAGAGTGATGTTTATACCAAGGGCGAAGTTGATGCCGCGATTAGTTTGGGTATAAATAATGTAGATTTGTCATCGTATGATGCTCACATTGCGAATGACGATATTCATGTCACGGCGGAACAAAAGGCCGCTTGGAATGGAAAACAGGATGCAATAGAAGATTTGTCCACGATCCGTTCTGGTGCGGCGGCGGGTGCTACCGCGGTTCAGCCGGCGGCGTTGAATGACTATGCAACAAATACCGCGTTGACAACTGGATTGGCAGGCAAGGCAAATACGTCAGACGTTTACACCAAGGAAGAGGTTGATAACGCAATTTCCAGTGGTGTTGGTTCTGTAGATTTGTCAGGCAAACAAGATGTGATTTCTGATTTGTCCACGATCCGTTCTGGTGCGGCGGCGGGTGCTACCGCGGTTCAGCCGGCGTCGTTGGCCCAGGTTGCGACAACCGGATCTTATACTGATTTAATCAATACTCCATCAAGCCTTAGCGATTTTGCAAACAACGGTCTTTATGCAACCAGTGAAGAATTAACGACTGGCTTGGCGGGTAAGCAAGATACAATTAGCGATTTGTCGACAATTCGCAGCAATGCAAGTGCCGGTAAAGGCGCAGCCGATGCATTGGGTTCTGGGTTTGATTCCACAAACACTGTTGCAGCGGCGTTGGCCGGCAAGGCAGATGCGAATTCTGTTCCAACCGATGCAAGTTTCACGGCTGCGACGAATCGTATTTCTGAATTAGAATCAACTGTGGGTGATGCATCTTCTGGATTGGTGCATGATGTTGCGGAAAATGCGAATGACATCGCCGGTCTGGAAACATCGAAACAGGATGTCATTTCTGATTTGGCTACAATTCGTTCTGGTGCTGGATTGGGTGCGACCGCGGTCCAGGCATCAGATTTGAAAGATGTTGCGTTTTCTGCAAAATATACCGACTTGATTGATACACCGACAATTCCGACGGTTCCAACCAATGTCAGTGCGTTTACAAACGACGCCGGTTATTTAACCGAACATCAATCTTTGGCGGCATATGCCACAACGGCGGCGATGGATACCGCGTTGGAAGCCAAGGCAAATGTAGCCGATGTTTATACCGCGGCCCAGACAAACGCCTTGTTGGATGAAAAGCAAAATACAATTTCCGATTTGGAAACAATTCGTTCTGGTGCGGCAGCGGGTGCAACCGCGGTTCAGCCGGCGGCATTGAATGACTATGCAACAAACAGCGCGTTAACAACCGGGTTGGCAGGCAAACAGGATACAATTTCCGATTTGGAAACAATTCGTTCTGGTGCGACAGCGGGTGCAACCGCGGTTCAGCCGGCGGCATTGACGTCGACATTGGGTGACTATGCAACAAACAGTGCGTTAACAACCGGGTTGGCGGGCAAAGCCGATTCGTCCGATGTTTATACCAAGTCCCAGACATATTCCAAAACAGAAACGAATGAATTGCTGGATACCAAGGCTAATGCAAGCGTGATTGGTGACTTGGGTGAGAGTTCGACGGTTGCGGCGGCTATTGCGGCGGCGACATTTGATCCGGCAAGCATTGTTATTGATAGCGAATTAAGCACAACAAGTACAAACGCTGTCCAGAACAAGGTTGTCACAAACGCGTTGGAAACAAAGTTGAACACCGAAGATTTGGGTGTGCTGGCCACAACCAAGACGACCATTGCGGGAACAGAAAACCCGGGTGTGTATGTGTTGGGTGTTGTTGATGGTGAACAGCAAATGATAAGGGTTGTCCCAGACGGCAGTGGAAATTACTAAAGATTAAAAAACTAAACAACAACGGTTCCGGGATTGCCGGACAAGAAAAGAGAGGAAAGAAAAAATGAAAGTAAAAAATATAGTATTTTCTGGATTTGCTGCGGCAATCTTGATGGGAACCGCGCATGCTGCAGATCCAGTGTTCCAGATCGCGTCCAAGGCGTATGTCGATCGTTTGACAAACGAAAATGGTGCGATTACAACATTAAGCAATAAAATTGGTAATGACGCGATGGGTACAACGGCGACAACAGTCACCGGTGCGATCGGTGAATTGGATACCAAAGTTGATACATTAACTGGTTCAGCACAAACATCAGGTTCTGTTGCACATGCTGAGGCTTCGGCTGCTGCGGCCCAATCCGATGTTAATACGTTGGCGGCCAATGTTGGTTCTGGATTTACTTCTACGAATACCGTTGCGGCGGCATTGGACACTAAACTTGATAAATCTTCAACATCGGCAACATTGCCTGCGGTGACGAATGCGTCTGCGTCAAATTACGCAAACGAATTGGCGGTTGCACAAGCGATTGCGGCGGTGAATGGTGGTGTTGAAAATGTGTCGTCCCAGATAGAGACCGCATTAGGTGGCACATATGGTGGTGAAAATGCCACTGTCACCCAGGTTTTGGCAACCAAGGCCAATGCATCAGATATCGCGGGTGCGAATGAAGAATTAGCGAGTGATATCGCGGCAACGACCATTGTTGGTGCAATTAATGAATTGAACAGCGAGAAACAAGATAAAACATCATCCACTGCGACGGCCGGCACATATGTTACGGCGGGCAATGGTGTTGGTGCTAACTTGAACGCGTTGGATACGAATTTGAGTTCTGTGGCTGGTCGTGTCACCACAGCCGAAGGTAAAATCACCACAGCCGAAGGTAAAATTTCGACATTAGAAGGTACCGTTGGTAATTCCGAATCTGGTTTGGTTGCGGATGTTGCGGCATTGCAAACCGCGATGGGCAGTTCTACGGCGGCCGGATTAGCGGCGGACATTGCAACAAATGCGGGTGATATTGATGCATTAGAAACCAAAATTGGTAATGACGCAATGGGTACAACGGCGACAACCGTCACCGGTGCTATCGGCGAATTAGATGGTTATATGGATACTTTGCGTGGCGCGTCAAATGTTTCTGGTTCTGTGGCGGAGGCTAAAAAGGCCGGTGATGACGCCCAGTCTGATGTTGATGCATTAGAAACAATAGTTGGTTCCGGATTTAATACCACAAACACGGTCGCGGCGGCAATTTCGGCCAAGGCAAACGCATCCGATGTTTATACGAAATCGGAACTTGATACCATGATTGGTGCGAAATTGAATCATCCAGCGACAAATGCATGTACGGCGGAATCACAGCACTGTGTATTGCACATGGATAATACGGGTGCGTTGTCATGGATTGATATAACGGTTCCATATGCAGAATAAGATTTGATTGAGAGAGAGAAAGACGAAAACGAATAGCCTAAAAAGAACAAAACAATAATCCGTCGTGGGTCGGGAACCCCACCCGCGATGAAAAAAATAAAACAACAACCACAAGAAAGGAAAGAAAAATGAAAAAAATATTAGGTATATCACTGGTCGCAATGATGGCGGTGACCACAGCCCGCGCAGACATCGCATCAAAGGCATATGTCACTGTTGATCAGTCAGCAAATAAGGAATATAACGTCATTACCAAAGAAGCAACACCCGGTGTTCAGATTGCAGAATTGGATGCCGCATTGGGTGACGATTATAGCGCTGAGAATACCGTTGCGGACGCAATCGCGAATGCTGTTAGCACCGGTACAGAAAAAGGTGTTACACGTCCGAATACAACAGATGCTGTCGGTAGTGCGACACAACCTGTTTTTATTAGCGCAAGCGGTGTTGCCACAACAACCAATGCTTTGGGTTCTGCTGCTTGGACAGATACGACAGCGTATGATGCGGCTGGCACTGCAGCGGCAGCAGTCGCGGCATTGGATGCGACGGAATCTCAAACCGCAGGTGCTGATGGTTTGGCATTGTCAATAACAGAAACAGATGGTGTGATAACAGCTATTAGTGGGTCTATCGCAGCAAACACATATGATGCGCATGGTGCAGCAGCTACAGCTGAATCTAACGCTGCAACTTATACCGATACAAAGATTGGTACATTGGGTAATGATGCACAGTCACAACCGTATACAAATGTTAAGGCCTATGTTGACGATAAAGTTGCTGGTGCGGCAGGCAATGCAAGCGCTGCAATCGCGGCTTTGGATGCAACTGAATCTCAAACCGCTGGTGCTGACGGTTTAGCATTGTCAGTAACAGAAGTAGATGGTGTAATAACATCTATCTCTGGGTCTATCGCAGCAAACACATATGATGCGTATGGTGCAGCGACGAGTGCAGTTAATGGGCTGAGTTATACTGGTGCTACTGGTGGTAATGTTATTACCCAGGTTACCCAGACAAACGGTACTATTAGTGCGACAATGGGCAAGGCCGCCATGGAACCGGCATCATGGACATCTGACAGTGATGGTGAATATGCTTTGACAGCAACGAAATCTGGTGATGTTATCACTTATCATTGGGAATTAATTACACGTGCTAACTAATCCCACTGTGTAATAAAATTCTTCTGGTGGTTCGGTGTGGTGTGCGATGTATGGTCGCACATCACGCCGGCACAGGGAATTTAATAAGTTGAATAAGTATAATAACTAACATCGAAGACTGGCTGAATTTGTAAAAATGATTATGCTAAGACAAGGAAATATCATTTGTGTGTCGTTGATTGCAATTGTCGCGGTTGCGTTCGTTGGAACGGCTAATGCCACGGAAACGGCGTCAATCGCATCGGCAGCATATGTCGCCAAACAAATTCAACCGGTTGAAACAAAAATCGATAATCATGTTGCAGATGGCGATGTGCATGTGACCACCGCGCAAAAAACGGCTTGGTCCGGCAAACAAGATGCTATTGCTGATTTAGAAACTATACGGGCCGGGGCCGCATTGGGCGCGACATCGATTCAATCGCACCAGGATATTTCTGGCAAGGAAAATTCATCGAACAAGGTGACGGCAACGACCGGGTATGATACAACAAGTACGACATTATATCCGTCTATGGCAACGACCCAGGCGATGATAAGCAGTGGTATTAATACTAATAATACCAATCTGGCGGGCCAGATAAATGGTAAAGTTAACACGGTCCAGGGCAGTGGGAAAGCAAACCTGGCTGTTATCACGAATAGTTCCGGAAATATCACGACGGGCACCATTGCGACGGGTATGATAACCGATGGCGCGGTGACAAGTGGTAAAATAGCGGATGGAACAATTTCAAATGCAGATATCAGTGATACTGCGGCAATAGCACCAAGCAAGATAGCAACAGATGCATCAAATCGTTTCGTGTCGGATACAGAAAAAAGCACATGGAGCGGTAAACAAGATGCGTTAACAACAGCGCAGTTGAATGCGGTGAATTCTGGTGCAACATCTGCCAAGATAGATAAAATTGGTACCGCAACAATCACGGCCAAGGGTGCCGATGGTACAACGGTCGCAACGGATTTGTCCGCTGCGGTTAATGCCATTGACGCACGTTTGTCCAATGTGACATCGACGGCGGACGGTGCTATTCAGACAATAACGACCGGCGCAACCGATGGTACAATCGCGGTTGATGGTACAGATATAGCGGTGCGTGGGTTGAAATCTGCGGCATATACAGAGGCATCTGCATATGACGCCGCGGGTTCGGCAAGTGCTGCGGAAACCGCCGCTAAGACATATGCTAAAAATTATGCTGACAGCTTGGCAACAAATTATGACGCCGCGGGTACTGCTGCCGCAATAGTTGATGCGTTGAACCTGGCGGATACATATGATGCTAAGGGTGCGGCCGCAACCGCTTTACAAGATGCTAAAGATTATGCGGATGGTTTGGCAACAAATTATGATGCCGCGGGTTCGGCAAGTGCCGCGGAAACCGCCGCTAAGACATATGCTAAAAATTATGCGGACGGTTTGGCAACGAATTATGATGCGGCAGGTTCGGCAAGTGCCGCGGAAACCGCCGCTAAGACATATGCTAAAAATTATGCGGACGGTTTGGCAACAAATTATGACGCCGCGGGGTCGGCAAGTGCCGCGGAAACCGCCGCAAAAGCGTATACCGATACCGAGGTTGCCAAAAAGCAAAATAAATCGACCGGTGTATCTGTTGGTGGTGCAAATGGTGCATGGAATACATTGGCCAACGGTAACGGAATTACTATTACTACCGCAAATGGTACAACAACCATAGCGACGGCTGGAAACTATATCACGGTACCCGCCGCAAGCGGAACCAGTGGTAAAAGTGTTCTGACCTATGATGCGGACACAACGACATATTATTGGGAATCCATTGGGCGGTAAAACAAGATAAAAAACAAAACAACAGCGGAGAAAACCATGTCAACAACAAATAAAGTATTAGCCGTTTCGATAATCGCACTGGCGACCGTATCGGTGGCAAACGCAACAATCGTTTCCGAAACGATGCTTAGTAAGACCGCGGGTAAATACGATAAAGACAATACTGTTGAAATGGCAATTAATGCCGCCCAGTCGGCTGGGACCGGTGCCGCCGCAGGTGCATTGGCCGCCGCCCAGGCTGCCCAGGCAACCGCAGATGCCGCCGTTGTTGCAAATACAACCGCAATGACCAGTGGGACATATACAAAAGTCACTGTTGACTCTAAGGGGCTGGTGACCGCGGGTTCAACGCTGTCGGCATCCGATATACCGACTATCGCCGAAAGCAAGGTCACAAATTTGGTGTCTGATTTGGCGGCGAAACAAACAACCGCTAATATGGTGACGGCGGAGTCAGGTGCGACATATGATAAAACAAGTACAACAACATACCCGTCAATGAAAACCGCTGCGAAAATCGCAAGCGATGCCGCGGCAAGTGCGGTAAGTGGTGCCGCGGGCAGTTATGATGCGGCCGGGACGGCGGCGGGGCTGATAAACGCGTTGGATGTAAGCACATCCAGTGGCACTGGGAATGGTGACCCAGACGGATGGTAAAATATCCGTGACGAAGGGGACCACATTGGGTGGATTGGCAACCAAGGATGCGGTTAGCAGTTCTGAGATTACCGATGGGACGATTGTAAACGACGATATCAGCAGCAGTGCAGCGATAGCACCAAGTAAGATAGCGACAAGTTCATCAAACCGTTTTGTTTCTGATACAGAAAAAAGCACATGGAACGGTAAACAGGCGGCATTAGGTGGCAGTTCTCATAAAGGTCAAGTAGTGACGACCAGTGCGACAGATGGTTCTGTGACATATACAGATATTGATACAACAAGTGGTGGAACAGCAAGTTCTGGGAAACTAATTACATCTGGTGCAGTTAACGCAGGTTTGGCGGGCAAGCAAGCGACGATAAGCGATTTGTCGACAATTCGTACCAATGCAACCGCTGGTAAGGGTGCTGCGGATACCATAGCGACATACGGTGATATCGTGACGCATAATGCCAGTGAATTCCAAGTAGCGGGCAGTTATGTTCCGACAAGTCGTACAGTTAATGGTAGTGCGTTAAGCAGCAATGTCACATTGGACGGTTCTAATGTGAA
>CAJOGC010000006.1 GCA_905234185.1 uncultured Alphaproteobacteria bacterium | reverse complement strand
GACGAGAGCCAAAGAAAGTAAAAACTCTCCAACCTTTCTGACTACCCCGTCTTGCGTCACTGCCGTTCCGCAATCCACCCCTTCGCACGGCGAAGGGGACTTTATTCTCTGGAATCATCACTTTATTTTTACGCAATTATTCCAGAGAGTTTAACTCCCCTTCACATCGTGAAGGGGATTTTGGTATCTGGAATCGGATTGCAGAGAGTTTAATTCCCCTTCATTGCATGAAGGGGTGGCGGGCGAAGCCCGACGGGGTAGTTATCTAATCGTATATCGGTATTTTTATACCAGGATTTTTGTCGAGGTTTTCAATCAATGTTTCCAACATATTTAACACATCACTCATTTTCGTTTTTACATCTTTATCATCTATGTGAACAACCGTTAACCCAAGCGATTCCAGATAATTATGGCGCGCAACATCGTATTTTACTTTATTATCATGGGTCCAGCCGTCTATTTCTATGACCAGTTTCAGTTTCGTGCAATAAAAATCGACGATATAATTACCAATTACTTTCTGGCGGTCAAAATCAAGCCCCATGGCCCGTCGCTGTTTCAATACATCCCACAACAAGATTTCTGATAAAGTAGAGTTTTGGCGTAAATTGCGTGCACGTTGTTTCAATGATTTATTATATGGTAATTTCATAACATTTCCGATTTTATAGGGTTTTATTCTTGGTGTCAATTATGTAGTGGTTTTTCGATATGACTGACACTCTTTCTGACTACCCCGTCCGCTTCGCGTCCACCCCTTCGTGCAACGAAGGGGAGTTAAACTCTCTGCAATCCGATTCCAGATACTAAAAAGTCCCCTTCGTTGCACGAAGGGGAATTAAATTATCTGGAAAAATTGCATAAAAATAACGTGATGATTCCAGAGAATAAAACTCCCCTTCACACCGTGAAGGGGTGCCCGCAGGGCGGGGTAGTTGTGACGAGAGCCAAAGAAAGTAAAAAATTTCCAGCCTTTCTGACTACCCCGTCTTGCGTCACTGCCGTTCCGCAATCCACCCCTTCGCACGGCGAAGGGGAGTTAAACTCTCTGCAATCCGATTCCAGATACTAAAAATTCCCCTTCACATCGTGAATGGGCGAAGTCTCGGCGAAACGAAGTGAAGACGGATGGACGCAGGGCGGGGTAGTGTTTGTCATTCCTGCGCAGGCAGGAATAGGGTCTATAAAATTTCATTATTCAGACTTGGTATCTGTCAAATATTTACGAATGTTTTAACAAACACAATCCTTTCCTTTTTGGCGGGACGGATGTCCCGCACTGTATAGTCCCTATCCCTGCCTTCGCAGGGATGACAATAGCAGGGATGACAATAGCAGGGAGGACAGTTCTCTGAAAAAATTGCATAAAAATAACGTGATGATTCCAGATACTAAAAATTCCCCTTCACATCGTGAAGGGGTGCCCGCAGGGCGGGGTAGTTGTGAGAAAAACGGGCGCGATTGCGCCCGTTCATAATCACTAACCACTAACACTAGCCACTAACACTAGCCACTAACACTAACACTAACCACTAACACCAACCACTAACACCAACCACTAACACTAACCACTAACACTAGCCACTAACACTAACCACTAACACCAACCACTAACACCAACCACTATTAGTGTGACATTTTACCTTCGGTCATGACGACGTGTTTACGAACCTTTGGGTCGTATTTGCGCATTTTCATTTTGCCAGCCGTGTTTTCAGACTTGGTATTTTTTGTTGTTGTATAGTAATAGCCGGTTTCTTTGTTTTCCAGCTTGATAACTTCTTTGCTGCCTTTTTTAGATGCCATTTTTTTGCCCTTTGATTTATATTGCACTGAATAATATGTTATAAATTACCGAAAAGCAAGTTTTTTTTAGTTTTATTGGTGCGGGTAAAGAGACTTGAACTCTTACGGGTTGCCCCACTGGAACCTAAATCCAGCGCGTCTGCCAATTCCGCCATACCCGCACAAACTGAATATTAATGCACCGGGTATGTGCGCGGAAACGACGGGTCCGGACGATCCGGCGCGGTTTTAACCCCACAACCCGCCAATGCCAGTGATATCACAATAAAAAATCCAATAAATAACTTCTTCATGTGCCGTATTATAAACCCCATGTGACACAAATGTCAAATAGTGGTGAAATAAAAACACCACCCATTAGCGGGTGGTGTTAGGGTTATTTATCATATTCGCCCTCGGTCACGAACGGAGAAATCTTGGATTCCTCTTTTTCGGTCATATGTATCGTTCGATACAGATGCAACGATTTTTTGGACCGGGTCACGGCGACATAAAACAGTCGGCGTTCGGATTCGATTTCGTCCGAGTCCGGGGCCCGTGTGCCGCGTTGAATCAGTTCGCCGTCGATAAAGTCATATGTAATGGCATCGTCCGTTTTGACATCGTCCAAAACCAATGTATCTTCGTCTTCGTTGGCTTTGACACGCAATGGCCATATGCCTTCGATCGCGTCTAAGATAATGACTTTTTCGAACTCTTGACCTTTGACACGCAATGCGGTCGAAAACTTTACATTAGATTTCGGACATAATTCCGGTGGGCAAGACATGCGGTCTATGGCGTTCTGGAAATCAGTCACAAATCCGTCAAAATCATCACCGTATTTTGATGCAAAACTTAATAAACTGGATAACGGTGGATCTTTGTAATACAAGTCTTCCAATGCGCGGAAATAGTTCTGGTGGAATCCGTCAAACGAATTCAGTAATATAGATATTGTGTCATACACCGTCTTGGCATTACGGAACGATTGCAACGCATGGTAAAATTTTTGGACATATTCAAACGTAAACAACTTGGCAAAAAGAGGGTTTCTTTCGCCCAAGAACAGCAATTTTTCGTGAATGTTGTCCATCGTGACATAATTTGCAACAAATGCGCGTCCAAGTGTATCCTTGGTCTTTTGCCATAACTCGTTTTTGGTGAACATACAAACCAGTTCAACAAAATCACGTGGTTGCAGTGTCTTTTTTTGTTTGATTTCTATGGCCTTGGTTAAATTCGCGGCGGCCGATGTATAGAAAAACGATAAATCATCATTAACCTCGTAATCAATATGATCGCGCGTTAATAAAATCTGATACGGCAAAAGCGATGATTTCTTGCGCGATAACACAACGACATTCTCGTTCTTGGGTGTTGATTTGATGTCGGCAATAACCGCGTCTACCATATCTTCTGGATATTCGGATTCGCATAATTTGATTTCGGCGTCCTTGGTTTCTGGATTTGCAGAAACACTTTTATCAAACCGTTTTTTATTGTTTTTGATTAATAACATAGATTTTTCAACAATGTTTTTCGGCGATCTGAAATTTTCGTCCAAGGCAAATGTCTCGAATTTGTGGCCGAACATTTCATCTGGGTGCAGTATAAAATATGGTGTCGCACCGCGGAATTCGAAAATAGCCTGGTCGTCATCGCCAACAATGGTCAATGACGCATCGTTAACATATTGTAAATTAGATATAAGCATCAAATCCAGCGGACTGACGTCTTGGAATTCGTCAATGAATATATAGTCCAACTTCGCCGTGCCAACCCAGTGCTCTTTGCGATTTCGTTGTTCCTGGATCGCCAGATTCGCGATGTATTTTTGGTCGTCAAACAGAAAACGATCCGTGTTTAACATTTCTTCGCAACAATCTTTCCAAAACGGTATCCAATGACGAACAATAAATTCATCCTGGTCGCGTTCGGTCATGTTTAATTTCTTTTTGTGCATAAGTAAGCGAACAAGACTGGCGCGAATCGTGCGATAATATTTATCTAATTTTACATCGCGGATAAATTCGATGTGTTTGTCGTATATTTTCAGGTTTTCTTGGAAATCTTTGGAAAAATCGGTGTGTTTGAATCCTATGTTTTTGAAATCGCAGATTCTGTCCAGTATGATGGGGCCATTTTGTGGACCTTTGCGACCGGACAAGATTGGTTCGAACCGTGATTTGTACGCGGTTTTTTTCCACACACTGCCCAATGTATTGCATACATAAAACTTCTTTTCATGATCGTCAATCATGCGCGGATTGTGCAGTTTGCGACGAATGTACGCGTTGCCCCAACTGTTCAGAGTAAGAATGTCCAAATCAGCAGATGCAGGACATCTGCTGCGTAATTCTTCGGCCGCGGCGGTTGTAAAGGTAAAGATTTTAATCTTGGCCTTTGGATTGGTTGCCAAAATCTTTTTAGTTTTCTCGACAATAGAAAATGTTTTACCGCACCCGGCCGGCGCCAACAGGCGAATAAATTTTGCGTCGCTGTTTATAAAGTCTATTTGTGCTTTTGTTAAAGGCATTGGTTGTCCCTATGGTTTTTGTTAATTCATTATAATTTATAGTGAATATAGGAAAGAATTCAAGCCCCGGACATTTATAATAGACGATTGTTTTATCTTTCCCTTACCTGTAATCGTATAACACATGTATACAGAGCAGTATAAAACAAGATAAAAACCTTTGATTTAATTTCGTGTAATTGATAAACTTGTGGTGAACGGAACAGAAAAACGATGTAGGAGTCAGGCGACCATGTTTATTTCAAATAAGATGAGCATTTTTCCCTTATGTGGTATTTTTTTAATGATGCCGGGGGTTTCGTATGCCGATGATATGGCCGTCGCCAGCAGTGCGTACGTTAATGAACAATTGGCAACTAAACAGGCCAAAGACGATACTAATGTTTACAAGGTTGGTCAAAATGGTGCATGGGTTGATGCGTCCAGTGCGGTGACCGTTGATACGACATATCTTAAAAAGACTGATAACAGCACCACCGGTGCAACCGAAATCGCAATCGATCCGACCAAGGTCACAACCAGTGGCACAAGTGGTTTAAATGGAGCATCGTCAAATTTGGTTAATGAAAAGGCCGTGGCCGAAGCAGTAGCGAACAGCCAAACAAAACCATCTTCGGGTGTTGCAACCGGTAAAGTATTAACCTATACCGGCAGTGACGCGAATGCAAATGTTTCAGCGGCATATGTCACGGTTCCCATGGCGACGGCTGCACCAAGCACCGTGACCCCGACGGGATTTGTTGAAATGTGGGTTCAATAATACAGTTTTCAGGACCGGCAATGCCGGTCTTTTTTATATCACGTTAACTATAAAATAATTTCAGTTCCGATTCTCGACGACGGGTCAGCCCCGGCATTGCATGGCCACATGATTTATTCCACGCAAGCCACGCGGCATCCATTGTCGGATAGGTGGCACTGTGAAAATTTGGATTGTTAATGTATTTTACAACGGTGGAACCCGCAAAATTTTTTGCGCCAATGTTGTATGCGAAAATAACCAACGCATCAAATTGGTTTTGGGTTATTGGGGGGGTAATGTTGGTACAAACCGCATTTTCGGCACGCGCAACATCGCGACGCAGTAATTCGGTTGCGCTATTTTCGTCAATTCCGTTGGCGAAATCTTCGCCCGGTTTAATCAGGTGACCGTATCCAATCGTTGCGCCACGGGGCAGGGGTGTGTTTGGTGTCACTGGTTGTCCCGTTTGGTCGTCATATATTACGTGTTTGCCGGCGCGAATAACCGACCCCTCTAACTTTTTCAAGATTTCGATTCCGTTATTGCTGATATTCATCTTTATTCTCCGTAAAATAAAAATCCCAACACGGGGTGGGGTAAATAATTCCCCTTCGCCAAGGCTTCGGGGAATAAAAAAAACGGGCAATCCGCCCGCGATGTTGAAGTGTATTATATCATAAAATGTTGGAAAATGCAAGTGTTGGCAGGGCCACTCGGATTTTTTACTCGCCTCCTTGATACGCAATAATAAAAACATGTAATAACGAAAATCAAAAAAATCTCCGTTTGTCGATTTTTTAAGATTTTCTTAATTACCCCACTCGGATTTGTTCGCTACGCTCACCACACGTAAGACTCGAACTGCGTTGCACTTGTTCTTGTCAACTATCGTGTGAACCTCCGGTTCAAACCCGGGGCCTGAACAAAATTAAAAAACCGGGTATAAAACCCGATTTTTGAATTTTGGCAGCCCCACTCGGATTTGAACCGGGATTCTCGCCTTGAAAGGGCGGTGTCCTAACCATTAGACGATGGGGCCAGAACTTTATAAAACCGCCGTAAAACATTGGCGGAAAATAAAACTGGCGGGATGTAAGGGGCTCGAACCCTCGACCTTCTGCGTGACAGGCAGACGCTCTAAACCAGCTGAGCTAACACCCCGCAAAGCCCACATATCTTATAATGCTAATTAAGCAAATGCAAGTATTTTTTTTATTTTGTGGCAATATATTGACAATTGTAGTTTTTGTATTATATTTATATGTGTAAGATAACCAAAGGAGGATATCGTGGCAAATATGTTTAAAGGATTGTTTCAGAAAAAACGGGCGGCCGCATCGGCCACACCAAAGGCGGACAAACCGGTATATGCACAATTGCCAAGTCCAAAGTATGATTTTGTGGAACAATATACGGTTATTGATCCTAAAAAAGTCATGAATGGTGGGTATAAATTATGGCAGTTCTGTGATAATGTTCCTGTGGCCTGTGAAGAAGGGGGCGTGTCACCGACAGGATTTATACAATGCAAAATGTTGCCAACAAAAATCATGATGGGTTTTCTGTGTGAATTATATCAAAAACCAGCAAAAGAAATTATTGATCCGAAAAAGCGCACGATATCTATTGTGCATATTTCAAAAGATCATCGTATCGTTATTGGACCGAATTTTGAATCACCAAAAACCCCTGTGTTTTGGTTGGTTGCTGAAGACGCGGCGAAAAAAGACTGGATATTGCATGTGACACCGGAAAAGAACCGCGCAATTGTTGATGCGTTGAAAATACATACACGATAATGTTAATAAAAAAAAATCGCCCAAACGGGCGATTTTTTTATTTGATAAGTTTTCCAATCGCAACCGCGGTATCGCACATGCGGTTCGAAAATCCCCACTCGTTATCATACCATGCGGTCACATGAACCAATTTGTCGTCCAGTACTTTGGTCTGGGCGGCGTCAAATATGGAACTGTGTGCATCGTTGGTAAAGTCAATGGAAACCAACGGTTTATCGTTATAGCCCAATATTTCCGATTGTGCTGCGCGCATTGCATCGTTAACGGTTTCGACGGTTGCAGATTTTTCCAGGTTCGCGACCAATTCAACAACCGAAACGTCCGGGGTCGGAACGCGAATTGCAATACCGTCCATTTTTCCCGCTAATTTAGGCAGAACCAGACCAATCGCCTTGGCTGCACCGGTGGATGTCGGAATCATCGACATGGCCGCGGCACGCGCACGACGGAAATCTTTATGGTTTTTGTCCAACAACTGTTGATCACCAGTATATGCGTGAACGGTTGTCATCCACGCCGACACAATGCCAAATTTTTCATCCAGTACTTTCGCAACCGGTGCCAGGCAATTTGTCGTACATGACGCGTTGGAAACAATTAAATCGTTCACGGTCAATGTGTTTTCGTTAACACCGTAAACAATTGTTTTGTCCGCACCGGTCGATGGTGCCGAAACTAAAACACGTTTTGCGCCAGCGTCCAAATGCACACGCGCCTTGTCCGCCGCGGTGAACAGACCCGTGCATTCCATAACGACATCGATTTTTAAATCTTTCCATGGTAATTTTGACGGATCGCGTTCGGAAATACATTTGATTTTTTGATTTCCAACAATAATATATTCGCCGTCCAATTTAACATCCATTGGCAATTTGCCGTGAACAGAATCATATTCTAATAAATAGGCGTTTTCTGCCGCCGGCGCCAAATCATTTACCGCAACAAATTCGATGTCGTCGCGTTTTGATACCAATGCCGCACGCAGAACCAAACGACCAATACGACCAAAACCGTTAATTGCAACCCTTAATTTAGACATAATACTTCCTTTCGTTTTATTATTGTTATACGGATTTATCATAGCACTATAATTTTACATAATACAATTGAATTTTGTTCGTTGTCATTTTATAATATTGTCAACATGAATTATGATGCATATATTATTACTGGACCAACCGCATCGGGTAAATCGTCGTTTGCCCATGATTTGGCGCGCAAAATCGGCGGAACAATTATTAATGCGGACAGTGTCCAGATTTATCGTGGAATTGAAAATATATCGGCATCACCGTTCGCAGGACGTGAAATAACCGATGAAATTGACGGTGTACCATATCGGCTTTTTTCCATATTGCCGTTAACCGAACAGATTAGTGTGGCGGAATATCTGAATATGGCGCGTGACGAATATGATGCGGTGATTGCTGCGGGAAAAATACCAATTTTTGTCGGTGGAACAGGATACTATATCAATGCGCTGATCAACGGTATTTCGCCAATGCCAGATATAGACGAAAATGTGCGCGGCAAGGCACGCGAAATGGTCGCAACCGATATCGACGCGGCACGAAAAATGTTGCCGTCCAATTTTACCGCCACCGATCCACAACGTGTTGCGCGTGCGTTAGAGGTGTTTTTGCAGACGGGGCATCATATAACAGAATATCAATCCGCCGCGCGGGTTGGGGCGGTTGTGCCAAATGCGCATCGTATTTTGATTAATCCACCGGCGGACACGTTGCGGGCGCGTATTGCGGCGCGAATACCGGAAATGCTGTCGGGTGGTGCGGTTGACGAAGCGCGCGCGGTGATTGGTGCCGGTTGGGACGAGAACAGGGCGATTGGTGCATCGCAATTGTGTAAATTTCTGCGTGGTGAAATTACAATGGATGATGCGGTAAGCAATTGGATTACAAAAACAAATCAATATGCCAAGCGTCAACGTACATGGTTTCGAACACAATTTAACGCAGACGAAGTTATCACAAAAATATAATTTTTAATGTGTTGAAATTCACAAAAAAACCGGGTATTTTAGTTTCATGTTTAAAACCGGTGATATTGTTAAAGTTTTATTGCCAAATGTCGTTAATACTGGATACGACTATCGTTTAAACGCGCCGGCGGATTTAGGTTCTTTTGTTGAATGTCGTGTGATGAATCGTCCATATATTGGTGTTGTATGGGGAATTGGCGATTCCGGGTTGCCGGCGGAAAAAATTAAAAGTGTTGTACGTGTGTTGAATGCGCGTTTGTCGGTCACTGATTTGCAGTGGATAAAACGTATGTCTGATTGGACTTTGATGACGCCGGGTGCGGTATTGAAATTAATCATAAATATTCCAGATGCTTTTTCGCCACCACGGCTGGAACAACTGTATTCTTTTGATTTTGATGCAAAAATAAAAATGACAAATGCACGGTTGGCGGTTGCCGATGCGTTTTCGTCTAACGATAACGAGCCAATGTCGGCGTCTGATATTGTAAACATCGCACATGTGTCGCCGGCGGTTGTGCGGACTATGATAAAAAATGAAACATTGCGACCGACCGATTCCCGAAAAATTGAAAATGAAAATCGTTTCATTCATGAATATCATGACATGGGTAATGTAAAGTTAAATGATGAACAAGCATCGGCTGCAACGCAAATTGGTGATGCGTTGTCGAGTGGCGGCTTTTCGGTGTTTTTACTGGACGGTATAACCGGTTCAGGCAAGACCCAGGTGTATTTTGATTCCGCGCTGCGTGCATATAACGCAGGGAAATCGGTACTGTTGATGATGCCAGAAATCGCATTGACTGCACAATTTATGTCGCGATTTGAATCGCGATTTGGTGCACCGCCCGTTGTATGGCACAGCAATTTAACCGCGGCGCGCCGGCGTGATATCTGGCGCGGTGTGTTGCGTGGCGATATACGCGTTGTTGTTGGAACGCGCAGCGCATTGTTTTTGCCGTGGCAGAATTTGGGATTAATTGTTGTCGATGAAGAACACGATACGTCATATAAACAGGAAGATATGGGCAATTATCATGCACGTGACATGGCAATTTTGCGTGCGTCAATCGCCGGTTTTCCGGTGGTGTTGGCCAGTGCGACGCCATCCGCGGAAACATTGGAAAATGTTGCAAATGGTAAATACCATGCTTTGAAATTAACTTCGCGGTTTGGTGGTGCGACTTTGCCGAAAATAGAAACAATAGATTTGCGTGAAAACCGTCCAACGACATATAAAACATCCGATGCCACAGATGCGCCCGAAATCGCGGGTGCGTTGTCGGAACCATTGTGCAATGCGATTGCAGAAACACTGAATAACAGACAACAGGTAATGCTGTTCATAAATCGTCGTGGGTTTGCACCGATTGTGCAGTGTAAAAAGTGCGGATGGACCGCCACATGTCCCGATTGCAGTGTCGGTATGACGTATCATAAACGAATTAGAAAATTGTTATGCCACATGTGTGGGCGCACCGCTCCGTTGCCCGATAAATGTGAAAATTGTGGTGGTGATGTTTCAATGCGTGGCACGGGTATTGAAAAGATTCAAGAAGAAATCGCATCGCGTTTTCCAACCGCGCGCACCGCGATCGTATCCAGTGATACGATTGCATCGCGACAAAGTCTGGAACGCATCGTGAACAAAATGGAATCGGGCGAGATTGATATTGTTATCGGAACCCAAATTTTAGCCAAGGGACATCATTTTCCAAACCTTACCCTGGTTGGTGTTGTGGATGCAGATATGGGACTTTTTGGAACGGATTTTCGCGCCGCGGAACACACTTTCCAACAATTATTCCAGGTTGCCGGTCGTGCCGGTCGTGGCGAATTTCCGGGGCGCGTGTTATTACAAACATACCAGCCCGATCATCCGGTGTTAAATGCAATCTGTGCGGGAAACCGTGACGATTTTATGGCAACCGATATGGCAGCCCGGCGCATGGCAAAAATGCCACCATATGGGCAACTAATTGCAGTTGTTATAGAGGGGGCAAAAGAAAATATATTGCAAAAATATTGTGCCGATTTAGCGGCGGCGGCACCAAACATAAATGGTGGACGCATAATGGGGCCGGTGCCCGCCCAGATTTATCAGATACGAAATTGGTATCGCATGCGGTTTTTAATTGCGGGTGATATGCGGGCTAAATTGCAACCGATTGTTGCGGATTGGATTTTACGCGTTAAACAGCCTGCAAATGTTCGGGTTAAAATAGATGTCAATCCAGTGAATTTTATGTAAAAACGCCCGATTGGGCGTCTTTTACTTTTCGGAACGACCAAATATTCGGCCGAAAACCTTTCTGAATGCGGTTTGCTTTTCTGTCTTTTGTTTGCGGCTTTCCATATATTCTTCCACTTTTTGTGGCGACGGATATGGGCTTTCGCTGATTGGTATCACGGCTTTTTGACTACGCATTTTTTCAAGGTGATTTATTTCCGACCCCAGGGTATTATAATTATATTGATCTGTGACTACGCCATCTTTATATGTGGCATCAAACATCGGTTGAATTTGTGCAATTCTTGTATCGATAAATTTAATGAATGCGCGTTCATTCAATATCTCATTGTCATCATTAATAATGCCCGCGTTGAATAATTGGGCGATAAGTCTTTGCTGGATATCATCAAGTTTTGTGTTTGGTTCGCTAATTTTTGCCATATTTTATCCTTTTATATTAGTTTGACTTGTTAATTAAACAACTTCGGTCACGGCACGCAGTGCCCCATCGCGCGATAATTGGACAACACGAATTTTTTTCTTCATTTCCGCAATTAATTCACCGCGGTCGTATGCCGGTTGTGTGTGCAAGATTCGGTCCGCAAATGCGGCATAGGCAGCCTCGGCACTTTCGGCATGAATTGTTGTATAAAAATGGTCGTGACCCGTTCCCAACATTTCCCATAACACGGACGCGTTGTCGGTTGATATTTCACCACCAATAATAACATCGGGTGTCATACGCACCACCAAGTCCAGCAGGCGCGCATAATTGAAATCGTTCGTCTGTTCGGTACGCGACAGAACAAAGTGAACCCGATTTTCCTGGGGAACACGGATTTCGCGTGCGTCTTCGACCGTAATAACGCGACTGTTTTGATCAATCATGGTCAGCATATGATTCAGGAAAGTCGTTTTACCGGTTGCGGTTGCACCACTGATTAAAATCGGACTGCCATCATTTATGGCGGACATTAATCGGTCATATGGGTCATCCGGGCGAACATTGTCGCGTGGCTTTACCCGTAATAATTTTTTCCCGCGTTCCAAGTGATAGTTTTCAAAAGATGTATCCGGGGCGCCACCGCCACGAATGCTCATTGCGACGCCGCCCGTTATATCGCGTTCATCATATTGTACATTTGGTCCCGCAATCGCCGAAAAACGATGGTTGCCCGGTAATGTTGCATATACAACCGGCATACCGTGAATTGGGTCAAACGGACGTTCATAAATATTCGCAACCGTATGAATCAAATCAACCAAGTATTGTTTTGACAATTGTGGCGCGTCATATGCCACCCACGGTACACGTGCGCCGTGCAGTCGCATCCAAACCTGGCCCGCGTGATTTATGGCGATTTCTTCGACGAATTCTGGTTTATAGAATTCGGCCACCGGTTCCAATAAAGAATCAAGTACTACATTTGACATCGTCCTTAATTTTATCATAAATCGACCCTTGAATCAAAATGCTTTATTTGATAAAATAGAAAAAAAGAGAGAAATTAAAATGAAAAAATTTTTGATTCTTACACTTTGTTCTGCACTGGTATTGGGCGCGTGTTCCACGGGGGATACCCCATATAATACAGAGGATTTCGAAAACGGTGGACCGGATGCACCACTGTATAACGAACGGACCAGCCAGTTTATGCAGGCCGAAAATCAGTATTCTAATATCGATTCGTATAAACCTAAAACGGCCCAGGAAAAGGAACAGGCTGATAATAAATGGCGGACTTCGCGGATGGAAACCCGGTGGCAGGAATACAAGGGCGCGATGGTGCGGGTCCAAATATTGCTTGGGAACAGCGATGTGCGCGAAATGCGTCTGCGACTGGTTCAGAATGCAGATGGTATGGATATTGACGGTGATGCGCGGTCCGTCCTGGCCAAGGTTGCTGATTATGAAATGAAACGGGTATGTGGACGCAATACAGACAGTATCGTTATGATTTATGATAAACCATCATTCGATGTTATGCGCCCAACGCCATATTATGATTATAGAATGGAGGCCGAAGGCAGTACCATGCGCGAATACGGTTTCCGTTGCGTCTATAATAATTAACATAATCCGGCCACATGGCCGGTTTTTTATGTGATAAAAATATTAATATAATCGGTATTTTCCGCTTGCTTTTTATGGCTTGTATTTAATATGATTTGCAACGGACAAAGAAAAAAAGGGGTAAAACATGAAAAAAATTATGTCTGTATTGGGTATCTGTGGCGTGGCGTTTTTGGCGGCATGCGACAGCAATGCTGGTGCAAAAAATGGTGACACGGTTATTATCGACTTCGCGGGGTACCTGGATGGTGAACAGTTCGAAGGCGGTACCGCGGCTGGTTTCCCATTAACATTGGGCAGTGGTCAATTCGTCCCGGGATTTGAAGATCAAATCGTCGGTATGAAGGTTGGCGAAACAAAAGACATCAATATCACTTTCCCGGAACAGTATGTTGAAAACTTGGCGGGCAAGGATGTTGTGTTCAAGGTCACAGTCCAGGAAATCAAAAAGAACTAATAAGTATCAGTGGTTAGTGATTAGTAAAACCGTCGCAATCGCGACGGTTTATATTTGTATTGGTTTTATTAATCCATTGCAATAATGAATATTTTTGCTTTATTGGCTTCTTTGATTACGTTTTCGCGGTCCACAACAAAACATGTTTTTGTGTTCACAACAATCCCGCGCAAATGTGCCGCGACGACCGCACGCACGGTGTCAACGCCAATCGCCGGAATATCAATCCGTAAATCTTGGCCTGGTTTTGTCATTTTTGCAAATACACCGCTGGTGCGTTTCTTGTTTCGGCGCATATCGACGACACGTTCCAACATGCGGGCTGTGCCTTCGGCGGCCTCTACTGCGATAACCTGCTTATCAACCACGACGGATGCGCCGATATCTTCGCGACCAATTGTATGCGACACTTCGATCGCGCGTTCAATGTCCGACATATCAGACTTGGTCGGTTTGGTTTTTGTTTGTATGCCCGCGTGTTCAAATGTTAATTCCGGGGCCAAATCCTGGGCCGCGACCACTTTGAACCCACGTTTTTCCAAAACTTTATTTAATGCAGTTGCCATTGAATCATACCCCCGTTGATGTTTTATGATGCTTATTAACGCCGTCAGTGACCACAAGTCGGGACGAATGTCATAAAGATTCGGATGTCCAATTGCCCCGACAAATGTCATTCTTTTTATTCCGCGCCGACGCAGTTCGCGAATTGCACGACCCGCGCCACCCAAACGCACAACCAAGTCCGGTTGCAACGCCGGATCAACAAAATTTTTAAGTCCGATAACATACACATCCCACCCGGCACGGCGCAGTGCGTCGCGTGTAAAGAACGGTAATTGTAATGCGCCGGCGATTAATGCTATCTTTTTATCGTTGGCTTTGATTTGTTTTTTCATGATATATTAAGGTTACGAATAAATCGGTCTGGAATCAAGTCGCAATTTATGATATTATTTACATAAAGTGAAATTGGGTGAAATAAACATGAAAAAAATATATTGCTTACTAGGTGCGATGTTAACGGCGATGCCGGCATATGCACAATACAGTGACAAACAGTTCCGGGGCGAAGTTTCGCGCGGACTTGACATTGTTGGGGCGGAATTGAATGTCGATGTTGTACCGGACGATGCGCCGGGCGCATTAGGACTAGAGGTTTATGAAAAAGTTGGCGTCGTTGACAATCATGATATAGCTATGTTTATCCCGGCCACGATGTATGTGCGTGCGGGGGGTGGAATCAATCTTGGGTTTGCGACGGATCATGCTGGTGTTGGTGATAAAAAATATGAATCCAGCGGTTCTTATACAACTCAAATCGGATTGGGTTGGAATTTGTCGTCATATGTGCGGACTGAAATCGATGCGCAGATGTCCACATTCAAATTTTCTGAGCTAAAGGGGCGTCAGGCAAACTATCAAACGATTGGTGGCATGTTGTATTTTGATTTGGCGCGGCGATATGTCCAGACGGGTGATGTCACGCGCATGCGTCATTTTGTTCCGTTTATGGGTGTTGGTGCTGGTTTTGGACACTATGAATTCGAAGGTGTCGGTGGTTCGGACGGATTTGTTATCGCGGCACCACGTGCAACATTTGGATTTAATATAATGTTAACAGATTTAATCGGTATTGATATCGCGTATCAGTATCAGATGATGATAGGTAATGGATTTGGATGGAATGTGCGTCATGGTGGTGCGGATAATATTAGCAATGTTATTGCATCGTTCCGTGTAAACTTCTGATGAGGTGAATGATATGAAAACGAAATTATTAATAGGTACACTGTGTTTAATCGCGACATCGGCCAACGCGGCAATTCCGTACCGTGTGCGCCAGGTTGTGACCCCACCGGCTGAAATCCCGGGCGGTAATGATAGTGAGGCTTTTGCCCGCGAACATCGATTCTATGTTGGTGGAATGTACGATTTTTCGATGTGGCAATCATATACAGATAACAATGATGTTCATGTGGGCGGGAAAAATACTTCTTCGTTTGATATCGTTGCGGGATATCGTGTTTACGATATTCTAAGAATAGAGGCAAACTATACCCGCACAAATGCAAAGTGGAAAGAAATGTCATTGCATGGCGACACACTTTTCCTTAATGCGATTGTTGATGCGCGAATCGACAGTATGTATCGGCTGTTTCGGTCCCAGCACATTGTCCCGTATGTCGGTGCCGGTATTGGTTTAAGTGGGAACAAGGCAACCAATGCCAAGATTGATAGTAAGTTTGATGGGGTTTTGGGCGTGATGGCCGGTTTGGGTATCGAACTGGGCGAATATTTTACGATTGATGCGGGATATCGCTATATGTATATGTTTAATCCAAAATTTGATGTAATCGCGGATTTAGCCCCGACGGCGCATCAGTTCCGTGTGGGTGCGCGTATTAACTTTTAGCATACAATGAAAAAGTGTCCGTTCTTTGGAATCTGTGGTGGGTGCAAATATGATTTTGCATCCGCCAATTATCGCGAACAAAAATTGTCAGAATTGCATGATTTACCAATTACCGCGGATGCGCACTGGGTGAATCCGGGGTTGCGTCGGCGGGGCGATTTCTGTTTTGCTGGGGGGCAATTCGGGCTGTTTGAAACGCGGTCCAAAAACATTGTGCCGGTACGTTCGTGTCCGAATATGGTGCCAGAAATAAATGCAATTTTACCGCGTGTTGCTACTTTGCCGTGGGGTGGGGCGGGATCATGCATGATAACCGCGTGTGAAAATGGGATTGATATTGTAATAAATGCCGATGTGCCGTATTTTTCACCTGAATTTAAGACGGCGGTGGAAAAAGTTGGGGCGGTGCGCGTCGTTTGGAATGATAAAATCGTGGCCCAGACGGCAAAGCCATTTATTAAATTTGGCGATGTGTCCATTGAATATCCCGCCGGCGCGTTCCTGCAACCCGGAAAGCAGGGCGAAAATATCCTGCGCGAAATGGTTGTTGCGGCGGTGGGCGATTCGCAGCATGTTGCCGATTTGTTCTGTGGATTGGGTAATTTTACATTTGCGACACATGCCGACGGTTTCGACATAGTCGGCACCGGTGTTAAGCGCGATTTGTTTAAGAATCCGTTAACGGTCGGAATGTTAAAGAAATACGATTGTGTGATAATGGATCCGCCGCGTGCTGGCGCGATGGCGCAATGCCGTGAATTGGTGAAAAGCAATGTTCCGCGTGTGATATATGTTTCGTGCAATCCGCAGACATTTAAACGCGATATGGAAATATTAATGCGGGGCGGGTATCAACTGCGCGAATTAATCCCCGTTGACCAGTTTGTGGGAAGTGCACACTGGGAACTATTTTCTGTATTTGAAAAATAAAAAAAACGCCGCCGTTGCCGGCGGTGTTCTTCGAATGCTCTTGAAAGGAAGGAAAGGAGAAAAAGAAATAGAGCATTCTTAACTGGGTGGGGCCCAGAGTCCAGAGGAGAGAGAATGTAGGAGGGAGTCTGAATCCCTGAACCCCGCGTCATTGGGTTTTGCCCCTTTGACGATGCTTAATATAAGACAATAAAAGTTATTTGTCAAGTATTTTGTCAAAAAATTTTTTGGGCAATTGTTTTGTGGGTGGTTTTTGTGGAAAAATATAGAAAAATCAATATGTTCCTAGGAAATGGTGCCTGTTGTTAAAACGGGGGGCGTGGAATAAAATCTTTGGTGTATCAGAGAAAATTGCACCAAGGAGGGAAAAATGACTCACGAAGATGTATGGCGCGCCATAGAACGATTCGCAACTGAACATGGAATGTCTTGCTCGGGGTTGGCAAAAAGCAGCGGTTTGGATCCAACAACATTTAATCGCAGCAAACGCTGGTCACGCGAAGGGCAACCGCGGTGGCCGTCCACAAACAGTATTTCCAAAATTTTGGCTTCGACTGGATCTTCTATCCAGGATTTTGCTAAATACATAGATGTCCCGCCACATCAGCATGAATAATATTCGGTGTGATTCATATTATATAAAGCCACATTGTTCCTCAATGTGGCGTTTTTTATGGACAATATAAAATATATGCTTTATTCTGGACCTTATGCTAAAGGGAATCAGAGTTTATTCCGCGGACGCGGTGTGGCGTGATATATTGCGCGATCTGGGCGCAATGGTGCCAGATACGCCGTCATCCGCAGAGATTAACCTGGATTCGTTAAATATTTCTATGCCTGTATCGGTGATTGAATTGAAAGCGGCGTTAATTGATGCGGCGGACAGTTCGGGAATTATATCAAAATTGTTCGGATCAAATGCGCGGTTGTCTAATTTGCATGCCCAGGTTGTTGTTCGTCTTTACAAATCGGGCGGAATGACCGCAAATGAATTGAAAACTGCACTTGGGTACAGTGCAGATGCAACAACGCACACCGTGAATACAGCAATATATCAATTGCGCAAAATGTATGGTCACGATTTTATAATTAATGATGGGGGAATATATCGAATTGGCAAATTATAAGGTTATTTCTTTTGACAAAATTCCCAGTACACAGACATTCGCACATAATATGATCGCAGATGGACGTGGTGCCGACCATGTCGCAATTCTGGCCGATGCACAATCGGCGGGGCGGGGGCGTTATAAACGCACATGGATTTCACATCATGGAAATTTGTATGTCAGTTTTATATATGCATGCGAAGAACGTGATGCGCGATTGGCATATGCGGTTGGTGTCGCAATCGCTGAAACGCTTATATCATTCGGGGTGGTGCCGACGATTAAGTGGCCTAATGATATATTGATAGATAATAAAAAAGTGTCGGGTACATTAATAGAATACTCTGGACGTTTCGTTGTTGTTGGCATAGGAATAAACATAAAATCGAATCCGACCGTTAAAGCATCGTATAAGACAACTAAACTGGACAATTATGTATCTGTTACGCGCGATGAATTACTAAATAAATTAATGCGCAATCTTGATAAATGGCGTCGGTCTGATTTTTGTGTGGTGCGGACACGATGGACGGAGTTGGCGGCGGGGCTGAATCACAATGTGAAATATCGTGGTGAGCCGGTGGAACTTATCGGCATCAATGAAAATGGCGCGCTAATTTTGCGGCGGGAAAGTCACTATTTGTTGGTATATGGTGATGAAATAACGATGTCATGAAATATACATCTTGACTTTTGTTGCGTTTTCTGATATTATATGACGCATCAAAGGTAGAAATTGTGTCCACGCGAATGTGTGGATTTTTTATTTGTTCGGTCCGTATGTCGGACCGTTTTTTTATTTTTTGACAGAAACGGGGGGAAACATGCAATTGGAACTGATTCGTAATCCTGATGAGTCACAGACAACGGTGTATAAAGTCGCACGGGTAATATATGCAGAAACATATATGCCGACATTAGCATCTGTCGAAGCGTTGGCATCTATGATAAAAAATATTGTAAAACAATCGAATCGTGATGTTGATGATATTATATGTGATTCAGATTTGTTTAATACGATAAAAAGCGATTCGCCACGACATAAATACATTAATGTTGATGCAAATAATCGAGCGTTCCAAATGTGCGTGCGCGTCGTTAAACGCATGATTTATGGTAATCTGCCCGACACTTGTTTCGGGGCAACACGTTTTCATCGTGCCGATGAAATGCCGGAATGGGCCGTTGCACGTGGTTATATCGCCGATATAGATGGTTTGCTGTTTTACAACATGGGGGAACAATGAAATATGATTTGGTGCGCGGTGGTATGTTCGCAGATAAAAAAACATACATAATGTCCGGCGTTGGTATATTATCCGCAATTGCGTCATATCTTGTGGGTGACAGCGATGTGTTTGTTATGTGCCAGGCAATTTTTACAATCGGCGGAATATATCTCTTAAGAAAATCTGATAACAAAACCAAAGGAAAATAATATGGATAAAATCCCAGAAAAGTTCTTGAACGAAGATGGTACATTAAATACAGATTCATTATTAAAATCTTATAATGAGTTGGAAAAGAAAATCGGAACGATGGTATCTGTGCCAAATGCCGAATCAGATAACGCGACACGCGAACGATTTAATCGCGCAATTGGTGTACCAGATGATGCATCACAATATCCAACCGATGATATGTTCAATGACGAATCGGTTCGACAAAAATTTCGTGAAATTGGTTTAACATGTAATCAAGTTGAACAAATTTACAAAATAGCAAACGAATATTTATCGCCTGTGTTGTCAGAATTATTTGATATGAAAGATGAAACAAATGCGATGATAGAATTGAAAAACTTTTTCGGCGGAACCGATAAAATGAATGACGCACTGCATGCAATAGAAACATTCGGAAATAAATTTTTACCGCACGAAGCATTTGAATCATTGTGTGCTACACCCCAGGGAATCCAAAGCGTGTACAAGATGATGCAATCAATGGAACCGCATGTCGAAACGCAAAAAAATGAAAACGAAAATTTAACCGATAATGATTTGCGTCGCATGATGCAGGATCCAAAATATTGGCGTGACAGTGATCCAGAATATGTACGTAAAATAGAAAATGGTTTCAGAAAATTGTATTCATAAAATAAAAAAATGCACTTTCTTCTTTACTAATTTTTTTCTTTCGTATAAAATACAATCAAGAACAAAAAAATTTGTTCTATCCAAAAACAATAAAAGGAGAGAAGAATGGCATTCACATTCTTGAAACCAGCTGCAAAAAAACCAGCTGCAAAAAAACCGGTTGCTAAACCAGCCGCTAAAAAAGTAGCTGCGAAAAAACCAGCTGCAAAAAAACCAGCCGCTAAAAAAGTAGCTGCAAAGAAACCAGTTGCAAAGAAAGTCGTTGCAAAAAAACCGGTTGCAAAGAAAGTCGTTGCAAAAAAACCAGCTGCTAAAAAAGTAGTTGCGAAAAAACCAGTTGCAAAGAAAGCCGCGGTTAAAAAGCCTGTTGCTAAAAAAGCAGTTGCTAAAAAACCATGTGCAAAATGTGCAAAAAGAAAATAATAATAAATAATAATTTATTATATTTCGGGGGTCGGTTTTTGTCCGGCCCCTTTTTATTTCTCAACAATGTCAGTCGGATTTGCGCAAGTCCGACTGATACTGTTGTTGGATAATCCCCGCACGGGGACCCGTTTGATTGTTTTGTTTGTGGCGCAATTTTTTGCATAACCAAAAACAAAATGTAATACAAGTCGTGCGATTTTATGTCGCACTTTTTCATACTAAAAATACAAAAGGGGTATATCTATGTCGATAAGCATAGACCAAGTCTTCATAAAACAATTTGAAGCAGATGTTCATTTGGCATATCAGCAAATGGGCACAAAACTGCGTGGTTCTGTGCGCAGTAAATCCGGTGTCGTCGGTGCATCCACAACTTTCCAGAAAGTTGGTAAAGGTATCGCCAGCACTAAATCTCGTCATGGCATGGTGCCGGTTATGAATCTTAATCATGAACCGGTCGAATGCACATTGGCCGATTACTATGCCGGCGATTGGGTCGATGCATTGGATGAATTGAAAACCAATGTCGATGAACGTCGTGTTGTTGCGTCTGCTGGTGCATATGCATTGGGGCGCAAAACCGATGAATTAATTGTCAACGCAATGAGTTCAACCACAACCAATGTCGGAAACTATTCTAATGCATTCGCAAAATCGATGATTTTGGATGCAATCGAACAGTTAAATGAAAACGATGTTCCGGATGACGGTCGTCGTTTCGCCGTTGTTGGTGTTAAACAGTGGAATGTGCTGTTGGGATTGGATGAATTCGTATCGGCAGACTATGTCGGTGATACACCATTAACCACTGGATTCGAAATGAAAAAGTGGATGGGTATCACATGGTTGCTGTATAACGGTTTACCGTTGTCGGGTACGCAACGCGATTGCTTTATTTACCATGCATCCAGCATTGGGCACGCGTGCGGCCAAGAAGTCAAAACCGATATTTCATGGCACGGTGAACGCGCAGCACACTTTATCAGCAACAGCATGTCCCAGGGCGCGGTGTTGATTGATAATGATGGCATCGTTCGTATCAAGTGTAAAGAAGCCTAACTTAACAATAACTAATGGGGGAAAATATGGCATTTCAAAATAAAAATTTGTCTGTAATCGCATATGCTAATGGTTTTACTTTGTGGCACTATGCTGCCGATGAAACATTATCAGCAATTGCAACCGCCGGTTATTTCAACAGTGTTAAAACGCTGATGAATATTGGTGACATTGTTATTGTTAATGGTTCCGATGATACAACAATCGGGGTTATTGGTGTGTCATCCGATAACGTAACACTTGGCGAATTAGCGTAATGTAAACAAATGGTCGGCGTTCGCGCCGGCCATTTTTTATAACAAAGGGAAATACCATGCAGACAAAAGTAGATTTATGTTCAATGGCGTTGCTGAAACTGGGGGAACGCCCTATACAATCATTGGCCGATGACAGTGTGGCGTCACAAATGGCACGCACTTTATTTGATCCAGTAATGGATGCATTGATTGCGTCGCATCCATGGCGATTCGCAATGCGGACATATGAATTAACCGAAACAATCGATGACGATTTTGTTATTCCAGCGGATGTTTTGCGCGTTATTAATGCGCCGGGCAAAATATCAGGAACACGCATAATTGCACCAAATGACAAAATTTCTGTCACCGCGTTAGTTCGCGTTGCACCGGAATCTTATCCAGCATATTTCGTGTCGTTGGCGGTGACGAAACTCGCAATGGAATTTTGTGTTCCGATGACCGGTGACCAAGCCGTGTTCAGAATGTTGGCGGCATTATACGAAACAGAATATACATCCGCTAAGTTCATAGACAGCACAACCACAACCGCCGGAAATATAGAAAGTTTTTCATTAATAAACGCACGGTTCTAGCCAAAAGGGGGTTATATGGTTGACTTTATCAAGACACAAAACACGTTTTCAAATGGAGAAGTGTCGCCGGAATTCTTTGCACACGACAATTTATCAGGATTGTCAAAACTGGAGAATATGGATGTTTTGCCGGGTGGCGGCATATCGCGCCGATATGGGCTGAACAAATTATACAAATTAACTGGTATCGCCAAACTTGTTCCTTTTTCTGTGTCGGACAGCGAACAATATATTTTGGCATTAGGAAACGAACGCATCTGGGTAATCACACAAAACGGTACATTGGCCCAAAGTATCATTTCGCCGTGGTCATACACAGATGTGACATCTGTGCAATATGCCCAGCGATTTGGAACAATTATTTTCGTACATCCGGATTACCAGCCACGCATATTAAAGAAAAGTTCGGGCGGATTTACATTAAGTGAGTTCGATTTTGCTGTTAATGATGATATGACACAAAATATGCCGTTTATGCATTTTGACGATACCGATGGGATAACGATAGCAGTGACGGCAAATGCCGGTGGTAATAACTATGCAACATTTACCACCAACAGTGATTTTTGGACATCTGATGATGTCGGCGGCTGCATTTTATTAATGGGGCTGCAATGGCACATAGATTCGGTTGTTGATGCGCGTAATGTTGTTGCGTACACAAATACAACATATACATTACCACAATCACCAATTACCGATTGGCGCGAAGCCGCATTTGGTAAACGCCGTGGGTGGCCGCGCAGTATCACTTTTCACCAGGATAGGTTGGTTTTCGGTGGATCGCGTGATTGGCCAAGTGGCGTTTGGATGTCCCAGGTTGGACGCCATAATAATTTTTCTGTGGGAACCGGGCTGGACGACGAAGCGATATTTATTACGCTTACGTCACAACAGCGCCAACAAATCTGCACCGTTGTCAGCAGCGATAATTTACAGATATTGACATCTGTTGGCGAATGGGCAATTTCTAATAAACCGTTAACACCATCATCGGTCGACATTAAACAGCATACATCCGTGGGCAGTGTCGCATCGTGCTATTTGCCACCCCAGAAAATCGAAGGTCAAACGATTTTCGTTTCACGCAACATGCGCGATATTCGCGAACTAAGTTTAGACGATTTGGGTGAAAATTATAACGCAAATGATTTGTGCGCGATGTCCAAACATTTAATGACAGGACCCGTTGATATGGCATATAACCCAGGAACACGGCAATTGTTCGTGGTTATGGATGATGGCACAATGGCGGTACTTAATCAAAATGCGGGGTTGGGAATTTCTGCATGGGCCAGATATACAACCGACGGAAGATTCGTATCAGTTGCTGTTGTCGAAGACGAAACATACGTTATTGTAAAACGTGGTGATGATATAAATCTGGAAGTATTTGATGCATCCAAATTATCAGACGGTGATAATGATTTTAGTTTTTGTGCGGCGGGTTTGCCTTTACGGACATCCGGGCATAATGTGTCGCGGTTGCGCATAAGAAAAATTATGGCACGCGTATTGAATACAAAATCATTATTCATTAACAGTTCACGGGTTTCGTTGCCAAACGATGTTTATGACGAAGATTCGGATGGTTTCAGTGGAGATGTTTCAATAGGATTATTGGGAACTTCGCGCGATTGTATTAATGCGCCATGGCAAATACACGGGAATGAGCAGTTGCCAGCAACTATATTGTCTGTGTCGCTGTTCGGAAATTATGGAATTTAGCAAATAAATAAAAAAAGGGGGAAAATTATGGGACAAATTGTTTCGGATGTGACCGAAGTTTTAGATTATAAAAAATCAAAAAAAGAAGCAAATAATAAGCGCCAGGAAATTTTGCAACAAATGGCCGAAGATGACGCAACAAAAACAAACCTTGTAAAAAAAGCGTTGGCCGCACAGCGCGCAAAATATGGCGCCGGTGGTGTTGCGCGCGAAAATATGACAACGGGTGCGGTACTGAAACGAATTCAAGATGAAACGACAAAACCGTATGACGATAAACGCCGTGAAAATCTGGCTAAATTGAAATCTGTCAAAAGTACAAAGTCTACAAACCTGTTGAAAAAGTTGTTATCACACTTTGATGAACTTGTTGGATAAAGGGGGCGGAGTATGTATAAAATATCATATACTGGTGATGGCGCAACAACAGAATATGTATTTGCGTTTCCGTTTTTTCAGGTCGCCGATGTGCATGTCGCATTGGATGATGTCGATACAACAACGGGGTATACCATTGTTCCAAACGACGATTTTACCGGCGGTCGTGTTATATTTGCGACTGCGCCGGACGTAGGGGTAAATATCGATATATTTCGTCAAATATCGCTGTCGCGTGTAATCGATTATCAACCAACCGATAAAATAGACCCCGAAGATTTAAATGACGACTTCAATTTCTTGTTGGCGGCATTCCAGGATTTGCGTGCAGTTGATGTTGATTTGGCGTCGTGGGCTAATACACATGACAATGTTGTCAATTTCCTTAACTATACATTGGACATCGTCCAGGATAAGTTGTCAGGTGGCGGGGTTTTGGGACTGTATAATAATCTGGTATCTGTATTAGCAAGTGCGTTGCCGGTTCTGATTAATGATTACGGTTCGATTACAGAACCCGCATCCGGTGATAATAACGATGATTACGGCGTTCTATGATTTTATGGACACATGGAATCGATACATAAACAAGGAAACACCGTTGCATCATCATCGCATGATGGATTTTTTAGTCGATGTATGGTCGGGTGATGTGCGGCGTGGATTGTTGATGGCATTTCGGCATTCTGGAAAATCAACCGTTGTGGGAATATTTGCGGCATGTGTCCTTTATGTGCGGCCCGAAACGCGAATTCTTATTTTGTCTGCTGAAACCGGTTTGGCAACGCGTATGGTTAATCATGTGCGTAATATTTTGGAAAACCATCCGTTGTGTGTTGATATGGTGCCAAAGAATAAAAAAGAATGGGCGTCGGGTCGTATAACTATTAATCGCCCCGTTGGTATTCGCGAACCGTCCGTTGTATGCCAAGGTATCCATGGAAACATCACCGGCAGTCGTGCAGATTTGATAATATGCGATGATGTAGAGGTCCCAAATACATGCAATACCGCACAAAAACGGGACGCGCTGCGCGAAAGATTACGCGAATTGGATTTTATTCTGTCACCGGGCGGTGCGATGATTTATATCGGAACACCGCATACAATGGACACGATATATCGAACAACAGACGATGACTAGGCCCCGGTGTCGGGCGTGCGTTTTATACTGCTTATGAAATTACGCAGTTTTTCCAATAATTCACGCCCTTCGTCACCGAACATTGGTAAATAAGTTTCGTATTCGAACATATCGGCCTGGATTTGGGCACGTGTACGGTCGTTAATCGATTGGGACATTATATCCTGGGCCATATTCCAACGTTTGTATGCATTATATGTTTGGTCAATAATCGCCCACTGTTGCAACATTTCGGGATACTTATTGGCCAATGCTGCCCGCACAAGATTTATCCATTCCGCCCCGAATGATTTAACGACCTTTAGATCCATGATGCGTTTCAATCCGTCTTGGTCGGGTGTAAATTCAGATATTGCAGAAATTAATTCGTTCCAATCATGTTCTGGTATCTGCAGATTTAATGCGGATTCGGCCATCATGCCACCATATGGTAATAAATCGCGTTCGATTGTATTCATTGGAGTTTTTCCCGAACGCAGATTTTCAATGTGCCGTGCGAGCATCTTGCCCGTTGGCAAATCCGCCAACATTGCCAAAACATCAGGGGTTGCTTCTTGGACAAAAATAGGGTTCAACACAGACCACCCACCAATAATTACATGGGATTGACGATAAAGGTTTAACAGTTTTTGTGCGACTACGCTGGCTCTGGGTTTCATGGTTCTCTCTCCGCGGGTTATGGGCTATTCCATTGCAATCATAATAACCTTGTGCATGGTTTTGCCGACAATTTTTTCGGATGCGGTTGCACCTTGGCCATAAATTTTGCCGTGGGAATCACTGCGAACGGCAACGATTTGTGCAACGGCGACATCGTCAGATTTCAATTTGTTAAAGTCGGTATCGATGCAAATAGCCATATCCCCAACAGATACGGTTGCGTTCACATCGGCGAACACATACGATTTTTCCGGTAAAAACCCGCCCAAATGTTTAGTGTTCGGAATAACTGCATATATACCCTTGCGACCCTCAAGATTCATGGGGGCAACAATCATTGTTTCATCCGACTTTTTGAATGCGATAGATTTGCCGGCGGGGGTTCCGAATACGGGAACCAATTTTTTGCGCGCACTGTCATACAATTTTGCACCGTACAGCCCGTCGTGCATATCGATTCCCGACATTGGGTTCCCGGGAACCAGAACAGATTTTACGCGTTCTTTGACCTTGCTTATTTGATTGTTTAATTCGCCCGATTTATACATGGTTGCGATTTTATCAAACATTGCACCGACACTTAATGCGAACGATTGTGCCAATGGTTCGATTTCGTTTTCATATATTTCGCGTTGGCCAACCTCTATTTTATGATAAACAGACAATGTCATGCCGGCATCCTTGGCCGCTTGGGCAATAGTTTTGCTGGCTTGTTGGCGAATTTTGCGCAGTCCAGACCCAAAAATCTTTAATCCACTATCTTCGTTGTCGTTAAGACGACGTTTGATTTCGCTTTGCCATTGGGTCGCGACTTCGTCAGATTCCTTAATAAAAATATCGGATAATTTACAGCCCAGAATATTACAGATATTTAACAACTGTTTTTGGTTTAAACGGCGGACGCCTTTCTCTATTTTAGACACGGCGGATAAAGATAAATTGGCACGACGCGCCAATTCGGTCATTTTCATGCCCTTTTTAAGACGGATATTACGAATGTTATTTGGAAATATAATTTCTTCTTGGGCCATTGTAAAACTCCTTAGGATTCTTGACAAAATGTTAGTCAATTTTTACAAACGACGCAAGAAAATAATTAAAGTGGCATGTCATCAGGAATTGTATCATCGTCGATTTCATCGTTTTGGGCTGGCGGCATATTCGTATGTTCTGATTCCATTGGAATAAATGTATTCGCAATGTGTGTCGCCGTATCGTCCAAATTGTCAAACAAACTGTATTCGCCAAAGAACGCAGTGTGAATTGTTTCGGTACGACCATGGCGGTTTTTGCCGATGATGATTTCCGCTTTGTTCCGGGCATTCTCGCGCCGGCGTTCGTAATTTTCTTGAACCTTGTCAGAGGTGTTTCCGGAAAAACGATTTGAAGGATTGCGGTTTTCCAAATAGTATTCTTCACGATAAGTGAACATTACAATATCGGCATCTTGCTCAATAGAACCGGATTCGCGCAAGTCGGACAACATTGGGTGTTTGTCGTCACGCGATTCAACCGTACGCGACAGTTGGGACAGGGCGATTACCGGAACATCCAGCTCTTTGGCCAACATTTTAAGACCGCGTGTGATTTCGGATAATTCTTGGACACGATTATCGTTTTTGCGGCCCCCGGGCGATGTCATTAATTGCAGATAGTCTATGACAATAAGTGCAATACCCTTGTATTTGCGGGCCAAACGACGCGCACGCGTGCGCATCATCGGGACAGACATCCCGGGTGTGTCATCAATACACAGGGGAACACGGCCAATCGCATCCGCGTATTGAGATAATTTCATAAAATCTTCGTCGGTAAGCGAACCTTCGCGCATGGCGGTGACGGGAACCTTGGATTGAGAAGACAAAACACGTGCGGCCAACTGAGCCGATGACATTTCAAGACTGAAAAACACAACTGCGCCATTATACTTTTTATTTGCGCGACCGGCTAATATTGCATTTGCCGCATTAAACGCGATGTTCATTGCCAAGGTTGTTTTTCCCATGCCGGGACGACCAGCAATGATGATCAAATCAGAATGGTGCAGACCGCTTATTGATTTGTCCAGCGCGGTTAGCCCCGTTGTCAATCCAGACAACCCGCCATCGGCTTTGTATGCGATTTCTGCTTCGGTTAATGCGTCTTTCAATGCGACAGCAATAGGTGTGATTTCGCGTTCAGATGTACCCTTGGTCGACATTTCGAATAATTTTTGTTCGGCGACCTCTATTTGACGTGATACGGGATTATCCAAGTTTTCTATATACGCGTCTTCGGTAATATCATGGCCCAGAGCAATCAAATCGCGGCGCAGAGCATTGTCGTAAATGATGCGACCGTATTGTTCGACACTTACCACGGTGGCACCGGCCCCCGCCAGTTGTGTCAGATAATCAACCCCGCCGACTGATTCCAGTACGCCTTGTTGGTCCAGATAATTTTTTATTGTGATGATATCGAAATTGCTGCCCTCGGCAGAATTGCGCAGGGCTAGCTTATATATCTCTTGGTGCGCGGGGTGTGAAAAATGTTCGGGCAACAAGAAGTCAGAAACGCGTTCGATGGCACGTGGATTCATCAAAACAGCGGCCAAGACGGCTTGTTCGGCCTCCAGATTAGTTGGTAAAGTTTTCGGGGTAAAATCCATGTCTGATATAGTATATAAAAAAATTGGTTTTTCAACGCCTTTTTTACGGGGGTATAAAACCCTTAAAATCCCGATAGTTGATGCGGATGGTGTGCCGGCATGGCCGGAAATGTTCCCATTAAGTGCCGTGGACAACCTGCGCAGTACGGTTGGTGCGCATCATTTCGCGTCCCAGATGATGTTGTCACCGATATCAACTGAACGAATACGGCTGGACCCGGGGGCAATTCATTTTTACAACGATTGTTTCAACCCACAAAATGCACACATTGGAGATAATGATGTCACAGGTGTCGCAATGTATTGGGATCCATCACTTGGACGTACCAGATCTGATGGCAGTGTTTGCGTCATCATATATCGTGATGATAAATCGCACAGAATATTTGTTCACGATTTAATGTATCTTGTGGTTGCGGACGGTGATGAACACCCGATGGCGACCCAGTGCGAACGTGTTCTGGATTTTATGTCGTGTCACAATATGCGCAGAATATGTGTTGAAACGAATGGAATAGGCAATGCGTTGCCTGAAATATTGCGTGAATGCGCGGGCAAACGCGGAATGGATATAGTCGTACAAAACGTCGTTAACAATAAACGAAAATCAGATCGTATTATCGACAGCCTGGAACCAGTCTTGTCAACGGGGCGGCTTTATTGTTCGTCCCACATTCAATCAACGCCGCTTTTGGCGGAAATGATAGGTTGGTCGCCGATGGGTGGTACAACGCATGATGACGGAATCGATGCGATTTCTGGCGCAATTTGTGCGACCCCATTGCCGGTGCGACCGATCGGTAAACGAACGCGAACATATTCTGCAAACACAAATTTTACAATTTCTTGAAACATAACAAAAAGGATAAAAAATGTCACAAGACTTGAAACAATTACAACAAATGTATCGCCGTGCGATTGATGCGCGCGCGCCGTGGATTAATCGGTGGGATGCTGCGCGTCGGTATACAATGCCATCTTCGGACGAAGATAATGCGACATTGTTCGATTCAACCGCCGCAGACGCGGTGGATAATCTGGCTGCATCGCTATATTCACTGATTACACCACCAGAGTCGTTATGGATGGAATTAGTCCCTGAAAGTGCCGAATCCCCAAATGCGGAAATAGCAACATCTGTGTTCAGGGCGCATCTGAATGATTCTAATTTTTACACAACGATTCATCAATGCTATATGGATTTGGTCGTATGTGGAACCGCGTGTTTGTTTATGGCGGAAAATCCAATCGGGGCATCATCTGCATTTTCTTTTACAGCAATTCCAATGTATGATATTGCAATTTTACCGAACGCAGTATTTCATACAACATCAATTCGTGCATGTGATGTCGCAACGCGATTTCCGCAATGGACACCGCCACGGGATATTCGCGATAAAATGAAACGCGATCCAGAAATGCCGTTAAAGATGGTGCAAAGTCTGGTTGGCACAGATTTTATTGCATGGTTAGATGTCGGCGGTGATATAGAAAACAATATTGTATCAACCGGAACTTTCGATACAAATCCGTATATTATTTTCCGGTGGTCATTGGCATCTGGTGAATTATATGGTCGCAGTCCCGTTATGCGTGCATTGCCCGATATAAAAACCGCGAACAAAGTTGTCGAATTGGTTCTTAAAAATGCGACGATTGCCGTTTCCGGTATATGGCAGGCAGATGATGATGGGGTTATCAACCTTAACAATATTAATTTGACACCGGGTGCAATTATACCAAAAGCCGTTGGATCTTCGGGATTAACCCCGTTGGCGTCCGGCGCAGATTTTGATGTGTCTCAATTAGTGTTGAAAGATCTGCGTGAACGAATTCGTCATGCGTTGTTGGCGGATCGTTTGGGATTGTTGTCCGATAAAGAAATGACCGCAACCGAAATACTTGCGCGAAATGCAGATATGATGCGCATATTGGGTGCGACATATGGGCGACTATTACACGAATTTATTCGTCCATTGGTTGATCGTGGATTACAAATATTGTCGCGCCGTGGTGTGATTGACCCGATTAAATTAAATGGGGATGCGGAACTGAAATATATTGCACCCATTGTAAAAATGGCGATATCAGAAAACATTATCTAGATGGGGTAAATCATGACAGAAATCGAAAAAAATTTTGCGCGCACATTTGGCACGTCCGATGGACGTGCCGTATTGGCGCATTTGCGAAAAATAACCATAGAACGCGTGCTGGGGCCAAACGCCACAGACGCAGAATTGCGCAGTGTCGAAGCACAACGCGCACTGGTTCATCAAATAGAACAATTATCAGAAAGGGGCAAATAAAAATGCCGTGAAATCATGTCAAACAAACAAAACACATTATATAACCTGGTCGATACATTGCGTGGCGGGTGGTTTTTAATAGCATTTATTGCCGGAATGGTTTATTGGGTCGCGCGCCAGGATTTTTCGCTGGATGATTTGGCGCGGGCAAATGAACGCATAACATCGTTGGAAAATCGCACAACTATTCTGGAAACAGGTATCGGCCAACTGCAAATGAAAATCGACGGAATAAAGGAAGATGTCGTGCTAATCAAAAGTGCCGTAATAAAGTAAATCCCCACAAATCAGTGGGGATTTTTTTATTGGTTATTGCCAAGGAATCGACGATAAACCTTTTCGTTAATACGCACGGGGTATTCGCGTATCAAAAACGAATTATAATCATCGGTGATTTGTTTTTCGGACATTTTTTGCAATTCCTTGGTTAATTCTTCGGACCGTTTGACATCAGCGGTTGGTTTAGTGTCTGATTTCACTGTCATAACATAAAACGCGTTCGGTGCTTCGACAATAGAATTGGTTCCGATGCCCGATTTAAACGCGGCAACCAACACATCGTCTGGGGCGCCATGCGTCCGTGATACGGTCGCAGACTTTTTATTCGTCATCGCATTTCCAGCGTTGATATCAACCAAAATCTCATTCGCGCGAACATATGCCAACTTGCGTTTGGCATCGCGTGTCCAATCGTTAATCAAATCTTTCTTTACAGAATCAAATTCAGCAACATGTTCCGGCGTAATCTGGTCAAGTCGCATGATTACAAAGCCGGCCTTGGTTTCGATAATTTCAGATTCAGATCCCGATTCCATAGATAACAATTTAGATACCATTGCGTCGGTCAGCACATCATCTGTTGGACGTTCGCCGACGGTAAATGGTTTTAATGACACAAATTTTGCCTTGTTCTTTGACGCGGCATTTTGCAATGAAACGCCACCAATAATTGCATCTTCGACCTTTATCGCGATATCATATGCATCACTGTATTCGTCTGGCTTGCTCATATCCGCAGGAACTAAAACGTACGATGCAGTGCGTGTTTCGGCAACCGTTTGCGGGTTTTGTGCATAAAATGTGCGCAGATCGTCGTCCGATGGTTTTTCAACCCTGAAATCATCAAATTTTATTGTTGTGTAATCAATTGTGCGTTCTGCATTGCGCGCATTATACATTGCCGTTGTCGCGAATGCCGGAACCCGTACAGGGGCGGACATCGATCCCAAAACCATGGAACGCAATACCCCAGCGCGTAAAATTTCAGCAAATTCAGATTCAGAATAACCCGAATTACGCAAAGTTGTATCAAATTTCAATGTTGAAAAAGTACCGTTTTCTTGAAATTCTGGGTATTCACGAATTTCCCGTGCAATACGATGATCGGAAACGATAAATCCCATTTTATGAGCGCGGTTTTCAACCATTGTTTGGGTCGTTAATTTGGATATAATATCGTTTTGAAATTTCTGGGCCGCAACCGGGTCAACATATACATTGCGCATTTCATCGCGTGACATAGTTGCCAATTCGCGCGACCGTTCCATGTTATACTGTTGAACAGATACCTTCTCAGGACCAACACGGACCAGTGTTGTATCACTCATCACATTGCCGAAAATCCATTCGGCAACACCCCAGCCAATAAAAGAAAAGGCCAATATTGTAATCAAAACTTTCGCAATCGGTTTTTCCGATGCATTACGTAAATATTCTAGCATTTAATCCCCTTTTGCGATACCATAGCAAAACGATATAATGAAAATCAACGAAAAAAAGGGGGAAAATATGAAAATTATTGCGGGAAACTGGAAAATGAACGGGTCGCGGGCTGCGCTGGTTGAAATGCAGGATGCATTGGCGAATATTGAAACGGAAAATACCGTTATTTTGTGCGTTCCGTTTGTTTTTATTGCGGCATCAAATAACAGTGTTGCCATCGGTGCCCAGGATGTGTCCGTCCATGATCATGGCGCATTTACGGGTGAAATTTCGGCCAATATGTTGGCGGGTATTGGTGCCAAATATGTGATTGTTGGACACAGTGAACGTCGCATGTATCATGGCGAAACGAACGAAATTGTTAAGCAAAAGGCGTCCATGGCATTATCCGCCGGGTTGACCCCAATAATATGTGTCGGTGAAACGATGGAGGAACGAAATTCCGGTAAAACCATGGAAATTATTGAATTGGGCGTTCGTGAATCAGTCCCAAGCAACGGTGGCGATGTAATTGTCGCGTACGAGCCGCGTTGGGCAATTGGCGCCGGAATCACGCCGTCAGACGAAGATATTGCCGCGGCACACAGTTTAATTGCTGAAAGTCTGACAAAAATGGGGCGGGGCGGCACACCAATTCTTTATGGCGCGTCTGTCAAAGGGTCAAATGCCAAACAAATTATGTCGATTCCGCATGTTGATGGGGTGTTGGTTGGTGGTGCGTCCTTGAAACCGGACGATTTCATACCTATAATAACTGCAACGAAATAATATTAAGGTAACAATCGGGGGCGAATCCGCCGCCCCCACAATAATATGGGTATTGTTATGGACGACGAAAAAGAAGTAAAGGTTGATGCGGTATCGGTTGCCGATGCCAAGATTAAAGAAAAGGTGGCGGAAAAAGCCACCGAAAAAACGGAACCAACCGAAATTGATAAATTAAATGCACAAATTGCCGAATTAAGCGATAAATATCTGCGTGTTGCTGCCGAACTGGAAAACACGCGTCGTCGTGCGGCGATTGATATTGATGCGGCGGCACGGAATCGGGCGATGACGGTTGCACGGCATTTCTTGCCGGTAATTGATGCAGTTGAAGCGGCATTGGTGCATAGCCCAGATGACGCCGGTATTTTAGCGATGACGCGTGCGGTTCAATCAGCGTGCAGTAATATCGGTATGGTGAAAATAGAAACGGTTGGTCAAAAACTAAACCCGCAATTCCATAATGCGGTCCAGGTGATTGATGTCGCAGACACCGAATCAAACACAATTGTAGAGGAAATGCAGGCGGGATATATGTTTGGTGATACGGTTCTGCGCCCGGCAATGGTGGTTGTTAGTAAATAGTGTTAGCGATTAGTATGGGTGCTGTGTTCGCTGACTAAGCACTAACACTAACCACCAATAAATAAAAAACGCCCCGTTTGGGGCATTTTTATTAGCAACCACCGGTCGCGTTGCCGATGATTTTCGAAATCGAAATATCTTTGTGCAGCAAGAAATCATATTCACAGTTGCCAGATTTATATGAACCTGTGCAGGCAGCCAAAGTCAAAACGGCAAACAATGCCAACATTACTTTTTTCATGGTGTCTCCTTTCTGTTGAAAAAGTACGAATTTATTATAAAGGAATAAAGTCATTTGGCAAGTGATTTTTACAATGTGCCACGGGCCCAATGTATATGCCGACCACAAACTAAAATCGCATCAAAACGCGCGTCGCCCGTCCACCCATTTCGCGCAATAAAGTTTTCCGCGGCCCGTCGCAGACGAACGCGTTGCGCCGGCGTGATTGCAGACCATGCAATTTCGATGTTTGGACGGCGTTTAACTTCTACAAAAATCATTAAATTATGACGACGGGCAATAATATCTATTTCCGCACGACCAGTATTGCGGCCGGTAATATACCGCGATTTTATGATATGAAATCCATGAAACCGCAGATACCATTTGGCCAAAAATTCCGCAAATAATCCAGATTCATAACTGTTCATATTAAAATGCGTACGGTTTTGATGGAAATTTTTCGCGTGCATCACGAACATTTATCGCCGCATCGGATGCATAACGACCGTTATCAATCAATTCCAGTGCGCCATAATATGCCGTCATCATTGGGTCATAAGAGTTATTAGATGATAACCATTTATCCGTACCCGAATTAGGTGCCCCATATTTATCAACAACACCCGACCAGAATGTTGAAATCTTTTTCTGACGCTGGTTTTCAAATTTTTCAGCCGTACCTTCGACATCATTTACATCATTATTGTACTCAACACGCCAGGCGCGATTTTCGGTCGCATTACTGGTAAAATAAACATCTATTGTTTCACCGGTCAATTCCCGCACCAGATGGTATTCTGATGCGTACATCAGTCCACGATTTTGGGCCAGTGTACGAATACACTGTTCTAATTGATCGGGAACGAAAATATTTTGTTGGCGACATTCGTAATCCAGGTTGTATCGCCAGTCGGATGCAATCGTATAAACAACCGCGTCGCGCGCCCGGGGGGCATACAGCCCACCATTTGCAACCAATGTATGAACATCGTCAAATCCCATCCCCAGCATTATCCCGGCAATATCAAACGAAGACACCGCAACGGGCATTGCACCGGAATTTATACTGACACTTGTGGTGGTGACGTCGGCGTCCACACTTTCGTCGATGGCGAAATTATCGAAATCAAATGGGTCGTCATCGTACGCGTACGCACCCGTTGCGCACGCAACAATAAAAAGTACCAAAGATAATAGTAATCTAGTCATTTGTGTCCGCCACGCGTTCAAGATCCATTACCATAAACCGGAATATAATCGCAGGATCATACCCGGGATTAAATCTATTATAACTATTTTTTAAATGTTTGCCAATATTAAGTGTCGTTTCGCGAATCCCGGGTTCATATCGAACATTCATGATTAATTTTCCGCGCGTGACTTGTGGATCAATCGACATGTCGTTTGGTACGGTCCATGTTTCAAGTCTGTATGGCACAACCCAATAATCGCCATCACGTGGTTTATATATTTCACCATCTATTGTGACAGTTCGCATCATTCCATTTTCAGACATAGATTGGATACCGACTGCTTCGCCGTTTTTCCATTTGCTGAATACATCTGGTGCAGACATTATTTTTATAACCGAATATGTGCCAGTGCGTTGTGCAATATTATCTGGATCTGGAATCGCATAGAAATATTCTGTCACATATTTCTTTATCAGCATTTCCCGCATTGCGGTTTCCCCGATTTCATGCTCACGAACCGGCACGCCTGGTCGCATAAATGACCATTCGTTGGTCTGGAAAAAATATGTGCCGATTGATTCTTGGGCCCCCGTATCATAAACCGCAGATGCCAAAAACAGCATTGCCACGGTCAGTGCCAATAATGCCAATCCAAAAAGAAACAGTATCAATTTCCTTATCATTGACTTACCCGATATGCGTTAAATTCCGAAACATAAAACCCCCGTGTGGCGGGAAAATATTTTTCTGTATGTTCAACTATTGCGTACGCGATAATATCCATCGCGCCCGTTCCCCCCGTCAATATAGTCGCCATAATTCGCCAAGAACCACCACGCGCAGAAACATTGCCAACCGGTTCAATTCGTATGGATTTCGGGACAACCATCCATGTGGCCCCCCCGGATTCTAGTGACTTATAACGAGGTAAAATGTCTTTGGAAAAATTATGGAATAACTTTTCGCCGGTGGAACAGAATATGGCACAATTACGGCTTGCAACCCTTTCTTCCATACAATCATCGCGCGAACATTCGGTGTTCCACACAGCACTATTGTTATCATGGTTTGGCGATATGTTGAACCAGTTTTGCGTGAACCGCCACAGTAGAGATTGTTGAAAAACCTGGATATCGGTCATTTCAGCGGTTGGGTTGCCGTCGCCCGACATAATAACGCGCCATTGATCGTTTATACCACCGGTTGCCAGTACATAAGGTTCCACCCGTACCGATCGAATTGTCCATATAATCAATCCGCACAAACAAACGATTATAAACAGCGCAGACATAATACCAACACCCATCGCGCGTGAAACCGCAATGCTTTTTCCCGCCGGAAATGTCCGCGTGTTAAAATCGTCTGGATAATTCAATGTCGTCCCCCCAACAACAGTTGTGACGCGTTAAGCCCGATATACCATAATGCAGGCGCATGGACTTAACTTCAATTCATTGTTGTCATATCCAACACCCACCGGTTCGCGGTCATAAACCTGGCCACAGCCGGCCAACGCCAACGCAACAAAAAGCCCTAAAATCACTTTTTTCATAATACTTTCCCCCTTGATAATGTCGATTATAAAAAAATTACAGATACCGCGTCAAGGGATTATAATAATAAAAATACCGCCCAGTCGGGCGGATTTTTATTTTGCAAACGAATAATCCATCTTCAAATGATCTGGATTATATGTGCCGTTCATAATTGCCAGGGTATCTTCCAGAATCACTAATTCTTCGTTCGTGGCAATCATAAACAACTTAATACGGCTGTCGGGTGCGCTGATTTCCGCTTCGGATACATTTTTGCGGCCGACCGCGGCGTCGTTTTTCGCACTATCCAACTTGATGCCCATTGGTTCCAAGTTTTCCAGGCAACGTTCACGCATATATGCATCGTTTTCGCCACCGCCGGCGGTGAATACGATTGCATCGACATTGCCGTCCAGTGTCGCCATATATGCGCCGATTGTTTGGCGCACACTTAAAATCTGTTTTTCTAATGCCATGCGACATTTATCGTTGGTTGCCATGTTGCCTTCGACATCGCGCAGGTCTGAAAAACTGCACATGCCCAACAATCCCGATTCCTTATTCAAATGGGTTGTCGCCTGGGCGGATGTCAGGCCCAGTTTGTCCATCGCGTAAAGCACCGCGGATGTGTCCAAATTGCCCGGACGCGTACCCATAACCAAACCGGTAATAGGCGTGAATCCCATTGATGTATCAAAGCATTTCCCGTTTTTAATCGCGGCGACAGATGCGCCCGAACCCAAATGGACGGTAATCAGATTACATTCCGATGCGGGCTTGCCCAACATAACCGCCGCGCGTTTTGAAACATACAGGTGCGATGTCCCATGATAACCATATTTGCGCACCTTTAATTGCGTATACCATGCTTCGGGCACAGCATAGCGGAAAACATGTTCCGGCATGGTTTGGTGGAACGCGGTGTCGAATACGGCGACTTGCTTTGCATTCGGCATCATTTGCAACGCGGTGTTAATCCCCGCCAGTGCCGGTGGGTTGTGTAATGGCGCGATTTCTGCGTATTCTTGAATTTTACGAACAACGTCGTCGGTTATTTCACATGATGCGGTCAATTCCGCGCCACCAAGCAGCACGCGGTGGCCAACACCCTTAATCTCGTTCGTGTCAATGGACGCTTCGCGCAGCAATTTCATGACTTCGCTTAACGCTTCGCCATGGTCGCGCATTGGGACGGTGCGTTCAACCTTGTGCCCGTCGGGATATTTTTGTGAAATTGCAGAATCTGGTAACTTGATTTTTTCCGCCAGACCACTTAACACAACCGCCCGCGTGTCGGCGTCAAATAATTTGTATTTAAGCGATGAAGAACCGCAGTTTAATGACAAAACATACATATTGCTTCCTTTTGTATTTATTTATGACGCCGACAGAATAGCAGAGGTATTATTTATTTTCAACAATAAATGCGGATTTTTAGTTTCCATTCGCTGTTGACAATGTTTGTTTTGACCCCGGTGCTTTTATGTGCGACCCAGAATGCCCCGCCACCAATCATTGTGCGAACATGCACGCCGTTGCCATCAACGAAAGTATAGAGTGGGGCGGTGCAATAATCGCCTATACCGAATGCGGTTGTTTCATCGTCTGGGACATAGCCCGCGGCGGCGGTTTGACAGACAAGAGACGCGTGCACGATAATCGGTGCGGTGGACACACCACTGAACACATATTCAATATATGTCGAACCAGAAATAGTTAGATTTGTGCTGGTATATGTTGTGAACGGTGCCGGCGCAACACGCGCGACAATTTCCGACCACTTAGTATCTGGCACACTGTCGATATCGAATTCGGCGCCGGGTTCCGGTATTTCGTCGGCGCGCGCCAATGCAACCCCACCCAGTGTCGATCCGTCGTGAACGCGGATTGTTTTGGCGGTTGTATCATATGTGATTTCCCCGGCAAGTCCTGTAAAGTTATCATTTTGTGCGGTTGTGCCGCGGCGAATTTGTAAAACTCGTGACATAGTTTATCCTTTGGTTATTTAGTTAAAAAGAATGTTTGGAAAATAAAAAAGGCGCCATCATCGGCACCAACGTGGTTCATATTATATCACAAATCTGGGTAAAAATCAAGCGGTGTATGAATAACTGTCAAGATAATCACTGATAATGCCGTTCTTGTGTGAATCGAACGATGCTTGGGCGGTTTTCTTGCCACGTGGCAACCAATTATACATTTGACCCATGTGTGAATCGCGGCCCGATTCCAACATATCCCAATATGCCATAAGTTCTTTGTATTTATCTTGGTGATTTTGGTCCCAGTGTGCCAATTCATTATTGCGCTGTGCGATTTGGCCGTTAAGTTCGCTGATGCGTTCACGTGCCTCATTCCATTGTATCAAGTTGGCACGCATACTATCCGCGCGATTTTTGGCATTATTGTATTGCGTGACTTGCTGCTGTTGTCTTGCCCAATCTGGATTATTGGTTATTTGATTCAGTGTCTGACGTGAAGTGCTGAAATTATTTCTGGCCTCATCCAGTTCTTGCTGTTTATCGTGGTATTGTTGCAATAAATCCTGGGCCAGTGCCTGTTGTGCCGCTGGTGGCATGCCGGCATAAGTCGCCGGATCACGATATCTGCGATATAAATCACTTCTTTTTGCACGTAATTGCTGAACCCGTGCACGCATGTCTGGTACACCAGTATTTATGTCACTAAGTGCATTATATTGGTTGACCGCGTTTTGTGCATCACGGAAACTTTGGCTGTTTGCCTGACGTGATAGACGTTGCTGGGTACGGTCATTCGAATTCATAAGTGTGTCATAATTATCATCTGTAATAGGATTGTGCCGACCACGATTTATAATGTTTTGTGTCGCATGTTGATTCGCAATTTCTGTACGTGCGTCGGCATTTTGTGTATCGATTTCGTGTGTTCTGGCGTTTCTGTCTTGCTGGTTTTGTGTCGCCCATAAATTTTGAGCGTTTTGGATGCGCCCCCTGCGCCCATCAAACTTGCTGCCGGATAAACGAATTTCATTACCAATAATTGTGATGCCATATCCAACACTCATAAATGCGGCCTTGATGCTTTTATCCAATGCCTTGCTGACAAATTGAACCCCTTGATTTTTATTCCATGATAATTTGCCGTCGGAAAAGATTGTAAATTCTTCTTTCTTTAATGCGTCCATAACCTTGCTGGTGGTGGCGCCGTATTTTATGACTGACAGCACCTCCATCGTGGTTTTTGCCTCATCAATTTTACCGTCGCGCACAGCCTTCATAATAATTTCACTGATGATTGCACGCATTTGGCGACCGTTTTTCAACGCACCGGCAAATGCCTTTGGCATTGTGGCCTTTATTTCCGTTAATGTTTTTGTAAACCAATCGAAATGTTTGGTTGCCGTTGGCGATTTATATAACAGATTCTTTTTTATGTCTTCTGATTTTGATAAAACACCGTCAATACCGTCGGTTGGCTTGACCTTGGCCCCGTTGATGGCTTTGACAACAAATTGTGCATTCTTTGAAAAATATAAACGATCACCGTGGAACTTTAAATACTTATCCAACAGGTTATCATACGTATCATCCGCCCATTTGGATAATTGTTGTATCGGAGTTAATTGGTCGTCACGTTTTGGCGGAATATAGTCATCATTATTTTTGTCGTCATATTTTAATTTTTCGCGTGCTTTTTCAATTTGACCAGAGATTTTTCCACCGTCATAGTTTTTAAATACATTAAAAACCTTGTCCTTTTTATACAGGACATTCAAAATTGTTTGGTGGTTGCGTTTGAAATAATCAAGTTTGTTTGGGTTAATTGTGTTATCTGCAAATGCATTGTCTGCAATATCTTGTAAATCGATACCATTAAACCAGTTTGCAACATTAGTGTCTTCGCCGACTTTCCATGCTAAAAACCCAATAATTCTGGTCAGTTGCGATTGAAAATTAGGATCGCTGTTATACTTTCTGGATGTTATGCCACTTTTTAAATCAGAAAAAGACGGTTCTGTATAACCTCCCTGACGTAAAACATACTCTATTTGTGGATGTGCGTTAAATACCGCGTTTATTCGGTTCAGTTGAACATCATATCCATTCGCGACTTGCGCACTGGAAAATAAATGTGTTCGTGCATCACCAAAGTATTCGTCTAAAAATTCCTTGGCATCACTGTTTTCAGTAATGGACTCATCACCATTTGTGCGTGCCGCCGCCATTCCGCGAACGGCTTTTTGATACGCTTTGAATAATTTTTCCCATTCGGCATCAGTTAAATGATAATCACCGGTATTATTTTCGGGGTTGGGCAGATCGTTTTGAACAAATCGACCGGCACCATTGTCATGCATCAATTTATTCTTCCATAACTTCATGTTTCCACGAAAGTCATTGGATTTGGCATAAACATCATACTGTGCGCGAATTTCAGGCGGCATCAAATTGAAGCGCAACTGCATATAATACTGCAATAAAAAGTCTTTCATACTGACGTCTGCCATTACAACCTCTGCTTACCTAATTATAATGCATTTTGGGTGGTTTTTCAACTTTTATGCGGGGATGGGGCGATTTTTTGCATTTTTTCTTGCATTTTCGTTTTTATTGTGGCAAAATTGGCGCCGAACCACCGAAAAATCACATTTATGTGGTCTCTTTCGGGGGCCATGGGACCATAGCTCAGTTGGTAGAGCAAATGACTTTTAATCATTGGGTCCAGGGTTCGAGTCCCTGTGGTCCCACCACAAATAAAAAATCGCCCAACGGGGGCGTTTTTTATTTGTGGCATGGGCAAGTGGACGAGAACCCGTGGGTTCGACACGATAGTTGGCAAGAACAAGCGCTGTTGCGCGCCGTTCGCGCCTTACGAGTGGAAAGGGTTCCCGTCGCAGCCATTGTGTTCAACAAAAATTGCCTATCAAGTCCAGATTATTTGTTAGTTGAATTTAAGCACCGGCGGAGACGGACTTTGTTTTTGGCTGCATTCGCAGCCGTTTTTTTGTCATTCTAAATTATGTCCAAGATGACGTAATAGTTTTAGAAAAAAAAACAGAATATGTTTAGTGAGTATGTGATGGTTTTGAGTCGTTTATTTTTTGACCAAGAGCTTGGGCAGTAGATATCCATGATAAAAGTGATTTTGCGTCCCAATAGTCCCCATCGTCTGTTTTTATTTTAGCATATTTTTCGTTTAATGAAGTAGAGTTTAATTCATCCCTTTTATTATCGTATTCTGGCTTATCTTTTCCAAGGTGATCTGCAAAATATGCTTCACATACAATGATTTTTTCTAGAAACGCGACACCATGTAGCATTCTGCGTCTGTCATGGTACTTATCAACACCTTGAGCTAAAATGTGTAGTCCTTCCTTGTTGAAAACGTTTTTTACTTTGCATGTTTTGGGTATTTCTGGGTATGGAATGTCATCAATGTTTAAATCCAAAACTTCTTGGACGACTTTAGTCTTTAAATTTAAAGAATTAGCTAGTTGTTTATCGATTTTTTCCCAAACCGTCTTCAAATAATATTTTTTTTGTGTTTCTTTGGCCTCTGGTTTTGTATCTTTTGGGGGTAAATGTATGCATTTTTGCGCAACACATATGTTTAAATCATTAATTTCAGACTCTAGCTGCTTAATTTTATCATCACACAATGCAAGTTTATCATCAATATCATCAAGATTGGAGAAATCTGGTTTTAGCAGAGAAAGCAATCGCTCCCTTTCCGCAATTTGTTTTTCGCGTTCAGAAATCTTGTTGTTTAGTGCGGATTGCTTTTTTTCTATATCAGGGGCTATATGCGTCATTTCTGTCTCCATGCGAATGCCTGAGAAATAAATACCAGTAGCTCTCTCAATCCTTTCGCGTTAATTTGGTATTCGTTATCTTGGACAATAAGAGAGTGAGAAGTCCTTGTGGGGTGTATTTGTGGTTGCTCGTGAGCTTTTTGCTGTTTTTCATAAAGTATTTTCATAGCATTTCTCACGATTTGTTCGTCAATTCCGTAGCGTTCAGCAATTAACTGTGCGTTGAATAATTTGTTTTCTGTTTCTATTTTATGTGTCGCTTTTTGGAATTTTTGTGCCGTATTATACAAAGACTTATATTTGATTAATTCAATGGTTTTGGCTTTTACAGAATCTGCACTTATTCGTACGAATTCATCTTGTGTTAGCCATGCTTTCAATTTTAATAACACTGCATAAAGTTGTTGGTTTGCTGTATAATACGTACCATTAAATGCCGTAATAGCTACATCGGATAAAAACAACGGCATATAGTCATCAGGAATTGTTTTAATTATATTTACTATTTGTTTCTGTGTCATAAACCAGTATCTCCTATGCTGGCAGTCTAGCATATAAGGAATTACTTGTCAATCTAGCCATACCGTAGTTGTTTTCTGAAATAATTGTTGTATCATATCAAATATCATGAAATACATTGATGCACATTGTCATATCTTAACGGACGCGCAGATGCGTGATGCGACCGCGCATGGGGTTGTTGGCTTTATCGTAAACGCAACGCGACCAGTGGATTGGGGCGTGGTTATTGATATGGCGCGATGCGACAATGTTTATGGTGCAATCGGTGTGCATCCGTGGTTTGTTTCAGATTTGTCGGACGGGTGGGATTATGAATTGATAAATGCGCTGGCAATGCATCCGAATTTAATGGTTGGGGAAATTGGTCTTGATAAAAATCGTCCCAATTTAGAATTACAAGAAAATGTATTTTGTCGGCAATTACAAATTGCACATGATTTGGGGCGTGTCGCACATATTCACTGTGTGGGCGCATGGGGAAAAATGATTAATATTCTGCGCACTGTTGATTTACCGCCGGCGTTGGTGTTTCATGCTTTTTCGGGGGCGCCGGAATTAGTGTCGGAATTAACCGATATGGGGGCGTACTTTTCGTTTGGTGCGGAAATATGTAATGAAAAGCATGTCCGGGCGCGCGCCGCGGTTGCGTCTGGGCCGATATCGCGTATTCTGGTCGAAAGTGATGATGCCGCGCATGATACCATACCAAACACGGTTGCAGAAATTGCGCAAATTCGTGGTGCAGACACCGAAACGGTTGCCAATATAATTTATACAAATACCATGGGGGTTCTGGATGACAAACAGATTTAACCGGATTAATGCATTGTTGGGTGATGCGGCGATGACAAGGTTGAAAAACGCAACGGTTATGGTCGTTGGCTGTGGCGCGGTTGGTTCGTTTGCTGTCGAAGCGTTGGCGCGCAGTGGTATTGGTCATATCGTCTTGGTTGATTTTGATGTGGTCGAAGAATCAAACATAAATCGCCAAATATTCGCAATGTCATCCACAATCGGCAAGCCCAAGGTTGATGTTGCATGTGCGCGTATTCGCGATATAAATCCTGATGCATATATTGTTCCGCTGAATATGTTTTGGGACAATAAATCGAATATTGCCGTTCGTCCTGATTTCGTGATTGATGCGATTGATACAATTGATTCTAAAATCGCGCTGTACAAGTGGTGTGTATCTCGTGATATTCCGTTCGCCGCAAGTATGGGCGCCGCATTAAAAACCGACCCGGCACAAATCAAAGTAGGGCGAATATTGAAAACAAGCGTCTGTCCGTTGGCGGCGCGTGTTCGCAAGATTGTCCGCGATGAAAACTTGCCTGATTTCCCGGTCGTATATTCGACCGAGGTTCCAAATCGCACGGCCGTGACACCTGGACGTGTTTTTGGTTCTATTGCAACGGTGACGGGCTCTTTTGGGTTGCGTTTGGCTGATGTCGCAATAAAAAGTATCATTGGTGACGGATTAGTGATATAATAATCAACATTATGCTTGGTAATATATTCCTGCTTGTTCTGGGGTTTGTTTTATTAATGCGTGGCGCCGATGTATTTGTTGATGGCGCGGTCGCGGTTTCGCGACGTTTACATATCCCAGAAATAGTCATTGGTTTAACAGTCGTCGCCATGGGGACCAGTGCCCCCGAAGCCGCGGTCAGTATTCTTGGGAATCTGCACGGTGCGTCGGGTATATCCATTGGCAACATAATTGGCAGTAATATCGCCAACATTTTATTGATTCTTGGTGTGGCGGCATGTATATCGACATTGAAATTGACGCGCAATACGGTTCGTTATGAAATACCATTTGTTATATTTATAACTGCGTTATTGGGGTTTGTCGGGTCCAGATACGGGGAAATTAGCCATGCTTTTGCTGAAATGTTGCTGGTATTATTTGTCGCCTTTTTATCGTATTTGTTTATGACTTCGCAATCCGATACATCAGACAAAGTGATTGAGCGTAAGTCCGGTTTTCATATTATTGTGATGATTGTGGCGGGATTGATTGCACTTATCTGGGGCAGCGATATGATAATAAATTCAGCAACCGCAATCGCAAAATATTTTGGTGTGCCAGGACGCGTAATAGGATTAACCATCGTTGCGTTCGGAACCAGTTTGCCCGAGTTATCAACATGTGTTGTCGCTGCGATAAAGAAAAAATCTGATTTGGTTGTGGGCAATATAATTGGGTCCAACATATTTAATATTCTATTTGTATTGGGATTGGCTGGCATTATTAGTGCGATACCGTTTGATTACAATTTTATAGGTGATGCCGTTATCGCAACCGGGGTCGCGTGTGTTTTGTGGTTTGTGTCGTTCGTCACCAACAAAAAACTTGGTCGTTATGCTGGGATTTTGTTTGTGTCGCTGTACGCGGTTTATATTATTCATACTGTTGTTTTATAGGTGTGGCAATATGCACCCGGTTTTATCATGGTTGCCCGATTTTATGTCGACCCAGGAACCTTTTCCCAATGGTTGTATTATGTTTGCGCGGTGGATAAAAAATGTTTATAATGTCGTTGTCTGAGACATCAGACGAAATACAAACCTTGAAAAGGAGAAAAACAGATGAGAGGACTTACACATTATGTTCTTGTTCCATTGATGTTCATTGGCGCCTTGAACTGGGGGTTGATTGGCATCTTTGGATTTGATCTTGTGGCATTTTTATTCGGACCGGCGACATTGTTAACAAACATTGTTTACAGTCTTATCGGAATTGCCGCAGTTGCGTGGTTGATTATTATACTGGTCGATCGTCCAACAAATGCGCGATAGAAATCGTAAAAAATGTTTTCATGTCAATCGCCCCAGAATTTTGCGGGGCGTTTTTTATTGCAGACAGTCGAAAAAATGGTACTATCCGGGTGAGTAAAAAAAGGAAGAACATGTCAATAATTATGGATGGCGTTGCACTGCGTAATCGTATATTAGAGGAATTAAGAAAGCGGGTTGAAAAAATGTCGGTACAGCCAAAGTTGGTTGCGATATTGGTTGGTGACGATGCGGCAAGCAAAATATATGTGAATAATAAAGAAAAATATGCTGCCATTGCGGGCATCAAAACAGAAATAATCCGTATGCCGGCCGATACAGATACTAAAACAATTATTGCGAAAATACATAAATTAAATGCCGATGAATATGTTACGGCTGTACTGATTCAATTGCCGTTGCCGGCGCACATAGACACACATGCGGTCCTGAATGCAGTAGATGTAAGCAAGGATGTTGATGGTTTTACAGATGCTAATATCGGAAAAATGTACGGGGCAGGGCGTGATTTTATTGTGCCCTGTACGCCACGTGGAATTTTGGCATTGCTGGACGAATATAAAATAGATGTCGCGGGCAAAAGCGCCGTTGTAATCGGACGTTCTAACATAGTTGGAAAACCCATGGCGCAATTATTAATGATGAGAAACGCGACCGTGACCATTTGCCACAGTCGTACACCAAACATTGCGGATTTTACACGTAATGCGGATATAGTTGTCGCGGCCACGGGTAAAATAACCATAACTGGCGATATGTTAAAGCCCGGGGCGGTGTTCATTGATGTCGGTATGCAACGCGACGGGAACGGCAAATTGCGTGGGGACGGGGATTTCGCGTCTTGCAATGCGGTTGCGGGCTATATTACACCGACGCCCGGTGGAACGGGCCCCATGACCATTGCCGGCCTTATGATGAATACGATTGATTTGGCGTCGCAAGTCCATAATATTTCTGATCCGGAAAAATGAGTCCGATTCAGATACCCTTGACATTACTTGCCGTTTTACGCTAGCGTTCATATAAACAAAGGGAAAAATATGATCAGCGATAAAGACATTTTATCTTTGGAAAAAGCGGTTGATAAGTACTGGGCCGATGTATTGTCCACAGAAAAAAACAATAGGGAATTTTACAATATCGCCACAGGTAAAGAGGGCGGTCATCAATTAAGCGACAGGGTTGATCAGCTAACGACGGCATTTATTAGCAAGGCGTATCCGCTGCAAAGTGGTTATCAAAAAAAGAAAGGCAAAATAATTTCGCGAAGCATGGGGGATATTTGGTTTAAAAATAAACAAAATGAATGGAACCCGATTAATGTAAAGACGGGCCTTACCGGGTCCGAAGGACAACCAAATATTGTGTCGCTAAAGAGGGTAATGACATCAATAATGGATCATACAATGGATTCTTATTACATATTGCTAGTAAAGTTTCAGGTGGATCCGGTTGCGAAAAAAATTTCACATAGTGTACATTTGACAGATATATTAAATTGGCTTTCTTTGCCGGATGGCGATAATGTTGTTGCCTTTGATTCTGGCCCGGGGCAAACAATGCTTAAAGCCAAAAAGTTTTTTGATTTGTTGTCGCGTGGTGTGAAACCAAAAAAACTAACCGTACAGAATAAAATGGATTTGTTGATGGTTATGTATCGTGAAGGAGAAAAAAGATTAAGAGAAAATAGAGCCAGAGATCTAAAGAAGTTTGAAACGTGTTATAAGCGATTTGCAACTGTTGCTTCGAATGTCTCGTTTACAATTGATAAAGAAGAGCAACACAAATTCGGAATTGAATCATGAGTACAACAAAGAATAAACGGGAACAAAAAAAGCAATTAGGACAATTTTTAACTCCCCCAGATGTAGCAGCAAAGATTCTGGAAAAAGTAAACATTGACGCTAATTCTGTTGTATTAGAGCCATCGTTTGGAAATGGTTCGTTCATATATGCATATATAGATAAATTGGTTGAAAGGGGTGTCGATATCGATAACTGGTCTAAGAGGCATCTTTATGGGTGTGAATTAGACAAGAAAATGTTCAATGAATTCAAAGACGCATGGAAATATGGCGATTTGCCAGATAACTTTTTCCTTGGGGATTTTTTTAGGTATAAAATGCCGTCTTTTTCGCGTCAAAAATATTTTGCGTCTATCCAGGGATATTTCGATTTAGTCATAGGCAATCCGCCATTCGGGGGAACCATAGATGCAGAAATTCAAGATGAGTTGGATTCAATTTTTGGCCTTAGAAACGGTCAAAAAATAAAAAAAGAAACTTACGCATTTTTTATAGTTAAATGTTTGGATTTGTTGAAAGATGGCGGAAAACTGGTATTTATATGCAGTGATACATTGTTGTCAATTAACACAATGTCTGGTTTGCGTCGTTATCTTATGGATACTTGTGAAATTGTTATTGATAGATTGCCCGGCGAATTCGATGAAACAAAACAGCCAATGGTGGTGTTGACTCTGACAAAGGGTGGGCGCGGGCTGGTTGTGTTCGGCGAAAAGAAAGATGTGGATATTGTAAACAAAACTGCGAATTCTAGTTGGATGATAAATCATGAATGCGCCAAATATTTCACGGGGGATGTTCTTGGAAATTATATGGTTGCTACTTCTGGTATGACCATAGGAAAAAACGAATATTTCTTAAGAAAGTTGCAAAATGACAATATTATTGAACCTTATAAAATAGAAATTGTTCCACGAAAGATCACTTTGAAAAGGGAATTGGAAAAAGCGCGTTTGGGAAAAATCGGTGAAACAAAGATTGCCAAGATAAAGCAAATGGAAAAAGACGGATTAACGGAAAATGCGGTTGTGGTTGAAAAACTTTCGACGCCGTTAAAGATTAAATATCCATGTGCAGACTATGCGCCGTATAATAAAGCAACCAATCAAATAATTTATTCTCCTGTGGCCTGGGTCATTTATTGGCGCAATGATGGTGCGGCCGTATATGCATACAAAAAATCTGGCCCATGGTATTTACACGGGGTAGGGGGTAAACCGTTTTTCAAGAAAGAAGGGCTTACTTGGCAATTGATATCTTCCAAACTCAATGTAAGATATTTGCCGGCGGGCTATATACTCGATTCTGGGGCCCCATGTGCATTTTTAAGAGATGGTGTGCCCCAGGAAGAGCTTTATTTCATCATGGGGTGGTGCCTAACAAAGAGTTGTAATACCATTTTAAAAACGGTCATTAACCATACAAGAAATATACAGTCCAAAGATTTTGAAAGATTACCTTATCCTGTTTGGGTATCGCCAAAAAACAAACAAACTGTGATAAAAAATGTTAAACGCATGATAGACAAGGCAATTAAGGGCAAAATATATACGTACCAATCCAAAGAAATTCAAGACCTAGAAACTTATTTTAGTTGTGCCGATGAAGATGCAACACAAGGTCGATCTTCCAAGCAATGTTCATTTAACTTTTAGTCGGGATTACGGTTTAGTAATCTGAAAATAAAAAATATTTTGTCTGCACATATTGCAAACGAAAATATATGGGGTATAGTCCATAAAAAGAAAGGAATAAAAATGCTATATGGTGCAATTACAGGCGATATTGTTGGTTCAATTTATGAATTCGCTAATATTAAATCTAAAACATTCCCTTTGTTTTCCGAACGGGGACATATTACAGATGATTCTTGCATGACGATTGCGCTGGCAAAGGCCATATCAGAATGGAAAAAGCATGGTGGTGATTTACAAGAATTGGCCACAAAATATATGCGCGAAATCGGGAATCTGTTTCCGGATATGGGTTACGGTGCTCAGTTTTGGCTGTGGTTGCTCCATCAAGATACAGGCCCATACAACAGCTGGGGCAATGGGGCCGCAATGAGAATATCTGCTGCCGGATGGTTTGGTAAAGATTTGAATGAAGTCAAGCATATTTCGTATATGGTTACGTCAGTAACACATAATCACATTGAGGGTATTAAAGGTGCTGAGGCAACGGCTGTTGCGATATGGGCAGCAAGGAATGGATGCTCTAAGGAGGAAATCGCCGACTACATACAGACAAATTACTATGATTTATGCGATTGCGTGGAAGATTTACAGGCAGATTATGATTGGGATTCTTCGTGCCAAGGAACTGTTCCTCCGGCTCTGCAGTGTTTCTTTGAATCAGAATCATTTGAAGATGCAATCCGAAATGCAATATCAATTGGTGGCGATTCAGACACAATTGGGGCAATAACGGGTGCAGTGGCAGAGGCATTCTATGGTGTTCCCGATGAAATAAAAAAACAGACCAGAAGTTATATTCCAGAAGAACTGTTGAAAATAGTAGATGAATTGGAAAAAGAAATGAGCAAGTAAAAAAGGTGCCAAACGGCACCTTTCTTAATTCTGAATTCCGGAAATGCCATTGCCGCATAGTTCTGTATAAATTGGTTTATCCAAACCATATGCTTTTATCAATGTGCTGGGCTTTTGGTTGCACCAAAGGTCATGATAAGAAACAACCCCATTTTTTATCGTTTTTATCAGCCCACTAGGCAGTTCGCTACGGCCTATGCACGAAGACAGGTAAACAAAGCATTCGTCGTTGTCGGCCAAATGGTCGCACGCCAAAATACGGGCATAGACATTAAGGGTTAAATCTGCCTTGCTAGCGTCCTTTGTCCATGGACTGCCACCACCAATCGGTGCGGCGGTGGAATAAAAGTCACAAGCCAATTTTCGTCCTGTAATGCCGCAGTCTGCGATGGGACCATGGTATGTATACCGTCCGGTGCCGTTTACAATGATATTGGCTGGTTTTTCGCCCAATGTTTCAATGACAAAATCGGTCAGATCTTCGTCCCCTAACATAGGAATTGCCACAATAGCGGTTTCTATCCGGTCATCGTTCAATGTGATCTGTGTCTTGATGTCCAATCCCAAATTATCAGACTGACGGGCTTTATCGTACAGGGCTTTATTCAGCTTTCGGGCCAAATATAATTCTCTGTTTATCTTGCCTTCGCCCTGGCAGGCATAACCAACAAACACCCCCTGGTCGCCCCAACCATCTTGATCAACCCCCTGGGCAATATCAGACGATTGTACACCAATCATGTTGATGACATTTATCTTGCCTGGATCGATTGCGTAATTGCCCCAGATCCTGGCATAACATTCATCATAGCCAATCTCGGCCAGAGCTTTTTTCACATACTTTGTCACATCACCAATTTTGGCTTTGCTGGTTATTTCACCACCAAGGACAACATTGTTCTCTTTGATCATAACCTCAACGGCATAACGCACACCGGGGTCTTTGACCAGCATTCGATCCAAAATATAACTGGAAATGTAATCGGCGACTTTATCTGGGTGTCCGATTGACACCGCTTCTGCTGTTCTTTGCATATTTTACTCCTTTGGTTTTTGCAATAAGAACCAAAGGTGGATTCATATAGCTACCAGCACAGGCACGAAAACACTGTGCAAAATGCGGCATAAAGTGTAGGAAAAATTGCATATTACAACTCCTTGTTTAGTCCATTTAAAGGTAGGACAAGTCAGGTTAAATCCACCTTGATTGACATACATTCTATCAAAAACGGTGAAAAAAGCAAGATAAAACCAAAAATGAAATCAGCCGCGAAAGGCAGAATTACTGGAAACCGAAAATTCTTTGTGTGAATCACACAAAATACTTGACTTCTGCGGGTGAGAGGTTTATGATATGCGCTGTTATTCGGGCATAGTTCAGTCGGTAGAACAACGGACTGTTAATCCGTATGTCACTGGTTCGAGTCCAGTTGCCCGAGCCAAGGAATTCCGCCGTAAACCCCGCAGGTTTGCGGCATTTTTCTTAAATTAACACTTCTGTATTTACGCATACTACGATACACCAAAATACGCCATAAAACACCCCTCTGGCTACACAATAGCTACACAGGATCCGTAACCCATCCGTAGTTTTATGAATAACTTATGCTTTTTCAATCAGTAAAATTGTCTACATATTTTGAACATTTTGCAAATATTGTTCATAAAAAAGAGGCAATCATCAAACGAACACCTTAGAGGGCTGCATAGACATGCTTAACGTAGAATATAGCCTCTTTACTAGTTTTACATTATAGCACGAAAAGATATCACAAGTCAAAACAACAAAACAATAAAAGTGTTTTCTGGGTAATTTTTGTGTGTCTAACACAACAAATGACTGGACAAATGGTGAAAGATTATACCAATAAAAAAGGTGCCAAATGGCACCTTGTTTTTAATACGCCTTAACAAACCTCGGCATCGGCAAATGCGAATTGCGTCAACGAATTTTCTTTTGCCTGGACACATATATATTGCATTTCAGTTGCGCCTGTATTTTCCATCGCACGTTTCGCCCCAGTTGCAACACGAATAGCAGTTCCCGGTTTAATTTCAATCTTGTCATCATCGACCGTAAATGTGCCGTTACCAGTTAAAAAGATATAGATTTCTTCGTTTTGTTTGTGAATATGATTAAACGGCGATTTTGCACCAGCAGGCATAACACTAACCGAAATTTCCGCCGATGTTAAGCCAAGCGCATCGTGCAGAAAAGCCTTACCATATTCTGTCTTTGCGACATCTGCCATTGTTCCAAAATTTGTTGATGAATATTTTGCCATAAAATTCTCCTTTATTTCTATGCGCATTTATTTTATACTATTATAAATATTTTGTAAAGTAGGCACATTTTTATAACATAGTATCATAAAAGAAACTATTGTGTAAAACAAAGGAAAAGACAATGAAAAAATCTGATTTGCCGGAATGCCCGGTGGCAACTTTGTTGATGTTAATTGGCACAAAGTGGAAGGTTTTGATAATTCGTGATTTACTAACTGGCACAAAAAGGTTCAAAGAATTACAACGCAGTGTTGGATGCAGTCAAAAGGTTTTGACAGATAACCTGCGTGAATTAGAAAGTAAAGGTTTGGTATCCAGAAAAGTTTATCCAGAAGTTCCACCACGCGTTGAATACAGCATGACAAAATTGGGCTCTACGTTATCACCTGTGTTGGAATCAATGGCAACATGGGGTAATAATTATAAGAAAAATCTTAAATAGTACCGATTCTTCCGAACAAACAACTGGACTTTTGCCGAAAGATTATGCCAAATACGACAACCTTAAAAGGATTGTCTATGAAATATACGCATTTTGACGATATTTGCCCCAACCATCGCACAGATTTTGTTATGCTATACTTTGCCGCATGTCGGTCTTTACGCGAGCTACAGGCCGCTATTCGCCGAACAAACGGTGGTAAATTGACTTGTCGCCAGGCATGGCTACTCCGCCGTATCCAAAACAAGTTTGTTCAGATGGTCGCCCGCCTTAAAGCCACTCAGCGCAATGAGATACCGAATACACCCAACGCAAAGTATCAAACCGGCATCGTTATTGATTTGAAAAGCCCCCAGGGGAACGTCTTTTACCTTATGGGACTAGCTAATCGACTTATCAGGGAACTTGGCCTGTCCGCCGAAGAAATTGCCGAATTCAAGCGAGAACAAGCCAGCGCAACAACATACCAAGCCCATCTAAGCCTTTTACGCAAATGGTTTGGAATAGTGTTTTTTGGCTCCGACAAGAGTTAAATCTTTTACTTGTTATACGACTTATCATTAGAAATTGTATAAAAAACATCTAAAAATTATCATACAAATTGATTATTTATAAAATTCCTCACAGTTTCCCTGTCTACATGAAAACGTCTTGCTATAGAACTTTTGCTTATGCCTTTATCTAACAAGCTTTTTATTTGTTTTTCTTTTCCGGTAAGTTTTAATTTTGCATTTTTTGCCCCTAATGGACGCCCCAATATTTTACCTGCTGCACGACGTGCAGCCAAAGCTTCTTTTGTCCGCTGTGAAATCATTTTGCGCTCTATCTCCGCAGATAATCCAAAAGCAAATGCTAATACCTTACTGGAGATGTCATCGCCAAGTTTATAATTATCTTTTATGGTCCAAACTCTGGCATCTGTATCCAATAATTTATTCAACATCCCCATAACTTGTAGCAGATTTCTTCCTAATCTAGAGAGCTCGCTTGCTATAATCAGATCGTCTTTCTTTATCTTTCTTATCAATTTACCTAGTTTTCTCTTATCCAAATCGGTAGTTGAACTGATGGTTTCTTCTATCCACTCGTCTATTTGCAACTTATTTTTCTTACAAAATTCCTCTATTTCATAATGCTGATTTTCTGTTGTTTGTTTATCTGTCGAAACTCTAATATATCCGTATATCATATTTATTCCTCTTGGTTAATTCACAAGAATAATAATTCCGCCGAAGAAAAACGGTCGTATAAATCCCGCAGAACCACCGTTTAAAATACCAGAGTCCTGGATGTGGGTAAAGTTAGGAGACGTTACCGATTTATATA
>CAJOGC010000005.1 GCA_905234185.1 uncultured Alphaproteobacteria bacterium | reverse complement strand
CGGCCATTGCCACCATTGGCATCAGCAAAAACACCACACCGCATGCGAACATGCGCAGCGATAAAAATATATTATTCCGATTCATCGTACATCCTTTCCTATATATCACAACAGCGGCCAAAAATGCCGGATTTCCGTGACTTTTCACCCTTTCGTAAAAATCGTAGCAAAAATATCACAACCCATGCAAGTGAAAATTTGTTTTATTACTACCCCGTCCGTTTCGCCTGTCCATCCGCCTTCACTTCGTTTCGCCGAGACTTCGTCCATTCACTGTGGTGAAGGGGAGTTAAATTCTCTGGAATAATTGCGTAAAAATAAAGTTATGATGCCAGATTCCAAAATCCCCTTCGTTGCACGAAGGGGTGGATTGCGGAACGGCAGTGACGCAAGACGGGGTAGTCAGAAAGAGAGGAAAATTTTTACTTTCTGTGGTTTTCGTCACAACTACCCCGTCACTTCGTGACACCCCTTCGTGCAACGAAGGGGACTTTATTCTCTGGAATATGATTCCAGTGAGTTTAATTCCCCTTCACCACAGTGAAGGGGTGGATTGCGGAACGGCAGTGACGCAAGACGGGGTAGTCAGAAAGAGTGGTGAAGTTTTTTCTTTCTTTGGCTCTCGCCACAACTACCCCGTCACTTCGTGACACCCCTTCGCACCGCGAAGGGGAATTTTAGTATCTGGAAAAGGAAACAAAAAAAACGCCCGTGGCGTAAAATATTTCCCAGTTGCAATGTCGGTCTGGAGAATCATCGTGGTGGGTTATGTAGGACTCGAACCCACGACCAAAGCGTTATGAGCGCTCCGCTCTAACCAACTGAGCTAATAACCCACGGCGGGTATTATAATCGTTTCTTAAATCCTTGCAAGGGATTTTTTATTATGGCATTATACGCATATGTCTTCAATCGTTCCGATTTTGAATCCATCGCAAATGGCCGCGTTCAATACACTAGAAAATACGCGATCTAACATCCTTATACTGGGCCCGGCGGGAACCGGAAAATCGACTTTTGTAAATTATATTAAATCCGCATCGAAAAAACGCATTATTTGTGCATGTCCGACCGCGGTATCGGCACTTAATGTCGGGGGGCAAACCATACATTCGTTGTTCCAGATTCAGCCGCGCGATTTCATCATGATGGAATTGTTGAAATTAAAGGCGAAGCCGCGAAATATCCTCTGTGGAACCGATGTTTTAATAATTGATGAAATATCGATGGTTGCACCGGATTTATTGGATGCAATGGATTACCTTATGCGGGCGGCGCGGCGAAATAATGAACCGTTTGGCGGAATCCAAATCGTTGCGATTGGCGATTTGTTTCAATTACCGCCGGTTATAACGCGGGATGCGGAAAAATACTATGCAACCGAATACGAACACCCTAATGCATATTTCTTTGATTCGCACGCATATCGGCGTGCGGAATTTATTCCATTTAATTTCGGAACAGTTTATCGCCAAAAAGACGATAAATTGTTGGATAATCTTATGAGATTGCGTGGAAACGATTCATCGGCGCTGGATTTTTTCAATAATTGTCGCATAGATGATGCATCGCGGCGCGCAAATGCGGTTATAATTACACCGTTTCGGGCGGTTGCGGAACGCATTAATGACGACAGGTTAAATCAAATCGCTGCACCAGATGTGACATACAACGGCGAAATTACGGGCAATTTTTCTGAACGCGATGTACCGGCGCCAATGAATCTGACATTAAAGCAGGGTGCACTGGTCGTTTTTGTTAAAAATGGTGATAAATGGCACAATGGATCAATGGGTATTGTAGAGCAACTTGGGGCGCATGAAATAATTGTCCAATTACTAAATAAAACGCACGATGTCGTTGTCGTAAAGCCCGAAAAGTGGCAAAAAATAGAATATTCGCGCGATGCGGACGACAAAATTATTGAAACCGAGGTTGGGTCATACAAACAATTTCCGCTGAACCTGGGGTACGCGATGACGATACATAAGGCCCAAGGTAAAACTTTAGATGCTGTCATTGTTGATATTTCGCGCGGGGCGTTTGCGCATGGACAAACATATGTCGCGCTGTCGCGTACGCGCAGTGCGGCCGATATTCACATGTCTGCGCCGTTGCGACCGCGGGATGTTATATTTGATCAGCGCGTCGTCGATTTTATCAATGATATTTGACGGGGTTATCTTTCTTTCGATTTTTCCTGGGCCATATCATAACGCATCATGTTCATAAGGGATTCGCCGTTCTGCATCAATGTATCAAAGTCTGGTTTAATAGCATCTTTATCAGATGCCGGGGCGATTAATTCGCGGATTGTTGGCATCGGGGCGCCTTGCTGGGCGGCACGAATGCCATTTATTATCGCATTGCGTTCCGCAGCCATTATTATTTCACCGTCCGGCGTTAACATACCATAAATTTCATTCGGAACCAGCCCAATAATAGAATGTTCGTCCAAGTATTGGTATGTGAATGCGTGGGTGACAAAAAAATTACCCAATGAAATATAAGACGGTAATACATCGGCATTATTATCTGCTATGTATTCTGAAATTTTATTGTAAAAATTCATGAGTGTGTCATTCGCAGACATAAAAGAGACGGTGTTAAATCGCGATTTTTCCAGGGGCGCAACGGGGGCGTGTTGAATAACCAACAGGTTTTTCATAATCTTTCGTATCGTTGATGGTGTATATCCGGATTTTTCCATATCTGATGCCATAATATCTTGGAACGCGCGCACCGGTGTGGCACCATGACAATGGTCAAAGATAATCAGTTGTCGAACATTATTTATTGCGTCAATTTCTGACAGTATTTCATTGTTTTTATTTATAAAACGCGGTCGGACAACGGTTCGATATAAATCATCTATGTATTGCGTATCAATGGGTGTTGTGGCCCCATACATCCTGGCTATTTTATGACCGGCCGCAATAAACGCATTTGTGCGTTCTGGTTTCCTGTTGGTGGATTCGAAATCATAAACGGCAGAATATATGTTGACATCGTGTATATTATAAAAATGCAAAAGACGCTCGAACATCGACATATACCAGTTTGCATCTTTGTTTTTCACAGTTCTTTCACCGCCAAATATGACAAGGCTTAATTTGCGGGCAGGGACTGTTTCGGCCTTTCTTATCCCGTGTATATTTGTATCTGTTTTTGCAACCCGTTGCAGGATTTTGCCGTGTGTTTTTGACAATGATTTTTCGTTCATTTTCACAGCCTTTTGGTCATGATAATTGCATCGGTACCATCGTAATATTTGGGCCTTTTTCCGGTCGGTACAAACCCGTATTTTTCATATAGTTTTTTTGCCGGAATATTCACTTCAGAAACTTCCAAAAACACATTGACAATACCTGATTTTTTCAATTCTTGTTCCATAAGCAAAATCATGGCACCGGCGATACCAGAACGGCGCGCATTCGGGGCAACCCCAATGGATATTATTTCGGCTTCGTCTGCGACTGTTCGCCATATTATAAATCCGTTATCGGACGCCAAAATTTCACACCCCGATTTCTTTAATTCTGCAAAATCAGATGCCGACCATGGTTTGTCGGGGAAGCATTGTTTATGAAGATTGGCAAGCTTATTTAACATTGTAATCCAATAGAAATGCGGTTATCATCATTTCTCGCGATTTTTTTGGTGTTCTATATAGTTGTTATACATCCTGGCATAAACCATTTTTGCAAACCCGTCGTCAATCCGTGATGAGCAGATTGTGTCGCATTAAGCAATGGGCATTTTTTCTTAGTGCACGGTTTTTTGCACGAAAATGAATATGTCGATTTAAAATCCTGGGACTTATTTTCGGGCGCGATAAGTGTCGCGTGTAATGCTTTATTGTCTGCGTGTATAAATACATGGTTTACGGTATATTCGTTATAACCCGGTAAAATAGCGACCGTTTTGCCTTTTTTGTATTCAACCGCATCAGCGTTTTCTTTGATAAAATCCAATACTTTGCACTGAACAGGTGTGAGCCAAATTTTGTGAATAAAACTTGCCATAATTAATATCTCTTTTTACTTATTTATCTTTGTTTTTTCAGGAAATCTTCTTGTTTTTTATGTATTGCCTCAATACTCTTGGCCTTTATAAATGCGCGGAACATAGCCGAATGAACCCGGTTAGCAAAAGGCGTGAACTCTTCGGATTCTTCGTGTACGGTTCCGTTTGGCAAAGTTTCAGCGAAATTATATTGTGAAATATAAGTACGGCTAAACAAATATCTGTCCCTGGTCGATGTAGATGTAAGGACGCTTGTCGGTGTTTTTATCGTAAATTCATGGTATGGAAAATAAGAGTGTTCGTAATAATCATACGTTATTTTATCCGCATTATTTTCGATCATATCCAGTATGCGAATTTTATTTTTAGATAAAAACATACGTTGAAAGATTTTTGCCATTTTATTCTCGTTATTTTTGTTTTGCATATTTGCGTTGCATTCTCATAAATATTTTTCGTACAAATTTATGGGCAACAATATCATCGGCAAGATATCTGTTTGGTGTTCGTGGTGACTCAGAATCACTGGTGATATTAAGTGTATAGTTATCGCCCTGGGCATGATGCCACTGATGTACGGCCATAATATTCATTTTGTTATTATTGATGCTGTACGAAGTAGTTGAAAACATGTGCTGTACATCATCGTTGTGCGTCATTTTCACATCAGATTTATTTATCGCATCAATAAGAGAGCATTCGAATTTTGATAAAAATATTTTTTGAATAATGTTTGCCATTTTATTTTTCCTTTTTATTAGTTTCAACATAACTGGGACGCAAATACATCGGGACAATTGGTTCATTACCTTGGTGTGCCAATTTATTTTGAACGATTTGCGTTCCTAATTTCAAGTCAAACGGGCGATGTCCAACCGTGCGTGGCCATTCCATTTGTTTGGTTTCGATTTCATCGATTGACATAATACAGGGCGGTAAATTTTTGGCCCCAACAAAGAAATCGCCATGTCCGGAATCAATCGCGACAAACGCGTCCGGTGTCTGCGCAAGATACAATTCAAATGCGTTTATTGGAACAACGGGGATGTCCAGCCCCAGACCTAAGCCCTTAACATAGGCGATGCCCAAGCGGATACCAGTAAAACTTCCCGGGCCAACAACGATACCAATTGCGGAAATGTCGGACCATGTTGCCCCACATTTGGCGATAAAACGCGCCGTTTCGGTGGGCAATGCAACCGATTGTTTTTCAACAGAAACGCGGGCATATTTGTCATCCAAAACAAATTCCAAATCGGCCCCGGATGTGTTCAGTACAAGAATCATTTTGCCCGCCCGCTGTTTTTACTAAGCAGCTTATAATACAAGTATTCCACACCACCCAGAATCAATTCAGGGTCTTTATTTGCTTTGTCGTTCTTTCTTTCGATACGACATTCATAGACATCGTCGTCAATCAAGGGCAGATATTTTCTTATGCACCAGATTTTCAGTTTTGGTGATTGTGCTTTGTATATTTCACAAATCTGGCCACTAAGACCAGTTATCACCTGAGAATCTATTTTGAATGACTGAATTTGATTACAAATACTGTTGTATTCATGGATGGCTTTGGCCGTTTCTTTATCGGTTATGATAGTTATCATTTGGCCATTTTCCAGATCGGGGTATGTGGCTGTTTTTGTTGCTTGTTCGCTCATAATCTTACTCCAAATCCTATTTTTTTACTAAATCCAGCGGAATGCTGCAGTGATAATAAATCGTCGATTTTATTTGGTGTAAAATCCGTTGGTTTGTCGTTGCCGTCGTTCTTTAACAATTCACGGCGCAGAATAGCGGTCAATTCGCGTTGTAATTGGCGAACACCTTCTTCGCTGGTGTAATTTTGAATGATATGGCGAATTGCATCGTCCGAAATGGTGATGTTTTCAACCGCCCATCCGGTGTCATTTGCCGCGCGTTTAATCAAGTGTTCGCGGGCAATGCGAACCTTTTCATCCATGCTGTATCCCGGAATTTCGATGATTTCCATACGATCCTTTAACGCATTGGAAAAGTTCAGACTGTTTGCTGTTGCAATAAAAAGAACATTAGACAGATCAAAATCAACCTCAAGATAATGATCGCGGAAGTTTTTGTTTTGTTCCGGGTCCAATATTTCCAACAATGCAGATTCCGGATCACCACGAAAATCACGCGTCATTTTATCAATTTCGTCCAACACGATTACGGGGTTATTTGATTTGCTTCGTTTAAGCGCGTCCATAATGCGGCCCGTTTGTGCACCGATATAGGTCTTGCGGTGCCCGCGGAAATGCGCCTCGTCAGAAATACCGCCAAGTGATATGCGTTGATATTTTCGACCAAGTGCGGCGGCGATAGATTTCCCCAACGATGTTTTTCCAACACCGGGCGCGCCGACGAAACATAAAATGCTGCCACTGTTTTTGCCGGTTTTTTTCATAACGGCAATATGTTCCAAAATGCGTTCTTTGACCGCATCCATTCCGGAATGTTCACTGTCAAGAATCGCGCGGGCCGCCTGAATATCTATGGGCTGCTTGTCATACTTATTCCATGGCATAGACAACATTTCGTCCAAGTATGCCTTCAACAGTCCGCCTTCGTTCGACATCGGGGACAGGGTGCGCATGCGTCGCCATTCAGACAGTGCTTTTTCTTTGGCGTCCGCAGACATGTGGGACTTTTCGATGCGTTCGCGCAGGTTTTCTGCATCCATTTCTTCGGTGTTTTCGCCCATTTCGACCTGAATTGCGCGCATTTTTTCCTGTAAAATCGCCTCTCGACGGCCTTTCTCCATTTGTTGATTAATGCGACGATTAATAGAATCCTCGATTTTCATGGTTTCCGCCATCAAATTGACTTGCTCCAGCAAAATGATTAGTTTTTCGCGCCATGTCGTTGCACAAAGAATATTAATCGCGACATCTGTATCGATGTCCAGCATTTGAACAACGGTATCAACAAAGGCCGGCAAAGGATAAGACTGAATAACAGTGCGTAATTTGTCGATTTTAAGTTTGCGGGCCGTGGACATTGATTGAATATTATTGGCTATTTTATCGCGCAGGGCGATAGTTTGGTCAAATTCACTGTCGTCTAGTATTTCGATAGGTGTTATGTCGCCCATAAAGATGCCGTTTTCAACCACAATGCCGGAAAGACGGACCGCGCTTGTGGTGCGAACAATTGCGTGCAATGAACCGTCCGGCATGCGTAAAACCTGGGCGATTTCGCCGATTGTGCCAACCTTGTATATATCAACCTCGTTGGCGGGATAACCCCAACAGTGCTGTGCAACAAGGACGATACGGCCACCGTTTTTGCTTGCGGCTTCTATACACGACACAGACAGCGGATTATCAATATAAATCGGAACGGTTAAACCAGGATTCACGACCAAATCACGAAAAGGCAAAATATATTCTTTCATAGCGAAACTAAATATAGAATATTTTTACGACTTTTCAAGGTAAATTACAATATGCCTGAATGATTGTATTATATTCGCGTTTTTCACGCTTGCATTTATTTTTTGTTTCTGTATAATACCGTTCACCATTCGGAGCGTTGGCAGAGTGGTAATGCAGCGGATTGCTAATCCGTGACCGTGTTATAGCGGTCCATAGGTTCGAGTCCTATACGCTCCGCCAGGAATTTAAAACGTCCGTTTGGGCGTTTTTATCAATGTTGTTTTTTGTCTGCTTGTTTTTGCATATATCGCATATAGGCAATTTGTTTCTTCTTCAGAACCTCTGGTGTGATAAATGATTGTAAAATGGCATCAGGATTATACGGCGTGTACGATATTTTGCCGCTCCAAACATCAGATTTTTCTGGATTTAATATATAGGCGACGCCAATTTCATTTTGAATAATGTCATTCATATTGTCATGCATAGGCATAGCATTATAGTATTTAGGATTATCTAAATCATATTCATTTATCTTGTTACGATTTATTTCACAAGATACATTTTTACCTATGAATGATGTTGCAACTCTTGGATCTGAAATATGTTTTATGTATTGTAAACATATATCACTAATACCATTGCCGTCCACATCTACAAAGTATGCAATTGTTACTAAATCAGCTTCTTCTATGTCGCCACCATACGACACAATGCCGTTCCCCCAATCTGCAGAGGTAATCCACCATTCAGATACCCAATTTTGTGCAACAATCCGACCGGAAATTTCAAAGACATCATCACCAGAGTCGCGAACATAATATTTATGCTTATCCGGTGCTTTACGGCGATTAACACCTTTAACCAAAACCTGTTTAGTTATTGGCATACCACCACGATTATCATATTCGTTGACATTGCATGTTATTATTTTGCCACGTTTATCATATTTGGTTTGTTTATTGGGATTACGAATGTCGACTGGAAATTGTACGCTTTTATCGGCTAAGCCATCACCAGTTGTGTCAATGTTATACACCATTACACCATTAGTTCCATATACGGTACAGTCGGATTCGCTATAATTGATAACGGTGCTGTCGTTAACGTATTCTGCATAGTCCCATAACATATTTGCAACAACGGTTCCAGATACGGTGTATTTACGGCTAGGGGCTGTTTCGCTAGAACATATTTTCTTTATTTTTTCTCCCAATTCAATGGGTATTACGCGTGTGGAAACGTTGTATGGCGCAATAATGGTGTCACGAAAGGTGATTGATTTGTTGCTCTGGGCAAATGCTTTGTTACTAGTTGTACCAATTGCCAACATTAAACCGCCGCCAAGAGCAATTTTCTTGAAAAATTTCATTTTTCTCGCCTTTTTTATATCACGACTTGCATGATAATATGCTAAACAAATAATAATGTATTGTCAATATGATGGAGATAAACTTGACTTTCTTATGATGAGTTGAGATAATAACAATATGACAGTTCGTTTTATAAATTTTTACTGTTGTTGTTAATTCGCTTTTTTAATCGTGCGAACATGTTTTGTTTGCAATAAATCAATCAATCAGTTATCATCGTATAAAAATACAAAGGAAAATGTCATGCAAATCAGATTATTTAATACAATGTCGCGTAAAGTTGAAGAATTCAAACCATTGGTTCCAGGTAAAATGGGGTTTTATTCTTGCGGTCCAACGGTTTATTGGGATCAGCATCTGGGGAATATGCGCACATTTCTTAACAACGATATATTGAAACGTATGTTTTTGGCAAATGGGTATGATGTCAATCATGTAATGAATTTTACAGATGTTGGGCATCTTACCAGTGATGAAGATACCGGGGACGATAAAATGGAAAAGGGGGCGGCGCGCGAAAATATGTCTGTATGGGAAGTTGCTAAAAAATATATTAACAACTGCGTTGCCGATATGAACGAATTAAACATAATTCCGCCAACCGTAACACCGCGTGCAACCGACCATATCAAAGAACAGATAGAACTAATTCAAAAATTGGAAAAACTAGGTTATACCTATGAAATACCGGGCGATGGCATTTATTATGATACGGCGAAATTACCAACCTATGGCGAATTGGGTGGACAAAATCTTTCCGAATTACGGGGTGGGGCGCGTATTGAAAATAATAACAAACGCAACATAACCGATTTTGCGTTGTGGAAGTTTTCACCAACCGATACCAAACGTCAAATGGAATGGGACAGTCCGTGGGGTGTCGGGTTCCCTGGCTGGCATTTGGAGTGCAGCGCAATGAGTATGAAATACCTGGGCGACCATTTTGATATTCATACCGGGGGTCAAGAACATATCAAGGTACATCATACAAACGAAATTGCACAAAGTGAACCTATTGTTGGGAAACCTTGGGTTTCGTATTGGGTGCATTGGGCATGGTTGGTGCTGAAAGACGGGAAAATGTCCAAATCGTCTGGTTCATTCTGGACGGTTAGGACGTTGATTGAAAAGGGATATGATCCAATGGCATACAGATACCTTGTGACCCTTGGGCATTATCGCCAGCCGGTAGAGTTTTCATTTGAAAGTTTGGATGCGGCGGCGAACGGGTATAAAAATATTGTGCGTCGTGTGGCCGACATTATTGCGAACAAATCGGGCGAACTGGACGGGGCGGTCTATGACACCTGGCACGATAAATTGTTGGCGCCGACATCAGACAACCTTAAAACCGCGGAAACACTGGTTGTTTTCCAGGAATTATTGCGTGACAATTCGGTAAATAATGCAACCAAGATTGCGCTGGTTGAATTTGTTGACCGGTTGTTGGGATTGATGTTTGTGGAACATGCAGAAAAGTTGGTGGCGGCGGAATCAGAAGTCGCACCGGCGGAAATTGTGGCACTGGCTGAAAAACGCACCGCCGCGAAAGCCGCAAAAGATTGGGCAACCGCGGATGCGTTGCGTGCCGAAATAGACGCGGCGGGCTGGGTTTTGACCGATACACCAACGGGACCAAAATTGACCAAAAAAGCATAAAAATCTGAAAAAAACACTTGAAATTTTGCGCATTCTGGTCTATATTAAGCGCCGTTAACATTAGGGGAATTTCCATGAACTATCCATACATGCCAAAATCTACGGCGCTGTGGTTGATTGAAAACACAGCATTGACTTTCGAGCAAATCGCGGAATTCTGCGGTCTTCATGAATTAGAAATAAAAAATATCGCCGATGCTGAAAATAGCAAGGTCCAGAGTCTGAACCCAATTCTGAATGGCCAGGTGACGCGTGAAGATATCGAAATGTGCGAAGCGGATCCGTCTGCGCGCCTTACTTTGCGCCAGGAAATTGTCGATGCGCAAAACGCCCAAAACAAAAAGGGTGTTGGATATACGCCTAAATTACATCGCCAAAATCGGCTTGGTGGCATTTTATGGATTCTGAAAAATTATCCAGAATTGTCTGATGGTCAAATTGCCCGCCTGATGCGCAGCACTAATCCAACGGTGGCGTCAATTCGCAACAAAACGCACAAGTCTTTTTCGGACAAATCTATTTCATCAATTCAGATTCAGAGTCCGGTTGTTTTGGGATTGGTTTCGGAATCCGCAATTCGTGACGCCGTTGCAAAAGCGCAAAAATCTCAAAAGAAAAGCAAATAATTTAATTCCAAAGGGTTTTACATGGCAAAGAAACTTGATGACGCAACCAAGTTATTAATCGGCTCGTTGCCGGAAAATCTTCAGAAATTAGCGACATCTGCGGTCGAAGTTGGCTATTTTTCCCAAATGGATTTTAATGCCGCCAATGAAGCAGACGAAGTGCCGGCCAGTGAACAGGAAGAGGTTATGGACTTCTTTACCCAAGATTTGGGTTTGGAAATGCTGGAAACCGACAACTATTCCAAAAATATAGAGAAATATTACGAAGACGAAGACAGCGAAGAAAATCGTGATAAAACGCGCAATTTGTTGAATGCCGATGCGGAACAAGTTGATGTTAATGACGAAGATTATGAACACTTTGCAAAGCAATTGGAGCGCAGCCAAACTGGTTCGTTGGTTCTTGGGGGCCAGGATTCCGTACAATCTTATCTTAAACAAATCGGAACGGTGCAGTTGTTGACTGCCGCCGGGGAAGTCGCCATTGCCCAACGTATAGAGGCCGCATCCCGTTTAATGGTGTACGGTTTGTGTGAAAGTCCAATGACAATTCGTGCAATGTTGGATTGGTATCAACAATTGTTGAACGAAGATATTCGTTTGCGTTATATCGTGAATTTGGAAGTGATGTATTCGTCTGAATCCGAACAAAAATCCCTGGCTGCGTTGTCCGAGGCGCTTAAATCCAAAGGGGTTGATGATGTTGACAACCTGGATGATGATGATTTGGACGACCTTGAAGAATCTACGGCATCCGATGACGAAGATGATGAAGATGACGAAGAAGATGAAGATGGCATCAAAAAAGAAGATGCGCCACGTGGCACGTCCGGCGTTCCGATTCCTGTGATGGAAGAGTCGTTGATGCCAATGGTTTTGGATTTGTTCGCAAAAATCAAACGCGTGTTCACCGGAATGCAGAAATTACAGGCCCGTCGTTTGGACAACTTACTGACATCTTCTAAGCCGGATGAAGCACTTGAAAAGAAATACACAAAAATGCGTCTTGAACTGTTCGAGTATGTTAGCAAGATTCGTCTTAATGATGATCGTAATGCCGAAATATTAGAACAATTAACCAAACGCGACCAATTGCTTTTGGGACTTGAAGGGAAACTGTTGCGCCTTGCCATGGCGAACAAGATTAAACGCGAAGATTTCTTGGCGGAATATATCGGAAACGAAATAAATCGCAACTGGGTAAAGAAAATGGCAAAATCCAAGAATGCGGTATGGGTTAATTTCGTTAAAAAACACGAAAAAGATATCATAAAGATCCAGGACGATATTACCGCAATCGCATTCGAAACCGGCCAACCAACCGCGGAATATAAAAAGGTTGTGGAATTGGTTCGTCGTGGACAAACCGAAGCGGCCCGTGCGAAACGCGAAATGATAGAGGCGAACTTGCGTCTGGTTATCAAATTCGCCAAAAAGTCCAGCAATCGCGGTCTGGGGTTGGATTTTTCCGACCTGGTCCAGGATGGAAATATCGGGTTAATGAAGGCGGTTGATAAATTTGATTATCGTTTGGGGAACAAGTTTTCAACATATGCAACAAACTGGATTCAACAGGGCATTTCCCGCAGTATAGCAGATCAAGCACGCACTATTCGTATACCGGTTCACATGATTGATAATATTCATAAAATTCAGCGCGCATCACGGCAATTTATGCATAAATATGGCCGCACCCCAACCGCCGAAGAATTGTCCAAGATTATCTATCTGCCGGTTGACAAGATTCACAAGGCGATGAAAGTTAACCTTAAACCAATTTCATTAGAGGCACCCGTTGGCACCGAAGATGATAGCAGCCGTATCGAAATTATCGCGGACGAAACTGCGAAAAATCCATTTACATCGGCGGCACAAAAGAACCTGCGTAAAATTGTCACACAAATTCTGTCCGAATTAGACCCAAAGGAAGAAACGGTCCTGCGCCAGCGTTTCGGTATGAGCACTAATAAAACCAGCACCCTGGAAGAGGTTGGTGAATATATCGGTGTGACCCGTGAACGAATCCGCCAGATTGAACAGAAAGCCCTTAATAAACTTAAACACCCAACAAGGGCGCGTAAATTAAAGAGCTTTTTAGAAGATTAATTTATTCCGCCCGCGTAATGCGGGCATTTGTATGGTAAAAAAAGGAGATAAAATGATAATTGCTGTCGAGGGTGCTGATAAAGCCGGGAAACATACCCAAGTAATGAGAATAGTCGAATATCTTAATGGTCAAGGGGTCGCCACAGAAACACTTGATTTCCCACAATATGATTCAGAAACAGGCAGACAGATAAAAAGCTATCTGACCGCCGAATCCAACCCGTCGCGTGAACATGTTATGCGTTTGTTTGCGGCCGACCGTCTGGCCCAGATGCCACGGATAAAGCAATGGATTGATGCAGGTAAATGGATTGTGTTTGATCGATATACATACAGCAATGTTTACTCTATTGCCAGATTGCCGCGCGAACAATGGATTCCAGAGATAGCGAATCTTGAAATTATGGAATTCGACCAAATGGGTATTATCCGTCCAGATCATAATATTTATCTGTATTTGCCCGCCCGCATATCTTATGCAATGCGTAACCATGGGTTAAAGGCGTATCAAAATGGTAAACCCGATATTCATGAAAGCAACCCTAGACTATTAACAGATGTCGCGGATGTGTATAAAGCACTTGCGACACGCGATTCGAAACATTGGACAGTCGTGGACGAGATTAAACCAAACGGCATCCGTATGAACCCAGACGATGTTTTCAATGAGATTCGTCCTGTGCTGAACAGGTTTATCGCTAACGCGCGTTAAGATTGTCTTATCTGGACCGTTCGGTTATCATTCGGCGCTTGTATTCAAGTTTATAATGATACGGGCAACAGCAGCAATTGTTGTTATTGCATTCGTGACGGCATTCGTGTGGGATATAGTCCAGCAATGCGTAATATTCTGTTTCGTAAACAGGTTTGAAATTATCTTCGATATCTTTTGCGGTTTTGTTTGCATATCTGTGGGCCGCAATATTATAAATGCGAGAGCCACTACCGAATTGTTTTTCGCTTTCGTCCAACAAATATGCATAGTATTCCAAACGCTTTTTTGTCCTTTCAAGTCTGCGCATATCGCTTTCGGAATGCATGGACAACTTGTGCATGGCAGAATGTGGGCGACTGCGATACAGGTACAGTGTCGGTAAGTCTGTTGGGGTTAATATACATGGGTATTGGTCTTGGATTGCGGCGAATGCATATTGCATAACAAAGTGCGCATCTTCGAAATACATCATACCCGGACGAAAACGAATATGATGCTTGTTAATAAGGTCTGTACGATATAATGACGCGCAACTGCTGATGCGCATATCCAGAAAATCCAGCGCATGATCATATTTTGATATATCGTGGGCCAACCGGTCATTCAGAATGTTGAAACGGCGCGTGGTGATAATTTTGCTGCTGTCGCGGGTGACATATTCGATATCACTTACGACCATAGATGCGTCCTGGTGTGATTTCATTGTGTCGTAAAAGTGTTCAAGACAGTATTTGTCGCATTTGCCTGGAAAATCGCGCCGGCCACCAATTAAATCATCGCCATCGATAAACATGACTGTTTCACCCAAAGTATTATCCAATCCCAAATTACGCGCGGCGGACACACCAAAGTTCCCGACGCCCGACCGGTTTGTCCGAGATAAAACAGAAACAATTTTGGGGTATTTTTTCGCGTATTTAGCCAGATATTTCGGCGTCCCATCGGAACACCCGTCGTCGATACACAAAACTTGGCACTTATTAATGATGTTTTGCGACATAATAGAGTTCAGACAATAACCGATATACGGCTCTATGTTATAGCAAGGAACAATAATAGTAATCAGTTTTTGGTTTTGCACGAAACACACCCTTTTTTGAGTATTATATACCAAATATGCATTTTGTCAACTTAAATATCAAAAACAACACATCCGATGAAATTGTCGAATAATGTTGTTTTGTGCCGAATTTACAGGAATAATAATCAGATGTTTCCCTTCAGTGCGGTATAAATCCGTCCCAGGTCGGTTTTTAGCAACGCCGTCGCAACTTTTTCTGCGTTGTCCACAGATTCCGATGCAGACATTATTTTATCAAAACTGCGTACAAATTGTGACGACTGGGACCGGAAAACACTGTCGCGTTTCAACATGTCACGGATTTGCTTTTTATCCGCCGCGGTTAGCATTTTAGCCAACCATTTGGAAAATATAGCGGTATCGCCGTCATGATATGCCTTCCATATATTGTCTGGGATGTCGACGCCGGTCGCGCGTGTTAAATCAATTGATTGTTCGTGCAACTTTCCAAAAACTTTTTCGCTTTGTTTAATGAAATCGCTTGTGCTCACGCGGCCATACTGGGTGTCCGTCGGGGTGGATTTAATCGCGTCCATAGGTGCCGTCGCGCGTGCCACCATCATCTGTTTATTCAGTGTTTGCATGGTGTCAACGGCCTTGGCATAGTCCGACATTAAATCAATCATTTGCTGTCTTGAATCGCCGGCCAGTTCTTCTAACTGAGTTGCCGACTTGGAAATTGCATCGGTTGATTCATTAACCGTGGATTTCATCATTTCCATACTGGTATTTAATTCTGCGACAATTCGACCAAGCGTTTCACCCGCAGCCACGGAATCACGCGACAGGTCGGGCAGGGCGGCGTAATACTTTTCGATAAGTTCAGACAGTGGTTGCAATTGTTCCGTGGTTTCACGTGACATTTTAATCAGCGTTTCTGATTGGCCTGTTAATTGTGTGTGCGCGGTATTCATTTCAATCAAAGTTTCGCGGACACCGGTTCCCATTGTGCGAACAGACTCTGAAAACGCGTTTGCCGCGGTTTTTGTGTTTTCAAGTGTAATATTTGCGACCCCGGACACGGTCTTTAATTCCGAAACAACTTCTGTTGCAAAGTCTTTGATTTCGTGGTTGAACCGATTGGTTAAATTGGTTAATTCGGTTGATAGCCCACGCACAGACCCCTCGGTTTCTGTGGCGGACGCGGTCAAAGCGTCAACAGCGTCGGATAATTTGCGAATTTGTTTTTCAATGGATGTCTCGGTCAGTCGGACCTGGCCGGCGACAACATTTGCGGTGTTGGTTATAATATTTGTTTGACTGGCTAACTGTTTTTTTGACATTTTGGAAAATGCATCAAGTTTATTAAGATGGTTATCCAGCATTTCATTATTCTTTTCCATGATATCGGTATATTCGGCCGATGCATTTTTGACATTTGTGAACCCGTCCGCGGTCGTCTGCGCCAAAGATTCAAGTTGTTGTTGCATTGTTGCCGCTTTTTGTGTGATATCGGTCATCTGGGTCGCATTAGATTCAAATTCAGTGCCCAGCCGGCCACTTAAATCGGTGCTGGTTTCAACCCAGGAATCTATTTGCTGTTGAATCTGGGTGATGCGGTCGGTTGTATCGTTCGTTGTTTTATCAATTTTATTAAGCAACTCATTGACATTGGTCGAAAACCGGTCTGATGCATTTGTGACATCATTCCATGACTGTGAACCGACAATCGTATTCATACCGTTAAGCGTGTTGTCCAATCTGTCGGACATCTGGGCCATTTTTTTTGTCGCCGCGTCGGCCAAAGACAGCAATTTTTCGTTTTGCTTGGTCAGTTGGTTTTCAAGTTCGTTTGCATGTGCGATTTGACCGTTCATGGTTTCGCACATTATGCGAAAATTTTGTTCTATTTTTGCGATTTCCGTGGCCATAATGGAGTTTAATACACGGGTCGCGTCGCCAACGCGCGCACTTTCTGGGCGCAACATAATATCCAATAAAGATTGCATAACCAGTTGAGATTTGCGTGAAATGAAAAACAATGCGATTAACGCGATTATTAATAAAAATCCTAATCCACCACAAATATACACGAAAATATTGCTTGATAAAACACCTTCCATTTGTCTTTCCCCCCGAAATATTAACGATATGTAATATCGCTCTTGCAGTTCGTAATGATTTATACTAGAATCTTTTTCATAAAGCAAGGGCATAAATGAACAAAAAACCAGAATTATCACCGGAACAAGACAATGCCGCGGATCCGTCCAGAAATGTGTGGGTCCAGGCGAATGCTGGTACCGGCAAAACAAGTGTTCTGGTCCAGCGGTTATTGCGAATTTTGTTCAGATCTGATGATATCGAACACAGTGGAATATTATGCCTTACATACACTAATGCCGGGGCGGGTGAAATGCGCAACCGTATTTTGCGGGCATTGCGGGATTGGGCGGTTGCCTCAGATGAAGAATTAGTGGAATTATTGAAAGATGTTGCGCTTAATAAACCTGCGACGGCTGATGATATTGCTCATGCACGATCTGTTTTCTTTTGGTATATCGATCATCCGGATAATCTTGAAATCAAAACGATACACAGTTTTTGCGAAGAAATATTGCGCCGCTTCCCGCTAGAGGCGGGCATATCCCCATCATGGACATTGGTGTCTGATGTGAATCAACGTGTTTTGCAGTACGAGGCATTTGATCGTCTTATAAACGCGTCTGATTTGGAACCAGCTAAATATGGTCGTGTTGGCGATGCGTTCGCGCGTATTGTGAATGTGTTAAGTGAACAACGACTTTCTCTTTTGCTGAAAACTTTAAGCGAACAATACGAATACTTTTTTATGGTTGATAATATCGAAGAGTATCGCAAATACTTTATTGATACAACGCGAAAATTTCTTAAACTGGATTCGGTCCCTGTTATAGATGTACCGGAATCTGAACTGCGCGGAATAGCAGATTTCTTGGATGCCAAGATAAAAGCGGATGGTAATCAGCCGGCGTACCTTATGAAGGTGTTTGATTTAACAAAAAAGTATATTGATAAAACAATAGATTTTGATGAATACAAGACGGCATATTTGACAAAAGACAGAACTCCGATAAAACATATACAAAAACAAGGTTTTTTGATCAACGAACAATCGCGTGTTTTCGATGTCGATCAATATAACATAAATGCGGACATTTTTATGAATTCGGTTGCGCTGTTTGATTTAGCCGCGGCATTTACAAATATTTATCGTGATATAAAGCGTCAGCGCAATTTGCTGGATTTTGATGATTTGGTGTTATGCACACGCAAACTTTTTTCCAAACCGGATGTTATGGGTTGGGTGCTGTCGCAATTAAATTTTTCGTTGTCACATATCTTGGTTGATGAAGCCCAGGATACATCGCCGTTGCATTGGGATATTTTGCGTATGCTGGTCGGTGATTTTTTTGTAAATGGTGATACCAAACACGATATACATACATTGTTTGTAGTGGGGGACACAAAACAATCGATATATGGTTTCCAGGGCGCGGATTCGCGCGCTTTTGCAGCCAGTCGTGACGATATAAAACGTCAAATAGAGGCTAATTTGCGGACAATAAGTGAAATACCATTAACACAGAGTTTCCGTTCATTGCCATCGATTTTATATACAGTGGACGAGTTTTTTGGCAATCCGGATGTAATTGCAACAACGGGGTTTCACAATAATAATCACGTCTGTTTTCGTGGCGATGGTGACGGACTTGTCGAATTACAAAAAATGATGTCCAAAAAAGGTGACGGTATCGACACCCAGCAATATGTTTCAATCATAGCAGACAAAATAAAATCGATACTTGACGCTGGAAAATATAAACCAGGGGACATAATGGTGCTTGTCCAGCATCGTAATCCAATGGTGGTTCCTTTGGTCACGGCATTAAAGAAACGAAATATCGAAGTTGCTGGCACAGACCGCATTATTTTGCCAATGTTTCCGGCAATACGCGATCTTATGAATCTTGTTAGATTCTGTCTTAATACGGCCGATGATTATAGTTTATGTTGTGTGTTGAAAAGTCCAATTTTCAGATTGACCGAAGCCGATATTTTTGATTTATGTAAAATAAAAAATACGGCAAAAAATGGCGTCGGTAATACATCAGAAATGACAGTTTTTGATGCTCTGGAACAAAAATATCCGGATGTGCATGGACGATTGAAATCTATTGTTGATATGTCGGCATCCATGGCGCCATACTCGTTTTTTTCAAGGATATTTGATTCCGGTGTGCGGGAAAGTTTTGTGTCCGCATTGGGGCCCCAGGTAATAGACCCCTTAGAAGAATTTATGACACTGTGTCTGTCATACGAACGGACCCAGCCTGGCACATTGCGACATTTTCTTAAATGGTTCATAACCGGTGGTTCCGAAATAAAACGCGATATAAATGCATCGACCGGTGTTCGGATCGCGACCGTTCATGGCAGCAAGGGACTGGAAGCACCGGTTGTGTTTCTGATTGATACCCTGCGGGTTCCGCGGGGCGATAATGTTGTCCCAATAACATCGGACATAATGCCAAAAGATATGGAATATGATCCAAATATACCGCCGGCATGGCTTTGGGTTCCACGCCAGGTACCCAGCGTAAATCTTGAAACCGCAACAGACGCACTGTCGAATATTCGTTTTGCCGAATATTACAGGTTGCTTTATGTTGCAATGACGCGCGCCCGGGATGAACTTTATATCTATGGGCATACATCGGACAAGAACGCGAACGAAAAATCATGGTACGCATTGCTGTGGGATGCGCTTGGAACACTCGGCGATGCGGTTGTCAAAGAAGATAACATCAGGATAATACATGGCAAATAATTTAACCGAACTTTTAGATGAATATGATGCGATAAAATACGCAACAGATTCCGGAAACGAAATGCATAAAAAATTGGCATTTGTTCGTACATTATCTGATTGTGGTAAAGTAGATTGTGAACTTGAAAATCATGTAAAATCATGTGATGGTTTATCGGTGTTTTTTGTCGAAAACGCACGAACAGAGGTTCCGGTCGCGGGCATCATAAATGGTGAATTTGTAAGTCGCCGTATTGATCGTTTGGTCATAGACGATCTAAATAAAATAGTTCGTATCCTGGATTATAAAACAGACATAGATAAGCGTGCGCGTCGTGATAAATATGTTGCGCAGTTAACCGAATACGAAAAACTGATGCATCAAATATACCCAGAATACCAAATCGAGACATGTATTTTGTGGTTGCATGATTGGGTGTTGGAAAAACTGTAAAAATCCTTGAATTTTTCATGGTGATTTGGGTATAATTCCGGCATGTTAACCGCACTAAACATTTCTAATATAGTATTAATTGAAAAACTGAACATAGAATTCGGCGTGGGGCTTAATATTTTGACTGGTGAAACCGGCGCGGGTAAAAGTATTTTGTTGGACGCGTTGTCATTGGCACTGGGTGCGCGTTCGGATGTGGGATTGGTGCGTTCTGGGTGTGATGTGGCATCGGTATCCGCGGAATTTGATAATGTCCCCGATGCTGTTCGTGCGATTTTGACCGAAAATGGCATCGATGCGGACGATAATCTTATTTTGCGTCGCACATTGTCGGCGGACGGCAAAAGTCGCGCATGGATAAACGATATTCCGGTGTCGGTCAGGGTATTGCATGTTGTTGGCGATGGATTGGTGGAAATACACGGCCAATTTGCGAATCATCGCTTGTTGGACCAATCAACACACCTTGCGGCACTGGATGAATTTGCCATTGCTAATATTCCTGGGTATTCCAATTTGTTGACGGACACGCACAACGCGTACGGCGAATATCACGCTGCGGATTTACGATTGCACGAATTGCGCGAAATAGTTGCACGTGCGGCGGACGAGCGCGAATATCTTGAACACAATGTCGCGGAATTGCGTGCGCTTAATGTGCGAACCGGGGAAGAATCTGAATTATCCGACAAACGCACTGCGATTATGAACGCGGAAAAAAACGCAGCAATTGTATCTGAAGCGAATGCGGCGATGAATCCGAATGGTAAATCACTGGATTCTTTTGTATTTGATGTGGCGCACATTTTGGAAAGAATAAAGACCGAACCAAACCCATATGCGGACCAAATCGAAAAACTTTACGAAGTGGCGGACGTATTGGCGGATGTTGCCGCGCACGTGACAACGCCCGACATGGATATGACCAGTGTTGATGAAATCGAGGAAAGATTATTTGCTATTCGTGCGGCCGCGCGAAAGCATCGTGTTTCTGCGGATGAACTGCCTGAAAAATTGAATCAAATGTCCGCACAACTGGAAACAATTGATAATTCCGATGCGGCATTAAAGAAACTTACGCATGATGTTGATGTTTTTCGTGCGAAATTTGACGCGTGTGCATCTAAATTAACCACGGCGCGATTGGCTGCTGCCGAAGAATTAAGAAAGCGTTTACGGGGTGAATTTCCTGACCTTAAGTTAGGCAACGCAGATTTTATGGTTGAACGGATGGAAACTGATCCAACTGCGACCGGTGTTGATGACATCACATTTATGATAAAAACAAATCCCGGGTCGCCATTTGCACCACTGCATAAATCGGCATCTGGTGGGGAATTGGCACGCTTAATGTTGGCGATGCGTGTTGTCTTAATAACGGATACCGGTGCACATACATTCGTTTTTGACGAGGTTGATACGGGAATCAGTGGCGCGACCGCATCGGCGGTCGGATTGCGTTTAAATAAACTAGCAGAATCTGCCCAGGCATTGGTCGTCACGCATTCTGCCCAGGTTGCCGGTTTTGCCGATCATCATTTCAAGATTGAAAAAAGTGTTCGTGATAATAAGACAACAACAACTGTGTGCGAAATCACCGGGGACGAACGGGTGGCTGAGGTTGCGCGGATAATAAGTGGTGCGGAAATAACACCTGAATCCATTGCCACCGCAAAAACATTGATTAAGTAATTACAGTTTTAGTTGTGCTTGTTTCGATAAAAATTTATATTCCATAACAGTTATATTTGCTTTTTCAGACAACCACTTTGCGACAATATGTCGATGACAGAATTTGTCTGGGGATTCAAAACAGAGCAATACAACATTTTTGCCAAGTGTTTGTAATTCGTTTGCGATCGCATCAGGATTTAATTTGTCTAACACCGTTTCATAATATTTCTTTGTGTACCATTGTTCGGACAAGTTTTTGTCATGCCATTCGTGCCACCACGAATATTTCGGGGCCAGTTTCTTATATGTCTTACCAGTATACCCATCTGGCGACCAACCGGAAATACCAACCGGCGTTAGTTCATCGGCAATATAGTCATTGATTTTTGCCCAATAGCCCGTGTAAATCATGTTGCCCCCCTTATAACTTCAACACTCCATCAGTGAATTCAATGCTGGCGGGGGTGGCGCCGTCACTGCGCGTAATAATTTTGTTTTTACTGTCGCGAACAATCGCGTATCCGCGGGACAGAACACTCTTATAACTTAAACTATTTAGCATTTGCCCCATGTGCGTAATTGATTGAGCCATCGCGCCCATTCGTTGGTCTAAGATGTTATCAAACCCGATAAACAACGCCATTTTTTGATGTGCGTTTTGTATTTTTGTAGACATAAGTATATCCATTGTTCGTGCGGTGTCATCAACGCGTTGCTGATGTTCCATAATAACCTGGTGCGGACTTTTTATATTAATAGATTCGATGCGTTGTTTGGCATGTCCCAATCGGGTCATAAATGCGCCTGATAACCGATGCCATAAATTATCAATTTCCTGGGTTAACGCCAGTTTCGTTGGCACAACCATTTCTGCGGCGCCGGTTGGTGTTGGCGCGCGCACATCGGCCGCAAAATCAATAAGCATCCAATCAGGTTCGTGCCCAACACCGGAAATCAACGGAATGTGACTTGCCGCGGCGGCACGAACAACAATTTCTTCGGAAAACGGCAACAAGTCTTCCAGTGCGCCGCCACCGCGCGCGACAATAATGACATCGACATTATTCATGCGGTTGAAATATTCAATTCCGGCGGCAACCTCGGTTGCGGCGGTTGCCCCTTGGACCGTGGCGGGGTACAGCAATACATGAACAGGGAACCGTTCGCGCAGACGATTCTGAATATCTTGGAACGCGGCACCGGTCGGACTGGTCACGACACCGATTGTTTGTGGCAGACGTGGCAGGGGCTTTTTACGCGATGCGTCGAATAATCCTTCGCGGGATAATTTTTGCTTTCGTTCTTCCAGCATTTTAAGAATTGCGCCGACGCCCGCCATTTCAATTTCGCTGACCACAATTTGATAATTGCTGCGTGCGGGATATGTTGTGAAACGGCCGGTGACTATGACCTCTAGTCCTTCTTCCAACTTAAAAGCAACCGGGGTGCCGCGCCATATAATCATAGAAATTGCGGCCCCGGAATCTTTTATCGTCATGTACATATGTCCCGAAGTCGCGCGCGTAATTTGTGACAGTTCACCACGAATTTTTATACGTGGAAACGCGGTTTCTACGACGCCTTTGAGTAATGCAGATGCGTCAGAAACGCTGAAAATGGTATTTGGTGAAATGGCGGGTTCTGGCCGTTGCATTTTATTCCAGCCCCGCGCGATGCGCCAATGTTTTGGCGCGTTGTTTCAACATTTCGGTCAATTGTTCATCTGGATGAAAAACAGACCCGTTTTGGTACAGGTTATGCAACATTGTTGGTTTGAATTGAGAATATGTTATATCAAAAATTTTACCGGTTTGTTTGTGATACAACCACCAATGCAATGGACGGGCGCCATGTATTTCCCACACATTTTCGCCACCGGTCAGTGTGTATATAAGATAACTTGTTATTAAACAAAAACCACTTGTTGGATCGGTGTTTGGTCGCATAAATTTTTCGCCCAGAACCGCTGAATGGGTCAGCCGTTCCTTGTACGCGTTGCGCAACAGATATACCATTTCTGGCAAAGTAAAGCGCGCGTTGTAAACATCGCTAAATTCCATTGCGTACAACATCAACTGTTTAGACTGGTTGTCATAATCAGCCAATTTGTTTATGCCGGCATAAAATTCTTCAGATTTTGTCATGTGTTGAATTATAACACAAAACCACAAAAATTCAAGGTTTACAATTCCGTCAATGGCCAGCGGGGGCGGGGTGCAACCGGTTCGCGCACAATGTTCCCGATGCGGTAATTTTCCAGTCCGGCCCATGCAATCATTGCGCCGTTATCTGTACATAAATTCATTGGTGGTGCGGCAAAGATAACATTGTGTTTGTGTGCCAATGCTTCCATTGCGGCACGAATAGCACTGTTTTTGGCAACGCCACCGGCCACAACAAGTGTTTTTGGTGCCGCACTACGAACGCGTTTGTCGGCAAATGCATGCCCCAGTCGGTTTATTATACAATCAACCACGGATGCCTGGAACGATGCACAAAAATCATTTATAAATTTGTCATCACGCGCCGATTCCGAAACACGGTCCAGAAATACACGTGCTGCGGTTTTTATACCGCTAAAACTAAAATCGCATCCCGGTTTGTCGCATAGGGGGCGCGGGAAATCGAACGCATTCGGGTTGCCCATTTGGGCGCGTTTATCAACAATTGGCCCACCGGGATACCCAAGTCCCAACATTTTTGCAACTTTGTCAAATGCTTCGCCGGCACTGTCGTCCAGCGTTTGACCGATTAATTCATATTTTCCAACACCACGAACCAGTAAAATTTGGCAATGACCACCCGATGCCAACATAAGCAGGTAAGGAAATTCCACAGATGTTTTTTCGTCAATACCGGTCGCCGATGCCGCATGCAGACGTGGAACCAGTGCGTGCCCTTCAAGATGATTCACCGCAACCAATGGTTTGTTGGTTGCCTGTGCAATACCCGTGGCCGCCATCCAGCCGACCAACACACCGCCAATCAACCCCGGACCCGCGGTTGCCGCAATAACATCGATGTCATTTATCGTTTTGTCGGCGTTTTCAAGTGTTCTTTTGATTACTTCATCAATCGCTAATATATGTGCGCGTGCCGCCAATTCAGGCACAACGCCGCCATATTTCTGATGTTCTGGAATTTGTGAATAAATAATATGAGACAAAATATTACGGTTAGAATCGACAATTGCGGCCGATGTTTCGTCGCATGACGATTCTATGCCCAGGCAAAGTGTGGCTTTGTCATCATAATCCGGGGCCAGATTCGTATTTAATCTGCCCATATCAATACGCATCAATTTATCATTTGTCATTTTTTATTTCCAATAGCATAACGCCAAGATTATGGGGCGATTTTTGTCGATTTGCAACATATTCGTAAAAATCGACATCAATAACACGACCGCGGTCGGATGACGCATGTCGTAATATACCCCCAGGCAACAAAAAACCCATGTGCATCACAGCTAAATCTGTCCCCAATGTATCATCGGTCTTATATTTATCGCCGATAAATAATACGACCAGGGGTTCTGTGTTTTCGATTTTCCGGACTTTGCTGTATGGAATATAGCCCAATTTTACCGATTTTTGTGGGGCCCGGTTTTCGATACCATAATTTTTATTAAGCCAATTTGCACGATCTATTTTTACATGTCGCACCGCGGTTCGACCATATTTCTTTGTCACATCTGTTAAAATATCGGAATTATTTGGCAACCAGTCTGTTTCAACAAAATGATTGCGATTAACAAAGTTAACGAACCCGTTTTTATATCTTATTTTATTAAGCCGTTGGATGTCGCCATCAGCCAGGGCGGTTTCCACAAATGTTGTGCAATCAAAGGCATCGGTTCGTATCAATGGATCCGCGTCGATGCCAAATCCTTCGCCCAGGGGATTATTCACATACTTTTTACCGACATATTTATCGCCGATTGTCGCGGCACCGGCATCCACAATACAAAAAGCAATTAATACGAAAATCGCCCAGTTTTTCATAATTTATATGTTTTCTTTGAGTATGATTCCCGTGTGGCACAATGAAATTGCGTCACGGACAATCATTTCACGTGCGCCGGGCAGTGTGGCCATTTTATTCACACATGCAACAATAAGGTTAATGTCGCCATCGCCAGCGACGGCAACTTTGGCAACGGTAGTGCGCTGATCGGTCGATGCCGCTAACCAATTTTCCAGATTTCCGGTTGATAAATCGTTCGATCGTTGCGTGCAAAAAAACACAAAAAACGCAACAAGTAAAACCGCGATACCCAACATAAATTTCAATACAGATTTCATATTTTCCCCCATAAAAACAGAACTATTCGCACCGAACCAGCCATATGTCATAGTCAGCATTTTGTAACGGGTTTTCACCAGGTGCGTTTTTATTCATCCAGCCACTGAATATTTTTTCATTGTTGTTGTTCGTGATTTCGATAAACATATACGCATTTTCAGGCATAAAAGGATCTGTTTGTTTGCATGCGCGCACATTCAGATTCAATTTTTCATATTTGACATCGTTTTCCACGGGAATTGTCATTGTGTATGTTTTTCCAGCGGCCTTGTCTAAAACAGTTATAATTGCATTACCACGGTCAATAAATGCATACGCGTTTGTAAAAACGAACAGCAACATAAAAAATGCGATTATTTTTCTCATAGCATGTATTTTACATTTGCATATCTGTAATGTCAAATTGATAAATCGTACAATAAAAAAGTCCCGCAATTGCGGGACCAGGTAAAACAAATCGTTTGATTATTTGTTTTCGGATTTTTCCGCGGATGTGGCAGACAAATCTTCGACAATACGCGCCTTTTTGCCCGACAAACCACGCAAAAAGAACAACTTTGCGCGGCGGACGCGACCAATACGAACCTTTTCGATTTTTTCAATCGCTGGTGTATAAAGTGGAAATTTGCGTTCAACGCCAACACCATAAGATTCACGACGAACCGTAAACGATGCGTTGTTTCCATTTCCACCATCGCGGGCGATAACGACACCTTCGAATACCTGGATACGGAATTTGTCGCCATCTTTAATTTTTACATGAACTTTTACAGTGTCCCCGGCTTTAAAGTCTGGGATTTTTTTATCTGCCGCGACTTTTGCGATATTTGCGGCCTCTACTTTTTTCAAGATACTCATTTCTTGTTTTCCTTTATTAAGTCCGGACGACGTTCTTTGGTTATTTCGTCCGATTGTTGTTTCCGCCACCGTTCTATGTTGCCGTGGTGACCAGACAGCAGGACTTCTGGGACATTACGTCCACGCCATACTGACGGTCGGGTATACAACGGCCATTCCAACCCGCCGATTTCGAAACTTTCATTTTCGGTGGATTCGGTCCCACCGTGCAGCACATTATCTAACACGCGAACGCAACTGTCAATAAAAACTTGCGCGGCAATTTCGCCACCTGACAGTATATAGTCCCCGACAGACAACTCCATTATATCATATTCATCGATAACACGTTGATCGATTCCTTCGTACCGACCACAGAGCAGGGTGTATATCGCGTCTTTGTCCGCCGCAAACTCACGCACCATTTTTTGGTTTAATGTCGGGCCACGCGGCGAAAAGAATATGATTTTACCGCGATTTTTGATTGAATCAATCGCGTCGCCCAATGCATCGGGACGCATAACCATCCCCGCACCACCGCCAAACTGTTCGTCATCAACACTGCCATAATTATTTACGGCAAAATCACGAATATTAATGGTGTCATACGACCAAATACCTTTTCCCAATGCGCGTCCAACCACACCGGCCCCAAGTGTGCCGGGAAACATTTCTGGAAAAATGGTCAGTATGTTAAAGTGCATTTTATTTCGTTTTCTGTGGTTTGTTTAAATTTCGTACTAATTGATAGTTCATATCGATACTATGTTTGGTCATTTTACCGTTTACAACAATGCGCGCACCGCGGCACCATCCACCAAACGGACATGTTGCATCTTCTGGAATACATCTGATGCCGTATCCAATCGTAGGGTACGAAAAAAATTGTTCGCACGAATGAACACAGACGATTTCATGCGTGTTCACCGGCAAACCATCGATGTTGCGCATAATACATGACTGGCCAGGTAAATAGACTTTGGTGGTTCCGCCTGGATTAATCATGCTTGTAAAAACAAACGGTTTTGGGATAAACATTGTGCGCAATTCCTTTTTATTTGGTTTTTTCCAAACTTTTTACAATTTGGGCCACAATATGTTGGTCTGGATGTACAATAATAACATTTTTTGCCGATAAAAAGCGCATCAATTCAGATTTGTTTGTATCTTGTGTTTCCTTTTTAACTGTTGTACTAATCATAATTTAATCTCTTTATTTTTCATATCAACATCGGCGCCTATGAACGAAACATAATTGCCATTATCTAATTCTATTATATCGCCTGCGCCAAAGTTCTGAAAACCAACAACAATTCCGATTTTTTTGTCATCGCGAACAACCGAAAATCCGATCAGATCCGCCTGGTAATATTCGCCATCGCTGGGTGCGGGCAGGGTGCCACGTTCAATAAACAACTCGGTCCCGCGCAGTGTTTCGGCCGCGTTGCGGTCATCAAACCCGTTAATGTGTGCAATTATTACGGTCGAATTTGGCACAACACGAATAAAGCGAAAATCTTTTTCATCAAAACGATTGCTTATCACATTGAATGTTCTGAAATCCACCGGATTTTCGCTATATGTCTGAACACGAACATCGCCCCGAATGCCCTGGGGGGCGACGATTTTACCGACCAAGATTTTATCGTGTTCGTTCGCGGACATTTTTAGATTTTAACAGTATGTTCTTGATTTCCCGGAAATACTGTTCTACATCGATGTTGTGTTGCACTGCGTACTGGATCATTTGGCCAATATTTTGGACATAGCTGTCATACACAATGTCGCGATCTTCCTTGGTTAAGAAGGACAACTGGGCGAACACATGGCGCTCCAGAATCCGAATGCAATATTGTGCGACTTGATCTTTCCGCTGTTCTTTTGCTGGCATTATTCGGCCGTTGATTCCGCTGGTGTTTCCGCTGGTGCTTCTGCTGCAGCCTTGGCTGCGGCTTCTGCGGCAGCTTTTTCTTCGGCTATTTTGGCCAGTTTTGCTTCTTTGTCTTTAATTTTCTGCTGTGTTTTTTCAGACGGTTGGTTTTTCTTTGTCTGAACCGGAATCGGTTTAGCAGCCGCTAACCCGGCCTTTACCAAGAACTTATAAACACGGTCAGATGGTTTTGCACCCTTGGCCATCCACGCCTTGACTTCATCGATTTTCAAGATAACGCGTTTATCGCTGTCTTTTGCTTGCATTGGGTCATATTTACCAACGACAGCCAAAATGTTGCCAGAATTACGCGCATTGCGTGAATCCGTAACAACAACATGATAATATGGGCGTTTCTTTGCCCCGTAACGTGCTAATCTGATAACAGTAGCCATGTTTTACACTCCTTATGTGTTTTGTTTATAAAACTGTTTTATCCACAAAGAAAACCGCCACCAAGGGCGAAAACTCGCCGGATGATGTTCCACACGCATACCGCGTACTGGTCTGATTCGAATGGCAATCTTTGGGATTTGCGGGACTATTATTACCCGAAATTTCATGAAAGTCAAATAAATTCGGCGATTTTTCCCATATGAAAAAATCCACAGTATAACTAATACTGCATATCCAGGTGATTTATAATCCCGTGGGCATATTTTGACATGGTTTCATTCATGAACTTTATGTATTTTGTTGCGTCGTCTGATGCGATACTTTTTGCGCGGTCGGTGGTAAAAAATCGTGCTTCGTATCCGCATTCCCATGCCAGTCGTGTTCGGTCTGCATCATACAAACACGCCGAAACATAGTCCGGGGCCACCATGCCAAAAGGGTGATTTTTGACCGCGTTTATTATCATCTTTGCCTCCAGTGGCGATACCGGCAAATAGTCGTGAAGAATACTTTTGATAATAGGAATCGCGTTTTCCCCATGACGAATATCCGGCCCATCATTTGTGCGCGCCATATCATGAAATGCACAAGCCAACACGACTGGCATCGGGTTTTCCTGTGCCGACAGTGCATAGTCTATGCCACGAAATACAACGGCAGATGTATGCGTATAAAGCCCATGATAACCATACTTTGGCTGAATTGCCCGACGCGAAACCACCGGTAAAACCCGGCTAAGGTACCAATCATAATTATCCGAAATCAAATTGCGATTAGGTTCTGCTGACATTAAATCTTTCCTTGTTTTGCCGGTACAATATAGCGTGTTTAACACAAAATGTAAACGATTTTTTCTGACAAATTTTGGGGTTTTGGCAAGATAAGACATCGCGCTGCTGCATCTCTAATCGTCGCAACACTAACCGCGGCTTTGCGTCAGCAAAGACGGGTGGTGCGGGCGAAGGGAATCGAACCCTCGTCTTCAGCTTGGGAAGCTGACGTGCTACCATTATACCACGCCCGCGATAGTGAAAATGATTCTATATCATCAAGATATTAATGTCCAGTGTAAATGTGTTATTTGCACTTTTTCCGACGCATCGCGGAAATACGATAGCGGTATATGTTGTCGACGCGTTCGCATTTTTGCGCTAATTCATCAATGTCGCGCCCGCATATATTTTCGTTGCGCGGTGGTCTTTTCACTGAACGATGTTTTGGATGCTTTGGTTTAGTCAAAGATGCACTTTGACTTGGGTGCGTTGTCGGCATAGTGCATCCTTTGTCTGAATTGCACTTTCCGTGCATAGGTTGCAAATTTTCAATCGCATCTGAACCGCCACGCGAACGCGGGACCGTATGATCTATGGTTAAATCATCAATGTTTGTGATTGGTTTATGGCAATACTCACATTCCGGATATGCACATGCAGAAATAGCAATACCGAATACTTTTCTTAATGTGCGAACACCGTAATATTCAACCCCACGCAGGTAAATAAGTTGTTCGTACTGTGATTTAGTAATATTGGCGCGATAATCGTGCTGCAGAAATTTTATAATTTCTTTGACGCCTTTTGAAGTCATTTTCGTTCTGCTCTTTATTGTTTGTTTGTCACTGGAATTTGTAATTTCTGTTGCGGATAAATAAGGTCCGGATTTTCAATATGATTTTTATCAGCAATTATACTGAATAAAATTCCGCGACGCATAAAGTTGCGCGCAATTATCCATAAACAATCGCCACGCCGCACGGTATAGAATGTATCATCAGCCCCGGTCATTTCGGGCATTGTAAATTTGTGATTTACACTGGTCACAGTATTGCCGTCACCATCGTGCAGGCGAACCGACAATTCATATTCTTTGCCACTTTCCAATTTTCCAACATCGGCACCCAACCCAAAATGGCGGTAATCAGATACATGTGCATATCCCATGTATGTATTATTCAACCACAATGATACGCGCAGACGTGGCATTGCGTCGCCTGTCACAACGATACGGCCATTTTCCAGATAATCAATCTTTGACACCGCCAAATCACCATCACGCAGGACGGTCGGTGTTTGTAACAATGTGCTGCCTTTCTTGGTCATCAATAATGAAACACTATTTTCATAACCTTCATCAGATACATACAAAAAAACCTTGTCTGATGATTTTGTGTTCGTTCCGACACCAATCAAAGACAAGGTATAGTTTCCGGCGGCCAACGGTTTCTTTGGAGCATAGACGAATTCGCCGTCGTTGTTTGTTTGCTCGGTCGCGACAATTTTACCATTTATTGCGATAGATACACTTTTGTTCGGTGCCCATCGTCCAGCAACAACAATATTTCCATCGGGTTGGATACGCACAATGTCAAAAGCAGGTGCTTCTTTTTCCGATATAACGCGTGTAATTGAATCTGGGACAACCGGCACAATAACGACGCGTTGCGGTGCATTAGTGCGGACGAACATAACCCATATGGCAATTAATATAACAATTATAGCACACAGAATAGGGAACCAAAACGCACGCAATGGATAATGTGATTCTTTTTTAGTTTCTTTCTTGGCCGGTGTATTATTTTCATCTTTTGGACGCGCAAAAATATTAAGCGTTTTAAGAAACCGGCGCGCATATGAGCGACGGTTTTCCAACCAGTCATTTTGCTGTGCAATTGCATCATCAATCATATCGTCGGTTGAACGTTTTGTCTTACCCATATTATTTTTACTGGACATAAATATTCTCCTGATACTGAATATTGGACAAAATACTACAAAAAACTATTCTTTGTCAATATATTTTATGGTATAATGTTGGGAAAAGTGGGGGAAAATATGAAAAGAATAGGGGTTTTGACAACCGGGGGCGATTGCAGTGGTCTGAATACTGCGATATGGCACATTATGCGTGGTGCACACCTGCGTGGATGGCGTGTTTTTGGTATTCTTGACGGGACCGATGGTTTGGTGTCGTCGCCAGTGCGTTTTATTGAATTAAACGACGATATTTTACCGATTGAATATACGCACATCGCGGGAAGTTTCCTGCGTAACGGTCATGCGGGTGCATTGAATTTTGAAACAGCGGCACATACGGGATCGCTTGTGGCGTTTAATAAAAAACTTTACAGTTCTATACGCGAATTGAAACTGGATGCGGTGATTTTAATCGGGGGCAATGGTTCGTTATCACTGGCGTGGGCAAATCGTGAAATTTATCGCGATGTACAACTGGTTTGCATTCCAAAGACTATCGATATGGATATTCCGTTGACCGACCGTACAATCGGATTTGATACGGCGGTGGAACAATTAACAAAATATTGTGACCAATTAATGTTAACTGCACGCAGTCATCACCGCTGGTTCGTGGTTCAATCAATGGGGCGCGATTGTGGCGCATTGGCTTTAAATGCGGGACTTGCCGCGGGCGCATCGGCAATTTTAATACCGGAAATAAAGTTTAATACCGATGCATTAATAAAGCATATTAAAAATTCACCAAATGATTATGGAATTATTATGGTAGCCGAGGGGATAACCATCCGCGGCCATTCGGGGAAACCCGCCGATATGGTATCCCGTGCATTAACCGCCGCACGCATTCCAAATCGTACGGCATTTCCAGAACACCTTCAACGTTCTGGCGACACAACTGCGTCTGACCGTCTGTTGGCAACCGCAATGGCGGACACGGCACTAAATGCGATTGAAAACAATGAAACATACGTAATGACCGCATTACAAAATGGTGTGGTAAAGACGGTATCACTGGCGGAATTTGCCAATGCGGGTGAATGTATAAATGACCCAAATATTCCAAAATTGTTCACATCAAACGCATATGTATCAGAAAATGATCCATTGCTGGAAATCGCACACGATATGGGTGTATATATTGGGGAAGTGAAATAATGGTTAGTAAAAACCGTCCAAAACTGGACGGTTTTTTTTTTACAACAAATTACACCAACAACCAAATTATTTCTTTTCAGAAAAATCGGCATCGGTTGCACCATCGTCTTTTTTATCTTCTGGTGCGTTTTGTGCGGATTGTTCCTGTTGTGCCTTATAGACCGCTTCACCCAACTTCATGGCTTTTTCGGTTAACGCGTCCGTCTTTTCTTTCAAAGATTCCGCCGTAGTGTCCGGTTTCGCCAATTCGTCAGATAATGCTTTCTTGGCTTCTTCTATTGCTGTTTTTTCCGCTTCACTAATTTTGTCGCCGTGTTCTTTTAATGATTTTTCAATACCGAACACTGCGGCTTCGGCGTTATTGCGTGCTTCGGCCAACGCGCGTTTTTTCTTGTCGGCATCGGCATTCGCGGCGGCTTCATCAACCATGCGCTTGATTTCATCTTCGGACAAACCACCATCCGATTTAATAGAAATAGCCTGTTCTTTGCCGGTGCCTTTATCTTTGGCGGAAACATGCACAATGCCGTTTGCGTCAATATCGAACGAAACTTCGATTTGTGGCATACCACGTGGTGCCGGTGCGATACCTTCCAAATTAAACTGACCCAGCAACTTGTTGTCTGCGGCCATATCGCGTTCGCCCTGGAACACACGAATTGTCACGGCCGATTGGTTATCTTCGGCGGTGCTGAACACTTGGGATTTCTTGGTTGGAATTGTTGTGTTGCGGTCAATAAGACGCGTAAACACACCACCCAATGTTTCAATACCCAACGACAACGGGGTGACATCCAACAAAAGGACATCTTTGACATCGCCTTTCAGAACGCCGCCTTGAATTGCGGCACCCAGGGCCACCACTTCGTCCGGGTTCACACCCTTGTGCGGTTCACGACCAAAGAATTCCTTGACCGTTTCAACAACCTTCGGCATACGGGTTTGACCACCGACCAAAATAACTTCGCTGATTTGTGATTTATCAATACCCGCATCACTTAATGCTTTGCGACATGGTTCAATGGTTTTTTGGATTAAATCATCAACCAACGATTCCAATTTAGCGCGTGTCAGTGTTGTGGTAAAGTGCTTTGGCCCCGTTGCATCCGCCGTCAAATACGGCAAATTGATTTCGGTCGAAGTTTTCGACGATAATTCGATTTTTGCTTTTTCGGCGGCTTCTTTCAAACGCTGTAACGCCAATTTGTCGCCAGACAAATCGATACCACTTTGTGCCTTGAATTCATCGATTAAATATTTCAAAACACGGGCATCAAAGTCCGAACCACCCAACGCGGTATCGCCATTTGTCGATTTAACTTCGAACACGCCATCAACAATTTCCAATATAGAAATATCAAATGTACCACCACCAAGGTCATATACCGCAATGGTCCCATCTTTCTTTTTATCCAAACCATAGGCCAATGCAGCCGCAGTCGGTTCGTTAACAATACGCAACACATTCAGACCCGCAATACGACCGGCGTCCTTGGTTGCCTGACGCTGAGAATCGTTGAAATAGGCCGGAACGGTAATAACCGCATCGGTAATTGTTTCGCCCAGGTAATTTTCCGCATCCTTTTTCAATTTAGACAGAATCATTGCGGAAATCTGGGACGGGGCATATTTCTTGCCATCAATTTCAACCCATGCGTCGCCATTATCGCCCGCAACAATTTTGTAAGGAACGCGTTTTTCGATTTCTTTAACCGCCGGGCTGTCAAAGCGCAACCCCATCAAACGTTTGATTTCATAAATGGTGTTTGTTGGGTTGGTGACCGCCTGGTTCTTGGCCGTAATACCAACTAATTGTTCGCCATTATTTGTAATTGCAACAACAGATGGTGTTGTGCGTTGACCTTCGCTATTTTCAATAATTTTTGGATCGGTTCCGTCCATGAAAGCCATGGCGGAATTGGTTGTTCCCAAATCGATACCTAATACTTTTGACATAATTTTCACTCCTTATGAATTTCTGGTTATGACAGATATAGTTAATCAAAAATTGATTTCAAGTATATGGGAATAAAAATATCAAAACAAAACCGCCCGTTTGGGCGGTTTTATATGAAATAATGTATAAATTATTTCTTGGCGGCTGGCGCGGCGGTCGCAGCGGCCGGCGCGGCTGCTGCATTAGCAGTGGCTGCGGCAGTGGCGGCCTTGTTATCTGTTTCTTCGGCCATTTTACCACCAATTGTTGCGAACGCCAATTCCGCCTGGTGCAAGCCCAATTCAATACCGTTTGGCAATACCAAATCGGAACCATGGACTGTTTCACCAATGCCCAAATTGGTCAAATCGATTGTGATTTTTTCTGGGATATCTTGGACCAAACCGCGCAGGGCAACCTTACGCACAGCGAAGTTCAGAACACCGCCAACCTTAATTCCGCGGGATGTTTCGACATTGATAACTTCGACCGGAACGACCACATTAACCGGTTCTTTGACATTAATGCGTTTAAAGTCCGCGTGGATAACACGATCGGAAACCGGATGATACTGAACATCCATCAACATGGCATCTTCGACACCATCTTTGGTTTTAATATTAAATAATTTTGTCCGCAAAGCCGGTGTTTTCAACAACATGTCAAAGTCGCGACCGTTCAATTCGATTGCAACTGGGGCTTTCTTTTCACCGTAAATAACCGCCGGAACATTGCTGTTTTTGCGGATGCTACGTGCGGCCCCCTTGCCGGCAACATTGCGAATTTCTGCACTTATTTCAATAGCCATTTTAAATCCTTTTATAGCTCTGGTTAAACTATGCGCGGCCTCCAAGGGTGCCGTGCGGGGCATATTATTTATCAAAATATCTGGAAAATCAAGGGAATTTTAATTATTTTCGCGATAAAATCAGAAACCGGGCCCGACCATATGTTTTATCACGCAGTATGTTCCAGGTTTCCGGGTTCGGTTCAATGGAATTTGTGGATTCCTGTTCCCAGATTAATATAGTGCCGGGTTTTGCCACACGCCCCAATTTGTTTACAAACGCACGCCCCAATTCCGCGGCATCATATGGTGCATCAACAAATACAATGTTGGCCCTTGGGGCAAATTGTGATATCGCGCCGATGGCATCATTTTGTACAATTTTCGACCGATTGTCCCCAGAAATCGCTGTAATATTTTTGCGGATCGCGGCAATAGATTCCGGGGCGGTGTCTGTAAATATGGCACTTGCATCATATCTGGAAATACATTCAATTCCGAACGCGCCAGATCCCGCAAACGCATCCCAAACAATCATTTTTGCGCTTGGGGCAATGATTCCAGATTCCAGCATATTAAACAGCGCAATTCGTGCGCGATTCTGGGTTGGGCGCGCCCCGCGTGGCAGTGTCAATTTTCGCCCACGATATGTTCCAGAAATGATTTGCAATTTAGATTCCATGTATTACAGTGTAATTCATGAGTTTTATGAAGCAAGCATTAATTTCGGCACGGCGCGCATATAAACACGATGATGTCCCAATCGGCGCGGTTATTGTGCGTTCTGGTAAAATCATTGCCCGTGGCGAAAACATGGTCCAGAAAAAGAAAAATCCGACATTACATGCGGAAATAGTCGCAATTAACCGCGCTTGCAAGAAACTGGGAACAAAATTCCTGGACGATTGTGATATCTATGTGTCGCTGGAGCCGTGTGCTATGTGTGCAACGGCAATATCGTTTGCGCGGATTCAAAATGTTTTCTTTGCAGCAACCGATGAAAAGGGCGGGGGTATTTTGTCCAACGCACGGGTATATGACACGGATAAACACCTTTGGTTGCCCACTGTGCGTCAGTTGCCCGAATATGCGGACGAAAGTGCGCAATTATTACGCTCGTTTTTTGCTGCGCGTCGTAAAAAGTCAGAATAGGGCATGTCCCGTCATTTCCGCCGGTTGCGGAATTCCCAAAAGTTTTAACATTGTTGGTACAATGTCGGCCAATCCACCGTTACGCAGCGGTTTTGCATCATTGGCAACATAAATCAAATTAACAGGATTTGTTGTGTGTGCGGTGTGCGGTGCATTGTGTTCATCGTCCCACATTTGTTCCGCATTACCATGATCGGCGGTAATCAGCAATTCGCCACCCAATTTCAATACCGCCGGAACAAGTCGTGCTAATTGTTCGTCCAATACTTCCATTGCCTTTATTGTTGCTTTTTCGTTTCCAGTATGACCGACCATATCACCATTGGCATAGTTCAATATCACGACATCATATTTGCCCAGTTGTGGAATAAGTTTATCTGTGATTTTTATCGCACTCATTTCCGGTTTCATGTCAAATGTTGCAACATCGGGCGACGGAACAAGAATCTTTTTACTGTGTGGGAAATCTATATTTCGTTCGGCATCCATGAAATAGGTCACATGATTATACTTTTCTGTTTCGGCAATACGTAATTGTGATAACCCATGTTTCGCCAATAAATCGCCCAGTGTATTTGGCACATCAATATCGTCCAACAATGCGGGGCAGTGTTCGTCCAGCCCTTCGCCATATTGCGAAAAGCACAGCATTTCGCAACCGACCCCCAGCATCGCGCGAACGATTTGTCGCGCCCGATCGGAACGATAGTTTCCAAATACAAAACCATCATTTTTAGTAATAGGTTTATCGCCATTGATAATTGTTGGTTTGATAAATTCGTCACTTTCGCCACGGGCATATGCGCCATCGATTGCCATTTCGACCGTTGGTGCATGATATTCAGCAGACGCGTTTGCGATTGCATCAAATGCCAATTCGGTGCGATCGTTATTGTTATTCCGGTCCATTGCGTAATAACGCCCAGAAACAGTTCCCCACATTAATTGATTATTTACAAAATAGTCCGCCAGTTCGCGCTTTATTTTATATAAATATTTTTTCGCGCTGTGTGGTGGGGTGTCGCGACCATCGGTAATAAAATGAATATACACCCGTAATCCTGCATCCATAATATATTTCGTAATAGCGATTATTTCGTACAAATCAGAATGTACATCACCGTCCGACATTAAACCCGCAATATGAACAACGCCACCATGCCGATTCACACGCGATATAAAATTGTTCAGGTTTTTATTCTTGGCCCAATCCGCCATTTCAAAACGACGTAAAAAGTGATTTACCACACGCCCCGAACCGATGGTTATGTGGCCAACCTCGCTATTACCCATAATACCGTCGGGCAACCCGACCGCCGCACCAGATGCATTTAACCGTGAATGTGGATATTTTTTTATCAAAGAATCAAAATAGGGCATTTTTGCCAACGCCACCGCGTTATGTTCGCGCGCGTTTGAAATGCCGACCCCATCCATAATACATAAAACAAGCGGTTTTGCCATAATTCCCTCATAAAAATCTACATTATGCATGGTATCACATATGTTTTTTGATTGCAAAATAAAAACAAAAATTGTATATTATGGTGTGTAAAGGGAATATTTCGTAAACAAAAACAGATCGGGGAAAAAATGGCCGGAAGAAAAGTGACAATAACATCGGTGGATGAACATATTGGTCAACGCATGCAACTGCGACGCGTTATGTTGGGGCTGTCCCAGAAAGATTTGGCCAATGTATGTGGAATATCTTTTCAGCAAATACAAAAATATGAAACGGCGGGGAATCGTATATCTGCATCGCGCTTGTTCGAGATAAGTACCGCCATGGAAACCCCCGTATCATTTTTCTTTCTGGGGTTGCCCGGTAATCCACCCGAAGAAACCCGTTCTGGACGTCGTGCGCGGGTCGCGGACCAATCAGACGATGATCCATTATCGAAAAACGAAACATTACAGTTAATAAGGTTGTTTTGGAAATTACCGAACGATGATCAACGCGACATGATATTGAAAATGTTGAAAACCCTGAATGGTGTAGAATAGGGGACGCTGGATTTTTATATCTATTATCTGTCAGTTTGTTGTGATGTTTTAGAATCAAAAAACCGCCAAAATGGCGGTTTTTGTTATTGGTTTAACACGCACTTCTTGTAATCTTCGCCGTATTTTGTCCAGCACTGGTCCATAACTTTCTTGTCCCTGGTATTGGCATTTCTGCCGTATTGCAAATCAACCGGCGATAAATTTTTCAAACTCACCTTCTGGACACACTGTTTTGTATTTGTGTCAAAGAAACTGTTGGCATCGCACTTGCGACATATTCTGTGCGCGGGTTCCACTGGATACCCAAATTTATAATTTTTGTCATATCCATCATCAACAACACCCTGGGTATTTGTTTCCGGACATTCGACACAGTTGTTAGATTTCGCAGACTCATATGCATAACCAGTTTCACACAGTGTTGCACACGATTGACTTGATTCGCGAAAGTATTGCCCCTCAGGACAAGTAATATTTTTTTCAAGTTGTTCTTTACATACTTCTTCTTTATCATTTGTGACACGACCACATACATCGGTTTTTTCAGTATACGAACAAGTCCCCCCATTAATACTTATTGTTTTTGGTTCTACTTTATACCAATCATCCGCGCGAACCCATTTTCCTGGTGTTCCGGTGGCACTACCTTTTTTCTGGGTTGGTTTGCTTTTCACTTCCCCAAAGCAACAGTAATAACGTTTATGGTCGTCACCCAATTCCTGTTGGTCGCCATCTTTAAACCATTTAACAGATTTATTTAATTCAACTTCTTCCGCCCAATCGTTCGCACATTTCGCTTCGTGGGCACCACAAAAATAATAATCATCAAGTCCAAAAAGCCTTGTGAACATTGCACAACCAACAAAATCCCCATTCCATCCGGCATTTGCGGTTGTTGTCGTTATTGCAAATAAAATGAATGTCAAATACTTCTTCATTTTTTACTCTTCCGTAATATAGCAGGTTGAATTTTCCCAAACACCACCAAGTTCTTCGGTGCATTTCTTTTCATACCATGCCTGACTAAAATTACATGTGTCTCTAAGTGCATCATATGTTGTCAATGTTGTTTTTGTATCATTATCTGTATTATACGCTTCGCATAGAACACGAGTTGTACTTTCAATGCAACGGCCATATAATCTGCTGTTTTCGACATATGTTTGATTGTTGCCGTACACTGTGCTGTAATAGACTTTTAGTTCGTTGTAATTATTCGGGATGAAGCCGTTTCCTTCTATCCACAATCCGCCCAATGCCTGGCATTGGTCCATCATGGCATCGGCAAGTTGCATTGATATATCGCTTACCAAAGCATCTATGATAGTTTCGGTGTTGACAGACATATTGGCGTTCGAACCCAAATCACAATATGTACCCGCCATTGTGGTCAAATTGTTTTGAATTTCTTTGGCAGACATCAATCGACAATTCCATGGATATCCAATCGTGCCGGATGTTGGTGTACATAATTCTTTGGCATAATTTTGTAATGCGGTTTCACAACCTTCGGTAATGCGAACAGTATCAACAGTGTCAACGAATTTAAGTAAAGCCGTTAATCCACAAGAACTCGCATTTGCTAATTTCCCATCATTATTAAATTGGCATGGGGTATCGTTCCCATATAACGCGGCACAGGCCGAAACCTTATCTACACACATTTGTCTTGCTGCGTATGCAGATATTGCCCCCGCCATTTGTGCGGTTGTATCATCAAAACTCTTTAGTGCCGAAGATTGGGTATCATAGCAATCGGCCATGGTGCTGACGCATGACATTTTGACTTCTTCAATCTTCTCGTCTTGGGCCTGGGCGATTTCTATTAATGCGGTCCGTTTGAACTCATTCCATACCGTGGACGCAATGTCGCGACATGTATCCAAGGCTGCATTGGCAAATATTTTTCGTGATTCCAAGAAATCATTAAACTTTGGATTCTGAGCCAGAACATCCATGTCACTTTTTCCGTCAGTGACGCCGGATAATTTGATTAAATCGGTTAACTGGAACAGCCGGGGTGAATAAATCGCATCACCGGTGGTCTGATTAATATAAGCACCGGTATAGTCCAAACAACGTTTATAATTTGCACCACATGCCGTGTCGGCCGTCAAAGCCGTACGAACCTTGGTAATACATTCATTAACATTGGCATTATTGTGTGAGTGATATTCGGCAAGTCGTGCCTCGCGCAGATATTTTTCCGCGGTACGGACGGCTTGTTTAACAGATTCGACTTTCTTATCCACATTCGCCTGGTAAGCGTTACAGTCCTGGGTAATCATAATACTGTACGAAGAACGCGCCATATTAAACACAGCCGAACTTTCGCAATCGCCAGACATAATATCAGTACACTGTTTGTTCGCGGCGTTATACAGGCTGACCCCTTCAAGTTCCGACAGATTCTGGCTGTTAAGTCCGGTGGAAAATATAGAATTGCCCCCATCTGACCAAATGTCGTCAATGTCTGTTGAAAAATCAAAAGACAGAACACCCAGAGAAGTCGAGGACAACCCCGATGAATATGTTGTTTTCTTTTTCCCGGATAACAAATCGCTTATTTCGTCCAGCATTTTTGCCGCCGCACTGGTATCGTTTTTTATCGCGGCTTCGCCCACCGTGGCGGTGTACATGGCGTTAACTTCGGCGGCGCTTTTGTCAACAGCGTTAAGGTTATTATCCTCGAACCGCATCAGCAATGTTTTTGCTTCGTCCAGTGCGTTTTCGGTATTACGAAATTCGGTAAACCGAGAACTGCAATAACAGCGACGATATGTGTCGTTCGCGTTCGCACAGAATTGATCCATGCATGTCGCATACGATTCGCGACAGGTGGCATAGCCACCCCCAATCTTGGATATATCACTATACACCTTGGTCGCGCGGGCCGTTCCGGCGCGAGAGGTGTCAATTGCAATCGCGGAACGCGCACTATGAGGGGACACCCCCGTGCGAGCAGTCGAACCACGTGCCACCGTACCCGATGCACCCCGTGCCACAGTTGCACCACCACGCGTGACGGTTGATACAATCGCACCACGGGCCGGTGAACGGACGGCCGAACGTCCAACGGCAACACGCGATACATTTGCCGAATCGGTTGAACGAGCCGTCGAAGTAGGTGCCGATGAAGAACCGCGCGGGTTCGGTGCCTGAACAGCAAAGGCATCAAAGCCAAGAGCCACCAAGGCAACCAGCATAAAACAACCCGAAAAATGAGTGCGTTTAGACTTCAAAATACATCTCTCTGTTGTGCACATTTTATCATTTATATGCAGTACAAATCAAGCCCATTTTATGAATCAAATGATAAACAACCAAAAAATCAGTGTGACTATTATTAATGCACCCAGTGGCCATACCACCTTTTGGAATGGAAACCATGCATGACCACCATTGTTTGCCTTGATTCGTTCATACCATTTGCCGGCCAAAAAGAACACCACAGAACCAATAATGGTCCCCAAAAGAAACTGGTCCACACCCCATAATGTTGTTGCGTCAAATCGAAGTGTCGGGTGGCCCACCGGCAATACATATATTAATGCCAATATTCCATAATACACCACATAGTTCAATGCAATTAAAAGCCTGTTTGTAATGCCGTGGTCACGCATATAGCCCGCGGTCCATGCAGACAAAGACAACATTAAACCGCCAGCCCACAATCCCGTTATAACATCAGATACCCCAAGGATTCGCGCCCCTTCAAGCCCCGCGCCGACCGCGACAGTGCATACCGGACAAAACGCATGTGCCACCCCAGACGCCACAATCATCGCAATGAAACCAAATAATAATTTTTTCATAAAAAAATCCTTTCCTTAAGTCCTGCTATTATAGGCAATTACCCATTGTGCGGTCAACATGATTTTATAACGCCACGCATATGCGCGCTGCGCGCACGCGGATTAGCACTTATTTCATCGGCCGATGGAACGGTCGCCCGCATTTGGATAAATGGGGCGGGGCGATTGTTCGGCAAATGCGGATCGCCAGGTGTCGTTGTCCAATCACGAAAAGTGTTTTTAACTATTCTGTCTTCTATCGAATGGAAGGTCACACAGATGCACTTTCCACAGGATTTTAGTCGTGACGGCACATTGGCCAGTGCGCGTTCTAATTCGCCCATTTCGTCGTTCACGGCAATACGCAGTGCCTGGAATACCGGTGCGACATCGCGCGGATTGAAAATCAAATCACGCAATTCAAAAGTTGTTTTGGGCATTTTTCCCAGGATTGCCCGCGCCAATACATTTGCTTTTTTTATGTCGCCATATTCGCGCAATATGCGTGTCAATTCATTTGCCGATATTTTTTGCAGCATTTCCGCGGCGGTCAATCCGGTCCCAGACATTCGCATGTCTAATGGTGCGTCCGCGCGAAATGAAAAACCGCGTTCGGGAATATCAATCTGCATCGATGAAATACCAAGGTCAAATACAATAGCGTCAAAAGATTCGTCTAAATCGCCCAGATGTGAAAATGTTTCGGGGATAAACCGGAACCTGTTGCCGTATTCTTTGCACAGATTTTCGGCATCGGCAATAACATTTGGGTCACGATCAAACGCAACAACATTAGCCCCCGCATCCAGAAATGCACGGGAATAGCCACCGGCACCAAATGTGCAGTCAACCACACTCCGCCCACGAATATCCCCCATGGCGGCCATTACGGCATCTAAAAGAACAGGAATATGTTTCATTATTCTATTCCCACCCGTATTCCCAATGCGGTCATATCCGCGGTTGTTGTGACGCCTAGTTCAACGCCACCATTCAATCTTATTTTGGTTATGGCGTCACCCGAATGCAGGTTCAATTCAACCAATGTCACGCCGCGTGGCAAACTGGCCAGCGATTTTTTTACATTCGGCAAAACGCGAGCATTCGAAATATCCAGTGTCATTTTTCTGGCGATTTTCGCCACCCACTGGGCCAAAGGCACAATAGAATCAACAAACACAGACACACGATCATCGCGCACGGATGTTTTGCCGGATATTAAAACAATGCTTTCGTTTTCCAAGACCTTTGCGAATTCTATGGCCGCATCGCCAAACGCCACCGCTTCGATATTCCCGGCACTGTCCGATGCATTAATGGTTATCATTTCTTTTCCGGTTTTTGTTTTTCGGCGCGAATAAGAACCCACACTTGCGGCAATCTGGACCTGTTTCCGATCGCCAATGCTTTCCAGTGACGAACTTATTGCCAATCCGGCGCGGACAATTAAATGTTTGTATTGGTCCAACGGATGGGCCGAAATATAGAATCCCAACGCGGACAATTCGTTTTCAAGGCGACGGGAAAAATTCCATGCGGTTGTTTTTGCCAGGTTTTTGTGTAATCTATCTTCGGATACATCATCTTCTATTGTGTTGGCAAACAACGATAAAGAATTTGCGTCATCTTTTGATTTAGATGCATATGACAATATTGCGTCGGCGTTCATAAATATTAACGCCCGATTAGGTTCCAATGAATCAAGAACGCCCGTACGGGCAAACGCTTCGAGTATTCTTTTATTCATAAACGGGGCGCATCTTTTCGCAAAATCTGTAAGGTTTCTGAACCGGCCATGTTCGATGCGTTCACGGACAATCATATCGGTTGCAGCGACCCCAACCCCCTTAATCGCGGCCAATCCATAAAGAATTTTACCATCGCGCACAGTGAATAACGATTCGCTTTCGTTGATATCTGGTGGAACAATCTGTATTCCAAAATTAGTTTTTGCATCGTCTATTAGTAAAATCAACTTGTCTGTCGCATTCAGTTCACTGGACATTGCGGCGGCCAGAAATTCCGGTGTATAATTCGCCTTAAGATAAGCACATTGATTTGCAACAATGGAATATGCAATAGCATGTGATTTATTAAATGCATATTCTGCAAATTTCTTGAACTTTTCCCACAAATCTTTTGCCTGGTCGGTATTCAGCGTTCCTTTTTTTTCACATCCCTCTAAAAATTTAACTTCCAGTTCGGCCAACAAATCCAATTTCTTTTTACCCATGGCTTTACGCACAGTATCCGATTGACCGCGGGTAAAATCCGCCAATGCACGGGTTAATAACATAACTTGTTCTTGGTAAACGATAATACCATATGTTTCTTTTAGAATGGGTTCGGCCAGCGGATGAACATATTCTATTGGTTCTTCACCATGCATACGGGCAATAAATTGAGGAATGTATTGAATAGGACCAGGCCGATTCAGCGCATTAAGTGCGGATATTTCAAGAAAATGTGTGGGCCGCATTTTGCGCAGGGTTTGTTTAACAAAAGGGGCATCGAACTGGAATATTCCTTCGGTGAATCCGTTTTGCCACAGTTCAATTGTTCGTTTATCGTCGGTTGGAATTGTGTCAAGGTTCACATTAATGCCACGCGTTTTCTGAATCAGTTTAATTGCGTTTTTCAACACGACCAGTGTTTCAAGTCCCAAAAAGTCGAACTTAATTAATCCGGTCGCTTCCAGGTAATGGCCATCATATTGACTGGACGGCAACGGATTTGACGGGTCACGATAAACAGGCGCGATTTGGGTTGTTGGACGGTCGCCAATAACAACGCCGCATGCATGTTGCCCAAGGTTTCTGAACGAACCTTCCAATTCTTCGGCGATTTTGACCACTTTCTTCATATCATCGTCACTGTCCAAAATTCCGCGAATTTCCGATGATTCGTCCACCGCACCCTTAAGTGTTTTTGCATCGTCCGGTATTAACTTGGTAAATCGATCGGTTTTAGAATAGGGCATGCCATACACACGACCAACATCACGAATGGCACCTTTGGCCTTCAGTCCACCGAATGTGATTATTCGGCAAACAGATTCCGCACCATATTTATCGCATACATGTTTAAGAACTGTTTCGATTCCTTCGGGTTCAAAGTCGACATCAAAATCCGGCATAGAAATACGATCCGGATTCAAGAAACGTTCGAACAACAAACCATATTTCAATGGATCAACATGCGTAATACCCAACGCCCATGCAATTATAGACCCCGCACCCGATCCACGACCCGGACCAGTCAAAATATCATTGTTTCGGCACCAATTAATATATTCCGCAACGATAAGGAAATAGCCCGGAAAGCCCATGCCGTCAATAACACCTAATTCGAATTCGGCCTGGTCATAATATGGCTTTGTATCTTTGATTTTATGTTCTTTAAGCCGGCGCGCCAAACCGGACATCGTATTGTCGCGCAACATTTGACATTCCGCATCAAAATCGGCACCGAAACGTGGCAACAGCGGTTTTTCATGGATGTTAACCATAAATCCACAACGGTTCGCAATTGCGACAGTATTTTCAATCGCTTCGGGTAAATCGGAAAACAGTTCGACCATTTCTGCGGTTGTTTTGAAATATTGTTCGGACGATTTTCGTGGGCGATTCGGATCAATAATTTTTGTTTGCCCCAGAATACAAGACAATGCATCGGCAGCCTCGTAATCATTCTTGGTCGCGAAACATACATCATTTGTTGCAACAATTGGGATATTTAATTCCTTGGCAATTTCCAGAAATACGGGTTCTGTTTTTATCTCGTTTTCCAAACCATGCCGTTGAATCTCTATGTAAAACCTGTCGCCAAACATGTCCAAAAGACGGTGTGCATATGTGTATGCCAATGCATCTTGATTATTACAAATTGCCATGCCCAGCGGGCCATTGTGTGCCCCCGACAAACAAATTATGCCACCAGAATGAGATTGCAATTCGTCAAATGTGATATACGGCCCCAGATGGTGGTTTTCGCCCCGCATATACATTATTCGTGATAATTCGCACAGGTTCAGGTATCCATCGTGATTCTGGGCCAATAATACAATTTTGCTTAGACTGGATTCGCGTAAAATTTTTGGATCGGCGGTATGTTGATTAAGTGATATTTCCACGCCGATAATGGGCTGAATATGTTTCGCCGGCAATGCATCGGAAAATTCGGCACACCCCGACATAAGGTTTGTATCTGTTAACGCGCATGCGGTCATACCGTCAGAGATGCACATTGCAGGGATTGTTTTTGCCGCAATTTCCGGTGGTGCCTTTTTCCCGGCCTGAATCATCAATGTCGATGCACCAATCGACAACCGTGTATGCGTGTGAAGATGAACAAACTGACCTGTCATGTGCGATACCATACCAAAAAATAACAGAGTGGGGCAACCACATTATTATAAAAAATTACGATTTATGCGCATCCTTGTATCGGTTCCAAAAACGGTTAAATACGAACATATCTGTTTCGGGATTTTGGGCGATAGAGCACATGTCCCAGTCAATTACCCCGCGTATATTCATATCATCATCGAACAAGAAATTAGTTTCATTCAAATCAAAGTGCGCCAATACAGGACGTGGATTATCGGTTTTTGGTTCCGTTGCGCGTTCTGGTTGCAAACTGTGCGAATACAGTTCATGATGCGGAATAGATTCTATCTTTATACTTTGGATTTCATCAATCAATTTTGCAACCTGGGCCTTAAACTTTGGTTCGTTCCGCATCACGGTTTCCCAGTCAAAAGTGTGAATTGTTCGACCCGGTAATTTTTCACTGACATACATAGCCATATGATTATCGACATGAACGACCGGAATTCGGACACTTAAACGCGGGGCGATGAATTTCATTAACTTTTCATAATTCTGAACCCGCTGTGGCGTAATGTTACGAAAAAGTTTAACAAAATATTTATCATTAACGACCAAACATACCCGATTAAGGTTTATTTGACGAACAAACTTTATGCTTTTTGCACGTTCGTGATATGTGCGCCAAATAAAGTTCTTGATTCGTGGTGTGTACAACACGCGATTGATGTTTCCGCGAACGCGTGCACGGCGCGCGCCATCCGGCACAAATATTGCGACAAAATTTCCAATATAAAATGGTATTTTACTCATTTTTTCACCCTGATTTATTGTGGGTATTATATGCGTTTTTGGTATAAAACACAAGATTTTATTCATATAAAAATGCCCCCGAAAACGGGGGCATGGCTCAACTTAATTTACCGTGGCAGTGTTTATATTTCAATCCCGAACCACACGGACATGGTGCATTACGACGCGCCTCGGTCGATTGGTTCATGTCCGCATCATGCTTGGCGTGTTCCGCGGCCGTCGCCGCAACATTTTCGCGTGTTAATTCCATGCGACAAATATAAGACACCGACATTAACTTGAAATTGTTAATTGTATTTTTGAACAATCCCAATGCTTCGCGTTTATATTCATACAACGGGTTCTTTTGGGCATATCCCCGCAATCCTATTGCCGTCTGCAAATAGTCCATCTGTTGCAAGTGGCGTTTCCAGACACCGTCCAATGCCCCCAACATCATTTGGCGCGATGCCATTTGCATTAATTCGGTCCCATACTTTTCGCTCTGCTGCTCATAACGCCGCAGTGCCAACCCGTTAAGTACTTCGAATGCCTTGCGTTCGGTAATTTCTTCATCGGTTTTCCAATTTTCTATGTCGGTAATATCCAATGCAAATGTTCGCAGCATAGCATCGTGTATTCCCGAAATATTCCAATCCGCCGGCATTGCACGTTCAGGAATATTGTTTTCGCAAATCATTTCAACAACATCGCCAATCATTTCGCGCGCCAATCCGCTTAAATCATCAGATGTCATTAAATCGTTGCGTTGTTTATAAACGACGGTGCGTTGTTCATTCATCACATTGTCGTATTTCAACAATTCTTTACGCATTTCGAAATAGCGCGCTTCGACACGTTTTTGTGCTTTTTCTAATGCCTTGGTTATCCATGGGTGGGTAATTGCTTCGCCCGGTTTAAGTCCCAGCGTTGTCAACATACCATTCAGCCGCGCGGCCCCAAAGATACGCATCAAATCATCGTCCAGAGCAAGGAAGAATTTAGAATCACCCGGGTCACCCTGGCGTCCGGAACGACCGCGCAGTTGGTTGTCAATACGGCGCGATTCGTGACGTTCTGTCCCAATAACATATAAACCACCCGCGTCCAGAACAAGTTTTTTGTTTGCTTCGATTGTTTCATATATCTCTTTCTTTTTATTATCAAAATCCGGTGCGTCTTTATCCAATGCCGAAATTAATTCTTCGGCATTTCCGCCCAATTTAATATCGGTTCCGCGCCCCGCCATATTTGTTGCAATAGTGACCGCACCGGGCGCACCCGCCTGGGCCACGATTTTTGCTTCGGATTCATGATGCTTTGCGTTCAACACCGCGGGATTAATCCCCAATTCTGAACGCACCAATGCCGCCAACTCTTCAGATTTTTCGATGGACACGGTTCCAACCAAAACCGGCTGTTTTCGTGACATACAATCCTTTATCTGGGCCAAAATAGCGGCATACTTTTCATCTTTATTGCGATATATTTCATCATGATGATCAACACGCGCAACCGGGCGATTCGTCGGAATCGACACGACGCGTAATTTATAGATTTCCTCGAATTCTGCGGCTTCGGTCATGGCGGTCCCGGTCATGCCAGCCAAAGTTTCATACAAACGGAAAAGGTTCTGGTACGAAATGCTGGACACTGTCTGATTTTCTGGTTGAACAGTCACATGTTCTTTGGCCTCTATTGCCTGATGTAATCCTTTGCCAAAACGACGCCCCGTCATAACGCGTCCGGTAAATTCGTCCACAATCAGAATTTCGCCATTGCGAACAACATAGTTAACATTTTTTTGATACAAATGATGCGCTAATAATGATTGCTGAATGTGCATAACCAATGCCGCATTTTCTGCCGCGTACAGGTTGTCGCCAACCAACAAATCCGCATCTTTCAACAATCGGGTCACATTATCGACACCTGATTCAGTCAATGTGACATGGCGATCTTTTTCGTCTTTCTTGAAATCATCCGGCCCCAGTTTTACGACAACATCGTCAACACGGGCGTACAACTGGCTGACATCTTCGGCGGGCCCCGAAATGATAAGGGGTGTGCGCGCCTCATCAATTAAAATACTGTCAACTTCATCGACAATACCAAAGAACAATGGGCGCAACACCTGTTGCTCTTTGGAAAACTTCATATTATCGCGCAGATAATCGAATCCCAATTCGGAATTGGTCACATATGTGATGTCGCATGCATATGCCGCGCGACGCTCTTCGTCGGTCATATCGTGCTGAATCACCCCAACGGTTAGCCCCAAAAACTTATAAATTTGTCCCATCCAGTTTGCGTCACGGGATGCCAAATAATCATTAACCGTAATAAGGTGCGCACCACGACCATACAATGATTTAAGAAACATTGCCAATGTCGCGACCAAGGTTTTACCTTCACCGGTTTTCATTTCGGCAATTTGGCCGTCGTTTAAAACCATACCACCAATTAATTGCACATTAAAATGGCGCATGCCGACGGTGCGGATTGCGGCTTCGCGTACCAGGGCGAAGGCATCTGGTAATATATTTTTTTCTTTTTCGCCACCCTGCAGTCGTTCACGCAAAATCGTGGTTTGTGCACGCAATTCATCGTCACTCATTGCATGGTATTTAGGCTCTAAATCATTTATAATTGAAACTGTTTTGTCATAAGATTTAACTAATCTGTCATTAGCAGATCCCAAAAGTCGTGTTAAAATATCCAACATTTCTTGTTTCCTTGTCTTTTTATCAGGAAATGTATAGCAATTTTGCGTCTTTCCGTCAAGTCACTTTATGATATAATACACTATCGCGGCATGCGCAAGGGGGGATTTCGCTAAATACACGATTTTTATGAAATATTTATGTAAAATGCATAAAAAATATGATATATTGTGTATGAAAAATTGAAATCAGGGGGGGCGATATGCGAACACCAGTACGACAGTTAAATACAAGCGAAATAACCAGCGAAGTCTATACAATTTCACCAACACAAATAGAATATATAGCACATATTTTTAGCGATGGTATCGCGGACGCAATGAACATGCGTGCCTTTGTGGGCAAAATTCGTGAAATCGCGACACAATCTTTGCGCCACGCATTGAACAATGCGCGTCATATGGGCGAAAATTAAAATACTTGAAAATCAATATTTATAAACTATTATTAACATGTTCAGATGAACGGGACATAGCCGTCGCGGCAACGTGGCGGAGGAAAGTCCGGACTGCATGGGACGGCATACAGGCTAACGGCCTGGCGGGGTGACCCGACGATAAGAGGAACAGTAACGTATGCGATGAAAATCGTTTGAAACGGCCAATCTCTATGTGCAGCAACTTCAAATAGGCCACCAATTGACATGTCCCAGTCAGGTGGCGGGTAGAGGGCTTGACACCCGTTGGTAACTTCGGGTGCAGATTAATTATGTCCGCTACCCCGGGATGGTTCTATGACTGGCCCGGGGCATGTACAGAATCCGGCTTATAGTGAATCTGGCACACAATAAAAACGCGCCTTCTGGCGCGATTTTTTTTTTACATAACTTTCCCGCTGTTGGGATAAAATGTTAACTGGATTTTTTCCCACTTGGAAAATTCGTTTTCCGGCAACATACGCAATGGTTGACAGGTATTTATTGCCGCACGAATAGTATCCAAAACATATGCGAACGCAGGGTCGTCATCGGCACGCGCCGCCGATTCAAACCATACATCGCGCACCGTCCCATTTTTTCGCATAGTCAAATGTGCAACTGCGCGAATATCCGAAATATCGGAACGATTTTTATCGATGACCCAGCAACGCGTCATCGCCACACGCAACGCATCAACAACCGAAACATTTAATGTCCGATTTAACGAGACACTTTCGCGATTAACACGAATCACCATTTTCTTTTTTGGTGCGGGCACCGGTTCAACTTCGACTTTTTCGGTTTTTTTTTCTTCGACTTTCTTTTCCGGTTCTGGTTCCGTCATTGACGGCGTTTCTATGGGTTTTTCCTCCACCGGTGTTTCATCCGGTTCAGGTTCCGGCGCGGGCTCTGGCGATTCAGCTGGTTTTTTATCATCTTTGGCCTCATCCGGCGGATTGGTGTTAAACAACTTGGTTTCTTCGCCGGACACCGTGACCGAATTAAGGTCTATTTCCATAATCTGGATACGATCAGGCGCAATCAACATTGTTCGTTCCAACAATATTGCAAACGATGTGACCGCAATCGCAATAAAAACCAGGTGTCCAACCAACGACACCATAATATTTTCCAAAGAAAATGTTTTATCGATGTTCATTTTTCCGCTTTCGTTCGCAAACCGACGCGCTGGAATCCAGAATCTTTCAATTTACCCATAACGACCATTACCGCGCCATAATCCGCGTGTTTGTCACCATTTATCATAATTGCCAGTTGTGGGTTTTCACCACGCATTGCAATTGCGCGTTTCACAACATCATCGACATCTAATTGCATTTCGTTAAGATAGTATTGCCCATTGGCATCGACACTTATTTGGATTGCGTGGTCGTTTCCAGTCAGTGCCGAATGCCCGGCATTTGGCAAATCCAAATCTATACCATTTGTCATCATTGGGGTCGTCACCATAAACACCGCCAGCAACACCGTCATGACATCAATCATCGGCGTTAGTTGAATCAGTGCATCTGTATCGCGTCTGCGTCTTAATCTGGACATGGCTATTTTCCACCCAATTTTTCGTATAAATCGTCGGATTTTTTCGTAAATACCTGGTATGCAATCGCGGCCGGTATTGCGGCAATAAGTCCCAGTGCAGTTGTACCCAACGCGGTTGCCAACCCCGGTGCAATGACACCAATGCTGACCGACTGGTTAAGACCAATCGATGCAAACGAATCCATAACCCCCCATACGGTTCCGAACAGACCGATAAATGGTGATACCCCCGCGACCATTGCCAAAAACCACAGGTTTTTATCAAATGGTGCAATTACAGCATCCGGATTGCCGTGTGGTTTATTACGACGCACCGTGCGGAACAGGCGAATTTTTTCAACGATTACCGCCCATGATAAAATACTAAAAATTACCAAAACAATCGATGCAATTGCCGTAACAACATCTGTGGTAAACAATGTCCATAATGAAAAGTTAGTCATTTCCTTCTTCCTTTGTTGAATCTAAATGTGTCGCCACCGTGTTGGGTATGCGTTTTGCGCGCATGTCCGCACCGATATAGACCACAGTGATATTCATTATAGCACAAATTATGCCATCATGCACGAATTTTTGTTGTAAATCCATCGACGCGCCACCGACATTTATAATTTCTGTTTCGATAACGATATCATCGGCCAAATGCATAGGGTGCATATATTTTATGGACAATTCGCGGACAACGAACCCCATATCGCCCGCCGGCAATTTAATCCCACGCATCATCTGCATGCGGGCGCGTTCCGCAATTTCAATGTATCGCCCGTGATATACAATGCCACCGGCATCTGTGTCCGCATAGGCAATTGAAAAATTGTATCTGAATGTTCTCATTTTTCTTTCTCCATAAAAAACATGCCCGGTTTTTTACCGCACATAACATATTGTTAATAAAGCGTAAACTATTTTTTCAATCCCAAATGTTCGTACCCAGAATCAGTTATAATACGACCACGTGGTGTGCGTTGTACAAACCCCAATTGCATAAGGTATGGTTCAATAACATCTTCTATTGTATCCGCAGGTTCCGATAATGCCGCCGCCAAGTTGTCAATTCCAACCGGGCCACCGGCATAATTTTTCACAATTGTCAGCATGTATTCGCGATCGATTTCATCTAAACCCGATGCGTCAATATGCAACTGGAACAGGGCGGTTTTTACGGTTTCCACGGTGATTTTTTGTCCGTTCGTTGCCGCTGCAAAATCGCGTGCGCGTTTCAATAATCTGTTCGCAATACGCGGCGTGCCACGTGAACTTTGCGCCAACATTAATGCGGCTTCGTCGTCTATTTCCGTTCCCAAAATACCAGCACTGCGTTTAATAATTTTTGCCAAATCTGACGGCGAATAAAACGAAAGACGCAAATCAATTCCAAACCTGTCACGCAATGGATTCGACAATAATCCGGTACGTGTTGTCGCACCAACCAATGTAAACGGCGGCAGATCGATACGAACGCTTTTGGCCGACGGACCTTCGCCCAACATAATATCTAATTTGAAATCTTCCATCGCAGAATACAGAACTTCTTCGATGGCGGTTGGCAAACGATGTATTTCATCAATAAATAAAACATCCATCGGTTCCAATGCGGTCAGAATCGCCGCCAAGTCACCTTGTTTAGTAAGCATAGGTGCCGCAGTCGTACGAAAATTCGTTCCCAATTCATTTGCGACTATATGCGCCAATGTCGTTTTACCTAATCCCGGGGGACCATAAAGCAAAACATGATCCATTGCTTCACCACGCGATTTTGCGCCAGCAATAAACACAGACAGGTTTTGCTTTAACCCATCATGTCCAATAAAATCAGCCAGTGTCTTAGGACGAATCGTCGCCGCCATCTCATCTGGCACAGTTGGATCCAAAAATCGTTCTTTTTGATTCATTTTACAATAACTTATTTTCTGCGTTTTCGCGACCGACATACGCCTTTAGGTCATTATACATCTGGCGCAGATCTGCCGGTTGACTATATTCACAATCTGCGTTTTTTATCCGTATTGTTTCCAAATCTATTTGTGCCTGGCGTTTTAATATATGTGTCAAATGTTCTGAAAATGCCCGTGCATCATCAGATTCCGCCGCCCCCTGAAGCAATAATCCGCGATTCGGTCGTGGCGACAAAAATGAATAATCAGAAATAGACGGGTCGGGGGAAACCAGAACAAAACCAGAAATTTCTGGACGGCGCATCATGGTTTGCAATACATACCACGCCCCCAAGCCGTGTCCGGCGATCCATATTTTGTCGCTGTCTTCGTTTTTATTCTGAATCCAATCAATCACTGTCGCGATATCTAACATGTTTTCAGTTGTCGTTCCAAGCGAGCCATCGGAATCGTTTACCCCACGATAATTAAACCGCACAACAGAAAAACCGATATCCATAAATGCCCGAAACATTGCATATGACACACGGTCGTTCATATGATGTTTTTGACGCGGATTTCCGGATAACACGACCGCCAATGGCGCCCCCGGCGTTTCAGATTTATGATACACCGCGTGCAATTTACCCGCTTCGCCTGTAATTATTATATCCACCATTATTTGTCACCTTGCCTTAATTAATATCTCTACGGTAATTTATAGAACAAACAAACTATAATTTTCAATAAAAATATTTTTGCTTTGACACAGCCCCCACGATTGTTTTAATATTTATCTGAGAGATAAAGGGTTTTGCCATGCGTAAATTAGGTTTTGCAGCTATTCTGGCGGTTTGGGGCACATTTAGCGCACACGCCGAAGAATTTGTTGAATATGATAATTTCCAAACAATCTATACCGAGACACCGGTTCAGTCGTACTATGCGTACCCTGACGATCCGAATTTTATTCCAGAAACCGAATTTATGCAACGCGCCGACAGTCTTAATTACGATCAAAACATAATCGATGCCCGTGCGGCCGAATCCGCCGCTCATCCTGGGGTGATGTTTGCGGATCGTCCGATGATAATATGTCGTAATTTTGGTTGTACAAAACTGAATGACCGTATTACGCGCACGTTTTTGTTTAACAGTCTGGCGAACATGTTCATGATGAACTCTCATTCGCGTGTATACATATGTGAAGCGGACCCGTTCTCACGCGACTGTTTGCAGTCCGGCATTTCTTTTCCTGTGCGCAGTGGAATTGCCAATGCATTGGTCAAAATTCCTAAGGCTACAATTTCCCAGGTTAGTGTTTCAACCGGATTATCCAAGGCAACCGTTGGTATGACATATGAAATGTTGGTCAACGGTATATCACGCGTATGCGAACCGACAGTTATGGATATTGTGATTCCCGTTAATTCCCAGGCCACATTATCTAATCGTGAATTCACATGCAATATGACCAGTGACGGGCTTAGCAATGTCTCATTGTTGGTCAGCATAGATTATATTGATTTGGATTACGGTATTTTGGGTGGCTATTATTCGTTAGGGATGCAGGGACCGACCACTGGTGGTGGCACGGGGTACGCATTGTTCAAGACCGAATTTGCAACCGCTGGATTAAAGTTCCACGCAGCGACAGATGATGCAGATATGACCGGGCCAAACGGCGGTATAATGACTATCCAGCCGGGCGAATACGCGGTTGGACCATTGGGAAAATAATGGTCGCCATGTGCGTGGCGTAATGCGCATATGTCGCGACACGACAAAAAACGAACCATGCAACATGAATAAAACAGTTCTTATTATTGACGACGACGAAACATTAAATATGGCTTTGGCACGTGGTTTGCGTGCCGAAGGGTTTGCCGTCGTTTCTGCCTTTGACTCTGAACATGGTGGCGAAATATTAAACAGAATACATGTTGATGCCATAGTGCTGGACCGCATGATGACCGGCTTGGACGGATTAACATTTTTACAGAACCTGCGCGCGGGTGGCGATACAACGCCGGTAATAATGTTAACTGCAATGACGGGGCCAGAAAACGCTATCGCGGGGCTTTCTGGTGGTGCGAACGATTATCTGGCAAAGCCGTTTCAGTTGCGCGAATTAATACTGCGCCTGAATAACATAATAAAAACCACTGATGCCCCAATAAAATTGCCAAAGGGCTTGATTTTTGCCGATAATGAGTTTTTTGTTGATTCTGGAACCGGTTCAAGGTTGTTTGCATTGTCTGGTGAAGAAAAAAAATTATTAGTACATTTAACCACACCTATGGGCAACATCGTATCTGCAGCACCAATGGTTGCAAAACGCTTGCGCACAAAATTAAATGGTGTATTATCAAATCTGGATATAATAACTGTTCGTGGCCGTGGCTATAAAATTATAGACCATGGTTCACATGACGATAAAATAACGGAGTAAAACAATGAAAATAATGCCCCGCAGTTTTCTTTGGCGCACAATATTAATGGTTTTGTTGCCATTGGTGGTGTCGTTAACTATTGTTGCAAATGTGTTTTTTGGGAACCACTGGGAACGCGTACACGCGACCATGGCGCGTTCATTGGCCGGTGAAATATCCACAATGATGAAATTTATAAATGACCAAAACACGGTGGCATTGGACACAATGGCTGGCGATGTTGGTATTAATGTGGCGGTAAACGATACGATGTCACGACCGAAACATGATGACAATCATTCGATGATTGCGGGACCGTTGTCGAATCAATTGAAACAGCGACTAAATCAGCGCGCCAATATATATATTAATCGTGGCAAACGTTCTGTCCAAATTGATGTCCCGACAAATGATGGTCGCGTTGCGACTTTTGGGGTTTCGATGCATCGAATTTATTCAACCAGTGCCGAAGTTTTTCTTATATGGCTAATCGCATCTATTTTGATAGTAAGCATTTTGGTTGCACCGTTCATAGTGTTGCACACACGCAGTATTCGTCGCATTGCGCGGGCGGCAAACCGTTTTGGCCGTGGTCTGGACGCACCGGGATTTGAACCATCGGGATCACGCGAAATCCGCGAAGCAGCATCTGCTATGATAACTATGAAAGAACGTCTTGATCGTTATAATCGTACCCGCACGGACATGTTGAACGCAGTCAGTCACGATTTGAAATCACCGCTTACCCGGATGCGTTTGGCGGTTGAAACAGAAACCGCAGAAAAAGATGAATTATTGCGCGACATCGATCGCATGACGGAAATGGTTAACGGATATCTGGCGTTCGCGCGTGGGGAAATGCCGGAAATAGAACAGGTCACCGAATTGCCATCAATGTTATTGCGCACTGCGCGTGATGCCGCGCCGAAAAAGAAGATTCTTACCGATTTCCCGGACACGCCGGCACAATTCTATGCGCGCCCAATGGCATTGGCGCGTGCATTCGCGAATATTATTGAAAACGCGGCAAGATACGCCAAAAAGACGATAAAAATCACAGAAATCGATACCCCAGACCAGGTAGAGATTATCATAGAAGACGACGGCCCCGGCATCCCGGATAACAAAAAAGCCGACGCAATGCGTCCGTTTGTCCGCCTGGATGAAGCACGTGGTGCAAAAACCGGCGGAACTGGGCTGGGATTATCCATCGCGAAAACCGCGATTGAAAACCACGGCGGACAAATATTCCTGGAAAACAGCGATTTGGGCGGTTTGCGCGTGCGCGTTGTTTTACCGATATAATTTGTGGGGTATTATTGATGAATCTTTATAAATATGTATCCGATAAGATAAATGAAAAGTTAGGGGCAACGGTGAACCTGGAATCGCCACGCAATCGCGAATTTGGCGACTTTGCTACTAATGTCGCGATGGTTAATGTCAAATCGGCGGGCAAAAATCCGCGCGAATTAGCCACCGACTATGTCGCAAAACTGGCAGAATTGGATTTTGTGGAAAACGCGTCAGTTGCCGGGCCGGGATTTATTAATATTAAATTACGCGATGATTTTATATGGAAAAACGTCGCCGCACCAGAACAAATTACCGCAGACAAACCATTGGTAATCGATATGGATTACGGTGCATATAATGTTGCCAAATCGTTACACATTGGTCATTTGCGCACATCTATTGTTGGCGACACGCTGTATCGTTTGGGACGCTTTTTGGGACACAAAATGATTTCTTATAATCACATGGGTGATTGGGGGCGTTCTATGGGATTCGTTATCGCATGGATTGAACGTTTGCACCCTGATTGGCCGTTCTTTCAATCGAATTTTGACCCAGACGGCGATTATTCCAAATACACATTTGATCCGGCTGAATTAGACACATACTATCCATCTGCTGCGGCATTGGCAAAAACCGACACAGCATTTTTGGAACATGCGCAAATGATTACGGCGGAATTACAGCAGGGTCATGCGGGGTATAATGCGATATACAATATTTTTATGCCGATTTCATTGGCATCTATGAATAAAACTGTAAAATCATTAAACATTGTTCCGTTTGATAATGATTTGGGTGAACGAAACGCAGCAAAATATACAGCACCCGTTGAGAAAATGATTCGCGACAAGAATCTGTTGGTAAAAAGCGACGGAGCCGAAATCATCATTGTAAAACGCGATACAGACAATAAACCAATGCCACCCGTGATGTTCTATAATTCGCGTGGCGCAGTTCCGTATGACGCAACAGATATTATGGCACTGTATTATCGTAAGATTACCGATAACCCTGATAAAGTCATATATTTGACGGACAAACGTCAATCGTTACACTTTGAACAGTTGTTCCGTGTTGCAGAATTGTTAAATATGTTCCCGGCCGACGCATTGGAACATATTGGTTACGGCACAATAAATGGTTCCGATGGCAAGCCATTTAAAACGCGCGACGGGAACGCCGCCGGATTGAATGACATTATTGACATGGTACGCGTTGCCGCGCGTGCGCGCGTTGCGGAATCGGGCAAAAAATTAGACGATGAAACCATTGATGAAATCGCATTGGCTGCATTAAAGTTTAATGATTTAATGCATGATTTACGTTCCGATTATATCTTTGATCCGGATTCTGTCACATCATTCGAAGGGCGCACCGGTCCATACATACTTTACACCGCCGTTCGTTTGAACAGCATTCTGAAAAAGGCCGAAACAAATCAGAAATCAGAAATCGTAAACCATAAATTGACCGTTGATGAACGCAATCTGCTTATCCAGATTATGGATTTTGAACGGACTGTTCTGACCGCGTTTGATAACCGGGCGACTGATTTAATTGCAAACTATGCGTATGATTTGTGTCAGTTGATAAATACTTTCTATCACAATTGTCCGATTATGCGCGACGATATTGACGATAAAACCAGGGCGGGGCGGTTGCACATTGTGCGCGTAGCCCGTGATACACTGGCCACGGCAATCGATTTAATGGGATTGACCGTTCCGCGCGAAATGTAAAAACCGCCCGATTGGGCGATTTTTATTTCTTTGGTTTATCTAATTCTTTTAACGTCTTGGCCATCAATCCCATTGTTCTGCTGAATTCAACGGTGGCAATATCGTAAAGTGCATAAATATCGTGAATTGGCATAACATATTTTGGGTGTTTGCGGATAAAATCATACATTGCTTCAATTAACTGGGCAAGTGTTTCGTCGGCAACGGGTCTTTTTGTTGGCATTGTTTTTTCTCCTTTTATCTGTTTCAACAAAAAACCACCCAAGAGAATATCGAGAGTGGTTGGAGCTAAGAAACAACGCAAACATTGTCATCGCTTATTCAGTATATTCGCGACTCTCCAACCACATTTGTGATTGGATTTTTTATGTCATCTCTGACAGTTCGCGCGAGGTTTCTTAGTCCCCAAGTTGGCAAATCACCAACTCAGAACACATTTTATAGTAAAATATTCACAAATGCAAACAGTATATTTTCCTATGATAACCATTCTTCGACGGTCTTGTGTCATTTCTGATTGGATGGCACTTGATTTCTTGGGACATAGGCTCTGTACAATCATAAATCAGAAATCGACAATCAGAAATTTCATCACCACGAGCATGTCACTTCGTGACACCCATTCGCCAGCGAATGGAATTCTGCGCCCGTGCCACGGTATGGTATAATAATACCGCATTGATTTTTCTTGACTTTTGTGCTGGGTGCATGCATAATGTGTCCGCAAAAACATAAAAAAGGTTAGAAAAATGGCAACGACAAAATCGTTAAAAAAGTGTGAATTAGATGCCAAATGGTATCTGATTGACGCAACCGATTGCACACTGGGTCGTTTGGCGGCATTTACTGCGAACATCCTGCGTGGCAAGAACAAGCCAACATGGACACCAAACATGGACTGTGGTGATCATGTTATCATTATTAACGCGTCCAAGGTCGCATTGACCGGGCACAAGGCCGATAAAGATAAATTCTTTTGGCACTCTTTGTGGACGGGTTCGACCAAGGAACGCACATTGGGCCAAATGCGCGATGAAAAACCAACGCAATTGGTGACCAACGCTGTAAAACGCATGATGGGCCGCCGTACAACGGTCGCTTTGGCGAACCAGCGTTTGACAAAATTGCATGTGTATGCGGGCGCCGAACACAAGCATGCCGCGCAAAATCCGGTCGTTATTGATTTTGCGTCACTGAATCGTAAAAACAAAAGGGGTGAATAATGGCAGAAGCAAAGAAAACAGCAACAACGGCCAAAAAAGCAACCGCGACAAAAACTGCGGCTACAAAAGCCGTTAAAAAAGAAGCCCCTGCGAAAAAGACAACCGCAGCCGCGGCAAAAACTGCGACAGCATCCGCAAAATTGACGGGCGCAACATATGCAACCGGAAAACGTAAAGATTCCATTGCACGTGTCTATTTGGTTCCGGGCAAGGGTAATATCATTGTCAATGACACCCCGGTGGAAAAATATTTCCGTCGCCCAGTGCTGCAAATGATTATCGCACAACCATTTAACATCACAAAACGCGAAACCGCATACGATGCCGTTTGCATGGTTTTGGGTGGTGGTTTGTCGGGTCAGGCCGGTGCCGTTAAACACGGTATTTCCAAAGCATTGGAAAAAGCCGAACCAGATCTGCGTAAGGTTTTGAAAGCCGCCGGCTTTCTTACCCGCGACAGTCGTGTCGTTGAACGTAAACACTATGGTGTTCGCAAGGCACGTCGTTCAACCCAGTTTTCAAAACGTTAATGAACGTTTTGAAAACCAAATACCCGTCGCAAGATGGGTATTTATTTTGTTGGAACAACAAAATTGTCATTCCGGGCGACGCCCGCAACCGCGGGTGGAGGGAACGGAATTAGCAAACGTTAATGAACGTTTTGAAGACCAAATACCCGTCGCAAGATGGGTATTTATTTTGTTAGGACACAAAAAACTGCTTCCGTGGTGTGGCCGGACACGTTCTCTTACTGGACCATGTGACTTAGTTAACATTGGTTTTGATGATATAGAGTGCGGAGTTTAAATTACCTTTCGTTGGCAAGGAGGGGGGGGGCGAAGTCTCGCTGTAGCATAAGCGAAAGCGGATGAATACCGGCCTGCGCCGATATGACGCACAGTCGACGCATTGCCCGTCCCACAATGGGGTGTGTCCACCAAAAACAGAAACCAGCCCCCCCAAAAAATGTGTCAATCGAAAAAAAATCATAAAAAATGTTTTTTTATGCTTGAACGACTTTCTGATATTTTGTATGGTTCCATCAAGGTGTAAAAAAGGAAGGAGGCGAAAAACAGTGTTAATCCGTTTAAAACACTTACTTTTTGCGATTTTTGCGTCTTTATTTGTTTCGCTGTCGATGGGGACGGCGTTTGCGGCATGCACCGGCACCCAGATTGATGTTTTGGGTGACGGCACACAGTGTGAAACATCTAAATTCACGGTCACGACCACGTCCGATGCGACAAGTTTGGTTTTCACAATGACCGCGACCGGGACATTCTATGTGGACTGTGGTGACGGTGGCACGTTAAGTCAGAGCGGCACAACAACCGGTAGCACAATTTCCGGCAAGACCATAACCCGGACGGGGACGGAGGTGACCACATATACATGCACATGGCCATCCGCGGGTGCACATACAGTGCGTTTTGGTGGTGCCGCCACGGGATACAGCACAACTGCAACCGTCGCTTTTATAAAGAAAGCGGCGGGACCCAGGAAAAGGTTGCGTCGATTGATGGCGACCTGGGTAAAATATTCCCGGTAATAAGTGGCGCAATTCCGCGGTTTAATGAGACATTTTATGGTTGCACAGGGTTAACATCGTTGCCGTCGACATTATTCGCATCTATTGACACATCGTCTACAAAGAATACAGGCAGGATGTTTTACTACACATTTTCTGGTTGCAGTGGGTTAACATCGTTGCCGGCGACATTGTTCGCATCTGTTGACACATCGTCCGCAACAAATACAGGTAATATGTTTCAGAACACATTTTATGGTTGCACGGGGTTAACATCATTGCCGACGGGATTGTTCAGTACCATTAACACACAATCCGCAACAAATACAAGTAATATGTTTTTCGACACATTTTATGGTTGCACAGGGTTAACATCGTTGCCGGCGACATTGTTCGCATCTGTTGACACATCGTCCGCAACAAATACAAGTTATATGTTTGCTGAAACATTTTATGGTTGCACAGGGTTAACATCGTTGCCGGCGACATTGTTCGCATCTGTTGACACATCGTCCGCAAAGAAGACAAGTTATATGTTTTACCGCACATTTTTGGGTTGCACGAATATGACCGGGTATATTCCGCCAACAACATTCCCAAGCACTATTGTCCCGGGTTCTTCGTCCAGCGCCAACATGTGGTATCAAACATTTTACAACACGCAACTTGCCACCACTTGCCCGGCGGGGACAAGCCAATATATCACTGGGTTTGAATCAGATTGGGGGTACAGCAACGAAAATACATCCACGTCCGGCACGAATCGTGTTTCATGTGGGTGTTCTGGCACATTGCCCGCGAACGCGTCCTGGGTCGCCGGGACATGTAACTGGACATGCGATTCTGGATATTTCGATATCGGTGGCACCTGTGCCGAGGATAAGTTCCACGTCACGACCACGTCCGATGCGACAAGTTTGGTTTTCACAATGACCGCGACGGGGACATTCTATGTTAATTGCGGTGATGGTGGCACGTTAACCCAGAACACATCCAACCATGGCACGCTTTCCGGTCAAACAATAACCCGGACGGCGGTATCGACAGGTCAAACCATATACACATGTTCGTGGCCATCCGCGGGTGCACACACCGTCCGATTCGGCGGCGCCGCCACGGGATACAGCACATCAACAAACGACGCGGCGATATCGTTTTATAAGTCATCGGGCGGGACCCAGGCAAAGGTTGCGTCGATTGATGGCGACCTGGGTAAAATATTCCCGGTAATAAGTGGCGCAATTCCGCAGTTTTCTGCGACATTTTATGGTTGCACGGGGTTAACATCGTTGCCGTCGACATTGTTCGCATCTATTGACATATCGTCTGTAAAGAATACAAGCAGGATGTTTAACGGCACATTTTATGGTTGCACGGGGTTTTAACATCAATTCCATCGACATTGTTCAGCGCCATTAACACACAATCCGCAACGTATACAAGTGATATGTTTAGTGGCACATTTAATGGTTGCACAGGGTTAACATCGTTGCCGTCGACATTATTCGCATCTATTGACACATCGTCTGCAAAGACTACAAGCAGTATGTTTTTCAACACATTTAATGGTTGCACTGGGTTAACATCGATTCCGTCGGGGTTATTCAGCGCCATTAATACACAATCCGCAACGAATACACATTATATGTTTAACCACACATTTTCTGGTTGCACTGGGTTAACGTCGCTACCAGCGGATTTGTTCAGCGCCATTAACACATCGTCTGCAACGGATACCAGTTCGATGTTTGGCGGCACATTTTCTGGTTGCAGTGGGTTAACATCGTTGCCGGCGGGATTGTTCAGCACCATTAACACATCATCCGCAACGGATACAAGTAATATGTTTCAGAACACATTTTATGGTTGCACTGGGTTAACATCGTTGCCGACGGGATTGTTCAGCACCATTAATACACAATCCGCAACGGATACAAGTTATATGTTTTACCGCACATTTTTGGGTTGCACGAATATGACCGGGTATATTCCGCCAACAACATTCCCAAGCACTATTGTCCCGGGTTCGTCAAAAAGTACCTATATGTGGTATCAAACATTTAGCAATACGCAACTTGCCACCACTTGCCCGGCGGGGACAAGCCAATATATCACTGGGTTTGAATCAGATTGGGGGTACAGCAACGGCAACACATCCACATCCGGCACGAATCGTGTTTCGTGCGAAGTGTGTTCGGGCACATTACCAACCAACGCATCATATTCCAACGGGTGTAACTGGGAATGCGAC
>CAJOGC010000004.1 GCA_905234185.1 uncultured Alphaproteobacteria bacterium | reverse complement strand
TTCGTGCGAAGTGTGTTCGGGCACATTACCAACCAACGCATCATATTCCAACGGGTGTAACTGGGAATGCGACGCGGGATACTATGCCAACAACGGCGCATGCACGGCGTGTTCGTCGCTGGGTGACGGGTCATGGACACAGAGTGTCGCCGGCGCAACCGAGGACACACAATGCTACAAGGCATGCGCAAATGTTGCAAATGGAACAGTAACGGGTAATGATTACTATGGCGCGGGCACCGACACGTGCAGTATTGAATGCGATTCGGGCTATGTCGAATCGGGTGGGGCGTGTCTGGCCGAATGCGCGACCGGGTATTATGGTTTGGGCGAAAACTGCACTGCGTGTTCAAACGCCATACCGACACACAGCACATATTCCGGCACGGCATTGACGAACGCATGTCCATTTACTTGCGACAGTGGGTATCATGGGGAGGTGAATTCACTGGATACCCCAACAGTGAGCGGGGACGATAGACAATACCGTTCGTACACTGGAAGCTCCAATAATGCAGATAATGATTTATCCGCCGGCGAATGGAAAGCAAAATGGCTGTCGGGTGATGTTCGGGGGACATTAAAGGGTATAGCCAGTTGTAACAGCACAAGTGGTTCAACCAATCCGTATTCAACACAACCGAGCGGAACATTTACGAACAGTGCTAATGGTCAATATTGTTGGTGCCGTGCGACATCATGGACACCGTCTGGTGGGTCAGAACAGGGTTTGTCCGCTGCGTGGGTCTACCGCAACGATGCCGGCTACGCTGGCGGTTGTGCGGGCTTCTGTGCGGAGTACTGCGCGAACCACGTATTAACCTATTCGGCTTTCCGGTCCGCGGTGTTCGGGTCCGCCGGTACGGAAACATGTACCGCAACCACCTATACCGTTACATATTCCGCCGGAACAGGAACGGGGTCAAACAAGACGCAGTCGGTGACCCATAACACCACGTTTATCACCAAGTCCGCGAGTACTTTTAGTAAATCTAATGCGACCTTTACCGGTTGGTCGCCGTCTGCCGGGTCATATACCGCCCCGAGCACAGAATATACATATACGACAACCGACGACATAACATTAACCGCACAATGGGCATGTAACGCGGGGTATTATGACAACAATGGAACATGCACGGTGGTAGAGGCCGGATACTATTCCCCCGCGGCGGATAATAATAAATATACGTGTTCAAACAGTGCACCGACGCACGGCACATTTACAACCGGCGCAACAACCGCAACGTGTCCATTTACCTGTGACAGCGGCTATGCCGAATCGGGTGGGGCGTGTTTGGACGAATGCGCGACAGGATACTATGGCGCGGGCGAAAACTGCACGGCGTGTTCAAACACCATACCGGCACACAGTACATATTCCGGCACCGCGGCAACAAACGCCTGTCCATACGCGTGCGATTCGGGATATTTCGATATCGGTGGCACCTGTGCCGAGGATAAGTTCCACGTCACAACCACGTCCGATGCGACAAGTTTGGTTTTCACAATGTCGGCGACGGGGACATTCTATGTCAATTGTGGTGACGGTGGCACATTAAGTCAGAGCGGCACAACAACCGGTAGCACAATTTCTGGCAAGACCATAACCCGGACGGGGACGGGGGTGACCACATATACATGTGCATGGCCATCCGCGGGTGCACATACAGTGCGTTTTGGTGGTGCCGCCACGGGCTACAGCACATCAACATCCGTTTTATAAAGAAAGCGGCGGGACCCAGGAAAAGGTTGCGTCGATTGATGGCGACCTGGGTAAAATATTCCCGGTAATAAGTGGCGCAATTCCGCGGTTTTATGCGACATTTTATGGTTGCACGGGGTTAACATCGTTGCCGTCGGACTTGTTTGATTCAATTAATACATCATCCACAACGGATACAAGTTATATGTTTACCGGCACATTTCATGGTTGCACGGGGTTAACTTCGTTGCCAGCGGGATTGTTCAGCGCCATTAACACACAATCCGCAACGGGTACAAGTTATATGTTTAGCGGCACATTTTATGGTTGCAGTGGGTTAACATCGTTACCGTCGGGTCTGTTCGCATCCATTGATACATCATCCGCAACGGATACATATCGTATGTTTTACATGACGTTTAATGGTTGCACGGGGTTAACATCGTTGTCGGCGGGGCTGTTCGGTGTCATTAATACGTCGTCTGCAATGAAAGCAGGTGGGATGTTTTACTACACATTTTCTGGTTGCACGGGGTTAACATCGTTGCCGACGGGATTGTTCAGTGCCATTAACACATCGTCTGCAACGGATACATCTAGGATGTTTGCTGGAACATTTTATAATTGCACGAATATGGCCGGGTATATTCCGCCAACAACATTCCCAAGCACTATTGTCCCGGGTTCTTCGTCCAGCACCAACATGTGGTACCAAACATTTTACAATACGCAACTTGCGACCACTTGCCCGGCGGGGACAAGCCAATATATCACTGGGTTTGAATCAGATTGGGGGTACAGCAACGAAAATACATCCACATCTTCGTGCGAAGTGTGTTCGGGCACATTACCAACCAACGCATCATATTCCAACGGGTGTAACTGGGAATGCGACGCGGGATACTATGCCAACAACGGCGCGTGTGTTGCCTGTTCGTCGCTGGGCGACGGGTCATGGACACAGAGTGTCGCCGGCGCAACCGAGGACACACAATGCTACAAGGCATGTGCAAATGTTGCACACGCCACCGTAACGGGTAATGATTACTATGGCGCGGGCACCGACACGTGCAGTATTGAATGCGATTCGGGCTATGCCGAATCGGGTGGGACGTGCACGGCGTGTCCGGCAAAGCCTGAAAACTCGTCATACACGGCCGGGACATGTAACTGGACATGCGATTCGGGTTACAGCGAAGATAATGGCGAATGCGTCCACACCGCATGTGATACATTTACCGTAACCACAACTGCACTAGCGGCAAACACGACAATATCGTTTATGCTGTCCGCTGCCGGTGTGTTCAATGTTGACTGGGGCGATGGGTCCACAATTCAAACGATCGACCGTACTGGTAATACTGGTTCAGCAGAAACTTATTCCCACACATATACGAATGCGGGAACATACACAATCGGGTTCTGTGGAACGGCAACGGCATATCATGTGGCTGATACCACTAATGATAAGCCACCAATTACCGATACAACTATCAGTTTTGCAAACGCAGATGTGTCCGCAAACACCAAAATTGCATCAATTGGTGGATCGCTGGGTGCATTATTTCCGACACTTAATAATGGCGCAACCCAAGCAGATCAACCATCCTTTTACAAAACATTTCAGAATTGCCAACGATTGACCAGCATACCGGCGGGTTTGTTTACCGGTATTACAGGATCTGGGAGCAATATGTTTCGTGAAACATTTGATCGATGCAGTGGGCTGACTTCTATACCGGCGAATTTGTTCGCGGGCGTATCTGGTGGCGCACCCAATATGTTCCGTTCGGTGTTTTATTCATGCTCATCGTTGGACGGCATACCTGATGGATTATTCGCAAATATTACGACGGCTGCTAAAGGCGAATTTAAATATGCATTTGATTCTTGTTCAAGCATGTCTGGCTATATACCGCCAACCGCCTTTGCAGGCTTGATCCGGAACAATAGTCCAACAGCCACTGATATGTTTACAGGTATATTTACTGGAACTAATTCATTATTAACTGCATGTCCATCGGGAACCCAACAATACTATACTGGATATGAGGGGCAGACGGGCTGGAATTCCAAGGTTTCATGTGAATTGACTAATCCGTGTACTGGCGCGACATATCTTGATTCTGAAAACGCCAATGCCGATGCCAATGGGTGTGTTGCTTGCCCAACCGGATATGATGCGGATTCATCAGCGCGAAAAACATCTGCTACCCAGTGCAAAATAAGTTGTGCCGCCGGGACATACCTGGCAACCGCAAATGACACAACATGCACCAATGTTGGCGATGGATACTATTCTGCGGCAGAATTGGTCGCATACGGTGACATAGGAACCACACGCACCGCATGTCCTGACGGACGTTTGACCGGGAAAAATAACGCAGCCAGCATATCAGAATGCTTGGTTGAATGCACCGGAACAAACTATCGCAACGCCAACAACGAATGTGTCGCATGTCCCACCGGGTATACATATAATACGACCGATGGCAAGACATCGGCCACCCAGTGCCAGATTCAATGCGCGGCGGGATATTACCTGGCCACCGCGAACGATGCGGCGTGTTCGGTCGTGGGGCATGGGTATTATTCGACCGCGGCGACGGTTGTAAACTATGGTTCAACCAGCGACCGCACTCAATGCACAAACCCCGAAGAAACGACGGATTTAGAAACCGCCACCAGTGAATCTGAGTGCAAATTACTCTGTACGGACGCAACATATTTTGATGCCAATTTGAATGACTGTATTGCCTGTCCAACGGGATATACTGCACACACAAATCCGGGTAAGACATCAGCCGCCCAGTGCCAGATTGCGTGCGCCGCCGGGACATACCTGGCCGCGGCACATGATACGAACTGTATACCGGTGGGCGACGGATACTGGTCTGCCGCATCAACCGTGAATTATGGCAGTGTCAGCACACGTTCACAATGCCCGAACGGCACCCAAACCGGTGTTAATAATGCATCCGACGCATCACAATGTATTGGGGGGTGTACCGATGCTTCATACTGGGATTCAACAGCGGGACAGTGCGTCGCGTGTCCGACCGGATATACAGACAACACTGATGCCGGCAAAACATCAATAAACCAATGCCAACACATGTGTGCTGCGGGAACTTATCTAAGAGAATATACACCAGTTGAATACCTGCAAAGTGCACAAACAAATGTTGGAAATACAACAAACTTTATTGATACAGGATATGAAATTACGTCGACAAGTGCTTCTGGAACTGTCGTCGTCGGAACCACCACCACCCCGGGCAGCAATGCCGAACTGGGTAACATATTGGGTAATATATATGAAACCGGTGGTATCAGTATGAGTTTTAAAAAGAACCAGTTCGGTTTGTGGATGCGTGACTCAACAACCAACGGCGCCAAAGCCACAGTAACCCAGACATTTACCGAGAACACCAAGTTCAAGGTCGATTTCACAGCAACAACAACCGGAACAACAACAGCAGCAACTATTTCGGTCAACGATGGAACGGCGGGGACTCAATCTAGGAAAAACTCTCAATTTAATGCCGCCGAAAATTCAGTTATGTTGTTCAGTGGTGGTTCAGCATACATTAACAATGGAACTGTTACATTGCGCTATGGCGACAAGCTGTTCCCGGGACGCATATATTCGATGACGTTGTATGATGGTGGAAACTTGGCATTAGATTTGATTCCAGTGCGTCGTAATTTCGATAATGCCTTGGGATTCTATAACCGGGTGAACGGCGAATTCTATACGAATTCCGGCACAGGTACATTTACGGCGGGCGACTGTACGGTTGATGTCGGCGATGCTTCGACCGCATGTGATCCAATCATCACATGCAGCCCGGTTGAATTTGGATACTGGGCAAACCAAAGCTATAATAATTACGGTTCTGCTGGTGTTCGTAATCGTTGTCCAAATGACGGCGGAACATTTATAAACAGTGTTGAAACCAATACCGCGGGCAGTATCTATAACTGCGAAGGAATTGACCCGTGCACTGGGGCAACATATCCGAATCCAACAACCGGTGTTTGCACCGCATGTCCAAACGGTTATGACGCCGACACATCTGATAACAAGGAAGTTATCAGCCAGTGCCGCATTAACTGTGCTGCAGGAACATATTTGGCCGAAGCGCATCAGTCAACCTGTACCGCCGTAGAAACAGGATACTGGTCGGCGGGTGGTTATGTTGAATATGGTTCATTTAACGAGCCACATTCGTGTACAGCCGCACCAGATCACAGTGACTACACTGGTTCCGCGACATCTAATTCGTGTCCATGGGCGTGCGATGCGAAATATTATGCAGATAATGGTTCATGCGTAAATGCAGGAACAGGGTATTATTCACCAGATCTTGATAACAATCGCTATGCCTGTACCAACGAAAAACCCGCACACAGTTCATATACCGACTCTGCAACGTCTAATGCGTGTCCATTTGCATGCGATGCAGGATACTATGCATCTGGGGGCGCATGTATTGATCCAGGAGTTGGCTATTTCTCGCCGAGTGCCGACGATGCCCGCTATGCCTGTACGAATGAAAAACCGACGCACAGTTCATATTCTGGTTCCGCCACAAGCAACAATTGTCCATGGCAATGTGATACGGGATACGTGGAAGAAAACGGCGCCTGTGTAGAAGTTTCGATATCGTGTACGGGTGCGACATACCTGGACAACGAAGAATGCGTGGCGTGTCCGACGGGATATGATGCAAATACAACGGCGGGTAAAGTATCAGCGGAACAATGTCAGATTAATTGTGGCCCCGGCACACATATTGCAACAGCAAACGACACAACTTGCACAAACGTGGGTGCAGGATTCTGGGCTGCCGGCGGATTGGTGTCCTATGGTTCCACCAGTGCCAAGACCGCGTGTACGGACGGCTTAACAACAATTGGCTACGGTCACGGTGCAGACGAAGCAGGTGATTGCGGTTATGCAATGAATATTGGTGGATTTACAATTTACGCACGCAGTATGCGCAAAACAAGACCATCATTGAATATAAAAACAAGCACAAATGATGTGTTCTATGTTAGCACATCGGCAACAAATCACTCACTCTCATCACTGCATTTCAGAGATGAAGAAAACGAATATACCGCATATGATGACAGTCTGTATTATAACGAACGCCCAACAACACATGGTGGCGACTAAAAATCCAGTTGGTTAACTAACTATTACTTGAATTTTCTGAAAAACCGTGTATAGTTGCGGGGCAATTGTATAAAAAGGGTACCCAATATGTTTAAAAAAGAAAAAATCAAAGATTTACATTACTCTGTAAACGGCGTTTTAACCACCGATGAAGTCCAAAAAACTGCTGATGAAATACTGACCGAATACGGCAAAAAGGCAAAAATGCCAGGGTTCCGCCCGGGCCATATTCCGTTGTCTGTTTTGCGCCAGAAGTTTAATGCATCCGCATATGGTGAAGCAATCGATAAACTGATGAACCGCGACCTGAATGATTATGTTGCAGAAAAGAAATTGCGTCTGGCCGGCGCACCAAAGGCGGATTTAGCCGGTTGGGAAATCGGCAAAGATACAGAATATTCTCTGGAATTTGATATTTTACCAACACTGCCTGAAATTGACTTGGATAAATATACCGTCACCAAGAAAGTTGCAAAATTGGACGAAAGCGAAGTCGAAAAATCATTGGAAAACATCCGCAAATCTCGCAGCACCGCCGAAAAACAGGAAGAAAAGTACAAAGCGCAAAACGGCGACACCGCGGTTATCGATTTCAAGGGATTCATTGGCAAAGATGCATTCGAAGGTGGCGCCGCCGAAAAACACCATCTGATTTTGGGTTCTGGTGCATTTATTCCGGGATTCGAAGATCAAGTTATCGGTCACAAAGCCGGCGATAAATTTGATGTTAATGTAAAATTCCCGACCGATTATCATGCCGAAAACTTGGCGGGTAAAGACGCTCGTTTCGAAGTTTTGGTTCACGAAGTTCGCAAACATATTTTACCGGAACTGAACGATGAATTGGCAAAAAGCGTTGGTCACGAATCTGTTGAAAAATTGCGTGAGCACATCCGCAAATTGCTGAACGAACAATATGAAGAAGCGGCACAACGCGACATGCGCAACGAACTGTTGGATTTATTGGCGGACAAAGTGAAACTGGATTTACCGGAAACTCTGGTTGAACAGGAATTAAACATGGCAAAATCCGAACACGAACACCATAACACCGAACACGGTCACGAACACAAATGGGACGAAAAAGCCGAACGCAAAGAGGCCGAACGCCGTGTTAAACTGGGCCTGATTTTAGCAGAGTGGGGTACCAATAACAAAGTCGAAGTCACCCGTGACGATTTACAGCAAGCCGTCTGGGCCGAAGCCGCAAATTACCCGAATCCACAACAGGTATTCGAGTTCTATAACAAGAACCAAAACGCATTAGCAATGTTGCGCGGTATGATTTTCGAACGCAAAGCACTGGACGCAATGTTGACCCATGTGAAACAAAAAGAAAAAACTGTAAAAGCATCAGAATTGTTCGAACAAGCCAATGTAAAGTAAAACAAAGCCCGCGTTTGCGGGTTTTTTAATGCTTGATTTGATTTATGAATTTATTCTAGTATTAAAATTGATGTAGGTGGGGCGCATTTATAAAACAGAAAGGAAGCACACCATGAAACAATACCTTGATATTCTGGACAATGTTTTGACAAACGGTAAAATGTCCGACAATCGCACAGGAATAAAGACACTGCGTATTCCTACGGGCGCAACAATTGAACATAATATGGCTGATGGTTTCCCATTGATAACGACCAAGAAAATGGGATTAAAAAACATTGCAACGGAACTGGAGTTTTTTATTCAGGGAATTACCGATAAAAAATGGCTGACCGACCGTGGTTGCCACATTTGGGACGAATGGGCAAACCCAAACGCGTGGAAGCCATTGTACGAATCAACAATAAAGATGCTTGAAAACAACACCGTCACATTCGGTATAAATATTACAGATAAAATCAAAACCAAATTACAGGAAACGCTGACCGAATCTGTACGCGACCTGGGGCCGATTTATGGATTTCAATGGCGGCACTTTGGCGGAAACTATATGTTTAATCCAAAAGATCCAACTGATAATTTTGATAAATCAAAACCCGGCATTGACCAGGTTGCAAATGCAATATACGAAATTAAAAACAATCCAACAAATCGCCGCATTGTGGTCAGTGCTTGGAACCCGGTTGATATGGACAAAATGGCGTTACCGCCGTGCCACATTATGCACCAAGTTTTAGTTCAAGACGGAAAATTAAATCTGATATGGACCCAGCGTTCATGTGACATGTTCTTGGGTATACCATACAATATTGCATCATACGCACTATTACTGATGTTGTACGCCAAGGAAGCAGGGCTGACTCCCGGTATTTTAAAGGGCGAATTACACGATGTCCACATATATGAAAACCATATTGAACAGGTAAAAACCCAATTGGCTCGTGAACCATATAAACTGCCAACCGTTGAAATTCCAGATGAGAACTGGAAGGGTATGCTAAAATGGCACGCCAAAGATGGATTTAGCCTAAAAGACTATATTTGCTATGAAAAATTGCGTGGTGATGTTGCCAGGTAGAAACAATCCTTCCCCTATTGACAAAATAATATTTTTGTATTATATTATACGTCACGCAAAAAGGAAAAATATATGAAAAAGTCAATAAAAGACATGACAGCCGAAGAAAAACAAAAGCGCATCGAGCATTTGTCGCACAAATTTTATGATATCAACGAACGTCCATCTTTGCTGTTGCGCTCTGAAATGCAGGATATAGAGCAAGATCGCCGTTTGTCAGACCTGTTGAGAAACCTGGAAATCCAGGAAACACATCGTCGTAAGATAGAACAAGAATATCAAACAAATGTTGTGCCTGAATTGCGCAAATTGAAACGCGTTTTCGAATATCAATACGAAAAATTGTTGGCCGAGCAAGAGAAACTTAACACGACATCAAAGTTTGATCCGTTGCGTCGCAATACCAAGGCGCAAATCGAGAAAAACCACAAACAAAAAATGGCTGAACTAAAAAAGGCCCAACAGACACAAAAAGACCTTATCCAGGCGAACATCACCGCAAAATTTAACGAATGCGATGATACAATAAGAAACATATTTATGTCTGCTATAAAATACCTGTATCGATAGGAACAAAAAACGCGCGTTTCGCGTGTTTTTTTGTTATTTTCTTGATTTTTCGATTTTTTCAATATAATATTAGTCTGCTTTCGCGGGTGGGCGCGATTGCAATCCGATTAACCCCACAAGTCCTTTGCTTTTTCTAGAGATACAGCAAACGGCAAACTTTGTTTGATTTTTCATATGAAAGATTTATCCAAAGATTTATTTAATCCAATCGCAAACGAAGACTTTGTCCAAATGTTTGACAAAGATTATGGCACCCAAGAAACTCTGCAGGGTTTCGCAACCAAGGGAACCGTCAAAGATATTCGTGGCGATTTTGTTATGGTTGATGTTGGCCTTAAATCCGAAGGTCGCATTCCGTTAAAAGAATTTGGCGCATCCGTCCCGGCGGTCGGTGATATCATTGATGTTTTTGTTGAACGCTATGAATCCCGCGAAGGTACGGCCGTTCTGTCATATACCAAGGCACGCGCAGAAAAGGCCTGGAAAGACCTGGAAAAGACGGTTGCCGAAGGCATTGATCCCGAAGGTACAATTATCGATGTTGTTCGCGGTGGTTTCACCGTCGACATCAATGGCGTATTCGCATTTATGCCATCGTCCCAGGTTGATCATAAACCGGTTCGTGATGCAAAATCGCTGATTGGTCTGAAAGACAAATTCCGCGTTTTGAAAATGGATGCATTGCGTACAAACGCCATCGTTTCCCGCCGTGCAATTCAGTCTGATGAAATCGCTGCGCAACAGCGCGAGGCAATGAAAAACATCGAATTGGGTGCCGTTGTCGAAGGAACCGTCAAAAACATCACTGATTATGGCGTGTTTATTGACCTGGGTGGCATCGACGGTTTGTTGCACGTCACTGATTTGTCTTGGAAACGTGTTAATCATCCACGCGAATTGGTCCATGTCGGCGATAAGATAAAGGTCAAAGTTATCCAATTTGATCCGGAATCTCATCGTATATCACTGGGTGCAAAACAGTTGGAAGAAGACCCATGGGAAACAGCATCCCGTGCATTCAATGTTGGCGATACAGTATCGGGCAAGGTTTCGACAATCACCGATTACGGTGCATTCATCGACCTGGGCAACAACATCGAAGGTTTGGTCCACATGTCTGAGTTGTCATGGACAAACAAAAATATCCACCCAAGCAAAGTTTTGCAAGCGGGCCAGGATGTTAATGTTGTTGTTTTGGACATCGACCAAGAAAAACGTCGCATCTCATTGGGGTACAAGCAATTACAACCAAATCCATGGAAAGAATTCGCAGAAACTCACAAGGTTGGCGATGTTGTGACCGGTCCAATTAAGAACACAACCGAATTCGGTTTGTTCGTTGCATTGACACCTGAACTGGACGGTATGGTTCACATTTCCGATTTGTCTTGGAACAAACTGGACGAAGAAGAGTTGAAAAAATTCGTTCGCGGCCAGGAAGTCACAGCAAAGATTTTGGATATCAATCCGGAAAAAGAACGCGTCACATTGGGCATTAAACAATTGACCGAAAGCGCAGAAAACAACGCCGTTTCGATAAAGAAGGGTGCGGTTGTTTCCGGTACTGTTTCTGAAATCACACCGGACGAGTTAATCGTTGCGTTGGCTGGTGATGCCAAGGGTATTATCCGTCGCACCGACTTGTCCCGCGAAAAATCGGAACAAGACACATCCAAATATAATGTCGGCGACACAGTCGAAGCGTCTGTTGTTTCCGTTGAAAACAACACCGTCAAACTGTCTATCCGTGCATTACAGGTGACATTGGAAAAGCAGGCCGTCAAAGAATACGCCAACGAAGCCGATTCTGGTTCCGTATTGGGCGATATCTTGGGCGCGGCAATCGAAAACAGCAAAAAATAATTTACTGTTTCCGTGTTAATAAAAATAAATCCGGCATTGCCGGATTTGTTTTTTTTATGCTAATATTTCGTACGACGCAAATAAAAGGAAAATGTATGAAACACAAAATGATTGTTATGATGGGCGGCCAGGGCGCAGGCAAGGGCAGTTTGGCAAATATTATGAAATCCGAACACGAATATAAACATATCGAAAGCGGCGCATTGTTCCGCAATTTACCCGCGGATTCCGAAATCGCAAAAATTATGGCGCGTGGCGAATTGGTGCCCGATTCCGAACTGTTCAAATTAATGGCACAACACATCACCGACGATGCCGATATTATTCTGGACGGGTTTCCACGCACATTGCCCCAGGCCCAGTGGTTGGTGGAAAATTATGCCGATAAATTCGATATTCATGTTCTTTACCTAAATTTAAGCGAAGAAATTATGATGTTCCGTATTAATAAAAGAATTGCCGAGGGTGGTGGTCGTGCGGATGATGCCGATAATGCCGCGGTTCGCCGCCGTTTGGATACTTTCTGGAAAATTACAGTTCCGGCGATTGAGTGGTTGCGCACAGCGCCAGGTATTAAATTCAGTGATATTGACGCGTCACAAACCCTGGACGGAAACATGCAACAAATTCGCGCCGCATTGGCACAATAAAAAAAACGGGGTGGGGCAAACACCCCACTTTTATTCACCGTTTACCTGTGTTGACAAAATAATATTTCTGTATTACATTCATAGGTATGAATAGTAAACTAAGCCTTTGTCTTAAAATAACAAATTGGTGCAATTTGAATTGCGCCCATTGTTGTGAATTGTCTGGGCCAACGCGTCCAAAACAGTTCATGCCATTGGCACAAATGCAAAATTTTATCACTCAATTCAACCAGATAGAATTCCCCAAAACCGAATATTTTGTTATTGGTGGGGGCGAAGCCATGGCGCCGTTCGTTTTTGGTAACCGTGATTATATTCCCCAGGCACTGTATATGATATATAATGCCGGCGGTATTCCGACAATAAAAACAAATGCAACATGGGGAAACAGCACAGACCTGCGCCAAAACATATTAAAAGACTTGGCACGTGTCGTTTATTCTACACAAATTGTGACGACACTGGACATTTCCATTGATGAATTTCACAACAACCTGGACGGCGCCGCCAATGTAATTGCCGACATTGTCAAAAGTCAATATCTGGCGCCGGCAATTCGTATATCATTGGTTGGGTTTAACACTGTGGCATCAAAAACAAAACTGCGACAATTACGCGAAAAATTATCACATCTCGGCATTATGACATATTCAACGAACACCGAAAATAACGATTTTGCCGCAATATTCGGTTATTCGGGTATACAAATATTTACATCATTCAATACCCCAATATATAAAGCGGGACGGGCGATAGAAACCAAAACATATACCACGGGGTCAAACACCGGAACCCCCGATTCTGACGGACATTGTTTAGTCGTCGACAACGCCGGCAATGCCATACTTAACTATAAATTCCGGGAACGTATTGCCGGACGCGACCTTGATACAGTAACGCGAATTTTAATGCAAAAGTTTTATCAAAATAAATTAAAATGAATAAAAGAAACGCAACTTATTCATCTTTTTCTGAATTGCGAATTGATTGGTTGCCAACACAATCCATTATTTCAAAAATCACAACACTGTCTGAATTATTCACAGAATGGTTTTTATATGAATCAGACACCCCGAAAACAATTGAAACTTTTATTGTTGAAAATGGGTTGTCCGAATTTTTATCGGGATCAGATTTTTCTGCATTGATATGTGGACGGGCGTATTTATCAGACGCCCTTGTTGCACTTATCCGGACAATATTGCCATTCAAGATATCTGAATCAAAAATGTCCAGATTGAATATGAAAGCCAAAAAATCTGATGCACATGAAATATTATCTAAACCAGAAATCGCTTATAACAAGGCAATAAATATCATCAAACAACAACAAAAAGAACAACAAGAAAGAAAACGCATCCGTAATAAAATTAACCATCATAAATACTATCTTGCCAACAAAGAATATCTTAATGCGCTGTCTCGTAAATATGTGGCGGAACACACGGAACAAGTTGCCGCATATCAAAAACAATATCGTATCCAAAACCACAAAAAAATTCTGGCATACGAATCCGGGTATCGTCGTAAAAATGCCAAGAACATAAGCGATACCAAAAAGAAATGTTACTATGCCAAAAAGGAACAATACCGTGCACACCAGGCTGAATACTATGAACAAAATCGCCAAGCAATATTAAAACAACAACACGAAAAACGTAATATGAACAAAGAACGCGACAATATAGTAAAATCGGTGTGCCCAACATACTTGTACCTTTTAGCGATGCGTCACAATAACAGGGCGGAATACTTGAAACTGTTCGGGCAACGTAATCCCGTATCTTTTGCAATCAAAAAATGTCCGGCTTTACAGAAAATGAATTCAACCAAATGTGCTTTCTGTGATGGCACCGAACATCCACAAACAATATGCGCAATGCAGCAAATGACAACCATGCCGGATGGCATAATCGAAGCAATACCTAACTTTGTCGCAATTATAAAGAACAAATCAAACGAACGGTAATTACCGACGGCGACGCATCAGAACACCCAACGCGGCATACCCAATCAACAGGGCGAATATCAAAATCAGTATTATAACCGCGGTCCAATCATTATTTGCACCCGGCAATTTCATATTCATGCCGTAATAACCAACAACAATCGTTGGCGCAATCAAAATAATGTTCCACATAGTCAAACGATTAATGTAAGTGTTGGAATCCATATTAATCACGCTTTCAAATGTTTCCTTGATGGCTTTCAGCATCTTGCTGTACGATGTCACAACTTCGGTCGCCTGGGCTAATTCAATCCGCGCATCTTCCGCCAGTTCTTCGGCTTCATCGGTTTTAACAAATCCGCGCAATTTATCCAATTTATCCATAACAGAAATATTCCCCTTGATACCCGCCATGTACAGGGTATAACTGTTTTCCACATCCAATAACGACAGCAATTCTGGTTTGCGTATGCGTTGCGACAAGGCATTTTTAGCGCGCATAACCCGTTTGTTTAACTCTTTCAAACTGCGCAAATACGATTCGGCGATATAATAAATGATATTCAAAATAAATTCTTCACGGGTTGCTTTCTCGTCGCGTTTAATTTTGTCCAGCAAATCACACCGTTTGCGACAGACGGTAATAACATTGTCACGCGAATAAATAATCGACAACGGTTCTGTATGCCATGTTGTTTCAATTTCGCGGTTCACAATCGGGAAACGCACAATTATAACCTTGTAATCATCTTCGACTTCGAATCGTGGTTGTTCGTCCGGATCCAAAATATCGGATATAGTATCTTCATCAATTTTGTAGTCAGATTGCAAACGTTCGAAATCTTCGTGATCTGGGTTTCCGACATTTACCCAAGAGAATGTTTTCAATTTTTCGGTATCAAACATAGTCATTCCCCCAATGTTGAAACATTTTTATTTTCGCATGCCGCGGATTCTAAATTACAAAGACAAAAAAATCAAATATTTTTGGACAACTAATATAAAGAACAGGGCGAAAAATATTTATTAAATAATTTAATTATTTTATTGCATAATTATTTTATTTATGAAATAATGCGATTACAGACAAAGGAGTAAAACATGAAAAAAACAATAGTGGCTGTTGCTGTGGCGGCATTAGTCTCAACCGGTGCATATGCGAAACCCGCATTCAATCATGCGCCAAAACCACACAATGATCATCACGGGGTACAAATGGTGGACAAGCATGCACCCAAACCCGCAAATCATTCCGCATCACATCGTCGGCCACAACCGATTGTTGTCGCCCAGGTGCGTCCGACACCGCCACCGGCACCGGTGCATCATCACCATCATCATGATACAACCGCCGTCTTGCTTGGTGATGCATTGATTGCGTTTGCTATATTGGCATCAAACGCAATGTAATATAAAAAAATGAAAGTGTCTCCCAAAGAAAACCGCCCATGTGGGCGGTTTAATTTTCCATAAAAGCATTAACACGAGTAACAGTGTTGCTGATGACCATGTTCATCAAAGACATAAATCCAATTTCCGCGTTTCACAGACACCGAAGAACCGGTAAACCCGTGCAAATCACCAGAAATAGTCGTTAATTGTCGACCAGCCTCATCAAACACATATACCCATGAACCACGTTGAACCGCTGTTGCTATCGCCATTTTACTTCTCCTTTGGTTTTATTTTTCGTTAATACAATTTGTAAGCCACTCATCATGGAACCTTACCGCAGCCGCCGTATGGAACCAATGTTCACCATTTTTCATAACCGTTAATCGTGCGCCACTAGACCGTACAAACTTCGACACCGTTTCAAATGGTATAAGTATATCTTTTTCACCATATAATATGTCGGTTGGCACATTCCATACAATCGGATGTTCACGAACATACGTCAAATATTCCCACGACAATGGTTCGTTCCAATTTGGTGTCATAATTACTTTTTTATCCGCCAATTCCGATTCGGTGACACCCGACCAAGACATTAAATCCAATATCAGCCGTTCCATATCAAGCACCGGCGAAATAAAATATGCGTGTTCGATATCACGTCCCGACAGCGCGTTCATGGCGAAATATGCACCAATACTGTTGGCAACAATGATTATGCCGTCATATTGTTTTGACGAAAATTGGTACGCAGACAAAATCTCGTCCCGATTTTTCCATGGTGCCGTATCATCATAATCCAGTCCAACAACATCGCACCCTGGGAAAAAACGCCTATAAAAGTCCGCTTCGTTCGCGGTTCCACCCTTGCCGTGAAGATACAAAACACATTTTTTCATAATTAATCAATGGTCGGGGCAACACGATTCGAACGTGCGACCCCTTGCACCCCATGCAAGTACTCTACCAGGCTGAGCTATGCCCCGACATGCCTATTATCTTAAAACACAGATTATGGAATTACAAATATTTTTTATCGTCATACCGACGCAGGTCGGCATCCATTGCCACGCAGTGACTTTATTATATGCCTGCGGCGCAGTGGATCCCGCTCTTCAGCGGGATGACGAAACCTGGGCATTTATGCATATTGTGTGGGGTGGGGCGATCGTGTAAAATAAATATGTCCGGACTAAAAACAAAACAATACAGAAAAAGGAGAAATCTATGACCAAAAACGAACACGGCAAAAACTGCCGCTGTAAAGAGTGCAGAAGCCTGGTTGCGGGACACGATCATGACAAGAAATATCCAGGCAAACCCGAAAAATGCGACAAGTAAGAAACCGCCCCAACGGGCGGTTTTTATAATCATCACTAACCACTAATCACCAACACTAACAACTAATAAATTTTCTGCTTGCACGAATCGGAAAAAAATTACTAGTATGCGCATAGACACAATAACCAAGGAAGGAAATACTATGATTGTTGGTATTGGAATTGATTTGGTAGAATGCAACCGTTTTCTCGAATGGTCCGCATTTAAAAAGCAACGCATATTTACAAAAAAAGAACTAGAATACGCCGATAACGATAACACTAATGCTGAAAAACATTTGGCTAATTTCTGGGCCGCTCGCGAAGCATGCCTGAAAGCACTTGGCACCGGATTTGGCGATGACATTGCTTTTTCTGATGTTTCTGTTGACCATGATGATGCCGGTCGCCCCGAATTATTAATTGCCGGCGGGGCCAAGGCCGCATTAAAAGAGCTGGCCGGAACAACGGCACGTGTGCATTTGTCCATTACCGACCAAGACGACTTTTCCGCCGCGATTGTTGTAATTGAACGCGATGAAAAATAAAATCGGAAAACGAAAGAAAAATCCGCCAAATGGCGGATTTTATATTGTGTTCAACATTACTGTAACGGTGGGAAACACCCATCATCTGTACAACACATAAAACCATCATCTGTATAAGAATACTCTTCCCCGGGGCAACAACCATATTCATCGGCCGGTGCGCCACCTGCACAACTTTCTGGTTCCGGCTCAGATTCCGGCATAGCCATCGTTGCATCTGGTTCCACGACCGCGACCTCGGATGTGACAACTTCTGGCACTGATACCGACACCGGCTGGACATCAAGATCCATTGAATAGGTCAAATCTTCTATACCTTCATCAAAAACACTTTCCGACTTGGAAATTGTTTCCGTGTCGTAATCGGGCGCCGCGACAAACATCTTTTCGTTTTGTGAAACATTATATCCAGGCTTGCGTGCCAAAACCTCTTCTTCGGTTGGTATCACTTTCTTTTCTGGTTCGTATGTCGCGACTGTACGCACATTTACAAACGGGCTTTCAACAACATTTGCCGCTTCCACGATCGCAACCGACTTCGGTTCAGTAACCGGTTCAGATTCTACGACAGCAACCGTTTCTGGTTCGGCAATAACAGCGGCAACAGGTTCCGGTTCAGTCACTGATTCCACCGGTTCAACCACACTTTCCGACACATCTGTCGTATCAGATGACTTTACCAATGGGCTGGGGATATTTGTTTTTTCGCCGTCGTCGACGACAACATCCAGCGTGGTATTTGTTGTCGTAAGATTCGGCAAAACACCACCATTTTTATACTGATACAACCACAATGTAAATATCGACAATCCGATAAGCAATATTAACATCACATAATATATTAATGTCGGTTTTTTATCCACCCGCGAATTGCTGGCTGCGGAATCATAGCCACTTATCGGAGATACAGGACGAACATTGGTAATCGGCTCCACAGGTGTAATCGGTTCAATTTGTTCAATTGTTGCGACGGGAACATCCGCGACAGGCATTAAATCGCCGGCGATATCGGCATCTGGCACAACGACCGCTGGTTCAATCGTCGTTTCGACATCAATTTGTTCGCTTTCCACCGGTTCGACAGATGTCAAATTATCTAACATGGTGCCATTTTGTTCGACACCAACATCGACATCAGATTGCGTTTCACCGACCACAGGAGCAGGTGGCACAAACGACAATGGTGCCGGAGCCACCCCATGTTCAACATGTGGCACCGCCACGGGTTTCGTGTCAACGCTTTCCGCAGCATTTGCATTAAAATCAATCGGTTTGAATGCAATATTATCATCCAAAATTTCAGGATCCTTATCAAACAAGGGCTTAACCGTTTCATCTTTTTCTGTCATTTCTTCTGTATCCGGGTTATATTCTTCGGTTTCTTCATATTCTTCGTCATATTGATCCGTTGAAAAATCTTCATCTTCTGCACCGGATTCATCATACGGCGCACTCTCAGTCAAAACAGGCGACTGTTTTTTTATCGCACGAACAACATGTGATTTATGGCGTGTTGATTTAACATCCGCACTTTGTGCAAGAATCGCGCGTGCAATTTCGGCATCGTCTTCGGCGGTGGCCAAGCGACGCTTAGCGCTTTCCAGCCGCTTTTTCGCGCGCGACAATTTTTCAGTTATAACATCAATTTGCGATTCGGTTTTAAGAATCTTGGCCGCAGATACCTTGGTCGGTTCACGTCCGACATTGCGTTTTTGTTCTGCTAATTTCGTCCGCAGTTCCCGGACGCGCGCCCGCAACTCTGAAATAGCATCATTCGCCCGTTCTATTGTTTCACGCGATTTGTTTGCTGTTTCTTCTGCGGCACTTAGTCTTTCTTTGGCACTGCGACGCACAGACATCGTTCTGAACCGTTCAAGGTTTTCCAACGCGTCATCCACATCACCATCCGATTCGTATGCTTCGATTAAATCGGCATAGACATCCAGCCCGCCATATTCGATATCCAATTTTTGATACTTGTTATCTTTCTTGGGACGCACCGTTTCCAAATCTATACCATAGTCATTCGCCAAAACATCATCCCACTTGCGTTCATCAAACGAATCGATTACCAACAAAACATTAGGCTTATTCGCGCTAAGCGTTTCATCCAGCACGAACAACAATTCACCCGCGCCGTTATACCATGCACGAATTAAATTGTCGTTAATATCATAATCAACTGTTTTGATTTTTTTTGACATTATTTCTCTCTCGCGTGGCATTTTGCATCCTGGGGTTCATGTGTTTATTTCTTTTTTGGTGGTGTAAATTGATACGCCAATCTACAATGTTCATAGCAATATGGTTTGCCGGTAAAAACCTGCTTGCCACAGAAATGAAAATTTTCAGAATCCGGATCGCCAATCGGCCAACGACATTGATTCGGTTTAAGGTTAGCCATTTCCAGCGAGTGTTGAATAATACGCTGATGCATGGCCAAATTTTTGGACGATGTCTTTGTACTTTTTGTTTCCTTTGGTTTATCAGATTGTTTTGCCACCGTCTTTTTTACAGTTTCTTGCGCGGTTTTCTTGTCCGCTTTTGTGGCCGCGACCCCAGATTTCTTGGCCGGCACCTTTGCCTTATTTTTAACGACCGACGATTTTGCCACCGTTTTTTTTGCAACACCCTTGGCCACCGTCTTTTTTGTGGTCGCGGTTTTATTGGTCGTTTTGGCAGTATTATCATCAACCACCCCCGCCCGGGAATTCCAGCCCAATCGGTTCAACTTGCCAACAACCGCATTTTTCGACAGTCCCAATCGCTTGCCAATTTCGGATGTCGACAATCCCTTGCCAACAAGTCCTTTCAATTTTTTCAATGTTGCGTTATCCCAACCCTTGCTCATTTTATAAAATCCTTGCTATAATTATTATAAGTTGATTTTATCACAGTTCCGAATCGAAACGCAAGGGAGAAAAATATGATTTTTTATTTATTTTTATCAGTTCTGTTTGTGGCCGCCACGGCATGCGCGATTGCTATTTCTGTGGCTGATTTCCGGCGGCGGATTATTCCAGACGCATACCTTATGCCTTTATTTTTAATCGGGTTGCTGGTTGTGAACATCGTTCCCGGATGGGTTTGCGGTCCACGCACATCTGCGATTGGTGCGTTTGCGGGCTATGCATTGGGGGCCGGGGTGGGCTACATCTTTGACTATGTTCGCAGACGCCATAACCCAGATGCAGACACCCCGATTGGTATGGGGGATATAAAATTGCTGGCAACGGGCGGATTATGGATGGGGCCGACGGGACTTGCGATTGCACTAGTTTTGTCATGCTTATTTGGTGGTATCTGGGCCCGCGCACGTCATCAACAGTTTATTCCATTTGCACCATTCTTTATTGCCGGTGCAATTTTGGCTTTAATTGCAGAGATATTTTTGTTATAATCAAGAGAACAAGGGACAGAAGATGAGAATCAAAATCGGTATATTTTGTGTTTTATGCACGGTCACATCGGCTTTGCCGGCGCACGCGGCATCAATTGCTTCTGGCGGAACATCGATACAACCGATATCGCAATATGGTCTTATCCAGAATGTTCAGAACTATTCTTCCAATCCATTTTGGAATCCGAACGGTCCGTATAATCAACGTATGCCCCAACCAATTTATGCCCAAGGTGCCGATCTGAATACCGCCGACTGTCAGCGAACGGTTGGAACGCTTATCGCGGCATACTGTGTGGAAAATGATAATTGTGTCAGTATGCGTATTTCTGATATTCGGCCCGTAATGATGTTGCAATTGGCGCGTTTGCCGGGACACAATTATGCAACATCGTGTGCCGGTTTTATTGATTCTGAATTTAACGATTATGTTTCTAAATACTCCAATGCGGGTCCATCGAATGCTTACACTGCATTTCCGACCGGAACGGTTGCAAATCCGACATTTAACGAAACGAATTTTCAGATTGAAAACCCATATGAAATAAAAAACCGCACCTGGAATAACGAGGAATGGGAACGCGAAAAGAAAGAACGCAGTCGCGAACTAGAAAATCTGCAATCTATGAATGGGGCGGATTATATTAATCTGGCGCGTGCGGACTTTCCAACAACGGCCGGCGACTTGTCATTTTCCGACAGTATGGAATTACAAACCGCTGGATACGAACCGTTCAAGGACGCATCGCCATATGCCGCACCGTTCGAGATTGAAAAAGAAAAAGATGCCATAACAAGAAGGAATGAAGCCGGGACATATCAAGGCAACCAATCGGATATCCGCATAGATACCAGTCGACCCGATGTCACGAAACTGACATTGATTTACAAAATCAAATAAATGAAAAAATATCTTTTTGCTTTTTTTTCCTTGTTTAATATCTGCACTGGATTTTGTGCCACGGGCGAGGGCTGTAAAAACCACCTTGTGTCACAACTGTCATCGAAACTGGAATCTGCTAACATAAATCCTACATCCCCGACATTAGAACGCGAACTGCGTTTATTATTGCTTCCAGAAATGGATGAAATTATCGAACATCATTCTGAATGTGCATCGGTAAAATATGATTTACCTGCCTATTCAGGAACGGAATTTTCTGTTAATACCAAAAATCACCAATTTGATATAACATTAAACTTTACCGATTCGCTTGTTGGAACAATTGATCCAAATGTACCCGACGAAATGGAAAGTGTATTGCCTTGGTACGGTATACTTGTTGTACAAAAGGGCAGCTTGGATAATTATGCCAATGCCGATATTCCTGTTATTTCAACGGAATACATGAAACAAAACAAGAACAAATTTTTCCCGGCAAATTCTAATAAACTTATGGGCATGGCGCGCGCATGTACACATGGAAATCACATGGCACACGACAAAGATGTAATAAACCGCGCAACACACCAAACCATGGGCGAACAAGACAGTTTTTGGAAGGGTAATGATTTTTATGTTTATGATGGCGAAGATGTTTATTGGGGTTGGGCATCTCTTGCCGGCGAAGTTGCATTAGCGTTGGTGACATTGGGGATAAGTGCCGAAGCCCAAGCCGCGGGTGCCGCCGTCACCGGCGCGTCCAAGGCGGTTGCAAGCGCACGGGTCACCAGAAACGCCGCCAAATTGAAAAAGGCCGCGACCGCTGCCAAGGCAGCGAAAAAGGGGACCAGTGCTGCCGCCCAAAAAAGCCGTACAGACGCAATCAAAGCATTGGCCGAGGCCGGTGTAAAGGTAAAAGATGGAACCAGGGCCAGCGAATTAATAAAAATCGGTACATCATTGGAAAAAATTGTTGCTAACGGAACTTTAACGCCATGGAAAACCGCACTGGGTCAACCCTGGAAAATGGTTAAACCGGGCATAACAACACTAAATCCTAAAAACGCGGCCAAGGTTTATGGTCATGGTGTCACATGGGGTCAACGCATTAAACGTGGCGGGATCCAGGCCACTGTTGCCGCCGCCGGTGCGGGTACAGCAAACGCCACATCAAATGGCACCCCAGAATTCTTGATAGAATTGGCCAAAGCATTTGGTTATAGTTCCGCGACTTATAGATTACCCGATAACATTAAATTTAATGCATTTGGCTTGCTGTCCGGTGATGATCTGGTTGAAACAGATGAAGATGGAAACATCATAAAAGATCGCAGGAACGAAGTATCCCATGGTGCATGGCTACAGTTTCTTGAAAACGGGGAATCCGCTGAAAACGCCGCCCTGAATGAAGCGTTGCGTTTTGCCGAAGAATTTACCGAAGATGTCCAAAGAGCAAACGATTCCGATCCGCTGTGCAAGGGGCTGGATATTTATGTGGTCCAACCAGCAATAAGTAATCCAGAAAAAATGAATGGGAAACGCGAAGTTTATTACATCATACAAAATCCTGCGGGGTCTTTGCGGGTAGAATAAAACCATCAATAACACGGCAACATGTTCAGGTAAATTCAGACAAACCTAAACATATAATCGCTTTTTATTACATGATAAAAATCATATTGTTTTTATCGATAAAAAAGCATATAATTAACACAGGCAAAGGGGGATATATATGAGAAAACTATTCATTGCATTTATTGTCACGATATCGACGGCATTGTCCGCGAACGCGTACCAGATTTTATCATCCAAAGAACTGGGCCAGATGGATGCAAAAAATCAGAATGTGGTCGTAAAATGCACAACTGATACAGGCAAGATTTCCAACCAAACTTGTTCTTTGCGTCGTTATGCCAAATGCACCGGCGTTGGAAACAATAAAAAATGTCCTGGTTGGCAACCATGGACCGATTTGCGCAATCCCAGCAAACAGTATTCTGATTGGAAAACGGCCGCATCGGCATGCTGTCGTGCATTGGGGTTAAGATAGTTAAGATAACTCCGAATTCTTTTCACTGCGCGCCCAAGACGTGCGCATTCTGAAAAACACACCGACACAAAACAAAACCGCCCAAACTGGCGGTTTTTTATTCTGGTGGATGTGGGCGGACTCGAACCGCCGACCCCTACGATGTGAACGTAGTGCTCTAACCAACTGAGCCACACATCCAAAAAACGTTCTTGCTGTCCGTATTCACAACCTTGCGGTTGTTACGCCGAGACACTCAATTTTCTTAATCGTGCGCGTTGCGCGCGATAACGAAAATTGGTGGTGGGGATAGTGGGACTTGAACCCACACGGTCGCAATGACCAAAGGATTTTAAGTCCTCAGCGTCTACCATTCCGCCATATCCCCGGACTTATAAAACGCGCGCATTGCGCGCGATAACCTGTTTTTGTCCGTCGGTTGCAAGCAACCGCCGCGACACTCCGTTTTGCAAGACTTAAATCCGCGTAGCCGCGGCTTTGCGTCAGCAAAGACGGGTGGTGGAGCTGATGGGACTCAAACCCACGACCTCTACGATGCGAACGTAGCGCTCTATCAACTGAGCTACAACCCCAGAACTCTTATATGGTGGGCATAAGAAGACTCGAACTTCCAAGGTATTGCTACCACTAGTACCTGAAACTAGCGCGTCTACCAATTCCGCCATATGCCCGACAATTGTAAAGCGTTCCCCATGATAACGCAACATAAATTTTTTTGCAACAACAAAATTGCATAAAAAGTGTATAAAATCTTGTAAAAAAACTATATTTCGCTTGCTCTGATTTTGCTATTTTTGGTACAATTCACCCAGAGATGAAAAAAATTCTTATTTTTATCATTGTAGTTGCCATGTCGTTAACAACGCACGTGGGCGCGGCCGTGCGTGACGGGACAAACACGCAACGCGCAACACAACAGAAAAGAATTTCAACCACAACTTCGTCCGAACGCACAACCACCGCCCGATCCAGCATTTTGGTTCCGCAACGCACATTGACCGAACGTTCCGCAACCGGACGCGGACAATCAAATGTTGTGACACGGCCATTGGCGGCACAAACACCATCTCAATCGGGCATATCTGCACGCGCGGCGACCCAAACACAACAAATTTCAACATCGGAAACCCGCACCGGCGCGGCATACGAAACATGCAAATCCGCATTTTTTACATGTATGGATCAATTTTGTGCACTGAAAAATGACGACTATCAACGGTGTTCGTGCAGTAATCGCATTTCCAAACTTGAAAAGCAACGCACGGCACTGACTGATGCGGGCCAAGAATTAACTGTATTCACAGAAAATCTGGATGTCGTGGGGTTGACCGCGGCCCAGGCGACCGCCATGAAAACCGCATCAGAGGGCGAAAACGCACTGGCGTCTGATACATCCGCATCCAAGGCTTTATTACAGGCCATCATGAATTCTATTTCCGGTGGCGATACAACGGTTGGTGGAAAATATTCTGGGCTTAACACGATCAATATGTCGTACGATTTGACAACCGCATTTGGTGACAATGACAGCCAAATCATCGCCTCTTATAACGGGCTAGAGTTATACACCGCGGTTTATCCACGATGCCGGAAAGCCGTCGCTGCGGACTGTAATAACGCATCATTACAACGCGCGGTAAACGCATATCTTATGGCCATAGAACAAGACTGCAACACCGTCCAAACCGCAATCGAAGAACGACAATCACAAATGAAATCTGCAATCCGCGAAGGCAGCGCGATGCTGGATCTGGCCCGGGTAGAAAACCGTCGCAAACATAATTCGGACGATTTGGCAACATGTATAAATAATATTGAATCGGCGATACTTAGTGAAGAGGTCTGTGGTGCCAATTATCATAAATGTTTGGACAACGGCGAATTCATAGATAAATCAACCGGCGCCCCAATTGCCGGGGTGGTTAATTTTGACAATCTTGGCAAATTGCTGACATTTGACGAAAATACGGATATAGCGAACCAACAATTGTCCAAACGCGCAAGCAACCGCTTGTTCGTTTCCAATTTCGAAAAACGCACTAAAATGTTTGCGGCACCGGCGTTGGATAAATGCACAGAAATCGCTGACGAAGCATGGTCCGAATATTTGGACAAGGCGATGTTGGCCATATATTACGCCCAACAATCCAAGATATCGGAAATAACCCAGGGGTGTTTGGATTTTGTTTCTAATTGTTATGAAGACAAAGATGGATCAATAACATCGGCAATGGCGGCCCTTATCGGTTCGGGATTAACAATTTTACAACCAGACAAGATTGCATTAACAACAGAAATGTGTAAAGACTATGTGGCTTCGTGTGACGGCATGTTTGAGGGCGGCATAATCGCACAATATGTCAACACCCGCCAAAAAACAGATACACTTACCGCATGTCGTGCTGTTGTAAAGCAATGCTTTGATAAATATGGTGGCACTGGATATGAAAACTTCTATTACCCATACAGTGGTTTGTTTAAAACTGGCTCTGCCGGCGATTGGTTCACACTATACGACTTAACCAACAACGAAACCCTTAAATCGCCATGCGCAAAACAACTGAAAAATTTGACTCCATGCCAAGACGATAAAATTATAGAACAGGCGTTTGGTGGGTTTGATCGTATGTATACTTCAAAAGATCCCGGCGAACTTGACCAACTACTGTTCGATATATCCGGCAACGAAGTTCGATATGGGACCGTTGCTAATAACACCGACACGATGCGCAATCGTGTTTTACGACCCACTGGCGTTGCAACAGAAATTTATAACCAAATTATCGATACATTAACAACACAATGTGCAAATATCGGTGGCCGTTTCGTAGAACGCCAATTTATCAAGGAAAATATCTATGGCGGGAAAAACCAAAGCAATAAAAACATATGCCTGTGGTATCCCCAAGAACAACAGCAATTATACGCCGATTACAAGTCGTTGGCCAAAGCGTATGGAATATTTGCAAGCGATGGTGATAGTGTCCCAGAAGACTTTATCGGCGAAGACATGTGCCCGCGTGATTACAACCTTAATGTGGACACATCTTTCTGGGGTGCGTGTTTATGTTGGGAAAACGGTGCGCGTCGCAGTAAAAACGGAAAAAGTGCGACTTGCGTTGCTGAATTACCCACCAAGCCGATGGACGACAAAAGTGCAAAAGATGCTTTGTGTTGGGATGCCACCGCCGAAACCTGGTGGGAACTTGGTGCATCCACCGCAGAAGATACATCTTCGTATTCTTGGTGCACCCAATACACAAATACCGATGGCCAGGTATGCCCATACGGATACACCCCAAAATCAGAAGAAACAGAAGATTCCTATGTATGCCGTGACGATAATAATCAGGAATTTGACCAACAAAATCTGATACCCGAAGTGATTATCAGATAAGATAATTGTCGTTTTCTATTTTAATTAATTCTTGGTCAAATCATTTGCTATGATTTTTGCCGGGACTTTACCAGACTTTTGCCACAATTTATCGGCATCCGCTAAATCATTAATCATTTTCCGACGCATTCCAACATTGGTCAAATCAGAAAAACATGACAGTATATTCTTCGCGTTGGCATCCGCCCCCAGAAGTTCTGGATACACACCGCGATTTAATAATATATTTACCAACGATGCCCAACGAATGCGTATAACACGTCGCGCCAACCACACCGTTATCGGATTCATACGATAAACAACTATTGTTGGAACATGAATCATCGCCAGTTCCGCGGAAACCGTTCCACTGGCCGCAATCGCAATATATGTTTTGCAATATAAATCGTATCGTTTGTCAGAATCGACCAAATCGACCGGAATACCCCAATTTTTTACATTGTTTGCAATGTATTCCCGTGTCGTTTCAACGGTTGGTATCACAAACCTGTAGCCACCATCATTGACATGAAGCGTCCGGGCCACATCACGAAAAATCGGCATCAAACGCCGCACTTCGGACATGCGACTGCCGGGAATCAATGTGATTATTTTGCTGTTATTTCCTGTATATCTTTTACCGACCAGACCATCTGAAATCGGATGCCCGACCGCCACCGTTGCCAATCCATATTTAGTGAAATAGGGCAGTTCAAAATCAAAAAACGCATAAAGTTTATCAAAAGTCCGCGCATATTTCTTTGCCCGCGTTGGACGCCATGCCCAAACCTGGGGCGCAACAACATGATAAAAACGCAACCCATTTGCAACAAGTTTCTGGCCGGCGCGCGATTTACGCAACCGCCCAACAACACTGCGTGCAAATCCGGGTGAGTCAATCGTTAAAACCAAATCTGGCTTTTCATCGATAATTGCATCAGCCGTTTCACGAATACGCCGTGTCAATGTACGCGCATGCGCAACAACCTCTATGGCCCCCATAACCGCCAAATCCGAAATAGGGAATAACGATTTTAATCCGGCACGCTTCATATTTTCACCACCAACACCAACGAATGTTGTGTGTGGCATTTCGTGCATAATCTTTGCCCCCAAAACATCCCCGGATACTTCACCCGCGATAATAAATATTTTCAACTTTTTATTCTGCATTTTGTGATGTGCCGATGCCGCGTTTTGAACGATTTTCGATAAAGTCTATGGCATCCATGGCATATTTATTATTTTTCACTTCTTTGCGAACCCGTGCAAGTCGTTCGGAAACGGTGCCTTCGGTTCCACGAAATACCGCGGTATACACCGCATGAATGGCATGCATATCTTCGTTCGTAAATCCGTGTCGCATCAACCCAACGCGATTTATTGTGCGATATACAGCGCGTGGATTACCTTCGTATATAGCATATGGCAAAACATCGTTTGTGACCCCGGTCATACCGGCCACAAAGGCATTGCGCCCGATGCGTGAAAACTGTAATACCATAACCCCACCGGACAAAATAACAAAATCTTCTATCTCTACATGTCCGGCAACCTGTACCAGGTTAGACATAACCACATTGTTTCCCACCTTGCAATCATGTCCAACATGTGCATTAACCATAATCTGGCAATCATCACCAATTTCGGTTCCGTCTGATGCCGGGGTTCCGGAATGAATTGTCACATATTCACGAATACGACACCGTTTTCCAATTCGCAAACCCGTCATTGCGGATTCATCTTGCCATTTTAAATCCTGGCTCATTACGCCAAGAACCGCGAACGGATACACTATTGTATCGTCACCAATCGATGTTTTTCCATCTATGACCACATTAGAAATCAATTCCACACGATCGCCCAATATGACATTGGGTCCAACGATGCAATTAGGCCCGATTTTACAATCGGTCCCCAAAACGGCCCCGTCGTGAATTATCGCGGTTGGATGTATTGTACTCATTTTATTGCTCTTTTGTTATATTTTCACTTGTAATCATAACTAATTAAGCAAATAAATGGTATTAAATAAATATAACCAATTATAACAAACGGCTGATTTCATGCCCAAAATCAAGTTGCGGCATATTAACAAAACATATTATGCCAATGGCCGTTATCACGGGCATAGTGGTAAGAATCCCGAATAATACAACAGATAACGCAAACAATTTATCGCCCATTACGCCGGGAATTTTTTTTGCGTGCCATACATTCAATGCGACCAGCAAGAACACCGCCACCGCCACACCAATAAATACAGGCACAGACTCCGTCATAATAAAAAGACCAATCCCCAGTGCACAAACAAACCGTATCATCCACCTTAATTTAATATGCGCACTGTTATGAATGCGTCCACGTGCATTTATATTCCGAACCGCCAAAGTCGCCGCAACAAGCATTCCAAATAATAAAACCGCAAACAAATGAACCCACGTCAAATTACCCAACTGACCAAATCGAAAGTATTCTGGCTGCATCAGCATTGCCGTCACAGTTGCCCCCATCACAAGCAAGACACCGGGTATTGCGGGCATTTCAACCTTTGATGTTCGACCAACAAAAAAGCCAAAAAATGCCGCACCAATCTGCATCAACGGTCCCCACCAAATATGCGTATCAGACACCCCCAATGCAAACAGCACCAACATGACATAGGCAATATGTTCCCGTCGCCACCACTTAATATCACGAGTGTAAGATCCGATAAATACAAACGAAACAAATGTTATTGCGGCAATCATAAACGGCAATGTCGATGTATCATCCCGCAACACGGCATAATTACCACCGAATAAAACAACCCATCCAATCGTGATAATAACCGTCCACAGCGCGGAACGCGCGATTATATTTCCATGTGACCAGTGTAAATATTCCGCAATCTTTCCCCCCATGGCCCAAACAATTGCATACAAAGGCAATGTCAACAATGCCGACCAAAAAAACGCAGGTGCCACCAGTGCGGCATTATTGAACGCGCTTATCGCGCTTTGTACTATAATCGCATCATCAAACATAAACTTGCCTTTTTCTTTTGTTGGATTATTATACAGACATGTCCGAAAAACAAGATATTTTTACCATGTTGGGGGGACGTGCCGCGTTTTATCGTGGCACCTATAACCCGACGTCCGATGCGGTGTGGTTGGCGGCGGCGGTTGCGCACATACACGCAAAAACGGTTCTGGACATTGGTGTTGGAACGGGTGGGGCGATTTTGTGTTTGATGGCTAATTCGGATATTAAGTCTGCCACAGGCCTAGATATATCAGATACTATGTTGACCCAGTGCGCCAAAAACGCCACACTTAATAATAGAACCATTGAATTAATAAATGCCGATATTATGAATTGGCGCACCCCACGAACATTTGATATTGTTATAACAAATCCACCGTATTTTCGGGGTACACCCGCGGCCCATAACGCACACCATAATGTTGATTTGGTTAAATGGACAAAAAAATCGGTTGCGCGCGTCCGCCCACGCGGAACATTTTGCACAATTGTCGACGCAGGTGCCGTATCAGACATTATTTCGGCACTGAACCCGGTGTGTGGCGACATAACAATATTTCCATTATTCAGCAACAAACACACTGCCGAACGCGTTATAATCCGCGCCCGCGTTGGGACACACGGTCCGACAAGCGTATTTGACGGCCTGGCCATGAATTGCGAAATGATATTACGTGATGGCTTGACTATTTCTGATACATTGGCTAAACTAGACTCACAATGTTAAGTTTTATTGCACGATATTTTTCATCGCTGTGGTCGCTTATCACATGGCCGTTTCGGGCACTGTGGCGCGTGATTACACGCATTTTCCCGCCACGCGAATTTACCGTTATGGATATTCCGCGCGGCAATGTTTATACATACCAACAAAACAGTTTCTGGCGCTTTACAAAATTCTGTGGCAAGACGGGTTTGATTGTTTGGGCGTCATGGTCGACATATGTATTTGTTTACCATCGTCCCATGTTGCAAATGCGTACCGCCCAGATAGAGGAAATGCGTGCCACACACGATCGGCACATGGCCGATTTACAAACTTATTTGACTAAATTCAACGAATTAACCCGTAATTTAAACGTGACAGACGACAAAATATTGCACGCCGACAAATTGACCGATGCGCAAAAGGAAGAATTACTGAACAATCGTTTGAAAACATGGGGTGAAATGGATTTCTTACGGACGCGTTTGACCGAAATGTTCACCAACGCGGACTATGCACCGGAATACACAAAATTGGCGGAATTGTCTGTTGAATACGAAATTACCCGCGCCGAAAACGAGGCTTTACGTAAACAAAGCGACCTGATTGCCGAAAATGTTCAACAAATTGCCACTGCGGATTCTCAAATTGTTGAAACGGTCGCAAAAATGACAAACGAACATGTGGACGAACTACGCCAGAATATTAAAAAGATAAACGGAACAATCGCCACATTGGGGCTGAACGAACGTGATTTGGTTGAACGCGCAAATAAATACGCAAATTCTTTGGTTGGTGCGGCATTTAATCCGCTGACCATGGACAAAGGAATGGATCCAAAATATCAAAAATTGGCGGACGGATTGGAATTGTGGAACGGCCTGACCAAGATGTCACGCATATTACCGATTGGTGCACCGATACGCGATGTCCGCGTGACATCTAACTATGGTACCCGCAAAGATCCATTTACCGGCAAACCCAAAAAGCATCGTGGAATTGACTTTGCCGGCAAAATTGGCACGGAATTGATGGCGGTCGCCCCGGGTCGTGTAATATCGGCGGGCGAACGTGTCGGATACGGTTTAACGGTGGAAATAGACCACGGATTGGGCTTTACCACACTATACGCACACTTATCGCGCGCAACCGTTGCACGTGGCGATTGGGTTCGTCCGGGCACGGTCGTGGGACTTGGCGGTTCATCTGGACGTTCAACGGGGCCACACTTGCACTATGAAATTCGATACAAGGGTGAACCGTTTGACCCAAGCAAGTTTATAAAAGAATAAGGAAAGGATAGGGGAATGTTGGCATTTACTAATTCAAGTGAGAAACAATCACCAACCGTCATCGGGGCGGGGTGCCATGTTAACGGCGATATAAAAACTGACCACACGGTTCAGATTCACGGGCACATCGTTGGCGACATTACCGCAACAACCGTCGTAATTGGCCGCGGGGGCGTGGTCGAGGGTGCAATCGTTGCTGATAATTTGTTCTTGCACGGCACATTGGACGGCCCGGCGACCGTGAATAATGCAAATATGTTCAGTGCGGCCCAAATGCGCGGCGAATTGTCTTACCGCACATTAAACATAACCGCAAACACCGCACTGGAATGCAAATTAACAAAACGCAAAGACGCGAAGGATAAAAAACATGAATAAGACTGTATCCAAAGTTTACATTGCCGCCGATCATCGTGGGGTGGGGCTGAAATTGTATCTGATTGAAATGCTGAATGCGGCGGGGTATATGGTTGTAAACCTGGGCACCGACGATTTGAATACACCGGTTGACTATCCAGATGTCGCCGCAAAATTAGCCGAAGCAATGGCGGACGATCCGAAATCACGTGGGATTCTTATCTGTGGCACGGGTGCGGGCATAATGATTGCGGCGAATCGTTTCCGCCACATTCGTGCGTCGCGTTGCGACCGCCCAGACCAGGCACGTGACGACCGTTTTCATGACGATATAAATGTAATTGCATTGGCCGCGGACGATATTGATATTGAAATGGCTTTTGTATGTGTTCAAACTTTCTTGGAAAGCCCATTTGACGATTGCGAACGCCGCATCCGTCGAATCGAAAAGATTTCTTAGTTAGTGATTAACGGTTAGCAAAAACGGGGCACCACCCCGTTTTTTATTTCTTTATCACAAAATTAACTAACTTGTTCGGGACAACGATTGTTTTTATTATTGTTGCGCCGTTCAGTTTTGCGCCCGCCGCCGATTTTGCGGCATCGGTTATTTCAGATTCGGTCGCACCCACCGGCACGACAAAGTCATTTGCGCGCTTGCCATTTATCGACACAACGATTGTCATATCGTTTTTCGCCAATTTCGATTCGTCATATGTCGGCCAATCGGACAACGTCAACATCGTTTTATTGCCCAATTTTTCCCACATTTCTTCGGTTAAATGCGGTGCAAATGGGTTCAGTACACGAATCAGCGCCACATAGGCGGGGCGGGGCATTTTACCGCCCGGAAACGCATTAATATATTCCATCATCGCGGAAATAGCAGTGTTAAACTTCATTCCGTCGATTCGTTCGGTCACATCGGCAATTAATTGATTCATCAGCCGTTCTTGTTCAGCAGTCATAGCATCATCTGTCAAATTATCGGACATATTTTCCACGCGTTTAAGGAAACGTTGCACGCCGGCCAGGGTTCCCTCGGACCAATTAACGTTCTGTTCCCATGGGCCAAGTGATAAAATCGTCATACGGCACGCATCGGCACCGGCACGATTCACCGCGTCGGTCGACGGGACAACATTACCGCGTGATTTAGACATTTTCACACCGTCCGCCCCCATCAGCAAGCCGCTGCTGGTTCTTTTTTTATACGGTTCAACCCCCGGAACGAACCCCAAATCATACAATGCTTTATACCAGAATCGCGAATAGAGCAGGTGACGCGTCGTATGTTCCATGCCGCCATTATAATGGTCGACCGGCATCCATTTATCTAACTGAGCCCGCGAGCAAAATTCAGTGTCATTATGCGGGTCCAGGTATCGCATAAAATACCACGACGAACCCGCCCATTGTGGCATAGTATCCGTTTCGCGTTGCGCCGGCGCACCACATCTGGGGCATGTTGTATTTACCCAATCGGTTGCACGCGCCAAGGGGCTTTCGCCGTCCTCGGTCGGTTTATAATCGGTCATGTGCGGCTGTAACAACGGCAATTCGGATTCTGGCACCGGCACCCAACCGCACTTATCACAATGGACCAACGGAATCGGTTCGCCCCAATACATCTGGCGCGAAAAGCCCCAGTCCTTTAATTTATATTTCTTGGTCGCGCGCACAAAACCGCGTTCGGTTCCATACTTAATCGCCGCCGCAATTGCATCCGCCTTGTTCATACCGTTCATAAATTCGGAATTAATATGTTGGCCGTCACCTTCCCATACCTGACCCGGTTCGCCCCCCGACAACACAGGAATAATTTCCAGTCCGAACTTCTTTGCGAAATCCCAGTCACGCGAATCATGTGCCGGCACCGCCATAATTGCACCTGTCCCATAATCGGTCAAAACATAGTCCGAAATAAAGATCGGAATGTCACGACCATTAAACGGATTTGTCGCCATAACACCATCCAGTTTGACACCTGTTTTTTCCTTGGATACGTCCGTCCGTTCGAATTCAGACTTTGCGCGTGCCACGGCAATATATTCCCGTACATCCGCATCGTTATTGATTTTCAATTCATCCAACCACTTTTCAACCAACGGATGTTCCGGCGCCATAACGGCAAAGGTCGCACCATAAATAGTATCGACCCGCGTGGTGTAAACGGTCAACGAATCGTCACCAACCTTGAAATCAACTTCGGCACCATACGAACGACCAATCCAATTTATCTGTTGCGTTTTAACACGTTCCGGATAGTCCACCAACGCCAAATCATCTATCAATCTGTCCGCGTATTTTGTTATTGCCAGGTTCCATTGTAATTTCATTTTCTTTTCGACCGGGCCGTGACAACGTTCACAACAACCATCTTCCAACTCTTCGTTGGTCAGATTTGTTTTACAATTCGGGCACCAATTCATCGGCAATTCGGACTTATATGCCAACCCCGCATTAAAGAACTGAATAAACATCCACTGGGTCCACTTAATAAATTCCGCATCAGATGTTGCAACGGTCGATTCCGGATTAAAAGACAACCCCATAACAGAAATATCTTTCTCGAAAATTTTAATCAGTTCCGCCACAGAATCGCGCGGGTGTTTGCCAACCTTGGTTGCATATTTTTCAGACGAAATCCCCATTGAATCATATCCAATGGGGTAAAGGACATCATAGCCACGCGCGCGTTTAAACCGCGCCATAACATCCATTCCGGTGTATGGCAACATGTGACCAACATGCAAACCCGACCCCGACGGGAACGGAAATTCTATTAAATTATAGTATTTCGGCAATTTACCATCGTTCTTTGGCACAAAAGCGCGCGCATCACGCCAGCGGCGTTGCCACTTTTCCTCACGTTCACGAATTCTTTTCATATCATCGGCCATGACCATGCTCCATATTACCATATATCACCGCATTTTATATTTAACCCCCCGATAATTCAAGTTTTTTATGTACCAATCAAAATAGAGCGGGGCGATTTTACAAAAAATGAAAAAAAACATTGCACCCATTTGGTGTTTTCTTGTATAATATTCGCGACAGGAAAGAAAAAGGGAGATTCCATATGAAGAAAGTCGTGTTGACAAGTATTGCAACATTGTTTGTTGCGTCACCCGCGTTTGCGGAACCCAGTCACACATCGGCCACATTTCCAAACGATGAATATATGTTAGAAGATTATACATACACGGGTCAGGCGACATATGGCAATATGGGTGTATATTCTGGTTCGGTCAATGTGACGGCGGACTATACGAATAATACTTATACAGTCACGGCGGGAACATATCTGCCGGCGGCCGGGGAAGCCACAGCAACATGTACGGCGGGGAACTTCTGTCCCGGACTAGCCAATCCTGTTTATTATGACGCTAATAATGCCCAGGGGTTAACATCGTGTTCGACCCTGGACGGTGGATTTACAAGTTCGGATGCCGGCGCAACCGCGAACACTGATTGTTATAAGGCATGTACGACAACAAATGTTGCACATTCAACGGCGGTGACGGGTAATGATTACTATGGTGCCGGTGTTGATACATGTAGCGCGACGGGATGTGAAAATGGGTATCATACACATAGTACCACACAATCAGCAGACCTTAATCCAACGATTGGTACAGATTGGGGCACTGCATACTCGTACTTGAACAATGGTGGGACTGATGGAAATGGCAATGCATCCACATACGGTTTAACAGAAAACAACACTTGGGCAACAGATTACGGAACCACTAAGGGTGTGCTTCGTGGTCGTGCCTTGTGCAGCACACAAAGTGGTAAAGGCGCATTGAGTAATTCTGCTGCCACAACAGGCGACCAAGTGACCAAAATCGATAATTTGACCCCAGAATTTGGTACTGGAAAATCTTGCTGGTGCCAAGTAGAGAGTTATACCCCATATAACGGTGGGTCACAGAGCCTTTCTGGCCCGTGGGTGTTCTATGATCGTTACGCGGATGCTTCCTATTGCACGAACAGGTGTGCAGAGTCATGCGCAGGTGGTATGAATAGCGCGAGCACGATTTCTCTCATCTTTCGCAATGCTGTTCTCGGTTCGGTGACCACTAGTGGTCCAGCAATATGTGAACCGAATGTGATAACGATTAACTGGACCGATGCGTCGGCCGATGATATTGCGGCGAACAATGCGGGACAATGTACATTTGGTGGGGATATACGGACGCCACGTGCCGCGGCGGTTAAACCGGGTAAAACATTCCGTGGTTGGAAGTTCCAAAAGAGCGGGAATTAACCGAGAAACTATATAATAAAGGCAAAACAACGGTAGAGTTATAAATGTCCAACAAAGCAATCTGCATTTTGTCCCTGGGGTTGTTGTTTTCGGCAAACGCCTTTGCCGACGATATGACTTTACTGCCAAACTCCCAGGTATCAAATGCATGCACCGCATCAAACACCGGGGTGTATTCTGGTTCTTTTGTTATGGTCCCTGTTTACGAGGATACTATTTATAACTGTGCCCCCGGAACATATTTACCACGTGGAACCGAACAATGTGAAACCTGTTTGGAAAATTCATACTGCCCAGGCGGTGAATACACATACAGCACAGAAGTGGATGGGGGTATAACATCGTGTACATCTGGTCTGGTGGCACCATCGGGCATGTGGGAAAGCGGTCAATGCGGTCGATTGTTGCATTTGGGCAACGTGGCCCTTTATATGCGTTCGGAACGAAAAACGACAAAATCGCTGAACTTCATGACCGAAACGGGCGAAATATTCTATCTTAATATGACGACAGCGGACGTTCCGATGAACAAAGATACGACAAAAATGCTAAAAGCCAGTGATGGAACAACAACTTGGTCGATTTATGATGATACGGTTAGCGCCCCAACGGAATAAAATCCCCAACTAAAACCACAAAAAAGCCAAAAAAATGCGTTTTTTATCCGACGAACGCGAAAAAACCGCAGAAATCCGCCATTTTTAGTATATTTTAGCAAATTAGGGCCGGGACAGGGCGCATATCGCAAAAAAGTGTATATAAAAATACAGCCACACCAAACCGGACAATAAACATGGCTAACGGACGACGATGTGCACCAAACGAAAAAACCAAACGCAAAAAATTCCACGCATCACAAAAGCAATGCAAAAATATTTTTCAAAGATCAGCCACAAAAATCCATAACGAAAAATTCAACAACAAATCTGATAACATTAAATCTGATAACTTTTTGATTTGAGTTTGATTTGAGAATAATATTCGCACAATTATATGTTTTTCGGATATTATGTATTGTTTGCGATAGCAAAAAAAATCCATAACGAAAAATTCAACAACAAATTCGCACAATTATATGTTTTTCAGATATTATGTATTGTTTGCGATAGCAAAAAAAATCCATAACAAAAAATCCAACAACAAATCTGATAACTTTTTGATTTGAGAATAATATTCGCACAATTATATGTTTTTCGGATATTATGTATTGTTTGCGATAGCAAACTATACATAATATACATTATGCGCCTTTTATGTGTCGCTTCCCTGGCAGATTTCTGGGGTTTTCATGCAAAACACAATAAAAATTATTTTTTATTCCCTTACCAGCGACCGGCCATATGATTTTCGACCGATTTTTTAGTAAAATCATGCTGTTTTTATAATTTTTTTATAAATTATTTCAACTTTATTATTTTTGTCACCTGCTCACCGCTGCGCAGCCCGGATTTCCGCCATTTCCCGGCCTTACAACCAACAACACGCCAACGACGCACGATCCCCCCGACCCGCAGGAATCCGCCATTTTTTCGGTTTTTTACACCAAAAACCATTATAAAAAAACCACTATACGAATGCAAAAAAGCCCAAAAACCGGGACAATTCGTCAAAAGCCACAAAAACACACCCCACCAACCACACTTCGTTATTAAAACAGAAAACACCCCGAAACGGGGCGTTTTTATATTTAATTATTTTATCACAAATTGAACTTATTTCTTTGTTTTTGCGATTTTTTTGACTTTCTTTAATCCCCCGGCCGCCAACTTGGTCACGCTGTGCAACCCCCGCGCCAAATCGCTTTCTTCGGCGGCCGCCGTTTCCACAGGTTCAACACTGCTGCAGCAATACGGGCATTTTGTCGCTGCGTTGCTTATTGTTGATTGGCAATATGGGCACGCATGTGTCGTTGCAGGCTTTTTTGCTTTCGCCTTGGCCACCAAACGCACGATCAAGAAAATTGCAAACATCGTTATCAAGAAACTGATGACGGTATTCAGAAATACCCCAATATTGATTGTTGCGTCCGTGCCAAACCCAAGCGCAATTTTCCAGTCAGAAAAATCAATTCCACCAACCAAAACCCCAATCGGCGGCATAATCACATCTTTGACCAACGAATTAACAACACTGGTCATCACGGACCCAACGATGATACCGACAGCCATGTCGATTGCATTCCCGCGACTTATAAACGCCGTAAAATCTTTGATAAAATTACTTTTTGCCATTTTTCTTCCTTTCGTTTGTGTATGTTCTTATTGCGTCCACCACTTTATTAAGGGTTTTTCGCAGACTCTCGTCTTTGGTTTCGACGGTAATATCCGCCAACGCATAGATATCATAGCGCTCTTTTATTAATTGGGCCAGGATTTTTTTACTATCTGTGTGCAAAAGTTGTGGTCGTGTGTCACGAAAATTTGTTCGTTTGACCAGCAAATCCAAATCCGCACGAAGCCATACAGTTATCGCCCGTTTAAGCACCATTTCACGCACCGCGGGTGTTATAAACGCGCCCTCACCCGTGGAAATCACTTTGCATGTCGGCGGTGTATCCAAAAGCCGTTGCATTACACGGTGTTCCACACGGCGGAATTCTTCTTCGCCATACATGGCAAAGATATCGACCACGCTGCACCCGGCGGCGGCCTCGATTTCTTTGTCAGAATCAACAAAAGGTATTTTAAGGCGGCGCGCCAAGGCCCGCCCGATACTGGTTTTGCCCGCGCCCATAAGGCCGACCATGACAATAGGCCGATCAGATAAAGATACTGGTTCTTTTTCCATACTGGATGTGATATTAGAAAAAAATTGAAAACAGAACAATAAAAAATTATAAAAAAAGCTTTTACTTTTACCCCTATTTTGGTTATACTTAAGCACAGAGGCAACAAAAAAGAGAGAGCCAGTCTATGACACACACCTACACTTTCGCAATGGCCACCGTCACAGGCATTGTATTAATGCCATTCGTAGCGGGCGCGACCCCTATTTCACGGATGCATGCAAGCGGGGTTATTACAAATAATATAGCGACTATGCAGCATAACATTATGCTAAACGCCTTTGATAATTTTGATGGGACCGCGGCGGTGACGATGGGGAATTATTTACGAATGACCCCAGAACCCGAAACAAATGTCCCCTTGTGTCAGCCGGTATACGGTATAACATATTGTGATGGTGATATATATGGCGACAACAGCACCGCCCTTTCGTCCGGCCGCAGTGGGGGCGAAACAAACGTACTGGGATACGATTGGCTGGATTGGCACCATGCCCAGGACAAGGCTAAATTCGACGGGTTTGACAAAATAGATTCTGATTACGATTTAATAACACTTGGGTTTGCAGGCGATCCCAAAGAAATCTCGGGTGGTTTTTCACAATCTGGCGGGTTTGGGGGTCTTGCACTTGCCCGCGAAAAGAATGATGATGTTAAATTAACCGAAAATGGTGGTTTTGTTGGTTTGTATCGCGGTTATCATGTAAACGGGTTTAATATAACTGGTGCTGCCGACCTGGGTGTTTTATTCAGTGATGTAAAATCTGCACTTGGTGACAAAGACGACACAACAAATCTTTGGGCCGGAATAGCCATGAATGTATCATACAATATCATGCTTAATGAAACACTTACATTGCAACCCGGCGTGTATGGCGGATACACATGGATACATTCCAGTGGTTACGAAACAACAACGGGGACGGATCTGGACATAGACAACAACGCCCATATGTTTGAGGTTGCACCATCATTACGCGCAATCGCTTCTATGGACAATGATATTTATACCATTGCGACCGTGCGTTATGTTGCTAACTTTACATCGGGCGGGAATATCACGATTGCCGGGAACACAATAACCGAACTTGAAATGAAAGATTATTTCGAATACGGATTATCAATCGAAAAAGATATCGAACGTTTCAATATGTCCGCATCAATATATCGACATGACGGTGGCCGCACCGGTTGGTCTGGTGGTGTCCAATTGAGATATATATTCTAAACCAGAAACAAAACCGCCCTTTTGGGCGGTTTATAATTATCCGGTGTTCCGATTTATTCCAGATTTGCCAATTGCTCTAATTGATCGGCGGCTATTAATGCATCTATCATTTCGTCCAATGCCGCCCCGCCCGCCAAAATATCATCCAATTTGTATAATGTTAATTTGATACGGTGATCGGTCACGCGTTGTTCTGGGAAATTATATGTACGAATCTTTTCACTGCGATCACCCGAACCAACCATAGAACGCCGCGATGCATTTGATGCGTTCATTTGCTCCATGCGTTGTTTTTCATATAACTTAGACCGCAGAACCGCCATTGCCGTTGCTTTGTTTTGAAACTGGCTGCGTTCATTTTGGCACGTCACAACGATGCCAGACGGAAAGTGTGTTATACGGATCGCAGAATCAGTTTTGTTAACATGTTGTCCCCCGGCACCGGATGCACGATAAACATCGATACGAATATCCTTATCCTCGATAACAACATCGATATCTTTGGCTTCGGGCATAACGGCAACCGATGCCGCCGATGTATGAATGCGGCCTCCGGCCTCGGTTTCTGGGACGCGTTGAACACGATGAATCCCCGATTCAAATTTCATACGCGCATATGCACCCACGCCATCAATTTTAAAAACAACTTCCTTGTACCCATGCAACGATGTTGGATTTTCTTCGATAATTTCGATTTTCCAGCCATGACGCACCGCATATGATTTATATTGATTGAACAAATCACCCGCGAACAGTGCGGACTCTTCACCACCAACACCGGCGCGAATTTCCATAATCACACTGTTATCATCCGCAGCATCCCGGGGCAGCAGCGCAATCTGTAATTTTTTTTCGATTTCCGGCAACGCATGATTTAATTCCACTAACTGTTCCACCGCAATCGCGTGCAACTCTGGATCATGTTCCATTTCTGCCGCATCTGCAATACCTTGTTTTGTCTGAAAATATTCGTTTATCAACGGCAATATTTCGTTAATGCGCGAATATTCCTTGGACAATTTAGTTAATTCATCACCCGACACCGAACCAGAGTTCATTTGTGTTTCGATTTCTGCCGCACGCGTTTGAATATCTTTCAACTTCTGTTCAACTATCATTTTAATATACCGTTTTCAATAATTTTACAGTGTCCGCAACCGATAATTTTTGCTGTTCACCGGTCGCCATATCTTTGACACTTATTTCTTTAGATTTAACTTCATCTTCGCCGATTATCAAACTGAATTTGGCCTTTATTTTATCAGCATACTCAATTTGGTTCTTAAACTTCTTTTCGGCATCCAGATACGCCACGGCGGTGATATTTTTAGCCCGCAATTTGTTCACAACACCCATCGCAAACGGAACCGACGAATTGCCCATCGGCAATACCGCCGCCACAATCGGATTTTCAAATCGCCCCATGTCGATTTTGTTTTCTTCCATCAATGCGACAAGTAAACGCGAAACACCGATGGACGCACCGACACCAACGATTTTCGTTTTGGAAAATTTAGACGCCAGATTTTCATAACGACCACCACCACCGACTGCGGGCAACCACGGATAATCGACACTAAAAAATTCGAACACGACACCCGTGTAATACGAATGACCGCGCATAATAGACACATCTATTTCGGCATTTTCAATACCCATAGATTTCAACAAACGCATAAAATCATCCATTTCCGACACAGCGGATTTCAAGTTAACACTTTTGTTTATGAATGACCAATACCCATTTGTAAACACATCATTAATTTCGTTTGCCGATTTTTCACCGACAGCATCGATTAACGCCGGTAAAAAGTCTTTCAACTTGTCTTTTTTATCTATCAATACAAATGCTGCACGTGATTGTTCATCAGTCAGTTTCAGGTACTCGAACATCGCATTCCAAAAACGACGATTGCCCACTTTTATTTTCACACGCCCCACAATATCAGATATAGAATCATACATCCGCGACAATGTTGCGACAATTTCCGCATCATAATTCGTGGACAATGATTCCAAACCTAAAATATCAATGTCCATTTGATAGAATTCGCGATAGCGACCGCGTTGCGGACGTTCACCACGATAATTACGCGCAAATTGATATGCACGAAATGGGAACACCAGATCGTTCAGGTGACCCGCAATATACCGCGATAATCCCACCGTTCCGTCATAGCGCAACCCCATTTTTGTGTCGCCTTTTTGGAAAAGGAACATTTGGGTTTCAATTTCGTCCCAATTGTCTTTATCCGTCAAAACTTCGGCGCGTTCAATTGCCGGCAAATCAAGACGTGTATAACCGGCCGTATTCAGCACACCACGCATACGCTCAACACATGTGTCAAAGCACCGCTGCTGCACAGGCGTTAATTCTATAAATCCCGATAAAGGTTTTGTTGGTTTTAATTCCATTTTATTTTCCTCGTTGTCCTTAATTATTTATGGAAAACCGCATACTTATCGTACGCATTATATCATATTTTTTAAATGAACGCTAGAAACACACACCCGCACGGGCGTGATGAAAAAACAACGAAAAAGATGCAACCTCTGTATTCATAGCGTATTAAATATAGCCTAAAAATCCCAGATTTCAAGGATTAAAAATATTTATGCAATTCACCACCATGCACATTCAGCCATCTCTTTGCGCGTTCCACACCAAAACCATAGAGTTCCGAAACAAATTTCCAAAAAGCCGGCGAATGGTCCATGTGTCGCCGATGCGCCAATTCATGCATGACAACATAACGCATAATGTCCCGTGGTGCGAATGCCAATCGCCATGACAGCGACATTGTTCCAGTGGTAGAACAACTGCCCCATCTGGTCGTCGTATCGTGCGCCACAACGCGCGACGGCCACAATTCGCGCGGTGCGGTTCGTATCATTTCGCGTGCCGTTTTAAGAAATTCGGACTTGATAAAATTACGCACACGGCTTTCGAACATTTCCGCCCCACCCCCGACAATCAGTGTTGCATGCGCTTCATCATGAATAATAAATTGATTCGCACGCCGCGCGGCATCATGATGAATTATCACCGTCCGCCCCAGAAATTCAATCACATCGCCCGGCACAATCGTTTGCTTTTGTGGTGCGCGCGCGAAAATATTTTCAATCCAGCGCCGTTTAGATTCCACAAAGCGAATCGCCGATTTATCAGAAGAAATCCACGGTTTGGAAATATGTATTTCACGCGTTGGTGATGTTTTGGGTCGCAATGTAATATTTCGCAGACCGCGCCGTGTCGTTATTACTATTGGAATATTTTCACCAGACGAAGATACAAACACGTAATCGGCCATATTTATTTAACAGCGTTTTTAATTTCCTGAACAATTTGATTCACATTGAACCCAAGTGCCGAATACACCGCCCCACCCGGTCCCGATAAGCCAAATCGATTCACACCAATTACCGCATCGGCAAATTCAAACCATGGGGTTGGGGACGCCGCCTCTATTGCCACAACACGCCCGCGCAGAATCTGTTTTTTATATGTTGCGAATTGTGCACGAAAATGTTCGACCGATGGCATACTTACAACTTGGACGCTATCGCCCAATTTTTCAGCCACCGCGATTGCTAACGAAACCTCGGTCCCGGTTGCAATAATTGTCATACGCACACGCGCCGATTTTGCGGGTTTGATAACATAGGCACCACGCGATATCTCCGCCCCGACCGGCGTCGGCACCATGTGTATTTTTTGACGCGACAAAATAATGCACGACGGACGCGACTTTTCCGACAACGCGGTGCGCCATGAATATGCAACCTCTGCCATATTGCATGGACGAAACACATTAAGGTTTGGAATTAAACGCAACGAAGGCAACTGTTCAACCGGTTGATGCGTTGGGCCGTCTTCACCGACCGCAATACTGTCATGTGTGAATACATACACCACCGGCAAACCCGACATAGCCGCCAGCCGAATCGATGGCCGCATATAATCAGAAAACGCCAAGAATGTCGAACCATACGGTCGCAACCCCGCCGCCGCCAATCCATTCATAATTGCACCCATCGCGTGTTCGCGCACGCCATAGTCAATATAGTTCCCGTCAAAATGCCCCGGTGTTATACGAATCGATTGTTTGACCAATGCATTCGTGCTGGCGCCCAGATCCGCACTGCCCCCGACAATATTGACGCCCGCATCCAGCATCGCACCGATATACATTCCCGACAATTCACGCGTTGAAATATCGGTCGGCGCATTTGGAGTTTTCACTTTGTTAAAATTAATCTGTGCAATTGGTTCGCGTTTCGCGGTCGCCATTTTTGCCACGCCGCCCCACAATGCACGACCCGCCGCTGAATCTAATTTAGAAATTAAACGCACTAATTCGCCGTCGTCTATCGCCAAACCGTGTGCGCGCGCAGTTCCAGAGACGGAAGAATATTCACCTATTTTTGTTTTGCATTGAATAAATGTTGGCCGTGCAAGCCGTCGTGAATCATTAACAGCCGTACTTACCGCCGCACCATCCATACCATCGACCGTTATAACATTCCAACCCGCCGCACGCATTCGTGTTGGAATATCCATATCGGTCAATGCCGCGCCATCAATCGTTATACCGTTGTCATCCCACAATAAAACAAGATTATTCAATTTATACTGTCCGGCAAAGGCAATCGATTCGTTTGCCACACCTTCACTTAAATCACCGTCACCACACAGGCAATACACACGCGCATCGGTGTTTTCAATCTTTTCCGCCAACGCCAATCCAACCGCGTTTCCAACGCCCGCCCCCAGTGGCCCCGTGGTCGCATCAACCCCGTCCATTCCATATTCCGGATGTCCCGGCAACCCACCAATTTTACGAAAAGATTCCAACCCACCAATATTATACCCCGCCAATTTTAATGTCGCATATAACATTGCCGAACCGTGTCCCGCCGACAAAACGAATCGGTCAACACCACGTCGCATAAAGTTTGCAAAAACCGCCGTAATTATATTCGCCGCCCCAAGCGCAATTCCAACATGCCCGGAATGCGCCGACAACACCGCGCGCAACGCATCTGCGCGAACAACATTGGCCATATTTGTCAAATCCGTGGCATTATACATCATATTGTGATATTATATCATAAAAACGAGGTTTATAAAATGCTAAAAATATGGACAGATGGTTCTTGTTTGGGTAATCCCGGTCCGGGTGGATGGTCATTTGTTGCCACCGACGGCGAACACATTGCGGAACGGTGTGGTGGCGAACGCGACACGACAAACAATCGCATGGAATTAATGGCGGTGATTCGCGCACTTACCGCTGCCCATCGACACACATCGGTCGAAATTCATACGGACAGCCAGTATGTTAAAAACGGCATGCAAACATGGATGAAAAATTGGAAGAAAAATAATTGGCGCGGGTCCAATAAAAAACCCGTAAAAAATCAAGATTTATGGAAACAACTGGACGAACTGGCGCAAAACGTAGAAATTCATTGGGTCTGGGTCCGTGGCCACAACGGTGAAGAATTTAATGAACGTTGCGATGAATTGGCGCGCGGATATGCGGAAAAACTGAAATAAATTTGAATGTGAAACAGACAATTATTTTGACGCACAACAACTTGATGTGATTACGAAAACCCCTGTTCCGTCGTCACCCCCAACCCCCGTTCCCAGGCAACAGCCTGTTATGTTTATGGAACCGGCACTACTGGTTGAACTGGCACCGTCGATTGTCGGACAGCGTTTACAATCCAGATCACTCTGTGTTGTTGCTTCGCCGGTTATGGTATTCTTGGTCGGATAATAGTTCGCCGCGCAACGATATTTTGTAACACTAATTTTATCATCACAATTTGTATATTTCGTCGTGCATTTATAGTTTTCGTAACCAGATTGTACCAAAGAACCGGACACCCATTCACAAGTCGTACCTTGATCTATACAACTCGACAGATTTGTAGTACACGCACTTGCACTGCTACTTCCGGCGGGTGCCGTCCCCCCACCCGCACAATTCGTGCAATCCAAAGCACTTATTTGAAACGCCGTCTTTTTTCCCGCTTTGGAATACCGATTCTTTCCGCAACGATATCTTAGATAAGTGATATCACAATTACTATCTGTGCATTCTTCCACTTGATCAACACCATTCTCAGCACTAACCCATTCACAGGATTCTATACATTGTTCATGTGGGTCTGGCCCATCGGGTTCATGACATTTATTTCTGCATCCTGGCGTATCCGCACAGTACCAATCCGTCCCCTGGTCCAAGCAATCCGAATTGCTTGTACAGTCAATAATCGTACAACCACGATCTTCTTCGATCGGATCGATATCATCATCCCCAAACGCACAAAACATCGGGGCCCCCAAACAAAGCAACAAAAGTGCGAAAGTTCTTATCTTCATACACTAATATTTCCACCCATTGGTACCATGCACATTAACTGGCACAGGTTGTTCCTGCCGGATAATAGTCCCCCTTTAACATCATCCAAAATAATCGGGTCAGGACCATCCACAACGGCCGACGCACCAAATACAGGAATAAAACAAATCAACAAAACTGTAAAGAATTTCATTTTCATTCCCTTTCCCCTTGGACTTATCAAACCATGACATGCTTCCATATATGAATTATAACAACAGCCCCACATACATGTCAATAAACTATTACCAACGGTTTTGGCCCATATTTATCATAAACCAACAAAGCATTTGACAAACAACCTATTTCGGCTATACTTATAAAATCGATATGTGTTTGACATCGGCTAAATTAACAAAAAATAAAATGATTTAGTGTCAATCAACAACAAGGATATAAACATGACTATGCAAAAACCAATTACCGAAGGCATGACCCCAGAACAATTGAAACAGTACAACGAAGAAGTCCACGAAGCACAACGTTCCAACGCCTATAAACCAATCGATATGCGTGACGCTTGGCGCGGGCACAGTTCATACACTAGCGCAAAGCCATTGTCCGATTATTCCACTTATCAACCGGCCATCCGCCGCATGCCAGACGCCTTTTCATCGATATACGCCCCATTACACACCAAACAGGAACTTATCCAAAAATGGACAAACATCATAGCGGAAATGGAGCAAAAAATAAAGGAAATCAGAGCCGATGAAACGCTTCCTGCCAGCGAACGCAGAACCAAAATCGCACGTCGCATGGAAATTATACGGGATTGCCGTTTTTCTCTTAAACAGGCCCAAGAATATATCAAATCACAAAAACAGCGCGAAAAAAAATTGTACGAAGAATATATGAAGAAAAAATAAAAAACGGCATTTTGCCGTTTTTTATTATCCATGAAACCCCATCGCAACAATAAACATTTCCACACTATCTTTGCGTGATGCGGGTGGTTTAACCTGGTGCACGGAATCGAAATTCGCCTTTATCTGCTTTATTAATTCACCAGTTGTTCCACCGGTAAAAGACTTTGCCACAAATGTTCCACCCGGTTTTAATGCGTGCAACGCGAAATCCAGTGCATATTCCAACAGCACCATTTGACGCAAATGATCGGTCTTTTTATGACCAACGGTATTTGGTGCCATATCGGACACAACCACATCCGCGGTACCATGCCCTGTTTCACCAGATTCCAACCCCAGTTGTTCGTTCAGCCACATCAAAGCATCGTCCGATGTAAAATCGCCCTGATAAAAGACAACATTTGGAATCGGCGTAATCTCTAGCAAGTCCATCGCAAAAATTTTGGACCGCGGATATGTCCGCGCAATATATTGCGACCAAGATCCCGGTGCCGCGCCTAAATCGACAACAACCTGGCCATTTTTAAGGAAATGAAACCTTTCGTTCATTTCGATTAGTTTGTATGCCGCACGCGCGCGATAGCCATCACGGTGTGCGCGCGCGACATATGGATCAGCCACCTGGCGCTGGATCCAGGCAACAGAAGATTTTTTTGCAGCAATCTTTTTATTTAGTATTTTCATAATATAAAATTATTTCGCACCCGGCACCCCACCCCCTGATGCCTGCATACGCTGCATAACAGCCTCCATCCCGCCCATGCGCTGAATCATTGCCATTTGTTGTTTCATTTTGGTGTATTGTTTGATAATGTGTTCAACATCACGCACGGTGCAACCAGCGGTTTCCGCAATACGTGCCTTGGCATTGGCAAAAATCTTTTCCGGTTCGGCCCGTTCTGCGACGGTCATCGCTTCCAGTATCTTAATCTGGGCATCGACACTGCCGTCCTTTATTTTTTCTTTCATGGCACTAACCGCGCCAGACATACCCGGCACCATTTTCAGCAACCCGCTAAAATTGCTCATTTTTTTAATCTGTTTCAATTGGGCCAACATATCATTCAAATCAAACTCACCCGACATCATGCGCGCGGCCGTTTCCTTCATCCCGGACGGCATTTTAACATCTTTCAATTCCGAATCGATATTCGCCGATGTGTCATCTTGAATATTTGTTTTTGTTTCCTTTTTTTTACCAAACCCAAACATGATTACTCCTTTATTTATTCAGTATAATTTTATTCCAAAAAACACTATTTGTCCAGATACTTCTTTAGATATCGTCCAGTAAGCGACTGTTTGTTTGCGGCAATATGTTCCGGTGTGCCGGTGGCTATCACGCGGCCGCCGTTAATTCCGCCGCCCGGCCCCAGATCCACAATCCAATCGGCTGTTTTAATAACTTCTAAATTATGTTCAATTACAATGACTGTATTTCCGGCATCAACCAGTTCATGCAACACAGACAAAAGCAGTTTAATATCCTCGAAATGCAAACCTGTTGTTGGTTCATCCAGGATATAAATCGTTTGTCCAGTACTGCGTGCCGCCAATTCGCGCGATAATTTTATACGCTGGGCTTCACCACCGGATAAATCCAACGAACTCTGACCCAATTTGATATAATCCAATCCGACACGGCGCAACAATTCCAATTTGCGACGTATCTTTGGAACATTTATAAAATAACGATAGGCTTCTTCGACCGTCATATTCAATACATCGGCAATCGATTTGCCTTTATATTTAACGGTCAGTGTTTCATCATTATATCGTGCACCGTGACATTTGTCACATTCGACATAAACATCGGCCAAAAAGTTCATTTCTATTTTAATCTGGCCATCACCCTGGCACGCTTCGCATCGCCCCCCTTTGACATTAAAAGAAAAACGCCCCGTGGTATATCCGCGCGCCTTTGATTCGGGCAATTCGGCAAAGAAATCACGTATATCCGTGAATACACCGGTATATGTTGCCGGATTACTGCGTGGGCTGCGTCCGATTGGCGACTGATCTATGTCGACTACTTTGTCTACATTTTCCATACCACTTATAATATCATGTGCACCTGCCTCTATCTTGGAATTATACAATGACCGCATCAGTGCCGGATACAAAGTGTCCAATAGCAATGTCGATTTACCCGAACCCGACACCCCGGTCAGTGCAATAAAACAACCAAGTGGAAATTCGACATTTATATTTCCAAGATTATTTTCACGCGCCCCCATAACAACGATGGACTTTCCATTACCGACGCGTCGTGTTTTGGGCACCTCTATTTTACGTTTGCCGGATAAATATTGACCCGTCAACGAATCTTTACACTTAATAACCTTATCCGGTGTTCCGGCGACAACAACATTTCCGCCATTTACCCCCGCCCCACGACCTATATCGACCAGAAAGTCCGCCGCGCGCATAGCGTCCTCGTCATGTTCCACAACTATGACCGTATTATCTTTATCGCGCAACATCTTTAATGTATCCAGTAATTTGTCATTATCGCTTTGATGCAATCCAATCGATGGTTCGTCCAACACATACAGAACCCCCGACAATCCGGAGCCTATTTGTGATGCCAAACGAATGCGCTGGGATTCCCCCCCAGAAAGCGTTCCCGCCATACGCGACAATGTCAAATATCCCAAACCAACATTTTGCAAGAAAGTTAAACGACTGGTTATTTCACGTAATATCACACGCGCAATATCATTTTCTTTTTGTGATAAATGGTTTGGCAAATCGTTGAACCAGCCAAGGCAATCATCGATTGACATATCGCAAACATCCATTATATCCGCGCCATTTATTTTTACACATAACGCCTGGATATTAAGTCGCTTGCCATGACATACCGGGCACGGCTTTTCAGACTGATATTTCGCGATTTCTGCACGCATTATTTCTGATTCGGATTCACGCCACCGGCGTTCCAGGTTTGGAATCACCCCTTCATATGGTTTTTCATAAACAAATCCGTTCCAGTTTATTTTAATCGCTTCATCACCGCTGCCGTACAGCACAATATTTTTCTGTTCTGCGGTTAGTGTGTGCCACGGTTTAGACAACGGTATTTTGTATTTTTTATGCAGCGCGTCCAACAAATGATCATATTGTGTCAACATTCCACCACGCGACCACGGCGCGATTGCGCCACCTAATATCGATTTTGATGGATCCGGGACAACCAAATCCGGCGATATTTTCAGTTGAACCCCCAAACCATCACATGCCTGGCATGCACCAACGGGCGCATTAAACGAAAAAAGACGCGGTTCTATTTTGGGAACTGTAAAGCCACTGACGGGACACGCATAGTTTTGTGAATACAATGTATCCTCGTTTGTGTCCAGACGCCGCACCAACACCGACCCCGGGACCAAACGTAACGAACCTTCGAATGAAGAATATAAGCGGCTTCTGAACTCTTCCAAATCGGATTCAGACACATCCACTGATGGCATCGCCAATCTATCAACAATAACGAATATATTATGTTTTTTATTCTTGTCCAATGGTGGCACTGATGACAAATCGTAAAGTTCCCCATCAATTATTGCGCGCACATATCCTTGTTTAACCAGAAAAGCAATCTCTTTTTTATATTCGCCCTTACGATCACGAACCAGTGGGGCCATTATGTAAATTTTCGTTGCGGCAGGAATTTTCATGGTCCAATCAACCATTTCGGCGATTGTTTGCGACTTAATCGGCAATCCCGTCACCGGCGAATGAGGCACCCCGACCCGCGCCCACAAAAGACGCAGATAATCATAAACCTCGGTCACGGTACCAACGGTTGAACGAGGATTTTTTGATGTGGTTTTCTGCTCGATAGAAATGGCGGGCGACAAACCCTCGATTAAATCAACATCCGGTTTCTTCTGCATATCCAAAAACTGACGCGCATATGACGAAAGTGATTCAACATATCGGCGCTGGCCCTCGGCATAAATGGTATTAAACGCCAGCGACGACTTGCCCGAACCAGACACGCCGGTAAAGACCACCAATTTATTTTTTGGTATGTCCAGATCAATATTTTTAAGATTATTTTCGCGCGCACCGCGAATTTTTATCACGCCACCCATATCAGATGATTTAGTCCATTTATTCTGTTTTTCAAGTTCAATCGGCTGAAAAAACCGCCACTATATCGGCGGTTTTTCCTGTTATTGTCCGTCCGCCGGTTTAAGCAGATTATCCGCAGTAATTAATACTTTTGCGTTACGGTTCGCCTTTACCGTCGGGGCCAGTTTGCCTTCGACCCAAAAATCGATACCGGCAACATTGCCAAATGTCCCCTTGTATCCATTACCGTTTGGCATATAAAATATGTCACCCGGGAACATTATTTTGCTGAACAACTTTTTACCACGCGCATCTTCTATTTGGACCCAAGTGCCGACATCACCAGCGTTTTTGTTTGCTTGTAATATTATTGTCGCACGATCACGGTTTTCGGTTCCGAATAATTCGCGCACTGGTTGTGTATATGCTGGTTCAGTCGGTTCTGACAATGCGGTCACATCTGCGCCGTTTATATCAGGTTCCGCGACCGTTTTAGACGGTCCAGAAAACACAATTACTAACATCAGGATAACCAACAACAAGCCACCCGCGATTCCGGTGGCCCATTGCCAATGCCGAGCAATATACGCCCATGCATTTTTCAACATCGGCATAATGTCCGAAATTTTCAACGATTTTTCTGGTTGGGCATCACGGCCTATTCTGCACGATGCGCCCTCGGTCTTTTTGATTATCCGAGATGCATCTTCGGTCACCACGCGACATTCACCAACCAACCCCAATTCGCGTTTAATTTTGCCAATCACTTCATCCGGATTAAGTCCCAATTCCATCGCATAATTACGCGCAAAACCCAAAATATACACCACCTCTGGCAAGACGGTGTAATTACCATCTTCTAATGCCTGTAAAAATTCTTCTTTGATACAGAGCAATTTTGCAATCGTCTGTAATTCGCGTTTGCGCCGACCCGTTGTACGCGCATTACGCAACATTTCACCCGCCGTCATTTCAGCCACCGGCTTTGTGTTTTCGTTTTCTTTTATAGCATCATCCATTTTTACGCCCCCAATCTAAGCATTATCATAGAATCTATATTTTCAATTCGCAACCCCAAAATGCACAAATTTCATTGCGCAAATCTGCCACCGTTGTGACTTCATTTACACGTATGCGGAAATCAGATGAATTTGGCATACCCGCACTGTACCACGCGGCATGTTTACGAAACATTGGTATCGCCACCCGTTCACCATAGTACTCAATCATGTATTCCATATGTTTCAATACAACATCGCCAATATTTTTTGGTGCCACCCCACCACCAATTTCAAACAACGCCCATGGCCGCCCCAGCAATGCCCGCCCAATCATCACACCCGAAAAGCCCAATTTTTCGGCATTTTCTGCGTCAATCGCACTTTTTATATCACCATTAGCAATAATTGGAATCGGCACATCGTGCACATCTGGCAATGTCGATTTGCCCAAATACCCCTGGGATCGCGTTCGTCCATGCAATGCGGCAAAATGTACCCCGCAATCCGCCGCTATATTGATTAATTCACGCCAATCCATATGTTCATCATCCCACCCCAGACGCGTTTTAATTGATACGGGAACATCAACCGCACGAACCACCGAATCCATAATTTTTCCCGCCAATTTATGATCCCGCATAAGATATGCCCCGGCATTCGCACGCGTTGCGACCTTTGGTACGGGACATCCCATATTTATATCAATCCAGTTCGCCCCCGCATCGGCCAGAATACGAGCGGCGTCCGCCATTAAATCGGGAATTGCACCAAAAATCTGGGCCCCGATTGGTCCTTCGTCATCATATCGATCAAAATTACGCGGGCAATTTTTATGCGATTCCACCAAAGAATGGCATGATATCATTTCCGTGACCAACGGCGATGTTGGCGAAAACATACGAATCACGCGCCGGAATGGTCTGTCCGTTATTCCAGCCAATGGTGCAGCAAAAATTTGATTATTACTAAACATTTGTGATATAATGACACGCATGAAAGAAAAAATCAAAAATTTCTTTGGATTTATTGGGCGCGCATGGACGGGTGGTCCGCGTGGCAAATGGGGAATATTGTTGACCTTGGTTGCAATATCTATGTTCGTTCGTATCTTTGTCGGCTATACAAACATCCAGGGATTTGTCATGAATGCATGGCGTCTAAATAATGAACGGGCCGAACTGGAGCAGCAAACAGCCCGTCTTGACGAATTACGGAAACACATTCAACTATTACATGATTACAGTCCCGATTATGTCGAAGAATTGGGGTTGCAATATCTTAACATAGGCGACCCCAGATACAAAATTCTGAAAATTTAGAAACCGCCATTATGGCGGTTTTTATTTTAATTCAAGAACATGATTGTCGCATTCAGATATGTTGCAAAACACATCCAAACTATGTACGGCCACACCAAGTATCCCGCGGCATGATTCACCCGATGGAACGACCGCGCCAAAAATACAGATTCCACGATTAACGCCAACAATACCAATAATGCCAACGCCGGCATGTGTGCGCCAAAAAATATTATTGACCATAACGCATTCAAAATCATCTGGCCAACGAACAACCAATATGCCCCTGTTTTATCAATTCGATTTTTCTTGTTAATTATGACGATGTATAATGCGATACCCAAAAGAATATAAAGCAATGTCCACGCGACACTGAATACCCAACCCGCCGGCGTCAATACAGATTTAGCCAATGCATTATACCATATATTTGACGCGCCATGTGGGGTAAAGAATACGCCAATTATGCCCGGAATAAACGAAACGATCATGGCAAAAACAAAAATCCAAAACTTTTTCATAATTTTTCCTCTTTTTTGATTTTGTACTGTATTTGCATCATATCACGATTCCGCGACATTTCATACAGGAACAAAAACCAAAAATACAATTACTTTTATGCATCACTTGAAATATTAAGTTTTTTGTTGTAAAATGCCGACATTGCGCCCTTAGCCCAGCTGGATAGAGCATCGGATTTCTAATCCGCAGGTCGCAGGTTCGAATCCTGCAGGGCGCGCCAGAATAAAAACACAAATACGACCTTGTGTCGTATTTTTGTTTTTACGGTTGGTACAACCGAGATTCGAACCGTAGTTCGACACGATAGTTGGCAAGAACGCGTGAAACGCGGTTCGAGCCTTACGTGTGGTGAGCATCGCGAACAATCCTGCAGGGCGCGCCAAAAATTAAATCGGGTTTATCCCGATTTTATTTTTGTTTGTTGCCCCCGATATTCACCAATTTATCCTGTTATCATGCTTGCGACATTGTTCGCGGTGCGACGTGCGGCATTACTTGATGCATGTGCATAGATTTCTGTCGTGGTGATTTTGGTGTGTCCCAGTACGTCTTTTAATATTCTTATATCTTCGCCCATACTGGTTGCCAGTGTCGCAAAGGAATGACGCAAGTCGTGTATACGCATACGTGGCAATTCGGCACGATCCAATGCCCACCAGAAAGCTTTACGCAAATCTGTCAATGGACGCGTATGGTCGATTGGCGAATGAAATACATATCGTTTGCTTTTACAAATGTTTAGAGCCTGTTTTATAACTTCTATTGCTGGATCGCCCAGTGGCACATTAAACGCATCTGTTTTACGTTTGTTTAAATGCAGATACCCGTTTTCCAAGTCTAACTCGTCCCGTTCCAAGTCTGTTATTTCACTGCAACGGCACCCTGTCAGTGCGAGTGTTTTGATTGCCAAGATAGCCTGTGGTGCATATTTCCCAGCGCAATATGCTTCGTTCAGTGCATCAAACAACCGTTTATAGCCGTTGATATCCAAAAGCGTGTGGTTCATTTTCGGGGATTTTGCTTTTTGGACCAAATGGCAAGGATTTGAATTTATTGTGCGATAATTGTATTTTTCGCACCAATTCAGAAAAGTAGACAATAACCGCATAACATGCAGTGCAACCGCAACGGTTTTTGTATTTTTGATTTTGTCATACATGTCTTGGATTGTGCACAAATCAATATCTGCAATGTATTTATCGCCAAGATACGGGATTATATACAAACGCATCAATGCTTCGTTTGTGCGATAAGTATTCGCCCGATTGTTTTCGCGGCAATGTTTTTCCATAAATATTGGGGTTAATTCCTGGACTTGTTTACGTCGTGCCTCAAGCATTTCATTTTGCTTTATGCGCATACGTTGTTCTGCTTGTGGGTCCAGTCCATTGGCGATGTCTTGTTTTGTCTTTATCGCACGAGCACGAATTTCGTTCAAACTAAACTCTGCCAATGACCCCAGTTTCATATGCTTTTGTTGATATGAACCACGAACACGATACCCTAAATAGAACACTTTGCGGTCAGTTGCGGCCGAATACCGGCATTGTAGCCCCGGTATGGCCGCATCTGTTATCTGCAAATCAATGTCGGATTTCAACTTATTCAGGAATCCTGTTGTTAAAACCAACTTTTGACATTTAAGTGCCCGCATTTTAACGCCCTTTATTACACACAACATTGCTAATAAAAGCGTACAAGTCCAGTGAATAACACTATTAAAGATCCTTTGATTTTTGCATGTTTTTGTTATATTCTCGCACAAAATATTTTGCACCCACGTTACAAAAATCTGTCATTGCTCTATCCAAAATTATGCGAATTTCATCCTCGGACTTTCCCATCATTTCAAGTGCAGTCTTTTTGATCAATGTGTGAGATTTTTTTCTTAAAAACGCTATCGTTTTTTCAAGGGTTGTTTTTTGTGTCATTTTATTCTCCTTTGTTGTTACCTTTTAATAGGTTGCATAGACTTGTTAATGAGTCAGTTATTTCCTTGCTCAAAATATATTCGATCTCGGAAATACTGTTTAGACCGATAATTCTTGGCGCAACACGCTTCGGAATCATCAGTAAATGATCCCTTGTAGCCCGAGAGGCTGCAAAGATATCAGATTCTACTTGTGCTCTAGAGACTAACTTTCCTGCTCGTTCTTCATATTCCAGTTTCTTCAGCATCGCATCGTATGTTGTTTTCATCATTCTGCTTTTCTGATACGGGGTTGAAAAACCGTCATCTGCACGCGGGGTGTTATAGGCAGGGTTAGTATTTTCTGCCCATTCTTTATCTGCTTTTTCAGGATCTATTTTCCCATCTATTAGGGTTATTCGCCCCGTTTCAACAGCCTTTTGAACTGCGGCTACCGTAACACCGCGATGTGCTGCATATTCTCTTCTTGATAATAACATTATTGCTCCTTTTTGTTTTGTGTTCACCGTTCACCGTTTTTTTGTTTCTGTCGCTAGGCAAATGCCGCGCTCGCCGTTACCCTCAGCACGAAAGGTCGTCACAGTACCTTTTACTTATGTGAATTTTCCTTCGTTCCTTATCCATCCTATGATTTGTGCCATTGTTTTGTCTTGTCCCATACACTTGCGTATCAATGACAATTGTCCTTTTTCCAGTTGTTCTGGTGTAAATTCTTTGAATACCGGTAACAAATCTCTGTTCCTTTTAATGATTTCTGGCAATGAAAATTCATTATCTATATGATATTTAGGCGTGCGTAATGGGCTGAAAGAGTTTGATAATTTTTGAAGCATATCATTTGCACGACTTTGTATTGCCTTGCTTTGTTCTATTGTATTTGTATTGTTGGTCTTGCTATTTGCTATTGCGTCTGATTTCTGTCCGATTTCTGATAAAGTCTGTTTGATATCTGATGAATTCTGTTCGCCCCAACGTGCCAATCTGTTCGTGGCCAGTCGTTCACATTTGGCTTTGTATTTAATATCGTCTTCATCTAATTCGGCTTTTATAAATGGCCACACAGCACTTGAACATTCCGCATCCGGATACTTCAAAACTGCCATGAATATATCACCGCGTTCTTCGCGTGATATATTTTCCAATAAAAGTGCCCATTTTGGATTGGCCAGCCGTTTCATAACAGTTTCCTATCGTTTGTCGCTTGTAGTACGTTGGAATATATTGTTTTGTTCGAATTCGGCTATATCTTGTTTGCGATATACGATGCGACCAACACGTTTCAGAAATTTTGGTCCAACACCCAACGAACGCCATTTTTGTAAAGTGTTGCGTTTCAATCCCCACATCTCGGCCAGCGCACGTTCGGTCATGTATTCGTCTTTGGATAATATTGTTGTCATGATTTTTCCTTTTGGTTCGGGTTCTGATATGTCTATATACAAAAATATGCACAAAAAATACGCGTGCACAACGCACGCTTTTGCGACAAAATACCCTTTTTGTTTGTTTTTGTTATATTTTTGGGTGTAAAAATATGCGACAAATAATGCTTTAAGTATGCTGGTTAGTTTTTGGGATGGTTTAGTTTCCAAACCAACGCATCTATTGCATTGGTGTGACGACGACTGACGGTCTGACGTAACTTTCCAAGTATTGCCCCGATTTTATTCATTGATAAATCGCACGAGTGTAAAATCAATATTTTTCGATCCAGGACACTGTCCACAGAATCCAACCAGTGAACCAAGACATTATATAAATTATCATAGTCACCATATTCGCTACCGAGATTGGGTTTCAATTCAATATTCGCAACAACAGATTTAAACCATTCATATCGCACAGAACAATCTGCTGGCCATGATGCTAACATTTGTTGCCAAGTCTTGTCGTTTTTGTTCATGCGTACAGCAAAAAGGATGGCTGAGCAAATTCGAAATTCAACGTTTGCACGTGTCCACTTTGTATCGTCGTTCAGTTCTTTTTCAAAACGTTCACGAATAATTTTTGGATTATTGTTTTTCATATAGAAACAATACCGCATAATCCGTAAAAATCAAGAAAAAGCAATAAAATGATGAAATTTATTTTGTTATTTTCTTTAAACTTTTAGCATTACGACCAGTTAGAACCGGTTTACCGGTCTTGGCTTCTATTTTTTTGCGGGCATCGCCGGCAACACTTGCACCCTCGCGTGCAACACGAATGTTCGCAGATAACCCCTGCGGTTTTTCTTTTTTCGCGATTTCAGTGGTCGTTGCCTCCGCCAGCATATTCAATACCAGTTCCAGGTTGCTCATATTGTCGCGCAGGTTTTCTTTGTGCAAACCTTTCAACTTTTTATATTCACGACTGTTCATGCCAGCCCAACCCTTATAAATCTCATCCGTCAAAATCGCATATTCCAGACCTTTCTTGATACCACCTTTGTCCCATTCATCAGTCATCAATTTACGAACTTCGATTGTTTTCAACCGTTGATTTATCCAATCCAAAGAATATCCTTTGCGTGCATAGGTTTCCAGCGCACGATTGATTGCCAATTCTGGATCTGCGATTTCATCTAATCTTTCAGAACCAACACGTGCCAACCATAACTTAAATGGTTCTGCTTTCTTACTTGGGATTGATTGAACAAGGCGCAATAATTGTTCGGTGGTCGCGACATCTGTTTCGCGCATCTTGCCGTCTGGCGCAACCATTTTCAACTGGTTACAATTTGTAACCGTTTCGTTTCCTTCTGATTTAAGGCGATTTTTCAATACTTTCCAATAATTACGTGCATGCTGATAATCGGAATCAGTAAGAATGCCGATAACATCAACAACCGAAAAATACCATTGTTCTTGGTTTTCATCCCAAAGTGTCCGGATGTTTTTGTCTTCAAATAATTTGATGCTGGTTGATTGAGCCATTTCTTCTTCCTTTGCTAAAATTATAGCCGACACAACCCAAAATAGCCAGTAAAAAGAAATGACTGGACAAGTGGTGAAAGATTATGCCAAATACGACAACCTTAAAAGGATTGTCTATGAAATATACGCATTTTGACGACATTTGCCCCAACCATCGCACAGATTTTGTGATGCTGTATTTTGCCGCATGTCGGTCTTTACGCGAGCTACAGACCGCTATTCGCCGAACAAACGGTGGTAAATTGACTTGTCGCCAGGCATGGTTGCTTCGCCGTATTCAAAACAAGTTCGTTCAAATGGTCGCCCGCCTTAAAGCCACTCAGCGCAACGAAATACCGAATATACCCAACGCAAAGTATCCAACCGGCATCATTATTGACCTAAAAAGCCCCCAAGGGAACGTTTTTTATCTTATGGGGCTGGCTAATCGGCTTATACGGGAACTTGGCTTGTCAGCCGAAGAAATCGCCGAATTCAAGCGCGAACAATCCCGCGCAACGACATATAACGCCCATCTAACCCTTTTACGCAAATGGTTTGGAATTGTGTTTGTTGATAATTGAAAAATTTGATTTGTTACACCATCGCACAACGACTAACGTTTTTTACGTTTGCGAAAAACCCTTTTTAATCGTTTTTTTATAGAACGCCGTTTAATAGTATTACTTACCCGAACAAAATACGACGGATCTTTTTTATATTTCTTTTTTAGCAGTGCCCAAACCATCACAGGCATTGTTGCTTTTAACAAATCATTATTTGTATCATATGGTGTTTGTGTTAAGTCCAATAAACCTCGGTCTTTCAAAGCGGTTAATCTGCAAACTAAAATGTTCTGCTTGGTCTGTGCATTAACATCAAAATCATGTGAAATTTTTAATTCATAACAATTTACACTTGTTTTCAACATCGAACGCAAAATATCTTTTTCTTCTGGACACAGAGATTGCAATTCAAAATAAATAAGTTTTTTCCTTGCTCTTACATCCAAATACCATTTTATCGTCCAACTTGTAAAAAGCGCCAACAATTCTGCACTTACCAACAAAACCCATATTTTGTGTGCTTCTAATCCCAACGGCAAAAAAACAACCGCGATTCCAACAATTCCAGTGATGCACCAAGTTAATGGGTATCGGATAACATCCAAAAAGCACGGCATAAGATATTTTAATACACTGTCCATCTTACACCCCTTATGCAGTAAAATAAGTAATTCCACTTGCCAATGTCGACCACCCAAATTTCAAAGACGGCATTGGTAAAGGCAATTGTCTTATGGATTTTAACGGAGGAATTTGTCTTATACATGGAATCGGGTGTATACGACGCACAGGCTTTATCGGGCCTCCTATGGCGTTCGCCGTGTACAATGCACAGAAGCCCATTTTATCAATTAGCCAACCATTTACAAAGAACCCCATACAACGTCCAGTATAAGAATAAACATAAAAGCCTACCAAATAAGCCAAGGGTCTTCCATCAATTGCGTATATTTCTCCACTCAACAGGAAGTACGCCACCGGATTTCCAAATCTATCATAAAGCCAATTATAAACCATTTGTTTCTCGTTAATTTTTTTCAATGTGATAATAAAACAGAGCTTTAATAAAAGCAAGGGCAATATAGCCCTTTATTTACTTGAATAAAACGAAATCTACGGCATATAGAACAACGAACCAAAGGAGTTTATTGTGATATATGGTTATATTCGGGTTTCTACCGACAAACAGGACTGTGAAAATCAAAAACTGGGCATTGAATCCAAAGCCAGCGCATTGGGTTTATGCATTGATAAATACATTGAGGACGCTGGCATTTCCGGCACCAAAGAACCGGAACAGCGTGCATTGGGGTTGCTGATGCAATCGGTTGTTCCTGGCGATGTTGTTATTATATCGGAATTGTCGCGTTTTGGACGGCGATTATTTATGCTGTTTCGTATATTGGAATTTTTATTAAAACGTGATGTGCGTGTTTACAGCGTGAAAGATGGCTATACATTGGATAATTCGATTCAAAGTAAAGTTTTGGCCTTTGCGTTTGGCATGGCCGCAGAAATAGAACGCGATATGATTGCCCAGCGCACCAAAGAAGCATTATGTCGCCGAAAAGATGCTGGCATAAAATTGGGACGACAATTAGGCAGCAAAAATTCCCATCATAAAATGGATGGCAAATGTGAATATGCCAAAGAATTGTTATTTACAGGTGTATCAAAACGCAAAGTTTCCAAACTGTTAAATGTCAGCCCAAGAACGTTAAATCGATATATAGGCGGAAAAATGGAGGCTTCTTTGCCCCAAATGTGAAAATTTGCATAAACCTCTTGAAATAAAAGCATTTTTTGTGCAATAGTGTGGGTGCGGCAATTAAATGTCCGTTTGAAAGCCGACTACAAACGAAGGATGAAGAATAATGCCAAAATCATTGATTGAAATGCTACCAGATGTTGTTACGCACGGTAAAAAAGAAGTTGAAAAAATATTGCAACGTGCACAATCTGATAATAAATTGTTATTACAAACAAATGAATACGTTTTGCCATCACCAAAAGATGGTGGTTTGTTTGCAGGAAATATACGTAAATGTTGTCCCCCAGATAATACCAGCGCAGAATATTGTGAAACCGAAGGATGGTTCAATCGTTTGATTCATGGTGATAATTTGTTTGCGATGCAGGCATTATTGAATGGTGATCCGGAAACAGGCCTGCCATCTATGCGCGGTAAGATAGATTTGATTTACATCGACCCGCCGTTTGATTCCAAAGCCGATTACAGGACAAAAATAACCTTACCAAACGGCAACGTCGAACAAAAACCAACAGTATTGGAACAATTTGCATATTCAGACACCTGGGCGGATGGCACTATCAGTTATTTAAGAATGTTATATCCCCGACTTGCTCTAATGAAAGAACTTTTGTCTGAACAGGGGTCTATTTATGTTCATTGTGATTGGCATGCAGGACATTATCTGAAAGTGATTTTAGATGATATCTTCGGAAAAAATAATTTTGTTAATGAAATAGTCTGGAGTTATAAATCTGGAGGGGTCGGTCAAAGCACTTTTGCACGAAAACACGATACAATATTCTTCTATAAAAAAGATGAAACCAAAGCTATTTTTAATGTGTTAAAAGAAAAATCATACAACCGTGGCTTTAAGCCGTATCATTTTAAAGGTGTGGAAGAGTTTGAAGATGAAATTGGTTGGTATACGCTTGTAAATTGTAAAGATGTATGGGATATAGATATGGTCGGACGAAGTTCCAGTGAACGCGTTGATTATGGCACTCAAAAGCCAGAAAAATTATTGGAACGAATAATTAAAGCATCGTCAAACGAGGGGGCTATCGTGGCCGACTTCTTTGGTGGTTCTGGCACGACTGCTGCGGTTGCAGAAAAATTGGGTCGCCGTTGGATTACTTCCGATTTGGGCAAACCGTCAACAATGATTATGCGCAAACGGTTGATAGATATTCCAGATTGCAAACCATTCCTTTATCATTCAATTGGCGACTATTCACGTGAAGCATTCCTGTCCGACAAACAATACAAACGGGTTTCTGATTTGGCACGTGTTGTTATGCGGCTTTATGGTGCATTACCATTTGATTCCGAAGATGCACCGGTAAACGTTGGACATATACGTGATGAATCTACATTGGTGGTGGTTGATAGTCCAAACAAAGTGACCAACGCAAACACCATTAAACGCGCAATGGAATTGCGTGACTCATTCATGGGTGGATGGAAAAAGGTTATTATATTGGGCTGGAATTTCAGTTTTGATATTGGTGATAAATTATCCGTTATGAATAAATCCGAATGTGAAGTGCTGGTTATTCCACCAGATTTGTTAGACTTGTTACGCAAGAAAGATTATAAGGACTTGGTCGATGGTAACAAAATCCGCTTTAATTCGTTGCAATATTTGACCATCAAAAAGCCAACGGTAAGTCCGGCAAATGAAGACGGCAAAGAAACATTGAACATCGAATTGGATAATTATGTTTTGTTGTCGCCCGACAATTTACCATTGGACGACAAATCAAAGGCGGTTGTTCAACAAGTTATGGCCGACAACCCATTGGATTTAATTGAATACTGGTCCATTGATCCAGATTATGACGGTCAGACTTTCCGTTCCGTGTGGCAAGATTATCGTGAAAACACAAACAACGATGACGACCCGTTGCGTGTAATTCATGATGCACACATTGTTGTTCCAAAAGTGGACCACAAACGCAAAATCTGTGTCAAAGCAGTTGATGTTTTTGGTTTTGAATCCATGGCAGTTGTGGAGGTGTAGATCATGACAAACAAAGAAAGAGAAAAAATATTACGAGAATACTATAAAGATATTCAAAATTTCATCGATAAATTAACCTTAACGGCAGCACTTGGTTCTATTCCATTGGCTTTGGGGTATGTAGATAAAGTGTTAAAATTTGGTTTTTGGGGAAAATTTTTATTCGTAGCGGTTAACATCTTCGCGGTAGCTGTGGTTGTCGCACATATTATTGGTGCTATATATGGTAAGAAATCATGTGATGCGGCATTAGCAAATGAGAAAAACGCCGAAAAATATGGAGAAATTCAAGAAAAATTTAATAAATCAGTAAATTGGAACTTTATCTGCATGATTATCGGATATTTGTTAATCATCATATATTTAACCTGTGGAGGACAATATGAAATATAAAGTTATGTGTGAATCGCCGAATGTCCCAAAAGCCGTATTGAAACCAACAATGGACTCACCAAATGTGCAAAAAGGCATTTTGAAACCAGCGCGGGTTTACAATTCTCCAGATGTACCAAAAGATGTGTTAAAACCCGCCAAAAAAGGAAAATAATATGACAGCACCAAAGAATACAGGAACTCGTGATATTCCATTAAAGTTTGCAGAAAGTTTAACAAAATTGGTTAATGCTGATTGGGAATCTGGTCGTTTCTTGCAATCGGTCACACCAATCACGGCTGATTTGTTGCGTTATTGGTTTGACCCATCGTTTACCGATATTCGTGATAGAAATTTCCACATAGGGCAAAAACAAGCAATTTTGAATGCAATATATGTCCATGAAGTGCTGCAATCTAAATCTGTTCCTGATATGTATTCTGCGGTTGCCGAACAAAGTGAGGTTCCAACCGATGGCGATTTCATAAATGTTATTGCCAATCAAAAATATAATTTCCCAAAATACTGCGTAAAAATGGCAACAGGTACCGGTAAAACATGGGTATTAAATGCGTTGTTGATATGGCAATATTTGAATGCTAAATACGCATCGTCAAAATCGCCAATAAAATTTACAAAAAACTTTTTGTTGATTGCGCCGGGCTTGATTGTTTATGAAAGATTGTTGGATGCGTTTCGCGGTAAAGAAACAACCATTGGCAAACGTGATTTCAATACATCTGATATCAAAAGCAACGAAGATTTGTTCTTGCCAGAAAAATACCGCCAAGACATATATTCGTTTGTCCAAAATTCTGTGGCCGATAAAACAGAAATCACAAGTAAAACTACCGGTGACGGTTTGATTGCTATTACAAACTGGCACGCGTTGGTTGATGACGAAGAAGAACCAGAATCTGAGACAGAATTAAACGGTGTTGATTTGAATAACACCCGTGAAATCGCCACTGATGTTTTGCCTGTGACACCTGGTGTTGCCGCAGGTAATGCATTGGATGTACTGGATAACAAATTATTGCGTGGTGGATTGTTGGAACACTTGTCTTCACTGCCGGATATCTGTGTATTTAATGATGAAGCACACCATATTCATGAAAATAAAAACTATGGCATTGTTGAAGAAGTAGAATGGCAAAAGTCACTGAATACAATATCATCTGGCAAAGGTGCAAATTATATTCAAATCGACTTTTCTGCAACACCATATTCTGTGACTGGTGGTGGTAAAAATGAAACCAAGCATTATTTTCCACATATTATCGTCAATTTTGAATTAACGACAGCTATGCGTGCAGGTTTTGTAAAAACGTTTGTATTGGATGAACGCAAAGAATGGGCATCTATGCCAAACGAAGACATTGATTTTAAATCTGTCCGTAATTCTGCCGGTAAAGTTATGGGGTTGTCTTCTGGTCAACGTTTAATGTTGCGTGCCGGATTGGAACGTTTAAAGATTCTGGAAAAAGATTTCGTTGCACACGATCCAAATAAACACCCAAAGATGATGGTTATCTGCGAAGATACAGATGTGTCGCCGTTTGTTTGTGATTTTTTGGCCAAAGAAGATGGCTTTTCCGAAGAAGACATAATGCGTATCGATTCCAACAAGAAGGGTGAATTAAAGGAAGACGAATGGTTAGACCTTAAACAAAAATTATTCACTTTGGATAAACAAACCCATCCAAAAGTTGTTGTCAGTGTTATGATGTTGCGCGAAGGATTCGATGTAAATAACATCTGCGTAATTGTTCCATTGCGTTCATCACAGGCACCAATTTTGTTGGAACAAGTTCTTGGTCGCGGTTTACGTTTAATGTGGCGTGGTCGCGAATATGATGATGTAAAAGCAGAAAATCGTCATAACATTTATGATTTGAAGACCGCACCGGTCAACTATCTTGATACTCTGTTCGTTGTAGAGCATCCGGCATTCAAAACATTCTATGATGAATTGGGTAAAGAAATGGTCGTCACAGCCAAAGAACCAGGCAAAGGTCCAAAACCACTTGGCGGTATGGTTGTTGCAGAATTGAAAGATAATTACAAAGATTACGATATGTTCTGGCCACACATTATCAAAGACAAAGAAGAAACTTTGGCGGGCACAGAAATATCTGTTGATAAAATGCGCCCGTTTGATATTGATCTGAAACAATTAAAGGCTATGGTGCCAAATGATAACGCAGACCGTTTCATTGGTCGCGAAATGCAGGTTAAAACCCAATTTGGCGAATATAAAGTCAGCAGCGATATCTTTACTGCACAATCGTATAACGAATATTTGCAAAAGATGCTAAATGCTATTACGACAAACTTTGCTAAAGTCGCATCCAATGGTCACAAAACGGAAATGCCTTTGATGCAGATAAATCAAACTTTGTTGATTTCTGCTATCGACAGGTACATAAGAACGCGTTTATTTAACCAGGAATTTGACCCGATGGTTGATGGAAACTGGCGCGTGCTGATATTGTCCAAGGCGACAATCATTCAACACACAATGACAGAATTATCCAAAGCTATCTACGAAATGCACAATCAATTAAATGTGCACGAAGCCGAAGTTGAAAAACATTGGTTCTCGGAAGTGGATAAATTGGTTGGACGTGAAAATTTTGCTTTGGATATTCGCAAATCAATCTATACAAAAACATTTTTCCCATCAAACAAAGGTGGCTTAGAACGTGCGTTTTTAGAAGCCTGTGATATTGATCCGGAAGTGGATAAGATTATCAAAATCAGCGAACACAAACATACATTCGCACGTTTCCGTTATCTGCGCCAGGACGGAATGCTTGGCACATATTATCCTGACTTCATTGTTCAAATCAAAGATAAGATTTATATCGTTGAAACAAAGGGCAATGATAGAGCAAATAACCCCGACACTCAGGCAAAAGAAATCGGTGCTTTGGATTGGATAAATAAAATCAATGAATTGCCAGCGTCTGAACGTATGGATGCAGAGTGGCGGTACGTATTATTGGCACAAACCAACTTTGAAACAATGCACGACCAAAATGCATCTATCAAAGAAATTTTGGAAATGTCGCGTTTGACCCGTACCCGTGCCGAGGGTAAATTGTTTTAATTAAAAATTATGCTGTCGAATGAAAAACGTGGTCAAACGACCACGTTTTTTTTAATAAGGATATTTTTTACCCTTTTCAAGGTTCTCTTCCCAATGCAGTGGCTGCAAATTTCGGATATTATCCGAACCGCCCAGTGCCTTCGGGTGTATGTGGTCCACGTGCCAACCATATTCGCCACAAGTTCCGTACGAACCACGACGTATAAGATTGCCTTCAGAATCCTTACGCCAAGTGTCTGGATTCTTACCACGTACTGCAGAACCTTTTTGCCAAATGTCATCTAGTTTTGACATATTTTAGCCTTTTGGTTCATGCAACCATACCCAATTAACAAACTGGTTGCGATTAACCGTGGATTTTGCTATAATAAGGGATGAGTTGGTCGCCCTTATTATTTTGGGTATCCGTTCTTGGGGATAACCACATCCCCAGGATGTTTTTCAACATATTGTGCCTCAATTCATCCATACACACAATATACAGTATTTTTTGAGTGTTTTCAGCACGATTTTTAACAAAAAAGTGGCTTTTTTTCTTGCATTTTGGGAATCCCCGTTTTCTGCGGTGTTCAGGACATAAAAAACACGTAAAAACAAACTGTTTTTTGTATTTTATTGTTGTTTTGATACAAAACACCAAACGAATCATTAAAAAATGTTACATATTTGCTACATAGGGTGGTGGTTGGAGGGTGGGTAAAATGGCGGAAAGGGGCGGGAATTGGGCGAACAATCGGTTTTGGTTCAGACGATTTCTAATCCGCAGGTCGCAGGTTCGACAACAAGTAGATTTTGCAAGCGTCAGCACAGCAAAAGCGTTACGGTTGCCCCGCAGCCGGCACAATTTTGTGCCGAGTGAGGGAATCCTGCAGGGCGCGCCAAGACAAATAAAAGAACCGCCCAAATGGGCGGTTCTTCAATCTGTGACCAGTTGCCGCAATTTGTTTAATTCCGTAAACATATATATATCGGCCACCGCATAGACCACCAACAATACCGCCAAATAGTATGTCATCGCAATAAATGTCCCCAACGGGAACCAGAATAACGCAATCGCCAATCCAAACAATACAATTGCCACAGCCAATGTAATCAGATAGTGTCCAAATCGCGCACGTGCCAGATTAATCGCAAATATAAGAATTCGCAATGCCTTAAAGAAAAACAATATCACGAATATGTATGCGACACTGACCAATGATCCGGATGGATATACCACGAAAAGCAACCCCAACACAATGCTGATCAATCCAAATACAACATCAACGCCGCCACCACTATCATTTGTTGCCACAAATCCAGACATCATACGATAAAGCCCGAACAACAAAAGCGCGACACCGATAATATATGTAAATATTGTTAACACCAGCACCGGTTTAATAAACAAAACAACCGCTGCCACCATAAACAATGCTGATTCAGCAACCAGTATGGGCGCCCCCTTACGATACATACGGTTAATCGACACAACAACGGGATTAACCTGGGCCGATTTTACCCGTCGACCCCGCCCAGGGCTTGCTGTTTTTTGTTTTGTTGTCGTTTTTCTTGTGTTTACCATGATGCCCCCTCCTCTGATAGATTGCTATCGCAAGATATTTTACCACCTTACCCCATTTGGTTCAAGCGGATAAAAAACAAAAAATCGGCCATTCGGCCGATTTGAATTTTATGGTCGGGGTGAGAGGGTTCCCTCGCACGACACATTCGTGTCGGCTATGGGGCATTCGTTAGCGCGCGAACTTCGCGTTCACTCGTTCTTGCTTACTCATTGTCGACCCTGGGCAATTTCATTGCAAGGCATCGACCCGCTGTACCCACAAACAAAAAATTAAAATCGGCCATTCGGCCGATTTGAATTTTATGGTCGGGGTGAGAGGGTTCGAACCTCCGACACCTTGGTCCCAAACCAAGTACTCTACCAGGCTGAGCTACACCCCGAATGTGGGCAATTATAACACCTTTTTCAATAAATGCAAATTTTTATCTGTGCCGCACCCGGACATTATATGGCCGATCTTAGTTTTCATCCGGCGTTTTCATACCAAATCCCGCATTAAACAACACATTTTCATATGAATTTGCACCAATATCTCGATCTTCGCCAACCTTGACATATCCAACAGATTCGGACGCCACATCGTCGCCAAAATAACGCACAACTATTTCCGGTGCACTATCCGCCATCATGCCATCATCGGTGCGATCGTAATTAACCGCCGCCCCAGATATGTTTTCTGTATTAAATCTGAAATGATTGTTATCAGTTGAACCGGTGTATTCAGAAAAAGTTATATTTCCCGCGGTATCCGCCGAAACATTGTACCAATTTCCGAAATTCATTTGAACCTGTTGACTGGCACTGGCCGGGTCGAAATCCATCGATGCTTCGCCGTCAAGCCCCAGTGTATCTGTGTCCACCAAAACCTCTTCCGCCATGGGATCTGTTTGCGCATATCGCCGATACTGCACAGTACCGATGGCGCGACCCGTAAAATGCATTGATGTTTGGATTACATTTTCCGCAAATTCGTTATTCGTATATCCACCAGCGATGGCTTCAGATATATCTTCAGGATCACGCCCATGGAAATGCGTAGTTATGTGCATCAACCCAAAATCCGAATAACGTAAACCGACATCTTTACCGGCGAATTCCGGTCGAAATGTTGCATCAAGAATCTTTTTTCCACGTTCTTCGGTATTCGTGACAAATGTATTTTCCGTAATAGCGTCTACTTCATCTTTATAATTATTATACTCGGTGGTATTTTCGCCAAATTTCGTTGCTAATTTATTTTTCAATTTATCCTTTAATTCTTTTATACTGGTCACGCCTTCAACAAAAATATCGTCATCACCATCGATTTGTAATGTGTAATGGTATATGGGTCTGTTTGTGACCGAAAAAGTAGAATCTTCGCCATTTCTACCGATACCCTCGAACCGAGAATCGTCACTTAACGAAATATCTTTTATGCGACCACGGCCATCGGTTGAGAAAGAAATTTTCTGGCCATAGTCGGAAAAATGTCCACCTGCCAAATCGAACCGCACGGTATTTATATCAAATATTTGTGTATCATGTTGCAACTGGGCCAACGGTGCCGCCAACGAAGCACGGTTGTTAACTATATTTTCGGCCGTTTCCGCGGAATGATCGCCCCCTTGGTATAAATCGCGCGCCCGCAGCAATTTAAGGGCTAATTTGATTTTATTCGCGTCCGCAGACGATGTGTCATATTTTTCCCTAATATCATCCATCGATGTATTATTGTCGACCAGCCATGCAGCCAAATCTATTATTTCCTGGGCCCGGTCATAATTTTCGTTCCCTGTTTCGGCGGGGACGAATGCGCCACGCGCCGTTGCACCACGCACCAAATTTATCGAAGCGGCGTCCGCTTCCCCTAACTGATTTGCGACATAACGTGCAACCTGGTACTTACTGTTCGTGATCATCGATGTAATGCGTGCATTACTCTGGGCAACGGATTCTGTACGATTTATTGGTGGAATTTCACCATATGGGGTCGACCCGCCACCACCGCACGCAGACAACAACAATGCAAATATTGGAAACAAATTTTTTCTCATCGCCCTTTCCTTATTTTATATCACCGTCAGTATATGATACACACACCACAAATACAAGGACAAAAATATTCTTTTGCTAATGGTATGATTTTATTTCGATACATTTTCCGCTTGTATGAATACATACAAAAGTTCTATTATGAACATCATGGCAAGGAGATTTTTTATTTTAGTTTTGGTCACCGCCGTCACAATATCGGCGAATGCCGCATCGGTTCGTGGCGTGTCAAGCGCATCGCGCACGGGTGGCGCAACCATTCAAAATCAAACAGACAACCCAACGGCAAGTTATACATACAACTATATGTATCCATATCTGAACAATCAAATGCGAACGACATTGAAACCTGCCGATGCAACTTCGCCAACGACAAGTCCGATTAACGCCGTTGTTCGAACGGAACAATTATCCGCCCCAAGACGCGTTGTTGCACGCAGTGCGAAATCTTCTGTGCCCACCACAACAACGACACCCGCACGACGCGTCGTTGCGCGTTCCGGAACCCAGTCCGCCCGAAATGTCGCACCACGACGGGGGCAAACGATTGCGACGACCGATTCAACAAGATTGGAAAATACATATAAATATCGTTCGGCGGAAAATGCGGCGGCTTTGCCGGACACCACCCCAACAATATCTTCTGCGCGATGCTTGGCGGACTATACAGAGTGCATGAATATGTACTGTGTCCGTGAAAATACGCAATACAATCGTTGCTATTGCAGTTCCAAGTTGTCCCAGATTGATGCGACATATCAACCCGCAATTGAAAATCTTATAAAACAGATATTACAAATCCGTAACGATGGCGAATGGTCCGATGAAGAAATGAACGAATACTGGATGTCAACAATAGGAAAATACACGGGCGATAATTCATGGACTAACATCGACAATTTGCTGGATATAGACTGGTCATCGATGGAAAGCCGTGTTCGCGGCCAAAACGCATTTATGACGGGTCATGAATATTGTGTTCAACACTTGCGTGGATGTTTTTATATGGCATCGAATCTTCGTGACGCATATCGGTCTATGATTAACACCGACTGTGCCACATACGAATCATCATTACAAAAATTAAAGAACGCCGCCGAAAGCGTTCTGGGGGCATACCAAGAATGATTTCACACTTTATGGGCATAGAATATGGACGTGGCGCATGCGCCAAGCCACAAGATGGTGGACCGGCGTTGGCACCACACGCAGTTAAAGAAATGTTTCCATTAGTCAATTGGAATAATATAGCCAATATACCGGTTGATATTGCCGCATGCGTTACGGACCGTTTTGCCGAAAATGCATTGGTTCAACGTCGAATATATGACAATACACCGCGCAATCGGCACATTATGATTGGGGGCGATCATTCGGTTAACTTTGGGCATTTTGCGGCACTGGCCGACCAAATTCCAGATACTGATTTATGCATGGTTTATGTGGATGCGCACCTGGACATACATACACCTGAATCTTCGCGGGCCCAAGCATCCGGCGCCCCACACGGGTGCAATGTCCGTGGTCTTTTGGGCGATGGCGATGCGCGTTGGTTGGCGATTCCGACAAAAAAACCATCTCTTCGGCCCGAAAACATTTTCTATATTGGTACGCGTTCATTCGAACCGGCCGAGTTAGATTTTGTCCGAACAAAAAACATTTTTATACGATATGCAAACGAATTACAAACAATGGATGCCATCCGTGACACCGTTGCAACGGTTCGTAAAATGCTTTCAAACCGGCCATTTGTTTTGTCTTTTGATTTCGACAGTATTGACCCCAAATATTTTCCAGACACACTTGTTCCCGAAGAAAACGGAATAACCGTCGATGCGGCAAAATACATTGTTCATGCCTTTGCCGATGCATATGGTATTGAATTTGTAGAATACGCCCCCAATGGCGATCAACAATCTGCGGATATTGTGCATCAACTGATTACAATTGCGATGAATGGGTAATATTTTCACACATCAAATTATGTCGATAGATATTTCGTGCCAAATCGTCGCTTATTATTTGCCAGTCTGACTCATGGCCATATATTTTTTGGCACACAATCGGTGCACAGATATTATTCGGCGATTGTGTATTTCTCGCGCAGGATGAGACGAATATCGCCAACCCCAGTATGCATAACTTCTTCATCTGTTGCCCCCCATATACTGTTATGTGTAATTATTTGTTCCGCAACGGTATTTGCACTGCGCTCATTACATTTAATATTTGCGACATGCATACCGACAAAATAAGATAAAAAAATTGCGGCACCGCCAAGTGCCACAAAATAAATTCGTATCATTTCAATTCCATTAATTTATTCAATCCAAACCTTTATATCAGGCTTTTGATTTTTAGTCGCATCATTGGCGGACTTTTTAGGCACCTTGGCATCTATTGAAATGGTCTTAATCGGTCCACCATCGGTATATATATTCAGATTTTTTGTTTCCAGTTCAATCTGTTGGATTTCGTATTTTTCCGCTGTAAAATACCTGAACGCACCGTACGCGACCACGATTGCCGCCACGATTACAATCCCAAATAAAAAGATTTTTTTAATATTCATTACTTAAATCACCATATGTATGGCGTTATTATACCACACATATGGCGACAAACAAAGTACTATTATCGATTTTATTGATTCATCGAACCAAAGAAATCATCATTCGTCTTGGTCAAACGCAACTTATCCAACAAGAATTCCATTGCTTCCAATGTTCCCATCGGATTGATGATGCGCCGCAAGACATACATTTTTGACAGCGTTTCTTTACCGACCAATAAATCTTCTTTACGCGTCCCAGACTTTGTAATATCGATTGCCGGATAAACGCGTTTATCGGAAAGTTTTCTATCAAGTATGATTTCGCTATTACCGGTCCCTTTGAATTCTTCGAAAACAACTTCGTCCATTTTTGATCCCGTATCAATCAACGCGGTCGCGATAATTGTCAACGAACCGCCACCTTCGATATTGCGGGCGGCCCCAAAGAAACGTTTTGGACGCTGTAATGCATATGCGTCAACACCACCGGTTAAAACCTTACCTGAGGATGGAACACATGTATTATACGCACGGCCCAAACGGGTAATAGAATCAAGCAGAATCACAACATCCTGACCGGATTCGACCAATCTTTTCGCCTTTTCGATAACCATTTCGGCGACCTGGATATGACGCGTTGCCGGTTCATCAAATGTGGACGATATAACCTCGCCTTTGACACTGCGTTGCATATCAGTCACTTCTTCGGGTCGTTCATCAATCAGCAAAACGATTAACTTAACATCTGGATAGTTTGTTGCGATTGAATGCGCGATATTTTGCAACATAACCGTTTTACCGGTGCGCGGTGGTGCAACAATCAACGAACGTTGTCCCTTGCCCGTTGGCGATATAAGGTCGATGACACGTGCGGACAGGCTGCGTCCCTTATCCTTATCATCAACGACTTCCATTCTCAACATTTCGTCCGGATACAGCGGTGTCATATCGTCAAAAGACACACGATGGCGCAATTTTTCCGGATCACCACCATTCACGCGTTCTATTGTTTCCAACGCAAAATACCGTTCCGATTCGTTTTGTGGTGCCTGGATCTGACCCTCGATATAATCGCCGGTCTTAAGGCCGTATTTTTTAATAAGGTTCGGTGACACATACAAATCGTCCGGCCCCGCCAGGTAATTCGATTCCGGCGCGCGCAGGAAACCAAACCCATCCTGCATCCGTTCAAGAACACCGTCACCAATCAGTGTAATTTTCTTATCCGCCGCATAGACACGCATAACCGCAAATCGCAATTGTTGTACATTTAATTGCGACGGATTTTCAATGCCCATATCTTCGGCCATTTTCAACAGTTGTTGTGGCGATTTCGCCTTTAGTTCATTTATATGCATAATTTTTCCTTTTGTGGGATGCGGGCTCCACGGGCGAACGCCCCCCGCCTTGTTGACTCACCTATTATATTATAAATTGACAAAAAAGTCAAGTCCCCTGAAAATTTGTCCGCGTTTTTTTCTTGATTTCAATGCTTTTTTTTGGTCGAATCAAAACATACGAATAATTTAACCGAAAGGAAATCAGTATGGCAGGCAGCATAAACAAAGTAATTTTGGTCGGCAATGTGGGCCAAGACCCCCAGATTCGCTCTATGCAGAGTGGTCAAAAAGTGGCAAGTTTTTCACTTGCGACATCCGAACGTTGGCGCGATCGCGCGACCGGCGAACAGAAAGAACAAACCGAATGGCATCGTGTTGTGATATTCAACCCGAATCTTGTCGATGTTGCCGAACGCATGTTGCAAAAAGGAACCCGTCTTTATATCGAAGGTTCATTACGCACCCGCAAATGGCAAAACCAAGCCGGTGCAGACACATACACGACCGAGGTTGTCCTTAATCCATATGCGGGCCAGATGGTTATTTTAACCGGTGCAAAGGCGTTAGATAACGCCGGCGGCGATGTCGCAACCCCCGTCCAACCGCGCGAAGAAATCACCCCCGCACAAATAGATGACGACATTCCATTTTAATGGCGGGCCATTGTCACCACTACCCCGCCCTGCGGGCACCCCTTCGCACCGCGAAGGGGACTTTATTATCTGGAATCGGATTGCAGAGAGTTTAACTCCCCTTCACCACAGTGAAGGGGTGGATTGCGGAACGGCAGTGACGCAAGACGGGGTAGTCAGAAAGAGTGGTGAAGTTTTTACTTTCTTTGGCTCTCGTCACAACTACCCTGTCACTTCGTGACACCCCTTCGCACCGCAAAGGGGACTTTTTATTATCTGGAATCATCTATTTATTTTTACGCAATTTTTCCAGATACTTAATTCCCCTTCGCCGTGCGAAGGGGTGGATTGCGGAACGGCAGTGACGCAAGACGGGGTAGTCAGAAAGGTTGGAGAGTT
>CAJOGC010000003.1 GCA_905234185.1 uncultured Alphaproteobacteria bacterium | reverse complement strand
GGGTATGCCCAACCGTCGACGGCAAGTGCGGTTGCGGCGGGCGATACGATTAATGCCGCGATTGGAAAATTGGAAAAACAGATAGCCGGTAAACAAGCAGCAGGCAGTTATGTCACGACCGGTCGGACAGTTAATGGTAAAGCGTTAAGTTCTGATGTGACGTTAACTGGCGCGGATGTTGCGACCACCGGATATGCCAAGGCATCAACTGCCGCCGCGATAACCGCGGGTGATTCCGTGAATGTTGCGTTGGGTAAACTGGAAAAAACGTTGGACGGAAAGCAGGGAACCCTGTCAGTAATGAGTGCTTCAGAAGGTCAAACAGGAACTAAAACAACGGCTCGTTCTATGTCGGCACAAGCTCTTAAACAGATAGTCCAAGGGACAACTGGAAGTTCACCAACAAGCGGTTTGGCGCCAAGTGCATATTTGAATGGTTATGCGAAGGCAGAAACGGAGGCGGCGATTGCTACGACGGATACGATATCAACCGCTATTGGTAAATTGGAAAAGGCGTTGGATGGTAAACAAGCGAGTGGCAGTTATGAGGCATCCGGGACGGCAGCGGGGCTGATAAACGCGTTGGATGTAAGCACATCCAGTGGCACTGGGAATGTTGTGACCGCGGTGACCCAGACGGATGGTAAAATATCCGTGACCAAGGGAACAACACTGGGTGGATTGGCAACCAAGAGCAGTGTTTCTAGTTCTGAAATTACCGACGGAACGATTGTAAATGCCGATATCAGTGGCACCGCGGCGATAGCGGTAAGCAAGATCAATGGCGCGGAAGCATCTGCTAACAAAGTGACGGCGACGACCGGGTATGATACAACAAGTACGGCATCCTATCCATCTATGGCGACGACCCAGGCGATGATAACCAGCAGTATTAGCACTAATAATACCACTCTGGCGGGTCAGATAAATGGTAAGCAGGCCAAGAGTGCGGCGAATTATAATATGGGTAATTCGTCTGGTGGTTGGACGGCAATGACGACCCAGCAGCAGAATATGTTGAATGGGAAAGTGCCTGTGGGGGCTGAATCTGGTTCCAGTGTGACGGATTACGCGTCTGTGTGGATTGAATAATGAAAGTAGAATAAAAAACCGGCGTTTGCCGGTTTTTTTGATGTTGTTTTGACACCAATGGCTTAAATTAAACACATTAGTCCGATGCCAAGTATTGCCGCAACAATTGCGCCAATTGTTATTTGCCAGAAATATTTCTTTATTATCTTGTTCGCCGTGTCCTGGAACCGCCACAGCAAAAACCCAACAAGTATAAATCGACCCGTGCGGAATACCGCCGATACACCAATCAATAACCAAAACGGAAACCCAATAAAGCCCGCCGTCATGCACATTAACTTATACGGAATCGGCGTCACCGCCGTCAAGACAATTAAAAATATGCCGTGTTTTATGAACATCTGTTGCGCCATGTAAAATTTTTCCATGGATGCAAAATGTTCAATCAGCCATATGCCAATCGAATCAAACAACCATAATCCAATCATATATGAAATTGCACCACCAACAATCGAACCCAGTATCGCCGCAACTGTCACGGGAACGGCACGACGACGGTTGGCTATTATCGCGGGTGTCATAAAAACCTCTGGCGGGACAAACAGAAATATCGATTCACACACCGTCATTAAAAAGACGATCGCGGTGTAATATGGTTTTTCCGCCTGACTTAATATGCATTCGGCACACTTCATTGGTTTTTGTTTCCTTTTTTTATAATGCCTTGGGCGCAGTGGATACCGACCTTTGTCGGTATGACAATGCGATGATTATTCTTTGCTTGATTGTAAATAAATATTTGATATTTTACAAGTAAGTTGTTAGTGGTTAGTGTTAGTGGTTAGTGAATGGAGTAAAGTATGCAAAAAAGACAACAGAACTCTAATCGTGGGGATAAAATTGCGTCCAAGGTGCAAACACTGGTCGCCGAAATTCTGCGCGATAACTATGCCGATGATTCCGTTTTGTCGGGGGTGTCGCTGGTGGGTGCGGTATCGCATGGTGGTTTGCAATTTGTGAAATTATTTTATTATTCGCGCAGTTCTGATACCGGGGCGGTGCAAAAGCGTCTTGATGATGTGACCAAGACAATTCGGTTCGAACTGGCGGCGCGTATGAATCAAAAATATGTTCCGGAAATTAAATTCGAATATGACGATACGCTGGAACGCGCGCAACGCATAGATGATTTGTTGAATAAATTGAAAGATTGAAATTTACCCTTGCTAAAATTAATATACAGGTTTATCATTGCCGCATGGGAATGAAACAAGATCATATCAGAAATTTTTCCATTGTTGCACATATCGATCATGGTAAATCGACGTTGTCGGACCGGTTGATTGAAATTACGGGCGGTCTGGAACATCGCGAAATGAAGGCCCAGGTTCTGGATTCTATGGATATTGAACGTGAACGCGGCATTACGATCAAGGCACAGACGGTGCGTTTGAACTATCGCGCGAAAAACGGCGAAATGTATCAGTTGAATTTGATGGATACACCGGGTCATGTTGACTTTTCGTACGAAGTTTCGCGGTCGCTGGCGGCGTGCGAGGGCGCGTTGGTCTTGGTCGATGCAACCCAGGGGGTCCAGGCGCAGACACTGGCAAATGCGTATTTGGCATTGGACAATGATTTGGAAATGTTGCCGGTGTTAAACAAAATTGATTTGCCGTCATCCGATGTCGCCGGGGCGCGCGAACAGATTGCGGATGTTATCGGTCTGGACGCAAACGATGCGCTGGCGGTGTCAGGAAAAACAGGCGAGGGTGTACCAGAGTTATTGGAAGAAATTGTTCGTAAACTGCCCGCGCCCAGTGGTGATGAAAACGCGCCAAGTCGTGCGTTGTTGGTTGATTCGTGGTATGATTCTTATTTGGGTGTTGTGATTTTGGTGCGTGTGGTCGATGGCAAATTATCGCGCGGACAAAAGATAAAATTCATCGCAACTGGCGCGGAATATGTGATTGATAAAATCGGATTTTTTACACCAAAAATGGAATATGCCGATTCGTTGAATGCCGGGGAAATTGGATTCATTATTACGGGTATGAAAACAATTCATGATTGCCGGGTTGGCGACACGATTTGTGATAGCCGCAGCACAGCCCCTGCATTACCCGGATTTAAACCGTCTGTGCCGGTCGTATTTTCTTCGTTCTTTCCGGTGGCGGCGGACGATTATCCGGCATTGCGCGAAAGTGCGGAAAAGTTAGCGTTAAATGATGCGTCGTTTATGTTCACAACCGAAAAATCATCTGCGCTGGGGTTTGGACTGCGTTGCGGATTTTTGGGGTTGTTGCATATGGAAATTATTAGTGAACGGCTTGCACGCGAATTTAACCTGAACCTGATAAATACGGTGCCAAGCGTGCTTTATAAGGTTCACTTGCGCGGCGGGGATGATATGGATTTGGAAAATCCCGCGGATATGCCAGATGTGACAAAGATAGAATCGATAGAAGAACCGTGGGTGCGTGCAACTATTATGATGCCCGATAAATATATTGGTGGGATTATGTCGCTGTGTAATGAACGGCGCGGGGTCCAGGAAAATATCTCGTATGTTGGTAATCGGGCGGTGCTGGTTTATCAATTGCCGTTGTCGGAAATCGTGTTTGATTTTTATGACCGTGTTAAATCTATTTCGTCTGGATATGCATCGTTTGATTACACAGTATATGGCTATCAGCCGGCAGATTTAGTAAAGGTTTCGATTTTGGTGAACGAAGAAAATGTCGAACCGTTGTCTTTTATTTGTCACCGGTCTTTTGCAGAAAAGCGCGGGCGTCAAATTGTTGAAAAATTGAAAGACCTTATACCGCGGCATCAATTCAAGATTCCAATTCAAGCGGCAATCGGGGGCAAGATTATTGCGCGTGAAACAATCGCGGCATATCGCAAAGATGTGACAGCAAAATGCTATGGCGGTGACATTACGCGTAAAAGAAAATTATTAGAAAAACAGAAAGAGGGTAAAAAGCGTATGCGCACATTTGGTAATGTTGAAATACCACAAAGTGCGTTTATTAACGCGTTAAAGGTTGAATAAAGAAATGCAAAAAGGACGAGAAATATTCGAAACAAGGGAATTTTCTGCTGGATTGTATTAAAACAACAAACATAAAAGTGAAATGAATATGACAATCATACAAAGATATAAAATAAGAAAAAGCTTGATAAAAAAATATAAGGAAAAGGTCGCAACATGTCGGTATATGGCGTCAAAATTATCATTGAAAGATATAAGTACTAAGTTTGATGCGTCCACCACAGATCCATGTGTATGTTTCGATGTTAAAATGTCACAACAAGAAAATGGGGCTAATGAAGTGATGCCAGTTGTAAAATATTGTGAACACTTTGGCAAAGATGTTTGTCCGGTTTACAAATGCCCATATCGTGCAAACTATCAAGAATATAAAAATAGGGAAAAACTGCTGAACCTGGCAATAAAAGAAAAACATATGGCGTTCAAACGAATATTTCAACGTATAAGATAAAACGGGGGAAAAATGGCGCATCAATTCTTTTTCAATCCGTACATATTGGATAATTTGCCCACGCCGGCATCTGGGTTTGATGTGGTTCAAGATTTATCTGAACCGCGTTTGCGTATGTACATAACAAGTCGTGGTGTAAAAACTTTCTTTGTACGCAAACGTGTGCGTGGTGCGGACAAAAGAATCATTATCGGTAATTATCCAGATATGGATATAGAAGAAGCGCGCAGCGCAGTTCAAACCGTTCTGGATAATGCGTCTAGGAAACCTGTTGCGCGGCGCAAGATGATATCGTTCAAAGATTTTTTTGATTTGTATGTTGCGAATCGCATTCGCCGAAGCGAGGATTCACAAATGAAAATGGTGCGTTCTGTTAATTTGCATTTGACGTCGTTAATGAATAAAAATATTAATGAAATTACACGCGAAGATGTTGTGCATGTAATCGCAAATATTGATGGTCGTGCAATTGCTGCACGTATGCAAGATTTATTACAGAGTATATTCAAATATGCAATAGAGCAGGGCTATGTTAAACAAAATGTTGCGTCTGACTTACCAAAGATAGAACAAAAACGTCGTGTGCGCCCGCTGAATAAGTCGGGATTGCAACGTTTGGTTGGGGTTATTGAACGTGAACAAGATGAAGTCATTCGTGCGGCATTTTTAATGTTGGTTTATGGGTTTGCACCACGGTCCAAAGTGTTTGCAATGCAATGGGAAGATTTAGATTTTAATCATGATTTATGGTGTGAATGGCCTTTGTCGGATCGTGCGGTTGTTTTATTACAGGATTTGCCACAAAACAGTTTTTGGCTTTTCCCGGGGCGCGGTGGGTCGCACATGACCGATCCGCGGACGGCATGGCGACGTGTGGCACGTGCGGCCGGGGTACCAAATTTGACAATGGACGATGTGTATAAGTTTCTTAAACGGCGTCTGGAATGGGCGGCCGATCGCGAGGATATTCGCAAAAACATGAATAATCTATTGGATGAAATGCTGGAAGAGTGTTAAAAACATTTTTGTCAAGTTTGTTATGATTTGTTATAAATTCTTGACACTTATGGCAGAAAATGATAGTTTTAGGTAATGACGTTCATGATTGAACCAAAAAATTAACTTAAACAAAGGATATGAAATGACAACTTTTGAAAAAGTAAAAAAAATTGTAGCGGAAAAATTGGGTGTGCCAGAGGCCAAGGTGACCGAAGAAGCCGCGTTCGTTAACGATTTGGGTGCGGATTCGCTGGACGTTGTTGAATTCGTTATGGAAGTTGAAAAAGAATTCGACATCACAATTCCAGATGAAGAAGCCGCTAAATTGGAAAAAGTTGGTGATGCGGTTAAATATATTGACGCACACAAGAAAGCGTAAGTTTTATCTCTGTTTGAATTGTTAGTTATGTCCGTCGCCATCGTTTTAGGCGGCGGATTTTTTTGTTGGATTTTTAGGTATAAATTGGATATGATATCGGCGTCATATTAAACATAAGGATTTTATTATGAAAAGAGTTGTTATTACCGGTATGGGGATTGTTGCACCAAATGGAACGGGTGTCGAATACGCGTGGAAAAATGTTGTTAATGGTGTTTCCGGTGTTCGCAAAATTGATACTTTTGATGCGTCTGATTTGCCGTGTCAAATTGCGGGGGTGCCCGTTATCGGAACCGAACCGGGGCAATATAATCCAGATGCCGTTGTCGATGTTCGGGAACAGCGCAAAATGGATAAATCGATGATTTATGGCATGGTTGCTGCCGATGAAGCGGTGCGCGATGCGGGGTTGATTGAATATGATGGGGACAAGGACAGAATTGGTGTTTCCATCGGCAGTGGTATTGGCGGTATGCAGACAATCTATGATACATGTGTGGATTTGCATGAACATGGTCCGCGCTATGTCAGTCCGTTCTTTATTCCAAAGGGCATTATTAATATGACTGCGGGACATGTTTCAATTAAATATGGTTTTCGTGGACCAAACATCGCGGTCGTTACCGCGTGTGCAACGGCGGCGCACGCCATTGGCGAAGCAACGCGTTTGATTCAGCACGGTGATGCCGATATCATGATTGCCGGTGGGACCGAAGGCGCGGTTTGTAAAATCGGTGTTGCCGGATTTACATCTATGCGTGCATTATCAACGCGTAATGACGATCCAGCGGGTGCATCGCGTCCATGGGATAAAAATCGTGATGGTTTCGTTATGTCCGAAGGTGCCGGTATTTTGGTCCTGGAAGAATATGAACATGCGATGGCGCGTGGCGCCAAGATTTATGCCGAGGTTGCCGGATATGGTTTATCGGGCGATGCGTATCACATTACCGCACCGGCGTCCGATGGTAATGGTGGGGCGCGTGCAATGATGGCGGCGTTACGGGACGCGGATTTAACACCGGCGGATGTTGACTATATCAATGCGCATGGGACATCAACCGGTTTGGGTGATATTGCGGAATTAACCGCGGTGAAAAATATGTTCGCGGGGACAAAGGCATGTATGTCATCAACGAAATCAAGCACGGGACATTTACTTGGTGCAGCCGGTGCAGTCGAAGCGATATTCTGTGCGCTTTCGATTCGTGACGGTGTTGTGCCACCAACGATTAATTTGACCGACCCTGTTGATGAAGCAGACGGATTTAACCTGGTGCCGAATGTTGCACAAAAGCGCAAAGTCGATGTTGCAATCAGTAATTCGTTTGGTTTTGGCGGAACGAATGCATCATTGGTGATTAAACGTGTCAAATAATGTTTCTTGGTTTGAACAAAATATGCATGCACAGTGTGTAGAACCGTTACCGCTGTGCAGTTTTTGTTCGATACGAAATTTGAAAAAGTTTTGCGATATATTACAACCAAGTTGCATGTATTGCTCGGCGGATAAAAACGTTGTTGGTTCGGTTATATGGGTTCCGAATGACAGAGGTATAGGTTATTCATTGGAACTTTGTTCGCCACCAAAAGCAATGGTCGATTGGTTCAATAAAACGGATGTGAATACGATAAAAAACATTGTGTCCAGAATGGCGCATGATGCAATCGTACAACACCAAAAATAAAGAACGCGGGGTTATCCCGCGTTTTTTATACCTTTTTATTTTCCTTATCATCGTTTAGGCCGATTGCACTTTTTGCGCTGTCCAATGTTCTGATAAGTGCACGACGAATCTTTCCTGAAATGGTCATTGGCAAACTGTCCACAAATTCGATTACGCGTGGGCATTTATAAATTGCGGTGCGTGAACGAACATGGTCCTGTAATTGACGCACAAGTATGTCCGAACCAACAAAGTATTTGTTCAGAACAACCGTTGCCTTAATTGCCTGGCCACGTGCCGGATCTGGGATACCGGTGACGGCAACTTCGGCAACCGCGGGGTGTTCAAGTAAGACACTTTCAACCTCAAACGGGCTGACGCGATAACCGGTTGTTTTAATTAAATCGTCATTACGACCCACGAACCAGAAATAACCATCACTGTCACGATAGGCAACATCGCCAGTGTGATAGTATCCGTCACGGTAAACAGAATTGGTTAATTTTTCATTTTTATAATATCCACCGAACATGCCGACCGGTTTTCCGTTTTTGATATTAACACATATTTCACCAACGGTACCGTCCGGAACCGGGCGGCCACGTTCGTCCAGTAATTGCACATCCCAACCAGCCGCGGGCATTCCCATTGAACCGGGTTTTGGTTCAATCCATGGATTGTTAAACAGCATTATGCATGTTTCGGTCTGGCCAAAGCCTTCGCGCATTTTTACGCCGGTTGCGTCCAGAAATCTGTCATATACTTCGGGATTTAATGCTTCGCCGGCAACATCGGCCTTTGCCAATGCAGATAAATCGTATTTAGACATGTCCGCGTGCAATATCATCTTGTATGCCGTTGGCGGCGCACAGAATGATGTGATATGGTTTTCAGAAATAGCGGTCAGTAAATCGTGCGCAGTTGCATTATTCGCAAAGTCAAAAACAAATACTGTCGCGCCCGCCAGCCACTGGCCGTACATTTTACCCCACGAACATTTTGCCCAGCCTGATTCGGAAATTGTGAAATGGATATCACCATCGTGCAGACGTTGCCAAAATATTGCGGTGTTTATATGCCCCAATGGGTATGCATAGTTGTGTGCCACCATTTTCGGCATATCGGTTGTGCCCGATGTGAAATACACAACCATTGTGTCATCGTTTTCGTTCGGAACACGTTCAAACGATGATGGATATTTTTCAATTGCGTCGTCTATTTCCATGCAATCAATCAATTGAATATCATCACGTTCGCCGATGGCGGATTTAATTTCATTAGCAATATGACCATCATCAAACGAGATTATATGTTTGCATTCGGCGGCGTTTATACGAAAACGAATATCTTCGGCCTTTAATTGATTGGTTGATGGAATTGGAATCGCGCCAAGTTTATGCATAGCCATCATCAATACCCAATATTCCCAACGACGACGCATGAAAAGCAACACTGTATCACCACGGTTAATTCCGCGGGCCCGCAGAAAATTCGCAGTTGCACCCGACATTAATGACAAATCACGAAATGTTAGTGTTTTGCGTTCGCCCGAATCATTTACCCATAAAACCGCAATGCTGTCCGGTGATTCATTAGCCAGCACATCAATAACATCATATGCAAAATTAAAGTGTTCGGGAACACTTGGGATTGCATTTTCCAGATAGTCGGTATAACTGTCAAACTTCTGTTTCTGCAAAAATCTTAGTGCGAACATATATCGGCCTTTTGTTATGATACTATATAAATATGGCACATAAATCGCGATTTACAAGTGGAAAGGTTGAATAAAAAGGTTGCTTTTTGAGTAAAATAGGTCCATAATCGCCGGTGTTCCAAGTTTTCGGAGTGTAGCTCAGCCTGGTAGAGCGCTACGTTCGGGACGTAGAGGTCGCTGGTTCGAACCCAGTCACTCCGACCACCCTTCGCATCTGCGATGCTACGGGTGGCGGGCCACCCAAGCAGAGCAGCCAAGGCGAAGGAGTGTTACACGAAGCGTTCCGCAAAGTGTAACAAAATGTGATGTTTTATGTTTATTTGATAAAAAGCGTTTCTTTTCCAGACCAAAGATATATAGGTGTTACAGAAGACCTTAGGCAAAGGTTAAAACAGCATAATGCTGGGGAATCGTTTCATACATCAAAATATGTTCCGTGGGAATTAGTTAATTATTTCGCTTTTATTTCCAAAACTTCTGCGATAGAATTCGAGAAGTATTTAAAAACGGGTTCTGGTCAAGCGTTCGCAAATCGTCATTTTTGGAAATGATCTGCGATGCTACGGGTGGCGGGCCGCATTAATACAAGAGCGCACTATGAAATATGTAAGCGATGCTCCTTTTGATACCAAGCAATTAAGTATTGATGAAACAATTACCGAAATATCGGACACGGTTGAAATTGCAAAAATTACCGCAAACAATTTGCGTGGCAATGTCACTGCAGAAAAAGAACTGGATTTAATAATCACAAATTTGAATGCCGCCCAAGATTACCTGTCACTTATTCGACGCAAGGTGGACATTGTATTAAAATTTGTTCCGAACGATATTCAGAAAAAAGAATGTTTGTAAAATTTTCTATACAGCCGCACTTTTGTCGGTTTTTTTATTTATGTTTTGTTTATGGTGATTTTTTCTGATATTATTCATATGGTCAGAGCAGGGTGAAATATGGATAAAAAATTTTTAGATATGGCGATTGCCGAAAGTGAAAAATCTGTAAAACTTGGGTCTTCGCCATTTGGCGCCGTGATTGTGCGTAGGGCGGATGTTATTGCGCGTGCGCATAATACGGTGGTGCATAAAAATGATCCAACAGCGCATGCCGAAGTAAACGCGATTCGTTTGGCATGTAAAAAAATGGGGACATTTGATTTGTCGGGGTGTGATTTATATACATCGTGTGAACCGTGTCCAATGTGTGCCGCCGCAATAACATGGGCAAATATATCGCATGTATACTATGCCGCCGACAGAAACGATGCAGATAGAATCGGTTTTCGTGACAAGCGGATGTTTGATAACAAATGTCGTGTTCATATGAAACATATTGAAAACACGTGTGCCGCGGATATTATGGAAAAGTGGCATAAATCGAAATCCAGAAAAAAGTATTAGGCTGAAAAATAATCTTTTTCGATTCACAATATTTGCAATTGCATTTTTATTTGCAATAATGTCGTTTATGAAATTATTGTGGACTGTTTTCCCAAATAAGAAATCGCGAAATAAATGTATCGTGCTGGTGTGCGTTATTGTTGCGCTGGTTGTCTATATCATGGGGGTATGGTCGCCACTGCGCGCGGATACATCGTTTGTTATTAATAATGGTGACAGTGTGTCGCTGGTTGCTGCATCGTTGCGCAAGAATCACATTGTATATTCCGAATCGCTTTTTAAATTTGCAATCAAGCGTATGGGTGGTCGCGTGCAACGCGGGGATTATGATATTCCGCGTGGGGCCAGTATGTGGCGAATTTCCCGTATGTTTGCAAATGGTCGTGTTGCAACCACAGATGTTGTTATACCCGAAGGTTTAACTATAAAACAGATAAAAGTATTACTTATTAATACGCCACGACTTAGTGGTGATGTTGAATGTGCGGCGGGTAATAACGCGCCCGTGTGTGATTTGCATGACGGTGATGTTTTTCCAGATACTTATCGTGTGGCCAAGGGAACACCACGTTTGGCGGTTTTGGAATTAATGCGTAAAAAGATGGAAAATATACATGACCAGTGGCAGCGAGCAGGGTACATAACACCGCGACCATTAAAGACATGGAACGATGTTGTGACATTGGCGTCGATTGTTCAGCGGGAAACCCCGCGCGAATCGGAAATGCCAACGGTTGCCAGTGTGTATATTAATCGTTTGCGGAAAAATATGCGCCTTCAGGCCGACCCAACAATCGTTTATGCATTAACCAATGGATATGGTGATATGCGTGGGGAACCGTTGTTGACCGGGCACCTTAAAATCGAAAGCCCATATAATACATATACGCATAACGGTTTGCCACCGGCACCGATTGCCAATGTGGGGGTGGCGGCGATTCGTGCGGTGTTACGTCCGGCGGATACAAATTACCTGTATTTCGTGGCGGACGGGCGTGGTGGGCATATTTTCACAAAAACCTATGACGAGCATATGAAACATCATGCCGACTGGCGCGAAATAAAAAAAGCACGAAATAAAAAGTAAAAAAGCGTCATATCGTTAAGTATTCTTATCATTTGTTTCGACGATTTTTTTGTATAAAAATAAGAAATACCGCGAAAAAGCGGTCTTTTTTATCCGATTCGCAATTAATCGGAAACGCAACGCGCGAATTATATCATATATAGGAATAAAATGCAAAAATCTTTGGCCTTGCACATGGGGAAAGATTCATAGTAGAATGGCAGTAAGATCAGGAATAAGTTCTGGTCACAACCAAAACGAAAGGATAGGTTATGAAAAAAATTGCTTTAACATCTTTGATGGTATTGTTTGCTGTATCTTCTGCAAATGCTGCAACGAATTATTTTGTCGGTGGTAGTGCTGGTTTTGGATTCAATGACGATCATGACAACGCGGTATCTATTGCACCTGAACTTGGTTGGAAAGTAGATTCCAAATGGGATTTGGGTTTAATGGGCGCGTATGGCTATGATCGTGATTCTTCGTACCACGCTTCGGAATATGGCATTGGTGCATTTGCACGTTATCATGCAGCCCAATTTGGTGACTTTGAATTATTGTTCAAGGGTACTGTGATGGCGGATTTTGAACATTACAATGGTGAAACAGCTTCTTCTATCGAGGCGGGCATCATACCTATGGTCACATATAATTTGTCTGAATCGTTCACACTGTATGCGAACTTGAACTTCTTGGGCGTATATGCTGGTTATGAATTCAAGAACAAAGACCTGGGTATTGATAATAGCTGGGAGTTTGGCGCAGGCATTGACTCTGATGATGTGTTGAACACCAGCGACTTCCAAATCGGATTTAATTACAATTTCTAATTGTCCGAATGTCGAGATAAAAACCGCCCGGTTGGGCGGTTTTTTGCTGTTTTGACTAACATTGTATAAAAAAGATAGAATTTCAGCGGTTTTATTGGTTCCAGGTGGTATTTTTCCTTGACAATCGGGCGTTTGCGGTTATAATAGGTTCGCTTTCCACGTAATCAGGGAAAGTTGAAAAAATACAGAAAACCGGGCAATTTGACGGATTTATAAACCATGGCGTGCCATGGAAATAAGTTCGGGCGCCGGTTTGACGTGTACAAAAAATGGACAAAAAACAAAGAGATTTTGAATGCCAACAGTAAATCAACTGATTCGGAAACCGCGTAAAAAGGTTGTTGTGAAATCCACGGCGCCCGATATGATGGAAAATCCGCAAAAACGTGGTGTTTGCACACGTGTGTACACAACCACGCCTAAGAAACCTAACTCGGCACAACGTAAGGTTGCCCGTGTTAAATTGGCTAATGGTCGCGAAGTGACCGCCTATATCCCAGGCGAAGGTCACAATCTTCAGGAACATAGTGTTGTTATGATTCGTGGCGGTCGTGTAAAGGACTTGCCGGGTGTGAAATATCACATCATTCGTGGTGTCTTGGATACCAAGGGTGTTGAATCCAGAAAACAGGGTCGTTCGCTGTACGGTGCCAAGGTGGCTAAATAATATAATGTAAAACAATACACGCGGGGAAACCTGTGTGAGTAATTCGGAAACGAATGAAGAAATAAAAAGGAAACAAAATGTCAAGACGTAAAAGAGCAACAAAACGTGAAATTTTGCCAGATTCCAAATACAATAATCTGGTTGTTGCGAAATGTATTAATGTTGTTATGTGGGACGGCAAAAAAGAAGTTGCCGAAAACATTGTTTATGGTGCATTGGAAAAACTGAAAAAAGTTGCCAAGGACGGTAATGAATTGGCGGCTTTCTTGGAAGCGGTCGATGCATTAAAACCAAGTGTTGAAGTTAAGGGTCGTCGTGTTGGTGGTGCAACATACCAGGTCCCAGTCGAAGTTCGTCCAGAACGTCAGCAAACATTGGCATTGCGTTGGTTGGTTATGTTCGCGCGTAAACGTGGCGAACGCAGTATGGAAGAAAGACTGTTTGGCGAAATGCGTGACGCGTTGGCGGGTCAGGGCGGCGCATTTAAAAAGAAAATTGACACCCACAAAATGGCAGAGGCGAACAAGGCGTTTGCACATTTCCGTTGGTAATATTAAAGAAAGAAAAAAGGAAAAAATACAATGTCTGTTGGAAAAACCGCCCCTTTACATATGTACCGCAATATCGGTATTATGGCGCATATTGACGCGGGGAAAACCACCACATCTGAACGTATTTTGTTCTATACCGGTAAGACATATAAAATTGGCGAAGTGCACGATGGCGCCGCCACTATGGACTGGATGGAACAAGAACAAGAACGCGGTATTACAATTACTTCCGCGGCAACTACATGTTTCTGGCGCGATCATCGTATTAACCTGATTGACACACCGGGGCACGTTGACTTTACAATGGAAGTGGAACGTTCACTGCGTGTTTTGGACGGGGCTGTTGCAGTTTTTGAATCGGTGTCGGGTGTGCAGCCACAAACCGAAACAGTTTGGCGCCAGGCGGATCGTTACAATGTTCCACGTATTTGCTTTATTAATAAAATGGATCGTATTGGTGGAAACTTCTTCCGCTGTGTTGATATGATTCGTGAACGTTTGGGTGCAAATCCGTTGGTTATCAATTTCCCAATCGGCGCGGAATCTGACTTCCGTGGTGTTGTTGACGTTGTTGAAATGAAGGGTTTAATCTGGGAAGATGAAATGGGATCCCATCCGGTCACAATTGATATTCCAGAAGATTTGAAAGCGAAAGCCGAAGAATTGCACAACAAATTGATTGAAGAAGTTGTGACATTGGATGATGAAATTATGGAAGCGTATATGGACGGCAAAATTCCAGATGTTGCGACCATTAAAAAGTTAATCCGCAAGGGGACAATCAATCAAAACTTTAACCCGATTTTGTGCGGGACTGCATTTAAGAACAAGGGGGTTCAACCGCTGTTGGATGCCATTGTTGATTATTTGCCGTCACCATTGGATATTCCGGCGATTAAGGGTACCAAGTTGGATAAAGAAACCGTTATCGAACGCCATCCAGATCCCAAAGAGCCGTTCAGTGCGCTGGCGTTTAAGGTTGCGAATGATCCGTTTGTTGGAAACCTTATGTTCATCCGTATTTATTCGGGTAAATTGGTTTCGGGTTCATACATTTATAATTCCAACCGTGACAAACGTGAACGCGTGGGTCGTATGTTGTTGATGCATTCTAATCAACGCGAAGAGATTAAGGAAGCATCGGCCGGCGACATTATTACCCTGGTTGGTATGAAGGAAACGATTACTGGTGATACACTGTGCGATGAAGCGAATCCGATTATTTTGGAAAACATTCATATTCCAGAACCGGTTATTTCCATCGCCGTTGAACCAAAGACCAAGGCCGATGTGGAAAAGATGGCGTTGGGATTACAGGCATTGGCCAAAGAAGACCCGTCTTTCCGTGTGTCGGTTGATGAAGAATCTGGTCAAACTATTTTGGCGGGTGTTGGTGAATTGCACTTGGAAATTTTGGTCGATCGTTTGTCACGTGAGTTTAAGGTTGATGTTAATGTTGGTGAACCACGTATTGCGTATCGCGAAACATTTACACGACCGGTTACCGAAGAATATACACACAAGAAACAGTCCGGTGGTTCGGGTCAGTATGCCCAGGTGAAAATTGAATTTGAACCGTTGGAACCAGGCAAAGGTTACGAGTTCGAAAACAAGATTGTTGGTGGTGCGATTCCAAAAGAATACATCCCGGGTGTGGAAAAGGGTTTAAAGATAGCGCAACAGACAGGTGTCTTGATTGGCTATCCGACAGTGGATTTCAAGGCTACATTAGTAGATGGTAAATATCATGAAGTTGACTCTAATGTATTATGCTTTGAAATAGCGGCGCGTGCATGCTTCCGCGAAGCGATGAAGAAAGCTGCGCCAAAGTTGTTGGAACCGATTATGAAACTTTCGGTCAATACACCGGAAGAATATGTCGGTGACATCATCGGTGACTTGAACAGCCGTCGTGGTCAAATCAACGGAATTGAAACACAATTCGGAAACCAATTGATTTCTGCATTTGTGCCGTTGGCAAACCTGTTCGGATATGTCAAGACATTGCGTTCTTTGTCACAGGGGCGTGCAAATCCGTATATGGAATTGTCACACTATGCCGAAGTGCCGCAAAATGTTGCAGACGAAGTTATAAAGAAACTGACAAAATAAACAAAAAAAAGATTGTGATTTGAAATTTCTGGTTTATGATTGTGTTCAGAAATCCAAAACCGGAAATCAAGAATCAGATTAACAAAAACCAGAGCCTTAAGGAGAAAAACTATGGCAAAAGAAAAATATGTAAGAACCAAGCCGCATGTTAACATCGGTACCATTGGCCACGTTGACCACGGTAAAACGACTTTGACGGCCGCTATCGTTCACTACTATGGTGTTGGAACCGACGCGCAAAAGGGTGTTGACCAAATCGATAATGCCCCAGAAGAACGCGCACGTGGTATAACAATTAACACCGCACACGTTGAATATGAAACAGCCAATCGTCACTATGCACACGTTGACTGCCCGGGACACGCGGACTATGTTAAAAACATGATTACCGGTGCCGCTCAGATGGACGGTGCGATTTTGGTTGTGGCCGCGACTGATGGTCCTATGCCTCAGACACGTGAACACATCTTGTTGGCACGTCAGGTCGGTATTCCAAAAATCGTTGTTTACTTGAACAAATGCGATTTGGCAAACGATCCTGAATTGTTGGAATTGGTTGAAATGGAAATTCGTGAATTGTTGTCTGCAAATGACTTCGATGGCGATAATGCTCCAATCATCCGTGGTTCTGCTATTTCCGCATTGGAAGGCAAAAATGACGGTTTGGGCAAAGAATCCATTGACGCTTTGTTGAAAGCTTGCGATGAATACATCCCAATGCCAGAACGTCCAGTCGATAAACCATTCTTGATGCCAATTGAAGACGTGTTCTCTATTACTGGTCGTGGTACCGTTGTGACGGGCCGTGTTGAATCAGGTGTCGTCAAAGTTGGTGACGAATGTGAAATCGTTGGTTTGCGTCCAACACAGAAAACAGTTGTGACCGGTGTCGAAATGTTCCGCAAAATGTTGGATCAAGGTGAAGCCGGCGATAACGTAGGTTTGTTGTTGCGTGGAACCAAGAAGGAAGAAGTAGAACGTGGTCAGATTATCTGCAAACCGGGTTCTATCACACCGCACACAGACTTTGAAGCTGAAGTTTATATCTTGACCAAAGAAGAAGGTGGACGTCACACAGCGTTCTTTAGCAACTATCGTCCTCAGTTCTACTTCAGCACAACAGACGTGACTGGTACAATCACTTTGCCAGCAGACAAAGAAATGGTTCTGCCGGGCGATAACGTTCGTATCACAGTGCAATTGATTGCACCTATTGCTATGGACGAAGGTCGTCGCTTTGCTATCCGTGAAGGCGGACGCACAGTTGGCGCAGGTGTTGTATCCAAGATTATTAAATAATGGTAACAAAACGGGTCGGTGTAATTGGATAAAAATCCAATGATTACCGGCCCGAATAACGATAAGGAAAACGAACAAATGGTACCAGCATCAAAAATTCGTATTAAATTAACAGCATTCGATCATCGTAATTTGATGGAATCTGTTGATGAAATTGTCAAGACAGCAAAGCGCACAGGCGCGGATGTCGTTGGACCCGTTCGCTTGCCGACATTGGTTCAAAAATTTACAGTGAACCGTTCACCACACGTTGATAAAAAATCACGTGAACAATTCGAAATCCGTAATCATAAAGCGGTCGTAGATATTGTTAATCCAACCCCTCAGACTGTTGATGCGTTGATGAAGTTGGATTTGACGTCCGGTGTCGATGTAAAAATTAAATTGTAAAACTGTTAGCGTTGGTGTGGGATGCAAAAAAAATAAAACGCGCCAACCTCTGACTAAAAAAAGGCAAAAAAATGAAACGTAGCGGATTAATAACAACAAAAATAGGCATGACCCGTTTATATGATGATGCGGGTGTTGCTCATCCTGTGACTGTATTGTCGGTTGGGGACTGCACAGTTATTGGAAATCGTACAATGGAAAAAAATGGTTATGTCGCAAATGTATTGGGTTTGCGCGAAGCCAAGGCAAAACATGTTGCAAAGCCCCAGGCGGTTGCAGCAGAAAAGGCTGGCGTAAAGCCATATCGTAAGGTTGCGGAATTCCGCGTGTCCGACGATTGTGTTATCCCGGTTGGGACAGCAATGTCGGCGTCTCATTTTGTTGTCGGACAATACATTGATGTTCAGGCGACAAGCAAGGGTAAAGGTTTCCAGGGTGCAATGAAACGCCACAATTTTGGTGGTAAAGAAGCATCCCATGGTGTATTGAAAGCGCACCGTTCAATCGGTGGTACGGGTATGCGTGAATGGCCTGGCCGCGTGTTAAAGGGTAAAAAGATGGCCGGTCAGATGGGTAATGAAACTGTGACTGTTCAGAATCTGAAAGTGTTCGGCATGGACGAAGGCGAAAACCTTATATTTGTCGAAGGCGCTGTTCCTGGTGCAAACGGCACATTTGTTTTGGTGACCGATGCTGTTAAAAAAGAACAGAAAGATTTACCAGTCCCGACAAAAATGAACGCTGTTGCGGTTGAAACTCCGGCAGCAGAAGCAACAGAAACTGTGGCTGAATAAGTAACGATAAGGTGAATAAAATGCAAATAGACATTATTAATTTTGATGGTAAAGCGGTCGGCAAAGCAGAATTGCAAGACAGCATTTTTGGTGTTGAGCCACGTGCGGATATTTTGCACCGTGTCGTTACATGGCAACGCGCAAAATCGCGTGCCGGCACACATGCGGTGAAAACCGTTTCTGATGTCGCGGGCAGTGGCCGTAAAGCATTCAAACAGAAAAAAACTGGTAATGCGCGCCAGGGTGAAAGATATAATGTTCACATGCGTGGCGGTGGTGTTGTTCATGGCCCGATCGTTCGTGATCATGCAATAGATTTGCCAAAGAAAATCCGTTCTTTGGGCTTGAAAATGGCTTTGTCGTCCAAGGTCAAAGAAGGCTCTCTGATTGTGATTGATTCTGAAAAATTGAAAGCAGCCAAGACGGGCGCATTTGCGAAGCAATTGAAAAAATTGAATATCGCATCAGCTCTGTTCGTGGGGGCTGACGCATTGGATGAAAATTTCAAGAAATCTGCGGCGAATATCGAAAATGTAGATGTATTACCAACAATCGGTTTGAACGTTTTGGATATCTTGAAACACGAAAAATTGGTTTTGACAGCAGATGCAGTCAAAGCGGTGGAAGCAAGATTGGCGTAATAACACGGGGTTAATAAAATGGCAGAAAAGAAAGTTAAATCAGAAAAGAAAATCGTTGCGACCGCCGGTGCGTTTGATGTACTGCGTCGCCCGATAATTTCGGAAAAGGCAGCCGCGCTGTCTGAAAAAAATGGTGTTGCATTCGAAGTTGCCGCGTCCGCAACCAAAGAAGATGTTGCACATGCCGTCGAAGCGATATATAATGTTAAACCCACGAAAATTAACATTGTTGTCGTCAAAGGCAAAGTAAAATCTTTCCGTGGTCGCGCAAGTGGTACCCAGCGCACTGTTAAAAAAGCGTACGTCACATTGCCGGCAGATGCAAAATTGGATTTGTCTGCAAACGTACAATAACAAGTAAACAGCCATAAACAGAGAATCCAGATTTTTGGACGTTATTGTTGTGGCAAACAAAGGTAGTAAAAAATGGCATTAAAGCATTACAAACCGACAACCGCAGGGACACGTGGTCTGACCCAGGTCGATCGCAGTGGATTGTATCGTGGTGCGCCGGAAAAGGCGTTAACAGTCGGTATCAAGTCCAAAGGTGGACGTAATAATTTCGGTCATGTGACCGTCATGCACCAAGGTGGTGGTCATAAACGCAGTTATCGTTTGATTGATTTCAAACGCAAGAAATTGGATGTTCCGGCAACTGTATTGCGTTTGGAATACGATCCAAATCGTACCGCGTTCATTGCATTGATTGAATACAAAGATGGTATTCGTTCCTATATCTTGGCACCACGTGATTTAAAGGTTGGCGATGTTGTTATCGCCGGTGCGCGCCAGGATATTAAACCGGGTAATGCAATGCCGTTGAAAAATATGCCAATCGGTACAATCGTTCATAACGTCGAATTGAAACCGGGTGCCGGCGGTCAGTTGGCACGTAGCGCGGGTTGCTATGCCCAGTTGATGGGTAAAGACGGCGTTTATGCCCAGATTAAAATGAACAGTGGCGAGTTGCGTAAAGTTCATTCCGATTGTTTTGCCACCGTTGGCAGCGTGTCCAATCCGGATCAGCGCAATGTCAATTTGGGCAAGGCCGGTCGTGCACGTTGGTTGGGTGTTCGCCCATCTGTACGCGGTATGGCAATGAACCCGAACGATCACCCGATGGGTGGTGGTAATGGTCATTCTAAGGGCCACGAACCAGTATCACGTACAGGTATTCCAGCCAAGGGATATCGTACCCGTAGCAATAAACGTACTGCTAAGATGATTATCCGCAGCAGACATTTGGCAAAGAAGAAATAATAAAAAAACGGAGTAAATGATGTCTCGTTCAGTATGGAAAGGTCCTTATGTTCACCCATCTGTCTTGAAAAAGACGGCTGCGGCGAATGCGAAAGATGATCGTAAACCAATTAAAACATGGTCACGTGGCAGCACAATTGTGCCACCTATGGTTGGATTGACTTTTGAAGTTCACAATGGTAATAAATTCATCCCGGTCGCAATCGTAGAAGATATGATTGGGCATAAATTGGGTGAATTTGCGCCAACGCGTACCTTCAAAGGTCACGCAGCGAACAAGAAAGCCGCAGCGGCAGCAAAAAAATAATTTCATATAAAGGTAAGGTGTAGTTATGACAACGACAAGATATGGAATCAAAGAAAATCAGGTTCGCGCGTTTAACAAAATGATTCGCATCAGCCATCAGAAATTGAATCTGGTGTGCGATATGGTGCGTGGATTGCCGGTTGATCGTGCGATAGATGTGTTAAAGTTTTCCAAAAAGCGTGTCGCAGGCGAAGTGTTGAAAACTTTGTTGTCTGCGGTTGCTAATGCGGAACACAATAAAAACCTGTCCGCGGACAGCCTTTATATCAAAGAAATTTGGTGTGGCAAGGCGTTGACAATGAAACGCATTATGCCGGGTCCACGTGGCAGTGCGCGTCCAATCCTTAAACCTTTTTCGAATCTGACAATTGTGTTGGAATCGGGTAAGGCTCCGGAAAAGAAGGCGAAAAAAACAGAAACAAAACAAAAAGCAAAGTAAAATAACCGTGATGCGTGGTATGGGGGAAACCCCTGAATAAAGCGGAAATGCTTCAAGAACACAAATCACAAACCAAGGATAAAGAAAATGGGACAGAAAGTATCGCCAATTTCTCAGCGTTTGGGAATTAATAAAGTCACAGATTCCCGCTGGATTGCGAGTAAGAAAGACTATGCCAAGTTATTGGCCGAAGATAACGAAATTCGTAATTTCATTACGAAAAAACTGAAAAAAGCCGGATTGGCCAAGGTTGTAATTGAACGCTTTGCCAAAAAGGTCGTCGTGACCGTTCATACGTCGCGTCCAGGTATGATTATCGGTAAAGAAGGGGCCGATATCGAAGCGTTGCGCAACGAAATTAAAAAATTAGTTAAAAATGATCAGGTTGTTGTGAATATTTATGAAGTTCGTCGTCCTGATCTGAATGCGCAGTTGGTTGCCCAAGGGATTGCCCAACAAATCGAAGGTCGTGTTTCTTTTAAACGCGCGATGAAAAAGGCCATCCAAAATGCCCAGAAAGCTGGTGCCCAGGGTATCAAAGTTATGTGCAGTGGTCGTTTAAACGGTGCCGAAATTGCACGCAGTGAACAAATTCGCGAGGGTCGTATTCCGTTGCACACATTACGTGCGGATATTGACTATGCCGCGATTCAGGCAAAAACCACATATGGTGTTGTCGGGGTCAAGGTTTGGATTTACACCGGCGATGTTGTGAATAAAGAAAAGCTGGCTTCGGAAATGGCAAGACCCGCCGAATATGCTGGCAGCAGTGAAAGAAAAAGCAAATAAGTCTAAACAAACAGAATAGAGGATTTGTACCATGTTAATGCCAAATAAAACAAAGTTTCGCAAACAGCAAAAAGGTCGTATCCATGGCGTTGCCAAGGGCGGCAGTGAATTGGCGTTCGGTTCGTTTGGACTGAAAGCTATGACCCCAGAACGTATCACAGCGCGTCAGATAGAAGCGGCGCGTCGTGCAATTACGCGTCATATGAAACGTCAGGGTAAATTGTGGATTCGTATTTTCCCAGATGTTCCTGTCACAACTAAACCAGCCCAGGTCCGTATGGGTAAGGGTAAAGGTGCGGTTGAATACTGGGTATGTCGCGTGAAACCGGGACGCATCATGTTCGAGGTCGATGGTGTTAAACCAGAAATCGCGTTCGAAGCATTCGCATTGGCCGCGGCTAAATTACCGGTCAAGACCAAGATTGTTGAACGTAAAGTGAATTAATTTATGATTTAGGATTTCTGATTTAGGATTTAATAAAACCATCAATCAGAAATCAGAAATCAGAAATCAGAAATAGGAAAAAGAAAATGGTCCAAAAGAAATCTGAAAAGGAAGCATTGACGGTTGAGGCTCTGGAAAGCAAAGTGGTCGATTTGAAAAAAGAACAAATGAACCTGCGTTTCCAACACGAAGCCGGTCAATTGCCAAAAACCCATGTGTTGCGTAAAACGCGTCGGGAAATTGCCCGCGTAAAAACAAAATTAAATGCTAAAAAATAAACCGATTTTTGTTGAGATTTCTTGAAAATAAGATATCATATTGCGAAAATTGGTCATAAAATAAATAGAAAAGGACAATAGTTATGCCAAAACGTATACTGCAAGGAACAGTTAAAAGTACAGCAAACGACAAGACAGTTGTTGTCGAAGTGGAACGTCGTTTCCGTCATCCGCTGTATGGTAAGTTCGTGAAGCAGAATAAAAAGTATAAAGCACACGATGAAAACAACGAATACAAAGTTGGTGATATCGTGGCCATCGAAGAACATCGCCCAATTTCTAAGACAAAAACTTGGGTTGTTAAGGGACGTGTCGGTGTTTCCAAAGATGGCGAGGTCGAAGTTATCGACTAATGCGGGGTCGGGTTCTTTGAGGGACTATTATAAATCCAGTCGGAACCCAGAAACAAAGCCGCGGGGGATTGCCCCGTGTGCAGGAAAAAGGTAAAAAAAATGATACAAAATGAAACAGTTATGACAGTTGCAGACAACAGTGGTGCACGCAAGGCTATGTGTATCAAGGTTTTGGGCGGTTCTCATCGTCGTTATGCAACGGTCGGCGACAAAATCGTCGTCGCCATCAAGGAAGCAATTCCGCGTGGCAAGGTCCAGAAAGGAACGGTTCAACGCGCTATTATCGTGCGTACAAAGTTTCCAATCAAACGTCCGGACGGATCGATCATCCGTTTTGATGATAATGCAGTTGTTTTGATTAATAAAAATAACTTTGAACCGATTGGAACACGTATTTTTGGTCCGATCGCGCGTGAAACGCGTCGTAAATACGATGTCCAGAAAATCGTGTCTTTGGCACCAGAGGTTCTGTAAAGGCGTCCATAAAAATAAAAGGTTGCAAAAATGAAAATCAAGAAAGGCGACGAAGTCGTAGTTATTTCGGGAAAGTATAAGGGCGTCAAAGGCAAAGTGCTGGAAGCGCGCCCGTCGGAATCGCGTGTTGTTGTAGAAGGTGTTAATCGTCACAAATGGCATGTGAAACCAACCCAGGACACACCGGGTCACATCGTTGATCGTGAAGCACCGTTGCACGTTTCGAATGTCGCGTTGGTTGATCCAAAAACCAAAAAACCAACACGCGTCGGATACAAAGTGTCTGGTGATAAAAAGGTTCGTGTTGCTAAAAAATCTGGGACAGAATTATAAAAACAATAAATCGGTTTCCGCTGTTACGGAAACAAAACGTTAAGGAATAAAAAATGCAAAGCAGATTGCGTGAAATTTATGAAAAACAGATTGTTCCCGAATTAGTTAAAGAATTCGGCTACAAAAATGCGCTGGCCGTGCCAAAGCTTACAAAGATTGTGTTAAACATGGGTGTCGGCGAAGCGGTTTCTGATAAAAAGAAATTGGATGCGGCGGCGGCGGATTTAACCGCGATTGCGGCACAGAAGTCCGTTATTACACATGCCAAGAAATCAATCGCGACATATCGTTTACGCGAAGGTCAAGCCATCGGTACCAAGGTGACGTTGCGTGGTAAAAGAATGTATGATTTCTTGGATAAATTAATCACAGTTGCGTTGCCGCGCGTAAAGGATTTTCGTGGTTTATCAAAATCTAAATTTGATGGTCGCGGAAACTATGCGTTTGGTATCAAAGAACATCTGATTTTCCCGGAAATTTCCGTGGATAAGATTGACGCAATTCGCGGTATGGATATTGTTATCGCGACAACTGCGAAGACAGATGATGAGGCTCGTGCATTGCTGACCAAAATCGGCTTGCCTTTGGTTTTGAAATAATTAAAAAGGTATAAAAATGGCAAAATTAGCGTTGATAAATAAACAAAAAAGACGTGAAGCATTGGTCGCAAAATATGCAAAAAAGCGCGAAGCGATCAAAGAAAAAATGTCCGTCAATGCGACACCTGATGAACGCATGGATGCGATGAAAAAATTGGCGAAGTTGCCACGTAATGCAAACCCAACACGGTTGCGTAATCGTTGTTCGGTTACCGGACGCGCACGCGGTTTTTCCCGTATGTTCGGTTTGTGCCGTCAGCAAGTTCGTACCCAGGCGTCCGAAGGTAAATTGCCAGGCGTCCGTAAATCCAGTTGGTAAAAACAACTGATAAGTAAAAGCCAGTTGTGGACAATGCAGCTGGTCCAATAATGTGGGATAACCCACAGCAAAGGAGTAATAAAAGATGTCATTATCACACCCAATCGGAGACATGTTGACCCGCATCCGTAATGGTCAAAATGCTGGTAAAGAAACAGTCACCGTTCCAAACAGCAAACTGCGTATCGCAGTTCTGAATGTATTAAAGGAAGAAGGTTTTATTACCGATTTCCGTCAAGAAAAAATCGACGAACACCGTTCTAATTTGGTTGTCGAATTGAAATATGTTGGTGGCAATGGTGCAATCCAGGATATTTCCGTCGTTTCTAAACCGGGGCGCCGTGTCTATTCAGGCAGTGCAAAAATGCCAAAGGTTTTGAATGGTTTGGGTATCGCAATTGTTTCCACCCCAAATGGTGTCATGACCGATCACAAGGCGCGTCTGATGAATGTCGGCGGTGAAATATTGTGCAAGGTTATCTAATTAGAAGCAGAAGGATTTAGTTATGTCTCGTGCAGGAAAATATCCAGTAAGTTTGAAAGATGGCGTTACGGCGGCTATTGCTGACGGCGCAATTGTTATCAAGGGGCCAAAGGGCGAATTGAAAGTTTCTATGGATACTAAAAATTCTGGGTTGGTCGATGTTAAAATCGAAGGGAACACAGTTGTTGTCACACCCAAAAATGCCGAAGATAAAACTTCGCGTGCCATGTGGGGGACAATGACCCGCAATATCCGCAGCGCTGTAGATGGCGTCACGACCGGATTTGCCAAGGAAATGTACATGAAAGGTGTTGGTTATAAAGCATCTGTTTCTGGCAAAAAACTGGTTTTAGTTGCGGGCTATTCGCATGATGTTATCTTGGAAATCCCAGATGGTTTGAGCGTTGAAATGGGTGGTGCACCAACAGAATTCACCGTCAAGGGTATTGATAAATGTCTGGTTGGTTTATTTGCAGATAAGATTCATAAGGTTCGCAAGGCAGATCCATACAAGGGTAAAGGTATCTTCTATAAGGGCGAAACGATTCGCCACAAGGAAGGCAAAAAGAAATAATTAACAAAAGAGTAATTTCCGCTGTTACGGAAATTGGAAAAAAGGAAACGAAATGTTGAAACATTTGTCTACTGAAGAAAGACGCACAATCGCAAATCGCGGTGCGTTGAAAAGAAAAAATCCTGGCAAGATTCGTTTGTCGGTTTTCCGTTCTGGACGTCATATTGAAATCCAGGCGATTGATGATGTGCGTGGTCATACACTGTGCGCTGCATCGAGCAAGGAAAAAGGCTTTGCCGGAAAAGGTTGGAATATTGCAGGTGCAGAATTGGTTGGAAAAGCATTTGCCGAACGTTTGGTCGCGGCAAAATTGACCGATAATTGTTATTTTGATCGTGGCGGTTATCGCTATCACGGTCGTGTCAAAGCACTGTGCGAAGCAATCCGCGCCGGTGGCGTCAGAATATAATCAAAATTAAACGAGGTATAAATGGCACGTTTTGATGATAAAAAATTACAGACGGATAACTTGGTAGACAAATTGGTTTCTATCAATCGTGTTTCCAAGACCGTAAAAGGTGGTAAAAACATGTCTTTCTCGGCATTGGTTGTTGTCGGGGACAAGGCTGGTCGTGTTGGTTTCGGTAAGGGCAAGGCATTGGAAGTTCAATCTGCCGTACAGAAAGCGACCAAGGCCGCCAAGGCAAAAATGATTCGCGTTCCGTTGAAAGAAGGTCGCACATTGCATCATGATATTGAATCGCGTTATGGCGCGTCCAGGTTGGTTGTGCGTAGCGCGGTTCCAGGTACCGGTATCATTGCTGGTGGTGCGTTGCGTGCGGTGTTTGAATGTTTGGGTATCCAAGATGTTGTTGTAAAATCCCAGGGTTCCAACAATCCAAACAATATGGTTCGTGCGGCGTTCTTGGCGTTTTCCAAAATGAATTCGCCGAAGACAGTGGCGGCACGTCGTGGTAAATCTGTATCCGAAATAATTGCCGGTCGCGATGGTAAGAAATTCGAAGAAAATGCAGAAACAGCCGAAGATAAATAATACGGACGGGGGTAATAAAAATGGCTACTATAACTGTTAAACAAGTTCGTGGTTTAATTCATCGTCCGGAATCACAACGCAAAATAGTCAAGGCGTTGGGTTTGGGCCGTATTGGTAAAACACGCGAAATCAACGATACACCGGCTGTGCGTGGTATGGTTGCCAAAGTTGCACACTTGGTTGAAATCGTTGAAAAATAATTACAAGAACCCGAGTACATAATATTGAATTATGTGCGAAACGGAACTATAACATAGTTCATAGGAATAAGAGGAAAAAGAAATGAAATTAAATGCATTGATGGATAATTTTGGCGCACGCAAAGATGTAAAACGCGTTGGTCGTGGTATGGCGTCTGGTTATGGTAAAACCGCGGGTCGTGGGACCAAGGGGCAAAAGGCACGTGCGGGTTCCCGTAAACAGGCAACTTTCCAGGGTGGTCAGATGCCGATTTTGCGTCGTTTCCCGAAATTCGGATTCAACAATCCATTCCATAAAGAATATGCGACAATCAACCTGGGCGATATCGAAAAGTTTATTGCGTCTGGCAAGATTGATGCCAAGAAAGAAATCACAATCGATTCGTTGTTGTCGGCAAAAATCCTTAATCGTAAATTGGATGGCTTGAAAGTTTTGGCCAAGGGTGAAATCAAATCTGCAATTAATGTTGTTGCAGATAAGTGGTCCAAGGCAGCCGAAGCGGCAATTGTAAAGGCCGGTGGCACAATCAAAAATAAATAAACTTAACTTGCGCGTCGGGGAACCGGCGCGCAAAAACGGTTAAAATCTTAGCGCAATGAAATTCATAAAAAAATATTTTGGAAATCTGACTGATTTACAGAAACGAATAATGTTCACATTGGGGGCGTTGATCGTTTATCGAATCGGTTCGTTTATTCCATTACCGGGGGTTAATGCATCTGCGATTTTGCACCTGTTTAGTGGCGAAGGCAGTGGCATGATGGGAATGTTTGATATGTTCAGTGGTGGTTCGTTATCACGTATGTCGGTTTTGGCATTGAACATTTTCCCATACATTTCGGCATCTATCGTTTTACAGTTGTTGACCGCGACCAGTAAAAATTTGAACGATTTGCGTAAAGAGGGCGAATCTGGTCGTATCAAAATTAATCAATACACACGTTATTTAGCGGTGTTTTTGGCAATTGTCCAGGGTTGGGCGGTCGTTCGCGGATTGGAATCTATGGCACCGGTTAATGGTGTTGCGGCGGTTGTTAATCCGGGATTTGCATTTGAATTATCGGCTATTATTGCGCTGGTTGGTGGAACCGTGTTTGTCATGTGGTTGGCGGAACAGATAACCGCGCGTGGTGTAGGTCAGGGTGCATCTCTGTTAATCTTTGCGGGTATTATTGCCCAGATTCCAAGTGGTATTGGCAAGTTGTTTAGTTTGGGGTCTGTGGGCCAGATGTCGCCAGCAATGATTGGTTTAACAATTGCGTTTGTTGTTGGTATTGTCGCACTGATTGCGTTCTTTGAACAGGCACAACGTCGGATTCAAATTTTGTATCCACGTCAGGTTTCGGCAAACGGTGTTATGAATACAAACGCATCTTATTTACCGATTAAGGTTAATATGTCGGGTGTTATGGGGCCGGTGTTTGCGGCGTCTATTATGATGTTGCCTGCGTTTGTTCAACGATTCGTGCAAAGTGAAAATTTATTTGTGCAACAGATTTTGGGTTTCTTTACATATGGGGCGTGGTCATACATTATTTTGTACACGGTATTGATAGCGTTCTTTGCGTATTTCCAAACCGCCGTTGTATTTAATTCCGAAGAGACCAGCACCAGTCTTAAAAATATGGGTGGTTATATTCCGGGGGTTCGTCCGGGTGAACAGACAAATAAATATTTAGATGATGTGGTATCGCGTACAACGGCCATCGGTGTTTTATATCTTATTGTTGTGTGCGTGGTGCCGATTATATTGAACACTCATGCAGGGATGCCATTGACTATTGGCGGAACCAGTGTGTTAATCGTCGCGGGGGTGATTTTGGACACCATGAACCAGGTGCAATCGTACCTGGTCGCGAAACAGTATACAGGGGTTGTGGGACACTCAAAGAAAGGACGTTTCCGCAACTAAAACAAGATTTGACTTTTGCGGGATTTATTCTAGAATAGTCCGGCAAAATAAAATGCATTCCGGTATCTGACGGCAGATTTTGGAATGAAGAAAACCGGCGCGAGGTAATCGCGTCAAAGTGAATAATAAAAGGAAAATGAAAAATGGCACGTATAGCAGGTGTTAACATTCCAGCAGAAAAACGCATTGAAATCGCGTTGCGCTATATTCACGGTATTGGTCCGGCCCGCGCCGCCAAAATTTGTGAGGCGTTGAAATTGAAAGACGGTCTGCGCGCGAAAGATTTGACAGACGCTGATGTTATCAAAATATCGAATTACATTGAACAAAATTTCAAGGTCGAAGGTGATGTTCGTCGCGAAGTGGCAATGAATATAAAAAGACTTCAAGACCTTAAAACATATCGCGGTATTCGTCATCGTAACCGCTTGCCGGTTCGCGGTCAACGCACACAAACTAATGCCCGCACACGTAAAGGTAAACGTGTTGTGGTCGCTGGTTCCGCGGTCAAGGGTAAATAATATTTTTGGGTAGAGATTAACACCATAGTTAATTGAAGACATCTAAATAAAAAGGTAAAAATAATGGCAGTCACAAAAGCTAAGAAAAAAGTAATCAAAAAAGTATCGCATGGCATTGCACATGTTGTTGCGACAAATAACAATACACGTATCACAATTACCGATCCGTCTGGCGCAGTGTTGACATGGGCAACCGCGGGTGCGAATAATTTCAAGGGCGCGAAAAAGTCTACGCCGTATGCGGCAACAGTTGTCGCAGACGCGGTGGGAAAGAAAGTCGCCGAAATGGGTATGAAGACCGTTGATGTTTTGATGCGTGGTATTGGTCAGGGTCGTGAGTCCGCCGTTCGTGGTTTGGCAAATGCTGGTTTGATCGTGCAAAGCATCACAGATACAACACGCATTCCGCACAATGGTTGCCGTCCAAAGAAAGTGCGTCGTGTGTAATTTTTTACCGCAATAAATAAAAAGCCGCCCGATTGGGTGGTTTTTTATTGAACCAATTTGTTGACTTTCTTTGTTTTTGTGTTAATTTTTCCGGGCAATGAAACCATTGAAAGATTTTTTCTTTCCAAAAGATTATGCCGATGAACTGAAGCAGCTTAAAGAGCAATCGTTTGCGTGGAAAATGGATTTTTCGTCCAAAACCGAAATTGCAAATGTTGGACATATAACGCTTTTTGAGGTTCGTGATGTAAAACCATTCGGCAACCTGGTGTTGGTTCCGGGGTTCGTTAGTAATACTGAAATTGAACCTATGATGTGTGCGGTGACATATTGGGCGTTGAAACACAAACTTAATATATATGCCATAGATTCCTTCTTTGGCGATTTCCAAGATACAATCGATGCCGATATGGCGGCAAAAAACACCGTGCCAGAATTTGTCGACCTAATGGACGCGGGATTGGAAATCGTTGCTAAAATGTCGGTCGGACAATGGACATGTGTGGTCGGGCATTCGTTGGGCGGAATGGGAACAATGGAAGTGTTTAATCGGCACATCGCGCAAAACAAGCCGGTTGATTTTTCCGCAGCGATTATGTTTGCGCCATTTGTCGACAAAGACTGGTGCAATTTTTCGCAACAATTTGTGAAACAACGCCAATGGCCGGATTTGTCCTATGATGATTTTTATAATAAACCAATTGGATTGGTTAGCCCGCATGATATATATGCCTGTGAAAAAGTAAGGTATATTTCGGTTTATCCGCGCGTATATGATGACTTGTATAATCTTAAACCACGGCCCGATTTAATCGCACAGTATAATATACCAATCACATTAGTCGCGGGGGGCAAGGACAAAAAGTCACCACCGGAATATTTGCGTAATGTTTGTAAAAGTACACAGGAATACTCTGACAAAAATAAAGTGACGTTTGTCGAGTTCCCGAACAGTCGGCATTCTTTTATTGGCCAGCATAACGACTGGGATGCGGTACTGCGACTTATACAATCCCAACGCATTCGTGTCAGAACAAAAAAGGTAAAATAAAAAACCGCCCATTTGGGCGGTTTTTCTTAGCGCAAACTTTTTAGCGATTAAAAACCACACTTGGTGCATTTCGGTGTTTCAACCGCACGCATCGTGGTATATGAACCCGCCGGAACATAGTGAATAACGGGTTTATAGGTTTGGACCGTTTCACGAACAAAGTATTCACGGTTCACAACGCGTTCAAACGGTTCGCCACAAACTTTGGCTGAACATTTGTTGCACTTTGTGCATGCTGGTTTCACATCTGTTTTTACAACAGTTGGTTGGGCCACATGTTCAATGCGAACAAAATCTTCGGCTGTTGTGCGCATTTCCGTGCTATAATCGCCATATACACCACCATCAGATGCATAAATAGGCGCACAGATAACGCAGGCAATTGCACCAAATAAAATCGTTTTTTTCATGTTTTTATTCCTTTTGGTTGGATTGGTACGAATCTTAGGACACAAAATGTCAATTGTCAAGTTTTTTGACGAAAATAAAAATATGTCCATCTGGTGTGTGTGTCGAAAAAGTAATAAAATATTGACAAGTGGTTATTCGTAATATAAAATATCGCACGCGCACAAGGGGTTTGGGCGCAATTTGGTGAAAATAATAAACTAAGCCATAAAGGAAAAAATATGATTGAAAAAAACTGGATGACCCTTATTAAGCCAAAGAAACTTAATATCGTGGTCGATGAAAACAATCCAAATACTGCGACATTGGTTGCGGAACCGTTGGAAAAGGGTTTTGGTTTAACGCTGGGGACGGCATTGCGTCGTGTGCTGTTGTCGTCGTTACAGGGGTGCGCGCCAATATATATTAAAATCGACGGCGTTCAACACGAATTTAGCAGCGTCCCAGGTTGCCGCGAAGATGTGACCGATATTATCTTGAATATGAAGGGCGTTTATTTCAAGGCTTTGACCGAAGGTCAGCACAAGGCTTATTTGAAAGTAAAGGGCCCAGCCGTCGTCACCGCGGGTATGATCGAAACATCTGGTGGTGTTGAAGTCATGAACAAAGATGTTGAAATCTGCACACTGGACAAGGGCGCAAATTTTGATATGGAAATCACATTGGGAACAGGACGTGGTTATGTTCCAGCATCACAAAATGCCGCCGATTTGCCATTGGGTGTTATTCCGGTTGATTCAATCTATTCGCCAATTCTGAATGTGGCAAGCACCGTGACGCAAACGCGTGTCGGTCAATCCACAGATTATGATAAATTGGAATTGACAGTTAAAACAAACGGCAGTGTCGCACCCGAAGATGCAATTGCCTTTGCGGCGCGTATCTTGACCGACCAATTGGTTGTCTTTATTAATTTCGAAGATCCGGCACAAATCAACGCACCGGCCGAAGAAGAAAAGGCCAAAGACGCGTTGCCATTCGATCCGAAATTGTTAAAACATGTCGATGAATTGGAATTGTCTGTTCGTGCGAACAATTGTTTGAAGAACGACAAGATTAACTGGTTGGGCGAATTGGTCCAAAAGACCGAGGCCGATATGTTAAAGACACCAAACTTTGGCCGTAAGTCTTTGAATGAAATCAAGGCTCAATTGGAAGCAATGGGTTTGGGTCTGGGGATGGATGTCCCTGGGTGGCCACCGGAAAATATCGCCGAATTGGCCAAGAAGTATGAAGACCCATACAAATAAAATTGTGATAACACGCCCGTTGTTGCGTTTGTCGGTTCTTATGTAGGTTTACTACACTGCAAACCGCCAAACGCTTCCGACTGACGTGTTCTGACAATTTTCTTGCGCACAGCAAGAAAACTCGTGTTTCTGAAAAATTATTTTTTAGGGCACGTTGTCTCAACAAATCCCTGTGAAAAAAGAGCAGGGCAGAAGCAAAATAAAGGAGTAATCGATGAGACATATGAAAGCAGGTCGCACATTTAATCGCGACACGAATGCACGCAAAGCTTTGTTTATCGGCTTGGCGAAAAACTTGATTGAAAAAGAACAGATTAAAACAACCTTGCCAAAGGCAAAAGACCTGCGTACGGTGGTCGAAAAAATGATTACTCGCGCAAAGGTCGACAGTGTTGCCAATCGTCGTTTGATTGCATCCGAATTAGGTAATGGTTCCGAAGCAACAGTGAAAAAATTGTTCACTGTGTTGGGGCCACGTTATGCCAAACGTCCAGGTGGATATACCCGCGTTCTGAAGGCTGGTTTCCGCTATGGTGATGCGGCACCTATGGCGATTATCGAATTGGTTGATCGTGACGAAAATGCCAAAAAAGCAACAACAAAAACTGTTGCGGCACCGGCCAAGGAAGAAGCAGCAACCGAAGAAAAACCGGTGGCGAAGAAAACTTCGGCCAAAGCTCCGGTGGCAAAAGTTGCCAAGGAAGCCCCAAAGGCAGCCAAGACAACAACCGCAAAAAAAGAAGTTGCAGTTAAACGCCGTGCAACAGGCAAATAATTAAACGGGGCATTTGCCCCGTTTTTTCTTTTATAATTCTCTGTTTATCCCCAAAAAATATTTTCAATAAGTGCTTTTTTATGGTAAAATAGTACGAACGAATAGGGAATGTCGGATGAGGGAATCAATAATCTCTGGCTTGTTAATTTTTATGGCGGTTATAAATGCACAGGCGGCACAACAACCAAATCCGCGTGGGGGTCAGGCTGGTAATGTGGCCCCAGAAGTTTCGACCACCAGAAGTGCGCGCAATGCGCGTTCGGCAACCTCACCATCGCGCAGCGCTGTCACTGCACGCAGTGCAACCACGACCAAGAATGTCGCGGCACGCGCCGCAACCACAACCCAGAAAGTTATTAATTCCGGGACTAAAATTCCGACGGCAACTAAAAATACGGCGGTCAATGAAGCATGCCAAAATAAATATTACGGATGTATGGATGCATTTTGTATGCTGGATAATACCAATGGTGGACGTTGTATGTGCAGCAACAGAAATGCCGAATTGGACGAAATACTGGCGGAAATAGAAAAGTTAGACCAGCAATCGTATCAAATGGCGACATATGGGGTCGAAAAAATCGAGATGGGGACCGATGCCGAAGAAGCGATTGCCCGTGCTAAATCCATTGCAGATGAAACGGCGGATTCGATAAATCAATCGGGTCGAAAATCGTTAGATTTGTCTTTGTGGGAAAAACCAATGTCGTTTGATGACGAAGATGCGTTTGATATTTTCGAGACTTCTGAATCAACGCTTGATGGTAAAACAGGGGATGCGTTGCAGCGCGCGGCATCTGATTTGTGCGTTGCCCAAATTCCGGAATGTGGCGCAGAAATTTCTATGTTGAAATTGCTATATGCGCAAAAGATTAAATCGGATTGCAATGCATATGAAAACAGTCTTAAGCAGCAAAAGAACGCCAGTCGTACCAAACTGGCGACCGCGGAACGGGCATTGCGTGATGCTTCGCTGGAACAATTACGGAATGCAAATAAATACGACCTGGGGCAATGCACAATAGAATTCAAAAAGTGTATGCAAACAACCGGCGGTTGTGGTGAAGATTTTTCGGCGTGTGCATCTGTTGCGGCGTTTGATAATACAAATGTTCGCAAAAGCACATCCAAAAAAGCGAAAAATTATTTTATTAAGGGGGCCGCAACAACAATCGAAATATCTGCATCAACATATGATACTTTACTGGCGAAAAAACCATTGTGCGAAGGTATAACAAAGTTCTGTGCGCGCGCCGCAGATCAGGTGTGGGACACTTTCTTGCAAGATATTGCGCCGACGGTTAAGTCCGCAGAGATCATAGCCGAAGATAACGCGCGTCAGAGTTGTATTGGAAACATATCATCATGTTTCCAGAAAGCATGTCGCGATAATATTGATCTGAACGACCCCAGTGGATCTTATGATATGTGTTTAACGCGGCCTGAAACAATGCTTAGTGTTTGTCGCATCCCGCTTAATGCGTGTGGTGTCGATGAAAAAAAGCCAGAAGATTCACAGATATGGGATTTTGTAGTTGCGCGTTTGGCGTCTATGCGTGTCGATTCGTGTACCCGCGAAGTCAAAGAATGTTTGCAGTCCGAAGATCGTTGTGGTTCGGATTATACGAGGTGTGTTGGACTTGATTTGGCAAGCATTATTTCAATGTGTCCGGCGGACAAGTTGGTCGGTTGCCAAGAAAACGGGGTTAAGAAATCTTTGTCGGATATATCAGATTTGGTGATGGGCATATTCCTTAATATTGATAATACAATGTTGGATCAGTGTCAGAAAGCCGTCACGACCAAGATGGTGGAATTGTGTGGTGATACATCATCATGCCAGGCGTTTGATGATGATGACTATATTGGAACCGAATCGTTGTTGTCGTATAAGGAGGCAAATGGTAATTACGTGATAGATGGACTGGTTTCGTTTGATAACATAAAAATAAATGACACAACAGCGTCACAGAATAATACAAAGTTGAGAAAGTACGAAATAGACATCGAAGAATACAAAGATAACTTAAGCGATGAAACAAGCGCGTCAGCGCAACGCGTAATCTCATTACTGAAATCGGTGTCAAATAAGATAAATCAAAAGATTGCTATTTTGTCCCAGGACAGTACGATTGATATGTGTATTAATGGTCGGAACATGTCACAGATTCGTAAAAATTCGAATTCGGATGGTGATGATATTACATCACCGCGATTCCCGAATTTGTTGGATTCGTCCGTTCTGGCAATTATTAATTCTGGTATAGAACGCGCACGGGACAATTACGACAAAAAGTATAATCAATTGGTCGGCGAGGCCTTGGAAAAGCAAGATGACGATGTTAAATCTGTGTTGTGCGCGGCGATGGCATCGGGGGCACCAGAATGTGTGGAATGGGCGGAATCAAATGGTGCGGCGATTTGTACAAAATATGAAGCCAAAATTGTTGATAATGTGTTCCAAGGAGTAGAATCTTCGGGATGGAAAGATGATTCCGCATATGCGACACGATACATAATCGCAGGGGCAGATATGGATAAGTTAACCAAGGTTCAACAGTCGGGATATTCTACATACATCCAGACAGACGCATATGGCAATATGCTGGGACGCATATCAAACACAGCGATATATTCGGCGCCAACTAATACATGCACATTAAGCACAGAATCAATAATGTGTAAAAATGCTGAATCCGTGATTACAGATAACAAGACAACCGATTGGACATTTAACTCGGGCGGCGTCGATGTCACATTGCGGCGCATTTCGGGCCGTGGACCCACACTGGGATCGCGTGTCGTCGAAAGTCAAAATTATCACGGTTCGTCGTGTACAGAGTTTGGTGAACCGGTTGTTTATTCAACGGAAATAAATATGTAAAAATAAGCCGTTAGAATAAAAAACCTGGTGACATCAACCGTGTTGCGTGTTCGCGTTCTGTAATCATAAACTACAAATTATAGATTAATAGGCTGTATCAGGTCCAATTCGTCCGGTTTGGTGATAACAATAATTTTGTCTTCCCATTGCGGACGCAGTTCTTGGATGTCCATTATGTTGTCGGCACCCAAATAAAGGACGGGTGTGACATGGTGTGTTGTGGCGGCATTCAATACCGATGTGATTGGTGATTTTCTTATTTTGCCGGCGGCAAACCACGATTCGTTATCTGCAACCCAAAAGTCCGAATCGGTATGTGATACAACCGCAAATTTATCTGTGATAACTACATCATTTTCCACCGTGTATGGGATCGATTTTGCCGTCAGATATTTTATTACTTCATCATTGCTATCGATTGTGGTTTTTATGTCGGTCGTTTGTGGATCTGGTTCCGGCGTTTCTGATTCATCGTCAAGGTCTAAATCAGAAAATACAGGTATATCATCGTCAATAGTATTTGCAAATTCACCAATATCGAAATCGGTCGGAATAGGAATCTCCGGGTCGTTTTGTGTCGATGATACGGATTCGATAACCGGGCCAGGGGATACAGAACGGGTCATATTGCCAAGGTCAAAAACCGATGATTGTGTGCGGGCAATGTTATCATGTGCGCGTTCGTATGCGACACGCATTTCCGCCGGGACGGTCGCGGGGATTGGGGTCGGATTCGATTCGGGGGGAGGTGTGGAATCGGTTTCAGATTTCGTTTCTGGTTCTGATGTGGATTCCGAATCCGATTCGTTTTTTATTTCCGTTTCGGGTTCATCGGACATCGGTGTTTGGGTAAATGCCTTTTTGAAAAATGTCTTTACAAATTCTGGGATTTTTAATCCAAGATTAAACAGTGGCGCCTTTGTTCGCGTAATTACTATTGTTGTCGCAACATATAGCGGAATCATGGCCAAAATCAAAATACCAAATACGAATCCTGCAAATCCATGCAGATGAGCATGCATTAACTGGTGCCAACGCGTCACAGAAAATATATCGAAGTTGAACATGTACCGCATAATGGCCCATGTCACAACAACATATCCCACGGTCCAAAGAATCGCGTATTTGTTGGAATTATAAAAATTCTGTATCTGTGTCCACATTGTTTATATTATAGACAAGGTATTGTTTTTGTCAATATTTTATAGGTTTGGGTTGGTGGGGGGCAAGGTTGTGCGTAAAAAAACTTTTTTTCGGCTTTTTTTGTGATATAATATAAGCATCTAATAATGGGGGGATTTTAATGAGCAAATCAAAAAATTTGTTTGGTGTGGCGTTTGCCTGCTGTGGTGCATTGATGTTTGTTAATGTGGTGTTTGCCGATGCAACACCGCGTTCTGGCGAAGTTCGTGCGGTGGGCCGCGTGGGGGCGTCAACGGCGCGTATGCCGTCTATGCCAGTTATGACGATAAATCCGGCAAATATTACGGCGGATATTCAACAGCCAGCACCACAACCCCAACCACAACCCCAACCGGAACCCCAGCCCCAGCCGGAACCCCAACCGGAATGTCCGGACGGTGGGGTTCGTAATTCTGAATACGGTGTTCAGAACTGTATGAACGATGTTTTGTCGTGTATCAACAATGGTGCTTTGGCGGGGGGACTGAACGATTTGTTCAATGAAGACATGCGCAATGCAATTATGAACGGTATGGGATTATGTTCGATCCAGGTTGAAAAATGTATGACAATGGTGCGTCGCGATTGTAAACCGGTATATCGGACAATTGCCGATGTGTGGGTTGATTTCAATTCGCGTAAGATTCAACCGGAATATTACAATTTCGTCCTGCGTAAAACGGGTCTGACCCCGAACCAGGCGGAAAATACTTGTTTGTTGCTGGATGTGAATACGTTTGGTCCATCGTTTGCCGCCGTTGATAATAATGGTGGAACGACCGCGGAGTATAATAATCGCGTTGGTGCTTATAATAACCAAATTGGTGGCGTTTTAATCAAAACAAATCCCCAAGGTGCGCAATTAAATTACGGCAACCCAGGGGTTGATGGGGCGCGTGGACACTATGCGCGGTGGGATGCCACAACGGCGACATGCTATTTGCGTGTGGCAGCATATAACAAAGATGAACAAATTAAAAACAGTTGGTTGTTTGGTGCGTTGGGCAATGATGAATTGGCCGAAGTTTGGCGCGCCGCCGGTGATACATTCAGTTGCAACAAAGATCTGTTTGGATTTTCATTGTTGAATGATACAGCCACCGCCGCGGTTGTCGGTGTTGGTGGTGGAACACTGGCCGGTGCCGGAATAGGTGCCTTGGCGGGTCATGGTAAACGCGCGTTTAGTTGTGATAATGCGTCTGCGGTTAAAACACTTGGCGAACAGATATGGAGCGATTCAACCAAGGTGAAACTGCTGAACGAAAGATTGTCCGGCACAAATGTTATTACAAGTTCGGCCATCAATAAAGATCAATGCGAGGAAATCGTTATATTATATGACGGTTATCTGCGCGGCAAGGAATGCTATCCACAGTATAATTGTTATGGATTGTCTTCTGATAAGTCTGGTTGCCCAACAGAGAATGAATTCGAAAATGCAATGGGTGTATTGTGTGCTGAATCGAATTCCGCGAACGAATGTGCGTTAATGCTTGGAAATAGATACCCAGATTGTTTTTCGGACGGGGTGACATGTGTTGAAAAGTGTGCCGAAGAAAAAATTGATAAGGCCGAACTTGATGCGCGTGAAACAATGTTTAAGGGTGTGAAAATATTGGCCGGTGAAGAATCGAACTATGGCACAACTGTTCCGGTTGGGGCCGCGATTGGTGCAGGAACCGGTGGTTTGGCAACTGCAATAACCGCGTTCGTTGAAAAGAATAACATTAATTGCCGTGTTGGCGATGGTCTTGAACGGGTTGCATATGGTAAATCACATTCGATTAATACATTGAAAGATTTCTATGTAAAATGGAATTTGCGGTTGCCGGATACAGTTATGCCCACGGCGAGTGCGGTTGATTGCAAGTCATGGAAATTGGCGTGCGCACAATACACAGATTTGAATCAATGCAAAGCAGCGGCGTTGAATTATAAAACGAATATCGATGGAACAATTACATTGGTTCGTTCGGCGTGCGCGGTGTCGGGCAGTGTGTGTATCGAAAATGCGGCCGTTGCAAAATCGTACGGTGCGTGTGTCGATAACGATGCCGATTAAGTTTCTTTAGGTGTGTCCCTAAAGTAGCCGTCCCATTAAGGTTTTCACGAAATCCTTGTCGTCGTGAAAACCTGGGACGGTTTTTTATTCCCCTTCGCATGGCGAAGGTGTGGGGTGCGAACGATAGTGAGCGAGACGGGGTAGTGGTAATAGATTTATCATATTTCGGCAGGTAATTTATGTCTGGAGCACAATAAATCCACCGTCTTCGTGGGGATGACAACACGATTTAAATTGTATTGTCACATAACAAAATCTTCGCCCAGGTAAACTTTTTTAACCATTTCATCGGCGACAATTTCGTCGGTTGTGCCGTGTTTTAAAATCTTGCCATCATGCAGAACATAACTGTGGTCTGTAATACCCAATGTTTCCCGCACATTATGGTCGGTGATGATAACACCCAGACCGCGATTCTTTAATTGCGACACCAATGAACGAATTTCGTTAACGGCAATCGGGTCGATTCCGGCAAATGGTTCGTCCAGCAAAATAAATTTCGGATCATTCGCCAATGCACGCGCAATTTCAACACGACGACGTTCGCCCCCCGACAGTGCGGTTGCAGGACTGCGACGCAAAGATGAAATTGCAAATTCGTCCAATAATGCATCCAGTTTTTGTTGACGTTTTTTCTTGCTGGGTTCTACAACCTCTAGTATTGCCATAATATTTTGTTCAACCGTCAGACCGCGGAATACACTGTTTTCCTGGGGCAAATAGCCAATGTTCAGGCGCGACCGCTGATAAAACGGCAGATGGGTTATATCCTGTGAATTCAGGAATATTTGACCGCCGGTCGCATTTAACTGGCCAGTTATACAATAGAACGCAGTGGTTTTTCCGGCGCCGTTTGGCCCCAGCAGGCCAACCGATTCCCCCTGGCGCGCAACCATCGATATGTCGCGCAGAACCATGCGTTTGCCATATGATTTAGATAAATGTTCAACACGTAATACAGATTGTTTCATAGTTTCAACACCATTTCGTCAGTTAATGCCTTGTCCCCAGTTGTCGAATCCACACGAACATTGCCAATCAATGTGACGCGTTTGGATTTGATGTCGTATCGACCGTGATTTGCACTGATATCGCTTGTTTCGGGTGTGCCATTGATAAGTCGAGTAATTTTTCCATGTACAGAATCAAGGAATATTGTGTCCGGGGCATCGTATTCTTGGCGTGCAGTTTTGGCATGGATATTAAACGGATTACCATCGTGATCGACGCCAGAAAACGATGCGTCTGTCATTTTAAATTGATTCGTTGCAATGTCCGCCATGTTAATCGCAGATATCGGGGTCCAGATTAATTGATGTGTGAATAACGCGCCCGCAACCAGTGCGGCAACCATCACCAATCCCCAACCCGTGAAAAAGAACTGCCACAAACGTTGCAGACGGCGATGTTTGAAAAAGATTATAAATGTGCGATTATCAGTCATATCTATAACAAGTTTAGCGCGACAGATAATAAAAAGCAATTTTTATATTTGTTTGATGTTCGTTTTGTGATATAATATCGCACAAGAGAGATGAAGAAAAGTCTTTTCATATTTACTGTATCACTGGTGTGTGTGGTCACGAATGTGGCCTTGGCTGCGGTGGCCATTAAAAAGGCTGCGCCTGTCGCGACCCAGGAATCCAGTGCGTCCAGTACCGCGGCCGGATTGGTACCATCGGTGCTGTCACTGGTTTCTGATGTCCAAAATTTAAATGCGAAGCAACGCGAATTGGATACGGAATGTACACCGTCCAGTGCGGAAATAGAATTCGTAAATAACACAATTAAAGAATGGGCCAAAACCGGTGCCGCCACTGCGGACGAAATCGAACGGCGTCTGAACAGGCAACGTTGCCCAGGTGGAAGCGGTTTTGATGCCAGTGTTCGTTATTCCGCCGGAACGGATATGAATAATATCTGCTATGATAATTTTGATAGTGCATCGGATAAAAATATGGTCTGGCATTATTTTCCAAAGGCATCTAAGACGACATATTGTCCCGATGGATCACCGACATGCGGCAAAAATGAACAGAAAACGGTGTCTAATATTTACGAAATATTTGATTTGGTTGATTTTGGTGTCGGGGACTATAATCGCCAGGAAGCAACCATGGCAGCAAAACTGGTGGACAAGTCCGATCGCTGTTCCAGTGTGAAGATTAATCAGAAAAAGAAACAGATGTGGGGCGAATTCTTGACAACCGCAATGGGAAATGTTGGACAAAAAAACAGCACAACGCAAATTATGCAAACGGTGGGCGATATCACAAAAAACGGTGCCAGTTTAAATGGCGGTATATCGTCGTTGGGGGCAATAGCGACACAGTTTATGGATAAATAAGTACCGAATGCTTTTTGTGCTTTACTAATTCGGCGAAAAATCGTATAATACACAGGACAAGGGAAAGGGGATTTTAATGAAAGTTCAGAGTACAAAGTACAAAGTGCAAATACTGTTGTGTGTGTCCGCATTGGTTTTGACGGCATGTACGCGTGGTGTGTCAAATGATGGTGCATATGTTGCATCAACGCCAACGGTTGACTACGTTGAACGGTTGGATGTTTATTCCGCGCCGCATAAGGATTCTTTCCTTAATCAATTGGCGATGAATTATCGGTCTTACGCAATCTATAACGCACGGACCAGTGGTTATGCCGATATGGGTGAACTTTTTGCACAAAAGGCAGTCGCTGCGTTTTCAGGAGAGGTGCCATTCCCAGAAACGTTGGAAAGTTGGCCGGTTGATGATGAACAGACCTCGTTCGAATTATATACCGCATATAACGAGTTAATGGAACAATTGAAAAATGATGCCGGCTCTGTCCAGCCGGAATTGGCGGCCGAGGTTCAGGCTAAGTACGATTGTTGGTTGTCTGCAACGGCAAGTGGCCAAACGGCAACCGCGCGTCAGTGTCGTGACCGTTTCCAAAAAGCAATGATCGCTCTGCGCGACTGCAAGGGTGGCAAGGTTATAAGCAAGGTTCAGACGCCAGAACCCGTCAAGACAGAAATTACCATGAAACGCACCACGGATGAATATTATCCGGAAACGCGCAATATGCGTGCAATAAGTAATTCCGCGCGTTCACGTGAAGGTGTGATTATTGTTAATAATGTTAATGTGCCGGAACATCTTATTAATCCTGTGCCGGTTGAACCGATGATTTTCAATCAAAATATCTATGGTGGCGATAAAACCGTGACTAAGACATCAAATGGTCAGTGTCAATGCGCATATAAGGTATGCAAGGTGAAACCATGCCCAGAACCAGTGGTCCAGGAACCATGTAATTGTCCAGAACCAGAAATTTATGTGAATCCGGATGTGGTGACGCGTCAAGAATTTGTCGATATGATGATGGCGATGCGTGAAGAGTTGGCGGCCATTAATGCCCGGTTGGATAAATTACAGGCCGCGGCCGGTGAAAAAACCATGATTAAAGTGCAACAGATTCCATTGGAACCCAAACAGCATGTTATGGAAGAAGTTTTCGAGGTTCGCTTTGATTTTAATAAGGCGACAATTAAACCTGAATATCGCGAACTGATTGAAAGGTTAGCAACTGCGACACAAGAAAACAAAAATATCAAGGTTTCCGTTGTTGGACATACCGATACCGCGGGGACCAAGAGTTATAACTATGCCTTGGGTGGTCGTCGTGCCGAAGCGGTCCAGAAAATGTTAATTGAATATGGTATACCGGCAAGTCAGATTGTCGCCGTGTCAAGTGGTGAAGAAGATCTTGCGGTGCCGACACCAGATAATACACCAAATGCGGCAAATCGTCGTGTTCGTGTGGTAAAGGAAACGCACTATACAACCAATGAACCTGCGGCGAATCCGGTCGCCATAGAGGTCGGCGAATATTCCGATGGAACCTGTGGTGAATATGGATGTGGCATGTAGTGGTGCGCAATGGGGTGAAAAAATACTTGACAAAAAAGTCCGTATGTGTATAGTCGGACTGTCAGAGAGATGTTTTGAATAGAGGTAAAAACATGACTGATAATAAAAAAAAGTTCGAACGGGCGGGTTGTACCGCGGGGTTCAGGAGTGGCGCCGCCAAGGTTAATATTCGTGCCAAATTGTTAGAATGTGGTGTTAAATTGCCCGAAGAAGACGAAAGATAATATTTGTTCATACATCTTTAGAAAAATGCAATTGAAATAACGGGACGTTTTGTCCCGTTATTTTTTTGTTGATTGAAACAACGCCCAAATCCATGCAATCAGTGACCAACCAAGTATCCAAGATGCAATACGAATGCGCGCCATGTTAGTTTTATCTTGCTTAGTTTGACGCGCCAAATATGCCGGTGCACAAACAACAGCCATAATCAATATGGTACACACAATGTATTTAACAAGAACAATAATGTTTATATTCATTCTGTTAAACACGGGGGCATTTGTCCCCCGTTGTTTCCTTTTACTAGTGCTTTATATACCATATTTTGCCGATTTGTCCAGTTCTTCTTCGATGCGTATTAATTGGTTGTATTTTGCCGTGCGGTCCGTGCGGGACATAGATCCCGTTTTTATTTGTCCGGCATTAGTGCCAACAGCCAGGTCTGCAATCGTTGTATCTTCGGTTTCACCACTGCGATGCGAAATGATAACCCCGTATTTTGCATTCTTGGCTATTTTGATTGCGCGAAGCGTTTCGGTAAGTGTTCCAATCTGATTAACCTTTATTAAAATTGCATTTGCGACACCCATTTCGATTCCACGTTCTAGTCGTGTCGGGTTTGTCACAAACAAATCGTCGCCGACAAGTTGGCATTTTTTACCTATTTTTTCGGTCAATATTTTCCATGAATCCCAATCTTCTTCAGCCAATGCGTCTTCGATGGAAATTATAGGGTATTCGGAAATTAATTTTTCATAGAAAGAAATCATTTCATCAGATGACATTAGTGCGCCTTCGAAATGATATTTGCCGTTTTTGTAAAATTCCGATGATGCGACATCCAATCCGATTGATATGTCGGTGCCCGGGACATATCCTGCGTTCCGGATGGCCGATATAATGGTATCCAGTGCTTCGCGGGTGGAATGAAAGTTCGGTGCAAAACCACCTTCGTCGCCGACATTAGTAGAATTACCGTCATGTTTCAGAATGTTTTTCAGGTGATGGAATACTTCGGATCCCATGCGAATGGCATCTGATTCAGATTTTGCGCCATTTGGAATAATCATAAATTCCTGGGCATCCAGGCCATTGTCCGCATGTGCGCCACCGTTGATAATATTCATCATGGGACGGGGCAGAATACATGGATTGGGATTTCCATATATTTCAGCGATGTATTTATATAGTGGCATTTTCTTTGCATTCGCGGCCGCGTGCGCAATCGCCAGTGATACAGATAAAATCGCATTGGCACCCAGTTTAGATTTATTATCGGTTCCGTCCAGTGACAACATTTTTTCATCAATCATTGTTTGTTGAGTCGCGTCCATACCAATTATCGTCGCGGCAATAATTTTATTTACATTTTCAACCGCCGTTAATACAGATTTTCCCATATAAGATTTTCCATGGTCGCGTAATTCCAGGGCTTCGAATGACCCGGTTGATGCGCCCGATGGCACCGCCGCACGCCCAAGTGATCCGTTTGACAATGTGACATCACATTCAATCGTTGGATTCCCGCGGCTGTCTATGATTTGACGCGCATGAATTTGTTGTATGGTGTACATAAGATTTTCTCCTTTGCGATTTAATAACAAATTATTTTTCCGTCTTGTGATAGTGACCAGATTATGATATAATATAAGCACAAATATAATAACAATAAAACGAAAAAATTATGAAAAATTTATTAACGTTTGCATGCTGCCTGTTGTCGTTTAGTTCGGCCGTTGCTGCGCCATTGGTGATTGATCCGGATAACAATCCGGGAACTAATGTTTTGCCTGGATTGACGGTTCCTTCGGGGGGGCATGATAATGTGCGTATAGTAAGTGGTGCGGGTTTGTCGTTGGGGGACGATGGTTTGACCGCGACCAGTTTATATGTCGGTCAAAACAGTGGTGGTACAGGTACCGGCCTGGTTTTTATCGAAACAACCGCGGACAATAGTTATACTGTTCGCAGTGACGGAGATGTTTCTATTACCAGTTTGTTGCAAGTTTTGTCTGGGCATTCTCTGGGGCTTGCCGTCAAGAGCCAGGGTGAAACAATCGATAGTGTGTCAATCGGAACGATAGATGCGATTGGTGCATTGGTAATTCAGGATGTTAATGCACTTAGCACCGGTTCAGTGTCAACTGGTACCGCATTGAATTTATCTGCAAACACAGTGACGGTGGGCGGAACGCTTAGTTCTTCCGCCGGTAGCATAGCAGTTAATACCACAAATATTTTTTCTGTGACAGGTGATGTTATTACAAACGGTACAACTAACATTAGTGCGGGCAGTATGTCTGTGGGCGGGTTGCAAAACCAGACCGGGAGTATGACAATTGTGTCCGGGGCGATTGCCGCTGTCAATAATTGGGAAAATCTTGGGACATTAATGGATGTGACCGGAACGGATATGGTTGTTAATGGCACTGTGCAGAACGGTTCAAACAATGGAACAATGACAATGTCGTTAAATTCATTGCGTGTTAACGGCGGTTCTGGAAATAATGCATCTTTTGTTAACAAGGGAGATTTGGGGCTGGTTGTTGCTGGTGAAACAAATCTGGCCAATGGTTTTGATTTAAGTGCGATGGCCGCTACAAACGGATTTAGCCTTAAAACCGGAACCTTGGTAATGGGTGGAAACGCTGACAGTTTGGCCCAAGTGTTCGAAAACAATAAGTTAACTATGTTTGAATTAGTCGTGAATAACGGTTCTATCACGGCGAATAATATTACAAACGGTTCGGAAAATGCGGCCGCTAATATGACTTTGTCGTCCGGTAATGGGATAAGTGCGTCAACAATCCAAAACCGTGGTAATAATTTGGTTGTTTCGACAATCGAGGGCAGTAATGCAAATATTGTCATAAGTGGTGCAGACACATCAGGAACAAGTATTTTTGGTACAAATGGGTCGACAACACATATTGTTGCTGATGCTGCTTTGTCGGCCGCCGGGGCGGTTTCTAATGCCGGTACTATGATACTGAATGGTAATCAGATAGAATTGGTTGGTGTGTCAAACAGCGGGGCATTGACCATTGCGTCACAGACGGATGCGACCGGTCAAATACATTTGTCGGGCGGTGTGATGAATACATCGGGAACAACAAATATAAGCGCGCGTCAAGTCGCCATAGACGGTGTTGTCGAATCAACCGGTGGAACCGCAAAGGTACGTGGGTCTGATGCTAACAGTGGGGCCAGCGTCGCCGTTGGTGGTATCAAGGCAACAGGGGGCATAATAAATCTTGATGCCTTAATCGGCAGCGCGACTATCACCGGGGATTTGCTAACAACGAACGGTGCGTTTAATGTCGGACCAAATACATATGAATTAAATGTTAATGGCGGAACGCAAATTGGTGGTAATTTGACTTTTGGTGCCACGAACGCCACGGGTGCGGGCAATGTCAATGTCGCCAACAGTGGTGTTAACAGATTCGTCCTTTCGTCGGCGGGCCAAATAGACATCGATGGAAATGTAGTTGCCACAGATTCTGATGTTGCGCGTACGGGTACTTTGGTGGCTGATGTAATCGAAATTGCACAGAGTGTTTCGGCCGCAAATCTTGGAAGTGTTGCGTTTGGTGATGCAAATTCATCTATATTAAGTGTAGCGGGCGATGTCACGGCAAGCAATGGGGGAACGGTAGAAATATATTCGGCCGATACTACATTAAGGTCTTTGTCCGGAAATGGTAAGTTCATTATGCATGGCGATACTGTTTCTGCGACAGGTGGTGGTATAAATATTTCCAATGGTATTTGGTATGACGGAACAAATCCTGCAAATGGTATGATTATTAACGGAACCGATGCGTTAACTTTGCAAACGACGGCAACGAACCAAGATATTTCTGTTGCGGGTGGTATGTCGATAGCAAACGGGATACTTAATATCATTTCCGCAAAAGACATAGAAGTGTCCGGGATGGTTAATATTACCAGTGGTGATGGTGAATTAACAGTTAGCGCAAACAGCGGTTCTGTTGGATTCAATAATGCGATAAATGTGACCGATGGTGGTGCAATAACTGTTAGTGGTTCGACCGTGACAACAGGTGCAATCAGTATCGGTGCAGACAGCACGGCAAGTATTGCTGGAACGGCGAACGCAAATTCTGTGACAACCACAGGGTTGGTTTCTAATGCTGGTGATTTGGATATCGTTGGTAAACAGATAACAATGAGTTCGTTGCAATCAACCGGTGGAACAACTGATGTCACGGCGACTGGTGCGCTGGGGATTGCATCTGTAGAGGTTTCCGATGGAAACGTCTTGTTGAATGGTGCGACGATTAATTCGTCAACAATGGAACTTAGTGGCGGGACAACAAAATTGTCCAGTAATACTATCGCGGTGACGGGCGATGTCGATATTGAGAATGGTGATTTAAACCAGGGGGGCACAGTTGGTGTTTTGGTTGTTGGTAATTCTGGAACATTTGGTGCCAACAATTTAACTGTCGATGGCGGGCGATTGGTTGTTGATGGAAATAATGTTGTCTACAATATTACTAATAATGCGACCTTTGCGAATGGTATTACGGGTAATGCCGGCGTTGCAACGATCAATGCGAATGAGATAAACGCCGGTGGGGCAATAATTAATGGTGCTAATTTAACCCTGAATACGGTGGCCGACTTGAATTTGGGCGCAATACAAAATACCGGCACTTTGGTTCTGAATACAACGAGCGGAACAATAACAGGGGCATCGTTGGCGAATAATTCTGGAACAGTAAGTATAACATCTGATGATATGACATTGACCGGGGCATTGATGGCGTCTGGGGTGTTGTATCAAAACAAGTCTGGTGCGATTAGTTCCGGTGGCATTAATATTGTACCAGCAGATTATTCAATGACTGTGGGGAATTTAACGGTCGGTGGAATTAATCAAAATGCATCAAAAATGACGATTTTGTCCAGTGATGTCACGGTTAATGGAAATATCGTTGCTAATGATTTACGTATCCAGGCGAACCCATCTGGTAATTGGGCCAATGTGGCGGTGTCGGGTAATGTTTCTGGGGGGGTCGATTTTGTTGGCCTGGAACATATGAGTATCATCGGGAACTATACATACAATGACAACAGTATGTTGCATGTGGCGGTATTGCCAACACCGGGTGTCACAATCGATACAACAACATATAACTATTGGTCAACAGTATCATTAGCAGAAGACAGCACTTTTGGCCAAATAACCAATGCGGCATATAATGCGGCACCGCTGGTTTCCGTGGGTGGTAATTTTATCTATGATGTTTCTAATGTCGGTGGTGAAATATCGGACCAAAACTTAATCAGTCCGCAAATGGGTATCGATATATTTGATATGGTGGATTCTGGCACGGCAATATGGTTATTGTATGCAGATGGCGCGGGTGGATTGGTCGAATTGTCTGACAAGATTCGCAATCTTAATGTGAATTTCTGTAATGCGGACGGTTCCAGATGCTTCAAGTATTTTGATAATGCTATTGCAGAAAACGTTGGTGCTAATCAAACAGAATCTGGGTTGCCGGCATATTTGAGTGTTCGCGATGTTAACCAAGACGGGATAACCGACAGTATCTATGTTGTTTTTGATTCGCGATTTGGTGGGCCGGTGGAACTGTTTAAGATTCAGCCAATTGTTGATCGCGTCGTTGATCATACCGGTGGTGAACATGATGCTGCGGGGGCACTTGACGATATGATTGCAGGCGGTTTGCTTGATGCCGGATTTTATAATCGGGCACCAATAGAAGCGATGCCCGTTTCTTTCCGTGGAACAAATCTGGAAGAATTAGCAAATGAATTGTATAAACGTATGGAACGTTATACGGTGAATCCAGACGGAACTGCTTTGGCGCGGTTCAGCCGTTTGGTTCAGCCACGTGAAGTAGAGCAGGTCGCGGGCACTATCGCGTTAAACGAGCATACTAATTTCCGTGATTTCGCAGATCATATGCTGGATGAATTTATATGGAACCGCAATCGCGCACTAAGAAAAGCATGGGCCGATGTTAATTATGGTTTGGTAAATCAAGATATCGCCGATGGTGAACGCGCACATGGCAATCGGTTCAGTGTTGTTGGTGGATATGATTGGCAACACTCATCCACATTAATTCTGGGGGTCGCGGGGCGCATATCTCATACGACGGGGGATCATTCAGAAAAAATAGATTTAAGTTATATGCCCGGCGAAAATGTTGTTGGCAATGTGGATTTAGATGTCGCTGATACGAATGTCGGGCTTGGTGCGTACTTGATGAAAACATTAGGAACCAAGGCGCGTTTGTATGGGAACGGGTTCTTGGATTTACACTTGCTGGATGTGTCTCGTGACCAGAGTTTTGTGTCGCATATCGATGGTTCTGGGACTACTTTCAGCCTGATTTCCGAATGGGGATTGTTGCATGACTGGTTGAATCAATACATCGTTGGTAATCTGTATGCACGCATTGGATATAATTCTGGTTTTTCGTTCAAAGAACGCGCCGGTGGTGGTGACTATATGCACCTAAAGTCCGATGGGTATATAATGCTGACACCGGGATATTCGTTAATCGCGCAAAAGCGTATATATCCGTCGTCTTGGTTCCAAATTCGTCCGTATGTGTCGGTTGGAATCGAATATGATGTACTGGGGGCGCCAGATTATGCTAAGTTCAAATTTAGTCCGGCAAAGTCGTACACACGTTACGGCATAGAAATCGACCCATTGTGGGCGAACATTGGTGGTGGCGTGGAATTATTATCCGCGACCGGAATCCAAGTCGGATTGGATTATCGTTATCAGTATAATAATGATATCCAGTTGCATAAAGTTCGTTTGTCTGGGTTATATCGCTTCTGATAATGACGAAATAGTGCAACTTGTGCGGGAAAAACTTGCACGGTTTAAAAGTTCCCCTCTATCCGAGGGGATTTTGTGTTGCGTTTTTAAAGTTTCCCTCTATCAGAAAGGTACCCACAGGGCGGGGGTGGAAAATCCCCTTCGCTAGCGAAGGGGTGCCGAGTGAAACGAGGCGGGGTAGTGGTGACGATGGTTCCGTAATAATTAACTATCCCGTCACGCTTTCAACATGTGAAGGGGAGTTAAGAACAGCCAGACAAGTTAATGCGTTCGCATCAAACTGGATATCGTTCTGTTCCCTCGGCTAACGCCTCGCCCCGGAATGGCAATCGCGGGAATGACAGAAGTGGTATGACGAGAAAAATAAAAAAGAGCAGGTGCAATAATAAACCGGACCGATAATAAAACCCCCGCCACACGGCTGGGGAAAAACGAAGTACTGTTTCTTAGTCTTACGGTGTTATAAGGTAATTTAGCGCGTCATACTCATTTACGATTTTTGTGCCAGTAAGAATAGAAGGACTACTCGATGCTTCTTTAATAACTTCCTCGCATGAACCGGCCAACATACGAACATTAACACTGCGACAGGATGGATTGTTGCTTGGTTTTGCTGGTGTACAATCTGTATCAGCGACACCATATGTTCTTATGTTTTGTGGATTAAACGCATCTTGAATGGCGTTTTTAACTGCCATTGCGCGACGTTCGGACAATGACTTGTTGTTGTTTAATTTATTGTCTGGTTTTTTGAATCCTTGGTGATCGGTTTTGCCAACAATAATTAAACAATAATCGGTTTCTGTTGGCAGGGTGGCCACAGTTTTCGTGGCCGAATTTTTGAATTCTTCTAAATTTTGTTTTGCGGTTGGTGTTAATTCGTCTTTGCCAGATTCGAATAACATATCAGATGATAAATCTATACTTACAATAACATCAAATTGTCCGATAGCAGGTTCTGGCTGTTGTACAACCGGTTCTTCTCTTTCACATTTGCCTTCGATTTCGATATAGCCAGATTTACATTCGCACTTATTATCACTGTCTGAGCCAGCGTTATCTATACAGTTGCAGTTGCCTGATTTTACAAGCCCCGTTAATGGACAGGCTTTTTGTACGTTTTCACGGCATTGCTTCCCGTCCCAACGGCCAACGGTGCATTCGCAACCGTCCTTAGCAGTATTAACTGTTCGGCCACCAGTACATGGTATACAGCCATCGTTGATATTGAAATGACTATTAGAATCAGTACAGATGCAATTTGGATATGTACCATCAATATTCCGGGCATTATATACGGTGGCACAAGTACGTGGTTTTTCCTGTGGGGTGTTAACTTTAGTTTCCATCTGTTTAAACGGATGTTTTAATGCGGCGTAGCGTTGTTTTATTTCGTCCACATCATTTTTAACATTGTGGTTGACGGCGATGTTGGCGGCTAATGAACCAACCGCGCCAACACCCGCGGTGACGGCCCCGGCGATTAATGTATTCTTGGTGGTTTCTTTTTGTGCCGCCCACATGGTTGCATCCGCACCATCAGGGTTCTGTAAAGCGCGTGCAATGGACGCATATCCGCCACCAGTAATGCCGGTGCCAACGTTATCATATAAACCGGTTTCGGCTTTATCTATTACAATCTCGGATTCTATGCCGGGACGCAAACCCAATGCGGTTTTGCGGATTTTAAGGTCGTTTGCCAATCGTGCATATTCGCTGTAAAGCAAAGTCATATCGTTGCCACCCGGCAAAGGAACATTGATTTCGCCACCCTTGATTGGTCTGCCGTCGCCATAGTCACATTGGAATGTTTCTAAATAGGCCGTCATTGTGCGTTCGGCGTCTGTGTCCGACTTTGTTTCGGACAACGATTGTGCCAGCATCATTCCGCCGGCACCGGTCACGCCAATGCCCGCCGCGCCTATGGTTTTATTAATCAATGAGTTTTCATTGTCATGCATTTTTTGTGCATTGTCGGCCAGGTCTTTGATTTGATTTTGGTACTGATCCCGGGTCAGAACCATTTTCGGCGTGCAAGTGCCGTCTTTTGCTTTTTCAAATCCATCGGCGGTGCATTCGCATTTGTTGTCTTTCAATTCATAGCCATTTTTGGTGTCACAAGATTGAACCTTGCAAACCGATTTTTCATTTTCACAAACCAATGTTGCCTTGGTTGCCCCGGATATTTCTGTGTGGCAATCATCGTTCGTTATTGGTTCGCATTGTTCGGTATTTTTATTCCATGTTTCGCTACATTTACAATCTTGGATGCAAGATTCACCGGTCATATCAGGATGGTATCCAGATATACATTCGATGATTGTGCATGCAGTAATTGTTCCATTTGAACTTTCGCCACCATCGCTTGCAACCGCTTTTTTGATAAGTTCTTTGTGCGCCATAGTACCCAAAATATCGTCAGGGCATTTGGTGCCAGTTAAATCTTCCTTGATCTCGCATTCATAGTGATCGGTTCTCCATATTGGTTGATAGTTATCGCTGCAGCCCGGCTTGCACACAAGTGTCTCGTTGCGCCATTCGTTGTATCCGGCGAATTGGTGTGGACCATTTGGAAGACATGTTGTGCCAACCTGGTCTTCACATTTTGCGTTGATTGTACCTTTACCAATAAGTTTATACCTGTTGCTTATGCATTTATCAGGTACGCATTGACCATCAATCAATTTAAATGTTGTTGCATGATATGTTTTTCGTCTTGCTTGTATCGTTTCACAATCCCCGATGACTGTTTTGTCTAATAATTCGGAGACAAGGTTTAATTTAACTGTTGGGTTATTTGATAATTCTGAGGCTTTTTTTGTTTGTGATTCATAACCAAGTATACTGAATGTCACATCTGTATTACTTGAAGGCACTGTTAGGTTATATTTGCCATCGGCATTTGCCGATACTCCTTGAGGTGTGTTTGTGCTGTCATAATAACTAACCGCAGCATAGCTTATCGGGTTGTCATTCTCGTCAACAACGGTTCCAGAAATTGTTATTGTTTCCGTGTTGGTGACTGGGGTTGGTTTTACGGTGGATTCTGGTTTTGTGGATGCAACGGTTTGCGTTGTTGATGCACCCGAAGAACGTGTGGAGGCCGAACCTTTCCCGGAAGATGTGTTGCCTGATTCCGTTTTGGTCTTGTTTTCTGCGGGCGAATCAGATGCCGCCATCGCGGTTGCATCAGCCGGAACCGATGAAGGTTTCATTTCGACATAGCGACCATACGGTCCGAATTCGCTTGTAGACAATGTGAGGGAATCGTATCCTTCTCTGGAAAAAGTGATCGTTCCTTCGACACCTTTTTTGATATAGAATGCAAAGTGTGGATTCGCGGTATGCTGTAATGGGTGCGCTTCGTTCGTGTTGGACGGTTGGAATTCAATTTTAACCAAAGAAATTTTTTCTGCATTCTTTGTACCATATTTAACAACCGTTCCTTTTATCGAACGATAATCTTTCACCCAGTCTTGCGTGGAACAATCGGCCCCAACAGTGACATTTGGTCCCGCTTGCAACTGGTCCACAGTGCATTCATAAACCGCGGCCGGATTCGCGAACGACGTCGGAACAATTGTTAAAACAAATAAAAATGCAATTGATATTTTTTTCATGGTTATTCGTTGCTTTGTTTTTTATTTGGATCGGTGGACGTTTCGGATGAACCGCCAGACGCTGAAGCCGGTACTACTGGAGCTTTTATGATATCATCAAGTTGTTCGTCAGTCACACCTTCAACTGGGATTTCCATATTTTCGATTTCTTCATTTTGACGAGTCTGGATATCATTTAATGTTGTTTCGATGTCATTTGGAAGCGTGTTTGTCTTTGTGCTTGTGCCACCGATTTTTGCGCGACAATCGGATTCGGTCATTTTTTTACCGGTTCTTTCATCCACACCGTTTTCGATACAATCCGCAATTGCGTCTTTCAGTGCATTATCCGCCGTGCTGCGCGCAACCGCACGATCGATTGCGCCGGATGTTAATGCACCAACCGCCTGGCCCAGGCCGGAACCCAGCATGGCCGATGATGCAGATTTCTGTTCGCGATCCGTACGCAGTGCGTTTTCGCGGAATGTTGTTATGTCGATACCAAACCAATTCGGTGTGCAATCAAATGTGCCACCGGCATATAATTTTTTCGATGCGTAAAGTGTTGCGTCATCGCCCGCGCGGAAATTCACAGTGTAAACGCAATCCAGACTGCGTTCATCAAACATTGCCCCCAAACGTGTGCATACAGAGCGCATTTGTTCACGCAGAGCATAAAGTTTTTGTTCGTCCGCGGCGATTTGCCGTTCGGCACCCTGGCGCAGTTCGCCAAACACACCCATCGCGCGCATAGCCAAACCAGAATCGTATTCGGTGCACGATTTTGCAATCGATTCACATTGCTTAATCGCGTCGTCACCCGCACCTTTGCCAAGGCATTTGGAATAGGTTGCACCACACTGGGCCACGATACATGAATTGTAATTATTACCACAATCAATTGTTGCGTTATAGTTCGCAATCTTTGCATTGAAATCACGATCGGCCTTTATTTCCGGCGCAAGAAGTTGATATTCGTGTCCGGTACAATTCGTCGTGCGGCGACATGTGTCCAATTTGTCGCCGAATGTTGTGTCGGTATCCAGTGTGCATTTAACAAAGTTTGTTCCACATTTTTCCGTCATGCATTTACGCAACATTGTGTCGCAATTGTTTGCACCGGTCCCCGATGCGGTGCCGGTTGTTGTGCCCGCCGCCGCAATCGCATCAGACGCATCCAGTGCCGCACGCTGGGCCCGGACCAGGTCAGCCAATGCCGATGCAGATGTGTCGGATCCAGATGCGGATTTTGTCGTCAGTTCCGAACTAAATTGTGATGATTTGTTTTCGATTGTGACCGGTTCCACAAAATCGGTTGTGGGTTCTGATTCGGGGTCTGTTTGTTCCGATGTCACGGGTTGGGATTCCGGCGTGGTCGACACGGTGGATGCAGATGTATTTATACTGGTTGTCATTGTCGGCATGCGGGTTGCCGCCATGGTTGGACGCGTTGCAGATACACGATTCGCAGACTGTTGAGAGCGTGGAACAACATTTGCCGCATTCGCATTCGGCATAATCGCCAGTATCGCAACAATTGCGCTACAAAGGTTTTCGTGAAAGATAATTTTTTTCAAGATCATATCTTACTTATGCCCATTTATTTTAGTGTCGAACACGCTGTGTCATAGAACTTGCATAACTGGGTTGCCATTGATGTTTCTTCTGGATGACCCGAATCGCATTTGTTCGCCATGCTGCGATTACAAACGGAAGCAATGCATGTGTCTCGTGCGTCGCCCGTTTCACATGATTTTGTAATAGTTGTCATGCGCCGTTCACGCGCGTCGCGATACGATTGGACTATGGCCGTTAATGTTGATTCCGCGTTGGTGTTGGCGTTTGTGCGCGCCCCGGCCAGTGCCCCGCGTATGCTGGGCAAATATTGATCGCATCCGCCGACCGTGACCGCACATTCTGAAAAGTGTTTGTCAAATTCTGAATCGGTGGCACAGTTCGTGTAATGTGCAGAACAACGGGCATCGGCGACAACACATGCGGTTATTTCAGATTTACATATCGTGGAAGTTTTTGTACGGACAGATTGTTTCTGTAAAACCGTCATTTGAGATTTAATTCCGGCCGCAGTGCAAGATTGTTCTATTAATGAATCGTAAAATTCCGATACATTTTCCGCGGTGCAACCATCAATGAGGGAAAGGCATTTCCTGGCCGCCCAAACATAACGTTCGCCCGGATCGGTTGGGGCATTTTTTAGATCACGTGCGGAAATGGAAAAACGCGAAGATGTGCCAACGGAAATCGCACGCAGTCCCGCATCATCGGGGTCGCCCGCATCCGCAGTCCCACAATATTGGCACCGTGCCGCCGGATTTGACGACGAATTTATCGCGCATGCGGAATCCAGGCAACGGATTAAATTCGCACGCGAACACGCCGCACGTCCAATATTCGGCACCACTGCGCATAGAATCGCTATAAAAATTAGGTTCTTTGTCATTTCTCTCTGATGGTTGATTATATCAGAAAATAGGGCGGGGCGCAAAGGGAAATTATTTTTTGTTATTGACAAACGAAGTGTTTTTGTCTATATTGTTATGTAGTAGAATAAAGAACAAGGAGCATAAAATGGCTTTGGATAAAAGAACATGGGTTAATATAGCGGCCGGAACAGTTGCGATTGTTGCGATTGTTTTCGGTGCTAAACAGTGCAGCGATAAGCAAGACGCATGCGATGAAGCCCAGGAATGGCGTAAAATAGTTAATGATAATACCGCAGCAATGAATGACGCCACTGGTACTATTAATGATTTACGGGCTTGTTTAGAAGATTCAATCGCTGAAATCGCGGAAAAAGACACTTTGGTTTTGCAGTTGCGCGATTCGCTGAATGTGTGCCGTGAAAAACTGGCAAAGGATTGTGTGCCTTGCAATCAAAAGAAAAAGGCAACGGCTAAAAAAGCGCCCGCAAAGAAAGCAGCCGCCAAAAAAGTGTGCACAACATCGGTGGCATCTGTTGCGGAATCTGTATGTGACCAGGCCGCAACTGTGTTTGTTGCGCCGGATACGGTTCGCGTCCGTGGTAATTCGGCTAAATCCGACCAAATTGTCGTGGTCAATGGCGATAACAGCGGGACAATAATTGTTAATTCCAACGGTAATGTTAACGGAAATAACATCGCTAACATTAATTCCGATGACGCCCAGAAATGTGAACAGTTTCATTCTGTGCGTGCAAGTGTTGTTGTAAAACGTCGCATAAGATGTAGATAATATATGTAGCAGTCGTGATTAGTGTTGAACCGCCCAACCGGGCGGTTTATATTTTTTGCTAGACAGAATTACAAAATATGTGTTAAGATTACAAACACAGAGAGAAATTTATGAGATTTGTAAGGCTTTGCGCGTTTTTGTTGTTCTTTACACCGTTTATGTCATTCGGCGCAAGTAATGACTTTATGGTTGCCGCACAGTTGTTGGCGGCGGCAAAAAATGCCGATATTCAACAGGTTCAGATTCTTATTAACAATGGTGCGGATGTAAATTATGTTGATTCAACGGGGCTTTCCATTGTATGTACCGCGTTGATGAACGATGATGTGCGTGCGGCCCAAATTTTGCAGATGTATGGCGCCGATGCATCAAAGTGTGATCGTCAGATTAAGAACTATAATAACAGAAATAAACCGCGAAGTAGCGGGGGCTTGTTTGGCGGGTTATCATCTGCCCAAAGCATAACATTAGCGGCGGCGGGTGCCGCCGTTGTTGTTGGCGGTTTGTTTTTGCTGACTGATTGGTTAGATCCGGGGAATAAAAATAAATCGTCTTCGTCCCAGGGATCGCACGGTGGTGGCGGGTCCGGTGGTGGCGGTTCGGGCGCAACGGCGACCTTTACAACACCATATGGGCCGGCGATGGTTGATGCGGCGGCGGAAAGTGCGAATTACGTGAATAACCTGGATCTTTACAGTCCGTCCGATACATCCAGTTCTTACTATAAAAATTACACATTGATGAATAATTCATCTATGACCCAGAATTATTTATTAATGATGCATGGCTATTCCGCGATGGCGCGTGGTTATAATGGATTACGGACATTGCGATATGCGGATTCGGGGCATACACCGGTGCCCAAAACCGTGTTGGATGACTATACAGTATCAACGTATGTGGTCGAAGGTGGCCGGCCGGTGAATGTCGCGCTGGTGACGGCAAATGGTATTAATATGCATGGAAAACCCGCGGGCGAAATAACCGCTGCGGTGGATTCATTGGATGATCGATTGGTTGCGTGGACCGGCCTTAATGGAACATCTGTTGTTGAACCAGAAATATCAAATTTGTCCAGCAAGTATTATAATAATGCGATTACTTTTGGGGAAACATCGGAAACACTTGTTTCCAATTCAAGTACGGCCGAAGACGATACCCGTGTAAGTTTTTTTGATTTGTCTGGTAATGGTACGGCGGTTCAAAATGCGGATGCGACCGATTACGATAATTTGTTGGCCAAGGTTGTTGGCGGTGCAAATTCCGGTTTTTCGGATCCGGACTATATGGGATTTATGCCGTATGGACAAATGACGATATTCCGTACCGGTGGTGGTGTTGATGTCGATGGTAATTCAACGGATTATTATAATTATTTGGCGTTGTTAAAAGCCGCCAATTTGTACCAAGGTGGGGATAATGGTTCCCGTTCGCGCCCCGATATTTTTGCAAATATCGATGTTATTGAACCGTTGCATGCAACGAATGCGCCGACGGTTGCTACATTATTATCGAATGCCAAATCGAATTATGTATCTAAGTTCACAGAATATGTTTATTCTAATTATGGCAGCAGTAATACAGAATATCCGACAGGGGCCAGTGCGGTGTCTTTTTTCAATAATTTGGGATCGTTGTATTCTCCGATTGTTTTATTTTCCACCGGGGCGATAGAGACAGATTCTAATTATTCTGGACCGGCGGCGGATGCGACTTTTGAAAATGCGGCACCAATTGTTTTCGCTGATTCGCAACTGGGAACCAGTGCGATGGAACACCTGTTTGCATCAATTGTCACGGTTGGCCAGACCGGAACAACAACGTACACGGGAAGTATTTCATCGTATACTCCGTCGGGCAAATATGCATTGATGCAATGGCAAGATACCAATGGAACACCCGGCGACACATCTGATGACAAATATTATCGCGCACGTAAGTGTGGTGTTGCGGGAACCGGGTTTGGGGAAATTGACCCGTGGTGTTTTGCGGCAGTGGGACAAACCGATGAGCTGGGGGTGGCTTCGGCGGCGGGTGCGTTTGGCGCGCTGAAATCGGCGTTCCCGTATTTGACAAGTCAGCAAATATTTGCACTGGCGGCGTTAACCGCGGACGGGGCTTATTTGGGAACAATTGATGGTACCACTGCTACGCGGGACAGTTTGACATCGTATTTACAGGGTTTATACATATTGCCAAATGAATACCAGGCGGAAGTAGATGCGGGATTAAAAACTTACCTGGATGCGTTTAAACAGGTGTTCGGATATGGTTTGATTAATCTTGAACGTGCAACAACCCCGGGCAAAAGTGTCTATTACTATAATGGAACCGACATTGTATCCGCGTCTGGTAATGCATATTGGCGCGCCGCATCGAATACCGCTTTTCGGATGTCGGGTGCGTTCGGCGCGCGTGGGGCAACAGTGCGTGCTTCGGCATTTGATGTGTTAACCAGTATCGATGGTGAATTGTCGTTGCCACGTGTTTGGACAAACGAATTTACAATTGGAAATAATTCACGGCATGGTTTGTATATGGGGGATGTTCTTGGTGAACTACGGACACGCAGGGAAGATAATAATGGTAATGGCCGAATTGGAAAATTTGGTTTTTCGGTGACGCGTTCCGCACGTGCATATGATGACTATATGGGTGGTCTGGATAGCATGAAAATGGATTTTCATACCAGTAATTGGGATTTCGCCGCCGGGTACCAGCGTCACTTTACGGATGGTGTTTCGCGTTTTTCGGGAATGAGTAATCCGATTTTAGGGTTGTCGTCAAATACTATTGTGACAGACGCAAATTATAATTTTGGGCACTGGTCATTTGGGGCGCGCGCTTTTTCTGGGGCGATAACGGATGAATCTTTGTTGGAATATGAACCGACGGTCGCGGCGAATTTTGAACCGGGGCGGTTGGGCTTTGTTAATGGTGTTGGTGCGGATGTCGCGTGGCACGGAAAATATTTTGGTTTCAATACAATGGTTGGAAACGCAAACGAAACCAAGACGGTATTGGGGGCATATACCGACGGGTTGTTAAGCATGGGCGCGGGTCAGACGGTTTATGTTGATAATGAATTAATTTTCCGACCAATTGATAATTTGAAGTTAACGGCGCGTGCGACATTTGCACGGACAACAACCGACGGGGCGGGTGATTTAGTACTGGGGGTGTCAACAATCGAATCAAATGCGTTTGCGTTTGGGGCGGATTTTGGAAATTTCCGGTTTAGTGTTGCCCAGCCGTTGGCTGTGCGGCATGGCGCGTTGCAATATGCATATGCTGATTACAATATTGTTGATACAAACGACGGTAATTATGCGCTGGATATTACGGATACGCATGTCGCGGAAATCGATTTACGTGCGGACAAGAGGGAAATGCGGTTTTCCGGCGAGTATCGTCATAACTTTGGCGAATTTACGGACGGCGCGTTGGGCTTTATATATCGTGTGAATCCGAATAATACCAACGAATTCGGCAATGAATCTATATTTATGATGAAATTGACACATCGTGTTGGTATTTAGTTGTCATAGTAATAATAGTTGACAAAAACCAAAATTTGTTTATACTTGTTGTGTATTAAAATAACAAGGTGTTAATTGATATGATTATAGAAACAGTGAAAAATATTTTTAATACCACCAGGGAATTGGAAAGTTGGTATGTCAGAAAGCCGTTGTTTGATGCCAAACTGATCGAAGAAAGTTATGGTAGACCAGAATACGTATCTGCAAGAAACGGCAAACGTTATTTGTATTTTAATTATTATGCCAATATGGATTTTTCTATGATGCGTCAAATGGGGCTGAAACCACACTTGCATTATAGCAGATATCATTTTCCGCCATGTTTGGTTTGTCGTGTTCCTGTTGTAACCCGTCATATGTCGGATGATGCCAATGCGGTTATCAAAGGGTTGAAAGATATCGCAAGAAATGCAAAGACAGAGGCAGACGACAACAAAGAAGAATATAACAAATACATAGAAAAATATAAGTCAGCATTTTTCGTAAAAACAAAATAAGAAACCGCCCGGATGGGCGGTTAATTTTTACGACAATTTATGGATTACCAAGCCACTGCGCAGTTTTGGTTCAAACCATGTTGTTTTTGGTGGCATAATGTTGCCCGTGTCAGCAATGTCGATAATCTGTTGCATAGTGACCGGATACAGCGCAAACGCCACCGCCATTTCACCGGAATCAACGCGTTTTTGTAATTCGCCAAGTCCACGAATACCACCAACAAAGTCGATACGCTTGCTGGTGCGCAGGTCGCCCAGGTTTAATATCTTGTCAAACACCAGGTTGGACAGAACGGTCACATCCAACACGCCGATTGGGTCGTTGTCATTATATGTCCCCGGTTTCGCGGTTAACGAATACCATTTGCCATCCAGGTACATTCCAAAGTTGTGTAATTTATTCGGTTTGTAAATATCGGCACCAATTTCCGTGACTTCAAAAGATTCCGACAATTTGTTTAAGAACTCTTCGGGTGTTAATCCGTTCAAATCACGTACAACACGGTTATAGTCGATAACATGCAATTGACTGGATGGGAATATTACGGCCAAGAAGTAATTATATTCTTCGTTGCCTGTGTGGTTCGGGTTTTGTTCGCGCTTTTCTGCGCCAACACGTGCAGCGGCGGCGGTGCGGTGATGTCCGTCGGCGACATACATTGCCGGAATATTTTTAAATATTTCGGTTATGCGCGCATTAATCGCGTCATCACGAATCGCCCAAAATGTATGACCAAAACCATCGGGCGCAACAAAATCATATTCGGGGGCGTTGGCCGCAACATAGTCTGCGACGATTTTATTCATTTCATCGACATCAGGATACGCAAAGAACACCGGTTCAATGTTCGCATTTTGGATGCGCACATGAATCATACGGTCATCTTCCTTATCTTTGCGGGTTAATTCATGCTTTTTGATTTTGCCGGTCATATAGTCATCAACATTTGCGGCGGCAACCAGACCATATTGTGTGTGGCCATCCATTGTTTGCGCATAGATGTAATACATTTCTTTGTCATCCGCGACCAGCCAGCCGTTATCTTGCCATTTCTTGAAATTTTCGACGGCTTTGTCGTATGTTTTCTGTTCGTGTTCGTCGGCAATTGGGTCAAAATCTATTTCCGGTTTGATGATGTGCAGTAATGATTTTTCACCGGCCTCGGCTTTTGCTTCGACTGAATTCAGAACATCGTATGGACGCGATGCAACTTCGGCGGCAAGTTCGCGTGGTGGGCGAATGCCCGCAAATGGTTTTATTTTCATGTAATAATCTCCCTTGGGTTAAAACATGGGGATTATTACACGAAAAAATAAAAGGTAAACAAAATTATTTTACTTTTATCGGAATAATTGTTTGGACTTTGACCGTGTCCAATGGGCCGTATTGGAATTTCACATTGGCAAAGTCAATATCGTTCATGTCAATCGACCGAATTGTACGATTATACATTGTGTGATAGTAAAGAACTTTGCCACCTAAATCGGTTGCGATGGTCCACTGGGTTGCAGACGGCATATTGTTTGTTGCGCGACCATAATCAAATTCAACACCCAATGGTACGTCCAGGTTATTCAAGATATGAAACGCCTTCATCGCAGATTCATAGCCGGTTTTTTGTTGGACCGAATAATTGCTTAACAATGCGGCACGAACGAAACGCGATGGTGGTGTAAAATCGCCGGGCAATCCCAACATACCACTGTCCGAACCAAACGATTTTAATGTTATGTCGCCAAGTCGTTTTGGATCCAGTGTGCCAGGGCGTAGGTTTATATAATTGTTCAGGTTTGTTATGTGCCACGGGTATCCGGGCGAATTGGCAATCGCGCCAACCAGGCTGTCATAGAAATGCGCGGCACCGTCAATAAATTCCAAAATCACTTGTTTGCCGGTGGCGTCGGTAATGCGCCAATGCACGGTCGATGCAGATGGGTCAATGTTTGTAACGGTGATGTCTTTGATGGCATCCTTTATCTGGTCGATTGTTGAAAACCGCGATAGCATCCATGCAACTAACTCGAAATCAGCAATGCTGTTTTCTTTATCGTTTTTGTTATACCACGGATATTCGCCATAGTCCGGGAAATAGAACAGGCCCGCGGATAAACCTGCCTCGTTCGTGCCGTCGATTATGAAGTCCGGCGTTTGTACCGCGATACCGACATAGCCATAAACGGATGTGAATTCATGACCATCCATTTTACCGCCCGGGGTCAGTGAAGTTTGCGTGTGTCCACGTGGCGCGATGACATACATGCTGTTCATTTCGTCGCCGTGCCAATCGACGGTGCGGGCGACAACGACCGACTTATCTTTTGCGCGCAAAGTGATTCCAGTGCATGCAGGCGCGCTGTTTATAATTGCAATGATGCCGGCGATTGCGGCAACGACGATTCGTTTATTCATATTTATTCTCCTGGTTTGTTTGTATTTTGTGCCAGATAGGGCAGGGTGCGCCACAGGAACAAATGCAATACACATAGTTTGTTTTCCCAATGTTTTGTGATAAAATAACTGTTTATGAAGACACCAATTGAAACGATTTATGAATTTCATGAAAAGCGGACCGCATGTCATATTTCATGTGTGAATTATTTTGCCGGGTTGGTTGGGCACCACTTTCCCGAACATGACAACGATAAAAATATTGAACCCATGCGAACCGGATATGCATACAAAAACTATGCCACATATCATCCAGAATATCGTTTGCCGTCAAATTATGATGAATTGTTCAGAACCGCGCATGATACACATCATAATCATGCATCGCACCATGTGGAATATTATCATGGCGATGTTTCCAGAATATCGGATGTATGTTTAATCGAAATGATTTGTGATTGGTTCAGTGCCAATTTCGAACAGGTCTTTATCTTGCACGACCACGAATATGAATCTGTCACACAGTGGTTCGATGCAAAAATATCGCACCTGGGGTGGACAGCGATCCAGTTGAAAACGATTGGTGAAACCGTCAAATTAATTGAAAGGCAACTGAATCACGATGATATTATGAAACTCTGGCTGCCGATAACGGAATAGGTGTTTTGGTTGGGGCAACTGGATTCGAACCAATACTAGCGGAGTCAGAGTCCGATGTTCTACCATTAAACTATGCCCCAAAGGCGAAGGCTATTATACATTTATATTTTATTTTTTCAATGAAATATTTTTTAGGGTAATAAAATAGAATACGATTATGTTTATAGTGTAAATTTCTGTCTGGTTGGGAATAAATTTAGGTTTTGTATTGACATAAAAGTAGTTGCACAACGTAAATAATGTTTTATAATCTGGTTCAGAAAAGAAAGGAGAGTCCCCCATGAAGCAAACGAAAACTACACTAAAAGAATTAACCGCCGCGTATCGTGCTGTTCTGCGTCACGGTATTTTGTGCAATGCGATTGCGCTGGGATTGATTGCCACAGCCCCTGCGATGGCAGAGACGATTACGGAACGTCAAGTTTTAGAGGAAGACACGGTTTTGAATTCCACGGTGGCGAGTGGTATTGTCAATAATAAGGTTGGTGGCGTATTTTGGTCTGGTCGCCAATTGACGATAAATGATGGAACGTTTGAAAACAACCAATCTGGTGCGGCCGCTGTTTTGTATGATGGCAGTTTAGAGGCATATGGAAATGGTGAAAGTCATTCTGTGACCATCAATGATTCCACAATAACTGGTAACCAGGCGGGTGATTTCGGCGCGGTTGCTATATTCTCTCCGGGCAGTTCTGTTACGAACACTACATTCACGAACAATCATGCCACGGCTGACTACGCAAATTTGGGTGATGGTGCGGGCGCTTTGTTCTTGGGCTCTGAAAGTCAGACGGTGGTTACTGATTCTACATTTACAGAAAACACATCTGGGACGATTGGTGGTGCCATTGCAACGCGTCCGATTAACTATTGGCTAGAAACAAGTTATTCTGGCAAGGGAACAAACAGTTCTGTTGGTGGCAAGATGGATGTGGTTTCTTCTACCTTTACGGGGAACGAGGCGGGAACCCGTGGTGGTGCAATCTTTAATTCGTTTTATAACAGCGAAAACCATGCCGGTTCTGCGTATGTCGGCGATTCGACATTTACAGAAAATTCGGCCGACAAAGGTGGCGCGGTCTTTAACGAAGGTTGGCAGGATGCCGCCGGCAATTATGCCAATTTGTATATAGAAGATTCAGCGTTTGAAGGTAATACTGCGACAACAAATGGTGGTGCTGTTTACAATGAAAGCACAATGACTATTAGTGAGACATCTTTTACTAATAACACAGCGACTGGTGCATACACACCGAATGGTGCTGGGGAAGCTACGTATGTTAACGGTAAAGGTGGTGCGATTTACAATCAAGGTAATTTGACGGTTGGTGGTACTTTTGAAAACAACACTGGTTTTCATGGTGGTGCGATCTACAATACTGGGACATTGACGGTTAGTAAAGGATCAACATTTGATAATAACTATGCCAATGTCGAAGGTGGAGCGATTGCTAACACGGGTACGTTGACGATTGGTAACGATGTGATATTCAAAAACAATGAAGCCGCTATAAAAGCGGGTGATTTAGATGTCGCAACAGGTGGTTCCAACATGGGTGCCGGTATTTATTCCGAAGGTAGAGCAGATTCAACCAAAACGGTAACCATTGGTAATAATGTTAAATTCACTGGAAATTCCTCTGAAGGCGGTGCCTTATACTTCTATGGTGCCAACGATGTTACTATCGGTAATAACATTGAATTTAGCGGAAATACTGGTGTTAATTCCGCAGCATTGAGAGCGGCAAATGCTAGTGGTAGCAATGGGTATGCATCGATAACCATTGGTGATAATGCATTGTTCAAGGATAATGAAAGTGTTTATGCTTCTGCTATTATGTCAGGTACCGGTAGTAGCATTAATATTGGTAAAAATGCTGTCTTTTCTGATAATGTTGGTACTGCGATTAGGAACAATGGCACTATTACATTTGGTGCAAATGCTATGTTTAGTGGTAATGAATCCACTTCAACTAATGAAGCTGGTGCCCTGAGAAATACGGGTATTGCTACTTTTGATAGTGCCTCATTTATCAATAATAAAACAAATACACAAGGTGGTGCTATATACAACAAATCGGGTGCAACATTGAATTTGAATGCCAGTTCCGGTGATGTGTCGTTCTTTGGTAATACCGCGAACGGTGCCGACAATGATATTTACAATGCCGGAACGATTAACATGAATGCCGCAGATGACACGGTTATATCGCTGGCGGGTGGTATTGATGGTGCATCCGGAACATTGAATATTACCGGCGAAGGCTTGGTTGATATTTCTAATTCATTGAACGGACAAACTGTTACAGTCAGTCGTGGTCAGTTGCATTTAAGCGACCCGATGACACTGACCGATACAACCATTGTTGTGCAAAATCCTGCGGCGTTGAATACCCAGGATAATGCAATCAATGACTATGCATCAAAGATTACATTGGCCGATGGTGCCGGTTTGTTGGCGGATGCCAATGCAACGGGTATCGATACATTTAATATCACCAGTGGTGACACCATTAATTTGTCTGGGTTAAGAATGTTGTCCGATTTAGACGGCACATATGCAGACCGGAATTTGGCGGCGGCTGGAAATATTAATTTTGATGGTAACAAGATTTATACCAGCAACTATGAGTATGGTGTTGTTGGTAATACCGAAAACAATGGTCAAATAAGAATTAATCGAATCGGTGCCGGTGGTTTGTCGGCGGCGATTAACAGCACGACAAGCAGTGATTACCAGGGCGTCTTGTATTCTGTGACCGATAATGATGCCACGGTTACGACCGATGCAGAAATTAAGAAAGCAGATGTTACATTGTTCGGTGACGGAACCGGTGACGGCGCAAAATCGGTTACATTGGGGGCAAACCTGTCCATCGATGGCGATTCGTCGTTTGTAACAGAAAATGCCAAGGTCGAAGGAACTGGTTCAATTAACAATGCCGAAGGCGGTGCGTTGGGACTTAACAGTTCCAAGATTGGCGTTGATGTTAATAACGAAGGTGTGGCGGAGTTGGTTGATTCAACATTCGCAGCGGGGAATACATTTAACAACGCGTCGGGCGCGACAACAATGTTGTTGAATTCGGAAATTTATGGAACTTTCCGCAACTTTGGTATCGTGCATTCCGATCCAACAACAGTTTACGGTTTGTATGACAACATGGGATATACCGAATTCGATGCGGATACATTTGATACAACCGCGGAACTGCGCAACACTGGAACAGTTGACCTGAAAAATGATGTGACATTTGCATCCGGTGCAACAATTACCGGCGACGGTGTGATAAATATGTTGTCTGGGACAACACACTTTAACAACACCGCGTCCAGCAACGCATTGATGTTGGCGTCGGGCGCGAAATTCGATGGAACATTGGCCAGTACCGGCGTGTTGGATACGCGTAACAGCAATATCGAAACATCTGGCGATTTGGGAACGGTGACCGGTGGTGATTTGTATGTCGATGCGAATTTAATTTCGGGGGCGATTGATACTTTTGCCGCAACAACGGGCGCAAATGTCAAAGGTATTAAATTGGCAAACACCGGTTATGGTACATCTAACAAGGTCGAATTGGATTTTGGTGGCGCAACACTGGACAGCAATTTGGAAATCGAAGGGATGAATTACTTTACCAGCGTGTCCAAAGACGGCGATAAAATTGTGTTCAGTGACAAGTTGATTAACGAATCGGGTTTGGATACAAAGTTAGGCTCGTGGACTGATGGTAATTATATTAAGTCTAATACCGATATGAATACCGCGGCCGATTCGGATCATTTGACTGTGGGTGATGCGTTGACCGCGTTGGATACCCAGGTTAAAACTAATGCAGATGCGATTAGCGATATTAATGCGTCTGATCCGATGACTTCTGGTATCACAGCAGCCAAGGTTTCTGGTTATGATGCCCATATTGCGGATGCCGATATTCACGTGACCGCATCGGAAAAGGCGACATGGTCCGGCAAGCAAGATGCGTTGACCAGTGACCAGTTGGCGGCGGCAAATTCTGGTATCACAGCGGCCAAGGTTGGCACATATGATGATGTGGCGGCGGCAGTGAATGATGCAACAACTGGTTTGGCGGCAACCAAGGCTATTGCCGACAGCGCAATCCAGGGCGTAAAGGTTAACGGGGTCGCGTTGACACCGGGGACGGGTAATGTTGTTGATATTACAATGACAGAAACCGCCAACGCAGGCGCGCTGCATACGGCAATTGATGGCATTATGAGTGGAACCGATTCCGCCAAGGATAAGAGAACCGCGTTGGCTGGGTTGTTGACAACTGGGACATATGCGAATCAAAATCTGACGTCTGCATCCACAGCCGAAGCGGTGGCAAATTATATGCAACTGACCGCGGACGTAATGTCTGAATATGATTTTGGTTGGGATTTGAATGCTGGGTTACAGCACGATTTGGATGGCGAAGGTCATTATAAAATCGATGTGTTGAATGATGCCGGTGTGACCAATCATACGGTTGCTGGTGCAATCAATGCAAATACCGCGGCAATCGAAACAAATGCTAGCAATATTGCTGATATTGTCAGTGGTGCGACAATTGTTGCCAAGGCATATGGTGACGAAGATGGTAATAATATCAAGGCAACATATGCAACCAAAGAAGAGGTGACGACAGGTGTGACCGCTGTGTACAACCAGGCGCACAACTGGGCTGAAAACCTGTTGGGATTGGATGTCGACGAAAATGTCGAAGACCAATTACAACATGGCCTGGCGGCGTTGGGTGGCACAAACAATATTGCCGCGACAACGGTTACCGGTGCTTTGCATGAATTGGATGCCGAAAAGGCAGGTTTGGGTACGAACAATACCTTTACGGGTACGAACACGTTTGAAGGTTTGTTAACCGCGAACGGTGGTATTGCAACAACGACGTTGGCGGCATCTGGTGACGCGAGTGTTGGTGGCGATTTGTCTGTGACAGGCGACACCACTTTGGGTGGTTCGTTGAAGTTTGCTGGAACAGCGACAGCCAATGCAATCGATAATGGTTCCGAGGCCCAGACGACCGGTGGGGCAAACACATTGGCAACGGTTGCAACCGTGTTGGCAAGTGCTGGAAACGCGACATATACCGGTGCCCAAGTGAACGGTGCAACAACGGCGACAACGTTAAAGAATGCGTTGGCGGCGACAAATGCCCAGGTTGATACCAACACCGCGGCAATTGGTGATGTCGATTACAGTGACGAAGCCCCAAGCGCGACAACATCATTCTTGGCGGTTAGTGGCGGAACAACAACAGTTCGTGGTGCATTGGATGCGTTGGATGCCGGACTTAGTGCGCACGAAGATACATTGGGTGATATGACCGCGTTGTCCGGTGCACATGTGTCGGCGACGAATACGGTTGCCCAGAACCTTGATCAGTTAAGTATGGCGGTTGATGCGGCTGCGGACAGCGCGGTGGCAACGGCCAGAACATATACCGATCAACGTGTTGAATCGCTGGACAAGAACCTGTCGGCGGGTGTTGCGGGTGCTGTGGCACTGTCGTCGGTTGCGGTTTCTGGTGTTGAACGCGGCGAGGTTTCGGTTGGTGCGGGCTATGGATACTTTAATGGTCAATCCGCGGCGGCGTTTGGCGCGGCAATGGGCTTGACCAATCGCTGGTCCATCAATGCCGGTGCGGGTATATCCAATGCGGATGTATCGTTCCGTGCGGGTACGAACTATAAATTCAAATTGTTCTAATTTGATATTTATGATGCGAAAAACACCGCCAAGATTGGCGGTGTTTTTCAACATCAATGTTTCTATTATGCGGCTTGTTTCATATTGCGTTTGATATTGCGGATATATTTACGCAGTTCATCAATAGGAACCAGTGTGCCGTCGCGCTTTATCGCCGACCAATAATCCCAGCCATTAAAACTTACACTGTGTTGCAGACGCGCCGCCATGACATGAATAGATGCCTTGCCATATAACGTGTGTGCCAGTTGTCCATCGTGTGTAATCATTACACGTTCGCCGCGCGGGCTGACCAGTGTTTGACCAATGTGCAGTAATCCCGCATCAATCAATTCACGGAATGCGATGCGTGGTTCGGCGCGCTTTGGTGCAGATACTTCGATATCCGACAAATCGATCGGTGTCACATTAGCAACGCGTTCACGTGCAGCCGCAACATAGGTTATATCGCGGTCTATCCCAATAAAATTGCGCCCCAGTTCGCACGCCGCCGCCGCCGTTGTGCCGGAACCCATAAATGGATCCAGGATTATGTCCCCAGGTTTTGTCGATGCAAGTATTACACGGCGCAGTAAATCAAGTGGTTTTTGGGTGTTATGCAGGCTTTTACCATCGGCACCCTTGACCCGTTCTTCACCAAGGCATATGTTCATAGCCCAATCAGAACGCATTTGTTTTCCGCCGTTTAATTTTTTCATCGTTTCATAATTAAAGGTATATTTTCCGGTCTTGTGCGGGGTGGCCCAAATTAATGTTTCGTGTGCATTGGTAAAACGTGTGCCACGAAAATTTGGCATAGGATTTGTTTTTACCCACACAATATCGTTAAGAATCCAGAAACCCAAATCTTGCATTATTGCGCCGATACGGAAAATATTATGATAACTGCCAATTGTCCAGAATGCACCGTCCGGTTTAAGAACGCGTTTACATTCCGCAATCCATTTGCGTGTGAATTCGGTATATGCATCGGAACTCTCGAACGTATCCCATTCATCGCGGACCGCGCGGGCGGCGGTTTGATCTTCGGGGCGGTAAAGAGTTTTTTCACCAAGTTGTAAATTATATGGGGAATCGGCAAACACGGCATCGACCGATGCATCGGGTATGCCACGCATTAATTCTATGCAATCGCCGGCCAAGATTTTGTTAATGTATTTTTCCATTTCTCTCGGATTTATTCCCTGTGTATGCTATTTTATCATATTTTGATGCGGTAAAAAAGTCGTTGATAAGCGGGTTCTGTAAAATAAATGACTTGATTTTTGTAAAAAATGCACTTTTTTGGTTTGGTGAAAATGCAAAATATGCTTGCACGCGACAGAATTGATTGCTAAATTTATACTAATCATGAGATGCCCATATTGTAATTCTAGTGACAGTCGTGTTGCGGATTCGCGCCCAGATACCGAGGATTCACTTATCCGCCGGCGGCGCGTGTGTAATCAATGCGGTGCCAAGTTCACAACGGTAGAGCGCATTCAAATGCGCGATTTAACCGTTCGTAAAAATAGTGGCAAACTGGAACCGTTCGATCGCGAAAAATTAACACGCAGTATCAAATTGGCATGTCGTAACCGTGATGTAAGTGACGATCAGATAGATAAGTTGGTGACATCGATACATCGGCGGCTTGAAACGGAAACGGGTGATGATGTCGTGCCCAGCAGTATGGTTGGCCAGATGGTTTCTGATTCGTTATTGAACCTGGATCCAATCGCGTTTGTGCGGTTCGTTTCTGTGTATAGAAAGTTTTCCAAAATATCGGACTTCAAAAAGATTATTGACCAAATACCAGAGGATGATGAGGGGGCGGTGGTCTGTAAATTACCAAAGACCTCTTTGTTTTAATATAAAATGAAAAAAATCGTTGGGATTATTATCGCAATTATTTTGCCGCTTTCCGTGTTCGCGGTTGACGCGCCGGATGTTTTGTCGGATGTTGATGCAAGTTTGTATGAACAAATTTTTTCTTTGCAAGACAAAGAAAAAATAGATTCCGCAATTAAACTCGAAAAACTAATAGAAGATAAGTTGTTGATGAATGAAGTTCTGATGCAACGTTATGTTTCAAAAACTTATCATACCAAGGGTCAAGAAGTCGTTAATTGGATGAATAAGTATTATGATATGCCCGGTGCCGATCGTATGGCGAAACTGGCAAATATTAAAAAGGTAAAGGTTCGTAAACCAAGTTTGCCGAGTTCTATTTCCGGCAGTGAATCAATCGAAACCGCCCAATCGGAAACATGGACTGCCAAGCAATATTCCGGCAAAGTTGCGGATAAAATTACTAAATTTAAAAAAGCGATTCGCAGCGGCAGTACAAAAACCGCACGACAGATACTGGAAGATTCTTCGTTCAAACGTAAGATTACCGAATCGGATTATGGACGACTGGCGGGGCGTATGTCATATATCTATTATACAAACGGTGAATATGAATTGGCTAAAAAATGGGGGTTCGTGGCCGCGGATGCAAATTCTGAATATGGGCTGTGGTCGATGGGTTTGCTCTATTTCAAAGAAGGCAAATATAATGAAAGCCAAAAATATTTTGCGCGGATATTGGATTTGCAGCAAATAAATAATGCAAGAAAAACCGAGGCGGCTTTCTGGGCTGGGCGTGCTGCTGATGCCAATGGTAATCGGGATACCGCAAAAAAATATTGGCGAATTGCCGCGGTACATCCGATGGCTTTCTATGGTGCGTTGTCGGCCACCATGTTGGGGAATGTACCAGAATATGAGTTTTTTGAGCAGGATTGTACCGAAGAAGATTATGATGAATTACGGTCCAGTAAATACGGCAAAATGGCCCTTGCTTTATTACAGGTTAATAATCGTGAACGCGCAGAGCAATATCTGAAATATCTTATCACGGCGCGTGCATCCGACAGAACATTGCATGCCGTTAATTCTGTGGCGACGGCATATGGATTGCCACGTGTATCAATCCAGGCATCCAGTGTTATTCGCGATCGTGGTATTTTGGAAATCGATGAAGATATTATTTATACCGCGCAATATCCTTTGCCTGATTGGGAACCTATGGGTGGGTGGTCCATCGACAGGGCTTTATTATTGGCGATTACAAAACAAGAAAGCGGATTTCGGTCATCGGCAAAATCGGGTGCGGGGGCAAATGGACTGATGCAGATTATGCCAAGTACCGCAAAACGGGTCGCACGACGCAACAATGTAAAAATGGACGATATCGATATGTCTAAACCAGAACATAACATGTTTTTGGGGCAACAATATATTGTTGATTTGTTGGCACATCCAAATATAGATAATAATATTATCAAAATGCTGGCGGCATATAATGCGGGTATGGGAACATTGATAAAGTTCGAAAAGTCTTTTGTGACAAACGACCCGCTTTTGTATATCGAAAGTTTTCCTGCTTATGAAACACGCAGTTATATTAAACGCGTTATGTCTAATGTGTGGTTATATCGTGCGCGCCTTAATCAGCCGTTGACATCTATGGAAGAATTGGCGGGGGGGCAATGGCCGCTGTACAACAGCCAAGATGAATATGTGCAGAATCGCTTGTCTATATAATTTGTAATGAAAATGAATCCTGATTTTTCAATAGAATTGTCACATGGTGGCGTAATCGCCGGTGTTGACGAGGCTGGGCGTGGACCGTTGTGTGGTCCGGTTATCGCGGCGGCGGTGGTTTTTCCGCGATTCGATATAGAAATACCCGTTGTAATTCGCGATTCTAAACAGATGAGCCCGCATCAACGCGGGGTGGCGTATGATTGGATCGTGCAAAACACAATTTGGGCGGTTGGCTCGTGCAGTCCCACAGAAATAGATGAACTGAATATTTTATGGGCGTCTATGCGTGCGATGGAGCGCGCGGTTTCGGGGTTAAATCATGTGCCGGATTTATGTCTGGTTGATGGAAACAGGGTGCCGGACGGTGTGCACGGCGAATCGGTGGTTCGTGGCGATGCAAAATCTTTGTCTATTGCCGCGGCATCTATAATTGCCAAAGAAACACGCGATAAAATTATGCGTGAATTGGCGCAGAAATATCCCGAATATGGATGGGATAAAAACGCCGGATATCCAACACAATCCCATTTACAGGCAATCGAAAAATATGGTATAAATGAACATTATAGAAAGAGTTTCGGACCGGTAAAGGAAAGGATAAAAAATGAAAATTCGCACGATTGATAATGTTGATGTTCGCGGTAAATATGTTTTGTTGCGTGACGATTTTAATGTCCAAATTGTTGATGGAAAAATAACCGACGCTTTCCGAATAGAACAAAGTATGCCAACAATAAACGCGTTGCGTAATGCGGGTGCGCGGGTTGTGATTGTTGCACATCTTGGGCGACCGCGGGGAATGCGAAATATGGAATATACGCTGGCGCCCGTCGCGGAATATATGCATATCCCATTAATTAAAGATTGTTTGGATAAAGACTTTTTGTCCGGAATGCATGATGGTGATGTGGTGTTGCTGGAAAATGTTCGGTTCTATTCTGGCGAGGAAGAAAATGATTCAGAATTTGCTAAAAAGTTGGCTGATGGTTTCGATTTGTTTGTGAATGATGCGTTCGCGGTGTCGCACCGTGCGCATGCATCAACCGTTGGTGTCACAAAATATTTGCCGTCGTATGCTGGGCAATTATTGGCATCGGAAATTGAACAATTGGACGCGGTTATGAATAATCCGGTGCGCCCGTTGGTTGCGATAGTTGCTGGTGCCAAAATATCAACAAAAATTGGGGTTCTGAAGGCACTTGCGCGAATCGCAGATAAATTGATTATTGGGGGTGCGCTGGGAACAACATTTAACTATGCGGTCGGTGCCAATGTTGGTAATTCACTTTATGAACCAGACCAGAAAGATATCGTGTTGGAAATATTGAAATATGGTCGCGCGAATAATTGTGAAATCCTTATTCCGTTGGATAAGGGTGTGGCCAAAGAGTTTGCGCGTAATGCGACACGCACCGACAAAACATTTGATGAAATTGAAGACGACGATATTATTCTGGACGCGGGGGCATTGACAACTGCGCGTGATGTTGATGTGATTCGGTCGGCCGCAACCGTGATTTGGAACGGAACCGTTGGTATGGCGGAATGGTCGCCGAATTGGTCCGTTGGATCGTTTGCGTTGGCGCGGGCGATTGCAGAACAAACGCGTGCAGGAAAATTGAAAAGTATTGTTGGTGGTGGTGATACGGTTGCATGTCTAGAGGCATGTGGTGTCAAAGATGACATTTCATATGTATCAACCGGTGGCGGTGCGTTTTTGGAATATATCGAAGGACGCGATTTGCCGGGTATTACGGTATTAATGGAAAAATAAAATTTCTTTATCCTGGGCTATTTTGCGCGGATTTTCGATAAAATGTATTTCATTTTTGTCCGTTTGGTGCCGTAGGCTAAATCATATGCAAAGTCAATATCTTGATTTGTATCGCGTGTCATGCTGGTCATGTTGACCGAATCGGTTACGGCGTTGGTTGCCAAATGACGCGATAACAGGACAAGGTTTTCGGCCGCAATCAGTTTGGCATAAATATGATTTTGAATTGCCGACGGTTTGCCCATCTGGGCCGCGTGTGACATTGTATGATTAGCGCGTTCGTGTCGTGATATCGCGGATGCTAGTTTTTTGTCCATAGCGGTCGAATATTTTTGCAGACGAACCGATTCTATTTTATAGAATCCGGGCGTATGCTCTGAATCCATTGTGTTATTGGATGATTTTTCAATCTGGTTTTTATAAATAATCGCGGTAATCAGTGTCCACAGCATATTTTTATATCTCTTTTTTTTGCAAGACCAGGAATATTAAACTTTTTCTGGCGTTTGTCAAGATGTGACACTTGCAAAATAAGATTAAAAACTTATATTTATGGCACGCGCCTATGAAAATTGGCGAATCGGGTTTTTATGTGATATAATTTCGTTTGAAATAAAGGATTTATGAATGGCACTTATACCTATGGTTATCGAAGAATCACCGCGCGGAGAGCGGTCTTTTGATATTTATTCGCGTTTGTTGCGTGACCGTATTATTATGGTTGGTGGTGAAATAGAACCTAATATGGCGAACAGCATTGTTGCCCAATTACTGTTTCTGGAATCGGAAAATCCGAATGCGGATATTTCTATGTATATTAATTCGCCGGGGGGCGATGTTTCCGCTGGCTGGGCCATTATGGACACTATGCAGTATATTAAATCACCGGTTTCAACAATTGGTATGGGACTGGTCGCATCAATGGGATCGGTATTGTTGGCGGCCGGGGAACGCGGTAAGCGGTTTGTTTTACCAAATACCCAGGTTATGATTCATCAACCGATGGCCGGTGCACAAGGTCAGATCACAGATATGGAAATTCAATTAACGCAATTCCAAAAAAACAAAAAGTCGTTGGTAAAACAAATGGCTTCTTTCACGGGACGCAAAGAAAAAGAAGTTTTCGATGCGATGGAACGCGATAATTGGATGACCCCGACCGAGGCCAAAGACTTTGGATTAATTGATGGCGTTTTAACAAGAAAATAATTTTATTCGTGGGGATTACGGGATGAGCGACGATAAAACAAAAGATATAAATACGACCGCAGATAATCAGCAGTTTTGTAGTTTCTGTGGCAAAGCAGTGTATGAAGTAAAAAAGTTGGTCAGTGGCCGTGGTGTTTGTATTTGTGATGAATGTATCGCGTTGTGCAACGACATTATGACAGATGAACGCACAGATGAAATACACAAAGATGCGGCAAAATTGCCGACCCCGCATAAGATATATGATTTTCTTAATGAATATATTATTGGCCAAGATGAAGCAAAACGCACATTGTCGGTCGCGGTTTATAACCACTATAAACGACACAGTGTTGCGGCATCCAGCAAGGTGGAAATACAAAAATCAAATGTGTTATTAATCGGGCCGACGGGAACGGGAAAAACCCTGTTTGCACAAACATTGGCACGGATACTGGATGTGCCATTTGCGATTGCTGATGCAACCACTTTGACCGAAGCGGGTTATGTTGGTGATGACGTGGAAAGTGTCTTAACGCGTTTATTGCAAAATGCGAATTTTGATGTTGAACGCGCACAACGCGGAATCATTTATATCGATGAAATCGACAAGATTTCTCGCAAGTCAGAGAATCCATCGTTGACGCGCGATGTGTCCGGCGAAGGGGTTCAACAGGCTTTACTGAAATTGGTTGAAGGTACAATCGCTAATGTTCCGGCCGGCGGAGCGGGGCGCAAACATCCGGGCGAAGCCACTGTTCAATTGGATACCAGCAAAATATTGTTTATATGTGGCGGGGCGTTTGATGGATTGAATAAGATTATTGCAAATCGAGCCAGCGATCGTCGCGGTATCGGATTTGGTGCAAATGTCGAATCAAAGGAAGCGCGTGAATCGAAAAACTATTTGGGTGATGTACAACCATCTGATTTGGTAAAGTTCGGGATAATCCCTGAATTAGTTGGAAGGTTGCCGGTTATTACGACATTACAGGATTTGGACGAAGATGCATTGGTAAAAATTTTAACCGAACCAAAGAATGCTATTGTGAAACAATTTGTTGCGATGCTGGAAATGGACGGGGTTAAATTGAATATCAAAGAAGATGCGTTGCGTGAAATTGCAAAGATGGCGGTTGCACGCAAAACCGGGGCGCGTGGGTTGCGTGGCATCTTGGAAAAGATTTTGATGCAAACTATGTTTGATGCACCGGATAAAACCGACCTTAAAGAAATAATTATAGATAAAAATGTTGTGGCCGGTAAGAAAGCGCCTGTAGAAATATTTGCAGATGCTAAAAAGGCCGCATAGTCGTCTGCAATATATAATAACAAAAAACCGCCAGAATCGGCGGTTTTTTCAATAATATTTACTAATGAATGCTGTTGTACATCTGGTTGAATATGGTGTCGGCATCCGCTTGAGTCGTGGGATAATCAACATTACCCGTTTCATAATTTGCACCGTTCAAGACAATAATCGTCGGTGTTTCGCCGGTGCATTCAATATAGTAATGCGCAGCATCATAATATTTGCCATAACATTTCCCATTCGAAACTGCAACATGGCCATCGGTTGCCAACGACGAACATGACGGTTGCGTGCCATATGTGACCTCGCCATTTTCAACGGTTGCATCGACAACGTCCAATATGCCGGGACACCACACGCGAACCATCGCGCCATTAACGGATGCCATTGTTCCATCCCTTGATGTTTTTCGGGCACCAAAGCAATCACCGTTTAATAAATTGACATCATAGTCCGAATTAATGTTTGTTCCACTTGCGATTTCGGTACGACCAACAAGCGTATCCACATTTGTGTTGGTCAATGCATCACCGCAAATTATTTTCATTCCCCAACAATTAGCATTTGCATCCCACATGCCAGAATCATATCCCGCGCCACTTGATGTATAGCAGTTTGCCGGATTTTGCCGACAAACCGTCGGCTGTTCCCACCACGGGGTCACCGCAATTGTCTCTGTTGTGATAAGCAGTAAAGAAAATAAAAATGTCTTTTTCATATTCGTACTTGGTTCGCATTATATCAAATTTTCGTTATGGGTTCAAGTCGCTTTGTGGATCTTCTGGATTTTCTGAATCGGTGTCGTCCTCTTGGGACTTGCCCGTATAGAATTCAGCAACTGTATCAGGATCGGCGCAATAGCCCCACTTTTTATTTGCCCCAGTTTCGTTATAAAACTGTTGCAATACGGTAATTCCTGTTGTTTCCTCAACCGATTTATCCCACTGTGACGACATCCAATATCCACCAAGTCTTTCACATTCTGATTTCAGCGAAGATGCCATAGAAACCCTTAGTATATCCATGGTGGCATTGACATCCTGGAGCAGGGTGCCGGGAATACCCCCGGTGGTTTCGTTGTTGTTTAGGTTTTCTATTTCAGATGGACGCATACATGCATTGATTGCATATCGGACAAGTTTTTGATACAAACTGCCTATGTAATCGTCGCCGCAGATTGATTCATATACAACATCATTATTTTCATTACGTGTTGGGCACCCCTTGGCCGGGCATTTTACACAAACATTAGACCTTGTGTTGGTGGCATAATCATCGCGATATATTATATTGCCATCCATGTCCATCATATAATATCCGGCATTACATGATGTGTATCTTTTTTTGTTGGCGCACATGCCAGCCTGGGAAGGCCTTGTGATGGTGCTGTAAGAATCATCATTGTTGTTATATGTTTGTTTTTGTTGGGTGTTGCATGACCATATTGTGGCATATTGTTGTTCGCCCGGTGCATATGCGCGACACGCATATGGATATGAATGTAAGGTGTCGGTGGCCGAAACCGCGCACATTTCTTGGACATATTCTTGTAGTGTTTGGAAACAATTCTGGGCAATTTGTTGAGTGACGATGTCTTGCATGGCTGTGTTTAATGCGGCCAGACCATCTTGCCCACCGCCATACAGATTGCTGCATGCGTTTAATTTTTCTTCGCATAATTTTTCAGATAATTCCAGACGCGACCCCAATAACAACTGCTCTTTGACATTGCTAAAATCGCGCAAAGACTTGTTCTGGGCGTCATAGCATTGGTTAATCACATCAAGACATTCGCTTTTTACTTCGCGGATTTTTGTTTGTTGAACCTGGTATATTTCGGCAATAGCCTGGCGTAAAAATTCATCCCAAACACTGCTGGATAAATCACGACATGTATCCAGACTGTTTTCCGCGAAAATACGTTTGCGATTCAATTCCAAGACAAGAGAACGGTTTTCTTTGTTGTTTAATATATCACCAGACAGAGATAATAAACTGCCAAGTTGATAAAATGCGGATGTGTATATTGGCTCACCGGTTGCCGCGTTCAAATAAAGTCCGGTTGTATCCAGACAGTGGACAAAGTCCCGGCCACAGGCCGCATCAGCGGTGATGTCTTGGCGGACCATCGAAATACATTCGTTAATAGATGAATAATTATGCGCATCATAGTTTTCTTGTCTTGCGGTGTTCATTTCGCGTTCTGTTTCACGAATCGCCGCATTGGCGGACACCTTTTTTTTATCCAGTGCGTTCGCAAGAAGAGAGCAATCGTTTTCGATGTACATACTGTATGCAGAAACAACCATGTTTAATAACGATTTAGAAGAACAATAGTCAGAAACAATGTCCGCACATTGGGCATGAACCGCGCTGTATAAAGCTTCCCCACTAAGGTTAGAAATATTTAATCCGGACGTTAAATCGGTTGTTGCCCAAATCGCGTTTATATCACCGGCAATATCCAGTTGTCCCGCGGTGGATAATGATTTTGACTTTGTTTTGGATAAAACAGAACTTATGCCGGCCAGTTGTGCCATTGATGACGATTTGTCTTTCACAATTGATGCTATTATTTCGCCTTGGCTGGCGTGTTGCATGGCCTGGACTTCGGCCGCAGTTTTTGGAATGACAGCGATGTTCAAATCCTTGAAATCTTGTAATTGGTCGGCGGATTGGTTTAATGCGCGTTGCTTTGATTGTATTTCATACAGTCGTGATGAACACACACATCGGCGATATGTATCGTTCGCCGATGCACAAAACTGGTCCATGCAGGTAAAGTATGCATCACGACATGTGTTATATCCCGTTCCAAAAGTTTTCGATTGGGGCGCGTCAATCGTGGTTGTGGCACGTGACGATGTCCCTTGGGAAATTGCCGATCTTGATTGTCCCACAGTATTATTGTTGGTTCGGTTGGTCGCCGAACGACCCACTGTCGCGCGGGCAGAGCCGGTCGTGTTATTACGCGAATTAGATTTGGTGCGTGAATTTGTTCCCGTCACAGTGGAACGAGTCTGTGAAGTTGTGGTGGCGGTCGTGCGGGAAATGATATTGGCCGTGTTTGTTGAACGTGGGCGAGCGTCACGGGTTGTCGTCGCGCGTGCGACCGTTGTTGAATCACGGACGGCAGCATCGGAAACACCGATGCCAATGCAACACGCTAAAATTGCGGCTAGTACCTTTCTCATCCTTTATCCAATTTGGATGATAGCAAAAAAAATTATTTTCGGGCAAGGCCTTATTTAATAAAAAGTGAATAAAAATCCCGTCAAACGACGGGAATAAATTACTGATTTGGTTGATCCGGGGTTGCACGATTTCGTTCAACGAATGTTATGCGTCCCTTGTCCAAATCATACGGGGTCATTTCAACACGAACATGTTCGCCAATGTTGACCCAAATGCGCGCCTTGCGCATTTTCCCACACACGGTTGCCAGTATTTCATGTCCATTTTCTAATTTAACCCGAAACATCGTATTCGGTAATTTGTCCATAATGACACCGCTGAAAACAATTACATCATCTTTTGCCATAGTTATCTCTTGGATTTTTCTTAGGTTTTTTGACGTGCATAATGATATTGCGACAGAATAAAAAATGCAAGTTGTTTTTTAATATGCCTTGCACCAATGGGGTTTATCTGATAAAATATACCGTGATAATTGTAGGATGGAAATATGAAAATACATGTAATTGCATTACTGTTGTGTGCGGTGCCGTGTATGGTATCGGCGGCGACAACGCGTGGCGAAGATGCACGTATCGGGGTTAATCGTGTGTCGATGGCGGGTGTTCGTGGCATTTCAAATATGTCGGTTAATTTGAACAATAGTACCCAAAATACAAATACTGGCACAACTGTTTCCGGTGGTGGCGATGGCGGCCAACCAAGTAATCCCGGTGGCAATGGCGGGCCGGTTGGTGGAAACGATAATCCTGGTAATGAAAACAGTGGTTCTTGTCGTGATGCGTATCGTGCATGTATGGATGAATTTTGTTTGCTTGATGAATCCGAGGGGTATCGTTGTGCATGTTCCGACAATATAAATAAATCCAGGGATTTAATTAACGAAATCCAAAAAATTCAATCGGATGCGGACAATTTGTATACCAGTGGTGTTGAACGCGAACAACTGGGGGCCAAGGCGCGCCTGGTATTTGGTGAATCTGATGCGGCAAAAAAATCTTCGAGGGCATCGGGGTTAAGTTTTGCAGAATGGCTTGGTAATGGCGATACAGATGATGATAGTTTGGGTGCCGATTATGATATTGGTGACAATCTGTATGCAATGGCGGCGGATTATTGCGCTTATACCCTTAATTCATGCAGAAGTACCGCCGAAATGGAAGAGGCTCTGTATTCCCGCCAGATTGTTGCAGATTGTAAGTCGTTTGAATCGTATTTGGCTGACCAAAAACGTAACGCGGAATCGAATAAGCGCGTGGCCGAGGCCGCGGTGCGCAAGGCGCGTCTGGAAATGCTGGACACAACAAACAAGTATAATCGTGGTGAATGTTTGTTGGCGTATCGTTCATGTGTCGCAGACAAGGGTGGATGTGGCGTTAATTTCGAGAACTGTTTAGATGTGGATTTGTTGGGACGTCGTGCAAATGCGTGTGAAAATGTTTTGGATCAATGTATGGCGGTGCGTTCCTATGTGTTGGAAGATTGGGAAGTCGAGGCTCAGTCTATTTTGGTTGATGCGGCAAAATATGCCGATCGGTATGCGCGTCAGACTTGTTTGGCACGGATTCAGGCATGTTTGGAAGATAACTGTTCGACTGCTACAAACAGCGCGTGTTTGACAGATGTTGATATTGCCGTGGGAATTTGTCCGGTTATCACAGAGTGCGAACAAATGATTCCGGGAATTCGTTCCGCGGTTAGTGATAAGTTGGGATATTTGCGGACGCAATTCTGTCAGAATGATGTCGATAAATGTTTGCGCGATAAATGTGGCGCTAACTTTACGGCACCAGAATGTTTGGGTAAAAAGACAACGGAAATCGCTGCGTTTTGTCCGCAATCTATGTTTCCATCGTGTAAAAATGAAACGCAGTTTGATATCATTTTGAGTTCAGTTCTGATGCAAATGGATTATCGTTTGTTGCAGGGGTGTCTGAATTATTTTGGTGAACAACTGGGCAAAGTGTGCGGAACAGATATGACTTGTTTGCCAGAGTCCGCATTGTTGGCGGTCAAAGATGATGAAGGTGAGTATGTCGATATGTCAAAATGGATTGATTTAGACAGTGTCGAAGGTAAAAAACTGCGGTCCGCAGTTCGGGAATCTGCGCATAATGCGGTGGACGATTTCTTTGTCGATTTCGAGAAAGATTTTAATGTTGCCGCGTGCCAGGATACATACAGCAAATCAAAAACAAAATTAAAGGGCCACAATAGTTTGATTGAAAGTGTGTATGCAAGCGCAAAAACAATCGCATATCAAAGTGCAGAAAATCGTGCGGAGCGGGTTCTTGCATCGTTGATGGATAAATTGAAAATAGAAAGAGAAACAGACCTTAATCGCAGATACTGTTTGAAAAAATATCAGGAAGAAAACAAACCGGCCAGTTCAGAGGGCAGTTATAGTTATATTCGCAGTGTGTCATATGAACCGTCGTTAAGAAATTGTCATATTTGCCGTATGCAACGTGTTTGTGAAACGGGTGGCGAAGACGAATGGACTTCGGCGTTAAAGGCCGGTGCGGGCGCGTCTGCTGCTGGTGCGGCCGCCGGAACGATGGTGACGCCCGGTTGGGGAACCGCAATTGGTGGTGTTGTCGGTCTGTTGGGCGGTGGCGTGATGGGCTTTATGTCCGGTGGCGAAAAAGAGTTTTGCCAGGAAATTGAATCTTGTGAAGATTTGAACGTTGATGATGTCACCGAAGAAATGTTGTGAGATTTGTAAAACCATAGTGCCCAGGGGAGAGAATATGATATCAAAGTCTGTATTTAAATTATTTGTATTAACCGCGCCAATCGCTTTGGTGCTGGGGGCTGATGCGGCGGTTGTTGCACGGAAACAGTCCGTCATACAAAACGGGACAACGGTTCGGGCGCGTGTCAATGCCACCGGTCTTTATGACCAGGAATGTTATGACGCATATTATGGTTGTATGGATCAGTTCTGTATAATGGATAACGCCAATGGCGGAACGTGTGCGTGCAGTGATTTAAATGAAGAATTGGAAAAACAACTTGCAGAAATTCAGAGTACTTTGGAAGAAGCCGAACGCATACGCACTGTCGAAGTCGAACGTGTCCAGGCCGGTGCAAATGCTGATATTGTATTTAATGGTGAACGCCAATACGATAAAAATGGCAATGTTATATATGGCGAATCGGCCGAAAAAACAAAAGAGCAAAAACGGGCGGATTTGTTGTCGTTGTGGGACGATGTGTCATTTGATTTTGATGATGTCGCATTCGAAAATTCTTTGGACACTATCGCAGACCAAACCGGCGATAATTTGTTCATGGCGGCGGACGATTTATGTCGCAATCAAATGCCGCAATCATGTGCAAAAGATATCAATTTTTTACATCAATTATATGCGCGTCAAATAGCATCCGATTGTAAGGCATTTGAAAATAGTATTTCACAGGGCAGGTCCAAGGCCAATACAGAACTGGCGGCGGCAAATGCAGATGTGCGGGCCGCGTTGCGGGACAGTTTTAATGAGGCGAATAAATACGACCTGGGGCAATGTATGGTTGAATTTCGCAAGTGTATGCAGACCGATGATGCATGTGGAACGGGTTGGGTGAACTGTGTGTCCGTGATTGCGTCTGAAAATATGCAAAAGACATCCAAAACTGTGCGCGCCCGTACAAGTTCAACGGATGTTTATGATATAACGACATCGACCATGGATATATTGAATTCCAAGCGCAACATTTGTGAAAATGTTCTTGGAAAATGTGTCGCGGTTCGGGACCAGGTATGGCCGGCATTCCTGCGTGAGGTCGCGCCGACATTAAAGGTTGCCGAATTAAACGCGGAATCGAATTTCCGGCAATCATGTTTAACAAATATTTCCAACTGTATTCACAAGGCATGCGCAGATGATATTGCGGGGCGTGGTGTTGCGACATTGGACGCATGTCTGTCGCGGCCCGAAATGGCGCGCAGTTTTTGCAAGGTTGAATTAGATCCATGTGAAAAAATGGAACCATTAATTTGGGGCTATGTTTCGGATAAATTGGCGGCAATGCGTGTCGATGCATGCACCGCCGAAGTGAAAGATTGCTTTACAGATGAAACACGTTGTGGTTCGGATTTTTCACAATGTATCGGTATGGATTACAACTATATCCATGATATTTGTCCATTGGATAAGTTAGTTGTGTGTAAAGCAAACAATCCTGGATTTTCTATGGATGATTTGGATTCCATACTGATGGGATTATACCTGAATATCGATAACGCCGCGTTGCAGAATTGTCAAAACTTGGTCAATGCCAAAATGGTTGAAGTATGTGGCAGCACCACCGACTGCAACAGATTTGCGTCCGATGATACTATTGGAACGGGCTCATTGCGTTCGGTCAAAGACACTGATGTATATCGTATTACCGGTATGATTTCGTTCGGGTCGATTAGAATGGGTGACGGGTATGGTAATGTGACAGATGGTGATGGTATCTTGGGTGCTGGTAAAATAGGGGTCCAAGATTACATGGCACATGTTCGTGAAAATAATACTAAGGTGAAAAACCAAGAAGAAATCATTTTCACCATCGAAGAAGAACTTAACAATATTGCCGGAACGATTAATCGCACCATCGATATGATTGAAAGCGATCCAGAAATTCAGTTCTGTGTCAGTGGTCGTAATCTTGACCAGATTATGGGTCGGGCGGCAAAAACAACCGCGCGTTTCCCACACTTGCTGGATTCGATAAAAACACAGATAGGGGTGGCGGCACTGCGGCGTGCCCAGGATAATTACAATGCCAAATATAATAAAATGGTTGCGGACGCGACTAAAAACGCTTCAGCGGATATCGCGCAATATATGTGTCAGATGATGCCGGTCACAAATGGTGCGCCAATCGGTGTCGTTGCGGAAAGTACGCCATTGGCGGAACCGTATTCGATAAGTTATGAAATTGCCACGGGGCTGGACAGAAGTTTGTTGGCCCAGGGTGGACGCGGATCATCCAAGACAAGCAATGATGCGTCGTTTGAACTCGACGATACAAATACTGATTTCGCCAAGGGGGTGGCGGCTGTTTTGACGCTGGGGTTCTCTACAATGAACACCAGTGGGCGAGTGACCCAAGAATTGCCGTCCGGAACGCGTGAAATGTGGTCTTCGTTTAACCGCGAAACACGTGTGTGCCATTTCTGCTCTTCTACTGTGACAAAAAGTTGTGCGACAAAAGGCAGTCGTGGATTTGGTGGAGTGTGGGATTCGCGTGGTGTTGAATGTACCGAATCTGAACCGGTTGAAAAGTGTGAAGATATCGCAATGTAAATATAATGGTGTGAAAAATGGAACCGTCCGAAATACTTGAAACCACGCAAGAGATTTTACAAAATCCGGCCGAAATATTAAACATCGAAACATCAAGCATTGATGCCGCACTGGAATCGCTTATTCAATCGATGGTGCGTTTTGGCACCAAACTTTTGGTTGCGGTTTTAATTTTGATATTTGGTATATGGCTGTCAAATAAAATAATGCGGTCGTTTAAGAAAATGATGAAATTGCGGGAATTTGATCCGTCTTTGCAATCGTTTCTTGGTTCGTTTGTTAATATTTTGTTAAAGTCGTTCGTGTTCATAATTGTTCTGACCACGGTTGGTGTGCAAATGACATCTATTGTCGCGGTGTTGGGGGCAGCATCGTTGGCGGTTGGCTTGGCACTCCAGGGAACATTACAGAACTTCGCCGGTGGAATAATCATATTATTGCTTAAACCATTTCGGGTTGACGATATTATTGAAACCGCCAGTGGCAAAGTCGGGGTTGTTAAAAAAATTATGATATTCACAACCGAATTGCATACTTTTGATAACCAGGTCGTATTTTTGCCTAATGGCGCATTGGCGAACGGAATTATTACAAATATGTCAAATGGTACAAATCGCCGAACTGATTTATCAATAAGCATTTCGTACGGTGATGATGTTGCGGCGGCGCGTGCGGCGATATTATCAGTGCTGAAAAAAGATAAAAGAATCATAGCATCGCCGGCACCGACAGTTTTTGTATCAAGTCTGGCGGACAGTGCAGTTGTGTTGACTGTGCGTTTTTGGACGCACTATGCCGATATGTACGCGGTTGCCGCGGATATTAACGAACAACTGTATATGACATTGCCGAAAAAGAAGATCCATTTCCCATTCCCGCAAATGGATGTGCACATTGTAAAATAGTGGTTAGTGTTAGTGGTTAGTGATTAGGGAACCGCCGAACGGCGGTTCTTTTTGTTATTTCGTTCCTAGATATTTTTTTGTGTGTGTTTGATAAAATACCATTGGCGGATGTATAAATTAACCAATGGGGGAAAAAATGAAAAAAGTATCTTTGTTTGCAATTGGGTGTGCGGCCATATTTGGCGGTGCACACGCGGCGATGACCGAAACCATGATGATACAAAGTGGTGGTCCGGGTGGATTTAACGGTGGCGAAAATGTTATTCTGACCGTGGATCAAGTAAAGGGCATGGGTGACGATTCCAAGGTATGGGTCGAAGGGTCTATTATTCAAAAGAACGGCGACGAAAAATATTTGTTCCAAGATTCAACTGGTTCAATTATTGTGGAAATAGATGACGATGCATGGCATGGATTGGTAATCGGTCCAACTGATACTGTGCGTATTTATGGTGAAGTTGACCATGGCATGTTCAATACCGAAATAGATATAGATTATATTGAAAAGTTGAATTAAAAAATCGCCCGTTCGGGCGATTTTTCTTTGTTATGAGCCAAATTTATGATATAATTAATGCGAATCCAGTGGGAATTGGGTTCGGGGCTTTAGCAAGCCCATATCAAACCGATGCAAATGTGTCGTAATCCAAATAAGCGCTATTTGCATCGTATTCTTCCCCGATATTATGTCGGGGTGCCTGGGGCTATAATGCGCAAGCAAAAGGCCAAGGGAGTCATTGTTTGATATGATTTGCTAACACCCCGACCGTCAATTACCCTGACGGTTTTTTGTTGGTGGAGGAAAGAATGAAAAAAATAATGTCAATATTTGCAATTATGATGGTTGTGCCATTTGTGTCGTCGGCATCTGAACTGACGAACGCAATTGAAAATGCGCGCACGGCATGCGGTGGAATTGGGTCGAGTTTGAATCATATGAAGACGATGGCGGGCATAAATACTGCAGTGACTGGCGTCGGAACGGTTGTTGGTGGTGTAGCACTGGGGACTGGTGTTGCCAAGGCGGCGACCGACCAAGAAATTGCCGACCTGGAACGTCAAATCGCAGAACTGGAACGGTCACGGGCAGATGTTCCCATTGAAGAAATAACCATTGAAAATCCTGCTGATTTCAACCGGCAATTAAATGAATTTGTAAATTCGTATACCGCCGAATTACAACAGAAAGAAAGCGAATTGTCCGCTGCGGAACAGAAATCGAAAACACTGGGTAACTGGCGTACGGGAACATTGGCGGGGGCAACCGCAACAAATCTTGCTGGGGCAGTAATTGCGGGAACAAATCGGGTGCGTGGTGATCTGAAATCGCAAATTGATGAATGTTTGCAATCGGTTAAAACATTGTCTGTCGTTCGGATGCAGGCGCGTATTGATGGTTCGGCAACCGATGCGGAATTGTTGCGTGCGGAAAATATTGTGCGTGCGTGCGACAATTGGGCAACTGTCGATGTGTCGTCAATAAATAATAAATCGACCGGTGCAACGGTGGCTGCGGGTGTCGGTGCGGGATTGGGAATTGCGGGGACAATTACATCTGCATCCGCTAATTCGCAAACCGTGCGTGACGGGGACGCGAATAAAGAGAAAAACCTTAACACCGCGGCAAATGTGCTGGCGGGGGGAACGACGGTCGCATCGGGTGTTGCAACGGTATTTAACGCAACCCAAATTGGTGCAATTAAACGTGCGGCAACTGTTGCCGATGAATGCGAGGGAGCGCTGAAATAAAATGAAAAAACATATATTATTTGCCGGTGCGGTTTTGTTGGCGACAACCGCCGCAATCGCGAAAACAATTGATTTTGATACAGTTATTAATTGGAACAGTGAAGTTATCGCAGCTGCATTGGATAATTCTGGTTTTATCGGGTCGAGCAATGCCGCGTGGGATGTGCGTGTCACGCATCAGCGTATTTTGGATGAATTGGTAAAAAAACAATCGTTTTCATTACGCGATGCAACGCGGGTGTGTTTGGACAAATGTAATATGTCTGACTTTCTTAAAAATGGTCGCGGGCAAAGCGGTAAAAAATGCCCCGAATTATGCACGGGTTTCGCCGATGCATTGGTTAAAGAAAACAACAGCCATGTTGATGTAAATGTTCTTAAACCTGATACGCAAGATTCGTCTATGAGAAAATTGCAAGATATGCCAGCCAAGGCATGCCGGCGTCTGGCACAACAAGCCGAAAAATCGGGACTGTCGCTGCCAATGTTGTGTGGGGGAATGTGTCATCGTTTTGGTAATGATACGGTTATTATCACAGATAACGAAAAGACCATAGAATACAAAATTGATGACTTTTGTGACGATTCTAAAAAGAACAGAGAGTATTATTATGTGGTTTCTGCAAATGGCGAACTGGATGTTTCCGGCTATAGTACAGATGGTAAATTGTATAAATTAAAAGAGGCGCAAACACAACCGATTGCTGATTATAAAAGCGAACAATCGCGTAAAGAGAAAGAAAAACGTGAAGCAGAATTACAAAAAAGGGGTATGCCATATACTAAACGCGTTGAACAAAATGGATATTGTCATTATCAAGAGATTGGTGGTTATTCGAGTGTGAACGTAGATTGCAAACGAGAGGTTAGAAAATATGCACAGGCGAATGCATGTAAAATACGCAAATATACAGAGATATGGGCGTACGATACTTTATCAGTGAACCCCAACAAGCCAGCACATAGATCAGGTTGCGTTATAAGCGGTGATTTTGAGGGATGGTCGGGTGATAGTTATGAATATAAAATAATAAACTATGAATATACTCCATCATACAAAGATTGTGTCGCGACATTTGACGAAAGCAGATGCGATAGTGCCGCTGAAGGATACGAAATAATGTATTAACCCCAAAAAGGAGCAAATGATGAAAGAACAGTTAAATAATGCGATTGTTAAGGTGCTGAAAAAAACTATTGATAGTGGAAATGTTGTGATTAAACGGGGCTTGCTGGGCAATAAATTTATTGTTTATGCCCCAGATGGCAAAAAAATGAAAAAATTGTTTACTATAAAAAGGGAAAACGGCTCTTTTCGCGAAGACTTTGGAACTATCCAAGGGGGGCATGCAATGCTTCACAGCCTTCACAAAGATCATATAGAAATTGATGGTAAAAAATACGAAACCATCCATTCGCAAGGCATTTATGAATCTGTTGCGGAATTGTATAAAAAACAAAGTGAAAATTCAGCCGTTGCGTTTTTATCACAGGTTTCCGACAAATCTCGTGGGAAATAATAAAAATCGCCCGTTCGGGCGATTTTTTTACTACCCCGTCGGGTTTCCCCCGACACCCCTTCGCAGAGCAAAGGGGATTTTTTTATCTGTTTGTCAGTTGTAATTCTATGCGGCGGTTTTTTTGCAGGTCTGCGGGGGTATTACCCAATTCCACCGGATACATGTCGCCAAAACCACTGGGCAATAATCTACGTTTGGACACGCCATCGGCAACAAGTTCGTTTGTGACCGCAGTCGCGCGCAAGAACGACAGTTGCATATTGTTGCGGTATGCGCGTGTGCCCGGGATAACCATCTTCTTGTCGGTGTGGCCATCAACACGGATAATCCAATCTATATCGGACGGAATCTTGTTCTCGAAATCTTTGATAACATTTGCAATCAGTTGCAATTGTTTCTTGCCATCCGGGGACAGGGTATAAGAACCGCTGGCGAATAAAATATCGCTTGAGATAATAAAACGGTCGCCGTCGGCGCGAACGGTGGTGCGGTCGCCGACCGCTTCCTTTATCGCGCGATAGAATGCCGATTGATACTGCGACATTTGGTTTAATTCGGCAACTTTGTCCGCCAATGCCTTGTTCAGTCGATCCGACATTTCCAGGTATTCAATTTCCTGGTTGCGGGATTTTTCTTCGGCCGCGTCCAGTGCCGCTTGAAGTTTAGCCATTTGTTCGGACAGTTCCGCGCGTTGTGCGGACATTTCGTCCGTTAACTTTGCGCGTTCTTGTTCCAATGTGGCAATCTGGGCCTTGTCCAGATTTGCTTGATTCAATTGTTGGGTCAGGTCGGCAATTTTTTCTTCGTACGCCGTTGCCAGATCAGTCAGGCTTAGATCTGTTTCGTTTAATTCATTAATTAATTCGGCGCGGTCGTTGTCCAGTGTGATAAGTTCATTACGTGCCGCGATTAGCAGGCGACGCGCTTCTTGTTCGTCCGCACGCATCTGTTCGATGGTTTGCGCGTTTTCAGCCGCTTCGGCCCGCAATTCGGCGACGGTGCGCGCGCCACTTTGTTTATTGAATACACTGGTTGTGGTCCATAAAAACACAAACATAATCAGCAAAAATATTAATATGATAACCAGATTCGAAAACAAATCGACGAATCCGGGCCATGTGCTTGTATTTTCACGATAACGAATATTTAGCATTTTATTTTTCTCCCTCGTGATAAACCATTAACTTAATCGCGCAATCGTTCGGTCAAAGTGTTGGACCGTTTTATTTAATGCGCGCGCCGCCGTTCCGATTTGACCCAAAGTCACATCTGGGGTCGCTGTGTGTGTATGTGCGGCGAAATATTCTTCTATTTCATTAAACATAGTGTTTTGGACAATCTGAATCTGTTGCCCCAGAAAACCTACGATCAAACTGCCCCCCAGTCCCAATATAGAACTGGTAAACGCCGTCGCCATGCCCGCCAGCGGTCGCGCCAGCCCCAACTGCATCGATTCCAAAACCGTTTCGTCCGCCATGTCCAGACCGCTGATTAATTCGGCAAAACCACCAACGGTCATCAACAGTCCCCAAAATGTCCCAAGCAACCCCAGAAATATTAATATATTTGTAATATAACGAATCGATTCACGGTTATCTTCGAATCGTAATAAAATCATGTCCAGCATGCTGTCCAATGCCGTTGCCGAAATACGTGACGGGCGCGCACTTAACATCAATGCCGCCGGTCGTAATATGCGTGGGGGCAGGGGAATACGGCGGTCACCGCCGATGTACCTGTACAGCCACCGATGTTCCGGTAATAAGCGAAATATTTGTACAAAACACAGCCCAATGCCAAAAATGGCCGTGCCAATAATGATACCATTCAGAATAACATTTGCCGATGCAATTTGCATAAATGGATCGAAAAACAGCACAATTCCCGCGACCACACACGCCACGAAAAGTGCCATACGATTAAGACTTCTGGTAAATGGACTTATCATTCAATCCCTCTTATGGTCAAATCATAGTAAAAAAATAAAAAGCAAGTCAACACGAAAAAACTTGATTTTGTTAAAAAAATCGGCATAATGGACAAAGTTCCTGCTGGCGGCATGGGGTCGTCGGCTGATATAAACCAAAGGAAATAAAATGGCTTATTATGAAAGCGTCTTGGTTTACCGCCAGGACCTGACCGAGTCGCAGGTTAAAGAAAAAGCGGCAAAATATACCGAAATTGTAAAGGAATTGGGTGGCGATGTTAAATCCACAGAGTTTTGGGGATTGAAAAGCCTGGCGTATATCATTCGTAAAAATCGCAAGGCTCACTATGTTATGTTTAACATTGAATTGCCGGGTGCCCAAGTCACAGAATTGGAACGTCGTTGCCGGATTGATGAAGATATTATCCGTTTCTTGAACGTTCGTGTCGACGAATTGGCTACAACGCCGTCCGTCATGATGAAAAAGAATAGCGAAGAGGGTGAATAATGGCAGTTCGTGCAGCAATTTATCGTAAAAAATCAAACCCGTTGAAGGGTAAGGTTATTGACTATAAAGATGTCAAGATGTTGTCACACTATATCACAGAACGTGGTAAAATTGTGCCATCCCGCATCAGTGGTGTTTCACAAAAGGATCAACGCGCGTTGGCGACCGCGATTAAACGTGCGCGTCATTTGGGGTTGATGCCATTTGTTAGAAACAACCTTGGGTAAATTGATCATAATGGCATATCTGCTTGTTGTTGACTCGTTTATGTAGCGTCTGTACACTGCACTCGTCAACAACGGCGCATCTATACCATTCTTACCAATTTTAATAAGGAATAGGAATGTTTGGGACAAAATCCCTAACTTAAAACAAAAAAGGACAGACAAAATGAAAGTTATCTTAACAGAAAAAATTACAAAATTGGGTAATATCGGCGACGCAGTCGAAGTGAAGACTGGGTTTGCGCGTAATTTCTTGTTGCCAAATGGCAAAGCGATGCGTTGGACACGCGAAAATGTTGCGTTGTTCGAGGCTAAAAGGGCTGAATTAGTTGCGCGTGAAGCGGCGGCCAAGAAAGAAGCTGAATCGCATGTTGATGCGGTGAAAAACGCGAAACTGCACATGATTCGTCAAGCGGGCGATACCGGTCAATTGTATGGTTCGGTTTCTTCGCGCGATATTGCACGCATGTTGAAAGATGTTGCAAATGTCACAATCACATCGGCTCAGGTTTTGTTGGGTTCACCAATCAAATCTATTGGTGCGTTCGATACTAAAATCGCATTGCACCCAGATGTCGTTGTCCCGGTAAAGGTCTTTGTGGCCCAAACCCAGGATGAAATTGATGCTTTGGTTGCGGGTAAAGTTTTGACTTTTGGCACCAAGAAAGTTGAAGAAGAAACAACCGCCGAAGAAGAAAAACCGGCGGAAAAGCCAGCCGAAGAAAAAGCTGCGGAAGAAAAAGCCGAAGAATCCAAAGCCGAATAATAATTGTTTGGTTGTTAAATCCCGCGTTCATCGCGGGATTTTTTTGTCGCGTGCAAATTGCAAATTAAGTATAATATCAATCGTAATGAAACTGGAAAGTGACGGCATTTTAATCGGTTTACGACCGCTGAACGAGCGTGACTCTTTGGCGCATATTTTTACACGTGAACATGGCATGTTAAGCGGTGTTTTGCGTGGTGCGGTTGTCGCGAAAAAGAATCGTGCGCTGGTGGGGCAAATTGGATTTGCCGCGTGGAATGCGCGTCTTGACATACAACTGGGGGCGTTTCACTGGGAACCAGCGGAAAATGTCGCCGTGCCGTTAATGATGAATGCAAAAAAACTTTCGTTTATGAATTCGGCATTTGCATTGATTGTCACACTGTTGCCGGAACGTGAACCCAATGTCAGTTTATATGATTCAACAATAGATATGTTGCGCAATTTGTCGCAAAGCGATTCGGGATATCTGGATTGGGAGGTTAGTTTATTGCACGATTTAGGGTTCGCGTTGGATTTATCGCATTGTTCCGGGTGTGGGCGAACTGATAATTTGCACTATTTGTCGCCACGGACGGGACGGGCGGTATGCGATGATTGTGCCACGCCATACATGGATAAAGTTTACAAATTGCCCGTAAATCTGGATATCACATTGGGTTTTATAGCGGGTGTTTGTGCCCAAATGGGTGTTAGTGTTCCGGGCGCGCGTATGCTTTTAGGGCGCATGTAAAAAAATTGAAAATCCCAACATTTATTCCTTGCGATTTTTTTTTGTTTTGCTATGGTATCGTCGTTCAACAAAAGGAGAAAAATATGACTTGGACAATCTTGATTCTGTTGTTGGCTATTGCGTTGTTCTTGTTCGGCGGTATGCTGGTCAAGGGTGACCCAAAGAAACAAACAATGGGATTTTTCATCTGCAAAAAATCAATCAAACTGTTGTCGATTATCATAATCGCGGCATGTGTGACGCGTCTGTATGTTCCGTATTATCTGACGTCTGTTAATCCGGGCATCTTGCAGGAAATGGCCACAAACATGCAGGAACAGCAACAGGCTGAAAAGAACAAAGCAGTTCGTGCATATGTTCGTAGCAATGCGGCAAAAATGATAGCGGACGCCCCAGTGTTGGGTAATCGCGATGCGACAAAGACAATCTTTGTCTGGACAGATTTCAGCTGCCCGTACTGCCGTCGTGTGCATGGCGAACTGGACCGTGTATTGAAAGAACGTGACGATGTTCGCGTGGTTATTAAGAACTTCTCTATCCATGGACCGTTGTCCGATGGCCCGGCACGTGCAGCAATTGCAGCAAAAATGCAAGATGCAGACAAAGCAGCGGCATTTGTTGACATGATGATGACCCGTGAATATTACAAACCAGAAGACAGAAACAGCGAAAAAATCGCGGATATTGTCGAAGGCAACATCATGAAGTTCGCAAAAGAAGCGGGTTTGGATACAGAAAAGTTGAAAACCGATATGAAAAACGAAGTCGTTTCACGCGAAATGGCGAATGTTCGTGAATTGGCACAACGTTTCGAAATAAATGGAACACCGTTCTTGGTTATTGGTGAAAAAGCGTTCCCAGGCGCGATTCCGTATGATCAAATCATGAATGCATTGGGTAAATAATCATTAGTTGTTAGTGATTAGTGGTTAGTTTAAAACCGCCCATTCGGGCGGTTTTTCAATTTGTCAAAGAAAATAGTCGGTTCTGGCAAATACGGTGGAGAGGTGCACAACGGGCGGGGTGATAAGATAGTCTGCGATTAAAGAGCGGTTCTTCTAACCACCTACCGCTGCGCGGACTCCTACAATGGAGGAGAACTTTTGTCTTTGCAATTTATTTTTACTTCACTTCGTTCGTAAAAATCGTCCGATTGCGGACTGGTCCGTCTTCGCTGGTGTTTTAATATCGATGTTGTCGTTGAACGTAATGGCTACGCCGAGACACTGAAAAATTTTAAGCCCGCACTTTTTGTGCGGGCTAACAATTTTTCGTGGTGGCCCTGATCGGTCCCGTTCCCTCGGCTGACGCCTCGCCCGGGATGACAACAAATTGCATTAGCAATTTATTTTTACTTCACTTCGTTCGTAAAAATCGTCCGATTGTGGACTGGTCCGTTTTCGCTGGTGTTTTAATATCGATGAATAAATTATGGTGATTTGATATGGGCTACGCCGAGACACTGAAAAATTTTAAGCCCGCACTTTTTGTGCGGGCTAACAATTTTTCGTGGTGGCCCTGATCGGACTTGAACCGATACTCCTTGCAGAACTTGATTTTGAGTCAAGCGCGTCTACCAATTCCGCCACAGGGCCAGAACCCAACCAAACGCACGCGATTAGTTCGCGGCCTTTTTGGATTCAACCTTTTTTACCAAGCGCGCGCTGCGGTTTGCTTTGTGCGTTGGTTTCTTAGCCGGCTTTTCGACTGCGCCGGTTTTTTTAGCAATCGCTTTCTTAATCGCCGCCATTTCCGGGGTTAAACGGGAAATCGGCTTCGCCATGACATAGGCATCCAATCCGCCATGTTTTGTCAGTGTGCGCAGACCCGCCGTTGATAAACGCAACGAGAAATCGCGATTAAGAATATCGCTGTGAAACTTTAATTTTTGCAAATTCGGCAAGAATGTGCGCTTGGTATGGCGCATAGAGTGGGAAACATTCATCCCAACCATTGTTTTCTTACCAGTAACATTACATACACGTGGCATATCTTTATCCTTTAATAACTGCGCCGCACAATTTATAACAAAAATCGCCAAAAGTCAAGCAATGTTTTTATTATTTTGCCCATAAACAGGCTTGGCATAGATACCCATATCTTGAAACGGAGAATTGTGAAACTATATATACAAATGACAAAAAAGTATCGGAGGCAAAATTATGAATCCTGATGAAATGCAAGAGACGCCACAACAGGCGATTGAAAAATATACGACAGATTTTACAAAACTGGCGGCGGACGGGAAATTAGATCCCGTTATTGGTCGTGATGAAGAAATCCGCAGAACTATTCAGGTTCTGTCGCGTCGGACCAAAAATAACCCGGTTTTAATTGGAAATCCGGGGGTGGGTAAAACCGCGATAGTCGAAGGATTGGCGGAACGCATAATCTCACGCGATATTCCGGAAAATCTTATGAATAAAAAACTGTTATCATTGGATTTGGGCGCGATGATGGCGGGCGCAATGTTCCGTGGTCAATTCGAAGGGCGCCTGAAAGCCATATTAAAGGCGGTCAAAGATGCCAATGGCGAAATCATCCTGTTTATTGACGAATTGCACAATATGGTTGGGGCAGGCAAGGGTGAAGGCTCCATGGACGCGGGCAACCTGTTGAAACCTATGTTGGCGCGTGGCGAATTGCACTGTTTGGGGGCAACGACACTGGACGAATATCGTCAGTACATCGAAAAAGACCCGGCGTTGGCGCGTCGTTTTCAACCGGTTTATATCGAGGAACCGACCGTAGACGACACGATTTCAATTTTGCGTGGGTTAAAGGAAAAATATGAAGGCCATCACGGCGTGCGTATTTCCGATAGTGCGCTGGTTTCGGCGGTAAAATTGTCCGATCGGTATATTACCGACCGATTCTTGCCCGATAAAGCAATCGATTTGATTGATGAAGCGGCGGCGCGTGTGCGTATCGAGGTTTCGTCAAAGCCAGATGCATTGGACGAAATTGATCATCGTTTGATGCAGATGAAAATTGAACAGCAAGCATTAAAGAAAGAAAAAGACGAAGATTCCAAGAAACGTTTGATCGCGCTGGAAAAACAAATTGCCGAAGTGTCAAGCGAATCGGAAAAAATGACCGCCGAATGGAAAGCCGAACAGGAAAAAATGCATGCTCTGTCCGATGCAATGGCGGCGCTGGATGGGGCAAAGGCCGAAGTTGCGTCCGCAATGCGTGCCGGTGACTATGAAAAGGCATCTGCGTTGCAATATGGCAAGATTCCAGAACTGGAAGAAAAGATTAAAAAAATGAACGCCGAATCCAAGGAGTACAAGACCGTTCTGCCCGAACATATCGCGGCGGTGGTCAGTAAATGGACCGGTGTCCCGGCGGAACGGTTGACAATGGAAGAGCAATCGAAACTGTTGAATATCGAAGACGAATTACGCAAGCGCGTTGTGGGTCAAGATGCCGCGTTGTCGATTGTCGCACGTGCGATTCGTCGGTCACGCGCGGGACTGTCGGATCCGCATCGGCCGATGGGTTCGTTTATGTTCCTGGGACCGACCGGTGTGGGCAAGACCGAGGTTGCCAAAGCGTTGGCGGAATATCTGTTCAACGACGATACTGCGATGACGCGAATCGATATGAGTGAATTTATGGAACCCCATTCGGTTGCGCGTTTAATCGGTGCGCCCCCGGGATATGTTGGTTATGATGCCGGTGGCGTTTTGACCGAAAGCGTGCGTCGTCGTCCGTACCAGGTGTTGCTGTTCGATGAAATCGAAAAGGCACACCCTGATGTGTTCAATGTGTTCTTGCAAATACTGGACGATGGCAGACTCACCGATGGCCAGGGGCATGTTGTGAACTTTACAAACACAATCATTATTATGACCAGCAATTTGCCGGACATGGATGCAGTGCGAAAACATTTCCGCCCAGAGTTCATAAATCGTGTTGATGAAATTGTGTTCTTTAATGCGCTGGGGCGTGATGTGATGGCGGACATTGTTAAAATCCAATTACGTAATTTGGAAAAGCGACTTGCCGAACGGCGTATCACATTAGATATTACCGACAAAGCGATTAAATGGCTGGCGGACAATGGATATGATTCTGTGTTCGGGGCGCGTCCGTTGAAACGGCTTATTATGTCGGCAATCGAAGATAAAGTTGCGGATATGATTTTATCGGGGGCGGTGACGGACGGTGGAACAGTTGTTGTTGACACCCACGGCAAGGAATTGACGGTGAAATAAAAACGGGGCAAAAGCCCCGTTTTTACTTTTGATATTGTTTAATCTGTTTTTCTAATTCTTGGGTGTGTTTAAGTGATTTTTGATATTCATCCAATAATGATTTTGGTGCCGTCATTGCTGGGTTTTGTGGGTCGTTTACAATTTTGTCTGCTTTTGGGCGCAATAATTTTGCATATTGCGTCATAACAATCGACGCGTCCGGGTTGGTCAGATAATTGTATTCAACCAATACTTTTACAAATACATTAAGAAAGTTATAAAGTGATGTTCTGTACAATAAAGAAGCCTGTTTGTCAGAAATTTTTACCCTAAATTTTCGTTCTAATTCCATGACGACTTCTAATGTATCCAGTGAATCCATGCCAACTTCGGTATAAGTATTTTTGTCCAGACCTATTTTAGATGGCTCTACACACATTTTGTCAACGAAAACGCTTTCAAATACTGTCGCGACCTGAGATGGGGTTATTGTTGATTTTGGTTCTGCCATTTTATATTTCCTTTTTATTTTTGATACCGCTTCAATTTTGATATTAATGGTTTATTACTAGCAAGCGCATGAATACATTCGTTAAGCAAAGATTCCGGAATAGATACCATCTGTTTCGTTGGATATCCCGGTATCGAGATTGAATTATTGTTCATATATTGCTGCAACGCGGTATTTGCATCGTATGATGTAATCTTTTTTTCAGCAACAAGCGTATCAATCAGCACCCTGAAAACACGGTACAGTGTTGAACCCGGTCCGATTTGTTCCGCGGCATTGCGTAATGACATTTTCAGTTTCTTTTCGAATGACGCTATTAAATCGACGGCGTCCAGCGAATCTAATCCAATTTCTTCTATGGTTGTATATGGTGATAATGTCTTTCGTGGACCAGCGACGTCACGAAACGTGGTTGTAAATATCTTTACTATGTCTTGCGGTGTCATTATTTCTTGGCCTTTTGTCTGAATTGAATATCGCGCAGGTGTTTATATTCGCCGCCCAATGCACAAAGTTCGGCATCTGTTCCTTGTTCTATTATCTGGCCATCTTTGACAACACAAATCATATCTGCATCCAAAATTGTGGATAGGCGGTGGGCAATGACAAATGTTGTCCGCCCGCGCATTAAATCAACCAAGGCCGATTGAATTAATTTTTCGCTTTGCGTATCCAGGGCAGATGTGGCCTCGTCCAGCAACAGAATAGGGGCGTCTTTCAATATTGCGCGTGCGATGGCAATGCGTTGTTTTTGCCCGCCGGACAACAAGCCGCCACCTTCGCCGACCGAAGAATTATATTTTTCGGGAAATTCCATAATAAAGTCGTGTGCGTTTGCGGCACGTGCGGCGGCAACCACTTCTTCGTGTGTTGCATCGGGACGACCGTATTTAATATTGGCCTCTATTGTGTCATTGAACAAGAACACATCTTGGGATACTTCTGATATGTTTTCGCGCAAAGATTTTAATGTGTAATTTTTGATGTCGGTGCGGTTAATCGTAATCTTGCCCGATTGTGGTTCGTAAAACCGCATCATCAGGTTGAACATAGTCGTTTTCCCGCCACCCGATTCGCCGACAAAAGCGCACACCGTTCCCGCCGGCACATGGAAATTGATGTCGCGTAATACCGGTTCTTCGGGATTGTATTCAAACGATACATGGTCAAAACCAACCGACAGATTTTTAGCGGTCAGTACTTTGGCATTTTTAGAATCGGCGATGTCGGGTTTGCTGTCCAGAAATTCGAATAAAACTTCGGCTGCTAAAATACCATGTTGCATTGATTCGCCGGTTCCAGTAATGCGTTTCGCAGGTTTGTACGCCGCGGTCAGTGCCAACAAGAATGCCGTGAAATCACCGGTTGTAATTGCGCCACTGGTAATAAAGTGTCCCCCCATAATCATTGCGATACATAAACCAATGGAAATCATGAACTCCATCAACGGTGAACGCAGAGCACCGGCCTGGGTATTTTTATATGCGTTTGTATTAGAACGTTCCAAGACATTTGTAAAGTTCTTCATTTCGCGATCTTCGGACGCAAAAGACTGAATCGTTTTGATGCCACGCAGAGTCTGGGTCAAACATTGGGACACATCGTTGGCAATTTTGAACGATTGACGCGACAGTTTGCGTTTACGACGCATAATCAGCACCATAGGAATCAATAACGCCGGAACCAAGAATAACAATACAACGCACATTTGCGGAGCATAATAAATCATTAATGCCAATGTCATGACCAGTGTAGCGATATTTTGTATAAATTGCACAATTGCAGTTGTGACAAGTGATAATACCGCGCTGGCCTGGACCGAAAAATAGTTCAGATTTTTACCAATGCCATCGCCATAGAAACGCGACAGATTCATATGAATCATATGATTATAAATACGCTTTTCCAGGCGCGCGTATGCGATAAGCCCCCCCTTGGACATGATTAATTCTTTGGCATATGTGAAAACACCTTTTACCCCATATGCGATTATTATTTGGACGGCCAAGAAATAAATCGCGACCATTGATTTTTCGATAAAAGCCTTGTCCACCACTTGTTGGACCAGTGTGATCGTATATGCTTCGGCCCCGGCGGCAAGAATTGTTGCAATAACGCCCGCAATTAACCATTTCAATTGCGGAATACCGATTTCGCGCCACACGCGCCAATACAGGGACCACTTTACACGGCTTGCATCGGCATCCGATTTATCATTAGTAAACAGTTTTTTTATTTTTTTGCTTAGTTTTGCCATTTTTTCTCTCTTATGCCCAACGATTATGCATCCACAGGTATTCATCCGGCTTTTTACGAATGACGCGTTCCATCGCTTGGTTTGCTAGTTCCATGCCGGCAATGTCGTCCGCATCATTGTCGCCAGTATGCGGCATGTGAATAATTTCGTCAAATACAATTTCGTGTTTTGCGCCGGTTGTGCGTTCAACATGAGCGATTAATACGGGCAGGTTAAACTTTCGTGCTAATTGCGCCAATCCAGTTGCCGTTTTTGCCGGTACACCCATAAAGTCAATGTATGGCGCGCCGTGAACGCGTTGATCAGAGTTAATATTTAATATCTCGCCATCGCGTAAAGCACGGACCATTGGAATTGCATTTCCAATCGGTATAAAGTGCGCTTCGCGGACAAAGCCATGGCCGTAATTTTGCAGTAATATATCGTCGGTCAGTGGGTTGCTGGGGCTGCGATAGGTGACGGCGATTATTAAACCACTGTTCACAAAGGCCAGTGCCATTATACCCATATATCCGTAATGTGGCATAGCCAATAAAAATTGTGGGTTCTGGAACAACATAGCGTGATTACGAAATGTCACATATTTTTCTATGTTGTGGCGATATGCGCGGAATTTCAATCCTTCGACAAAGGAACGGCCCCAGTTGTTCCATACGCGACGCATAAAGTCACGGTTGGCGCATTCTGGGATAATTCTTTCCAGGTTGGTCTGCATAATTTTTTGGCGCTTTTTTATCAATGGGCCAAAAGTTTCCAGTGTCACCCCCCCAATCCACGATAATACAGGCAATGGCACAGGGAACAGAATTATATTCATAATGTGATAACCGAATAACTCACGCGGATGTTTCCACCAACGGCGTTTCATGGAACGGGCCTTGGTCCGGTCGACACTGGTCCACGGACGCATTGCGGCGACAACGGCAAAACCGGCGTAAATAACCGTAATCGGCAACAGATATACGGAATCTATGTGGAAAATCGCCGTCAAAACAAGGAACAAAAAGAACAGGTATGTTAAAATCGCGGATGTTTTAATCATTCCCTTGGCGGTGCAAATCCATACACATGCGAATAAAAACAGCGTTATCATTAAAATCCTTTTTAATCCCAGGGATGTTAGAACATTGGACACATAAAATCAAGAAACAAAATATTTGACATTTTTTCTAAATAAATATAAGATATGTGGGCTTTCAAATAGTTGGAGGCAAAGTTTTTTGGGAAATAGCCCAAGAGGCAAAGTTTTGGGGTTGTAGCTCAGTTGGTAGAGCACCTGCTTTGCAAGCAGGGGGTCGTCAGTTCGAGTCTGATCAGCTCCACCACCAATTTTCGTTATCGCGCGCAACGCGCACGATTAAGAAAATTGAGTGTCTCGGCGCAACAACCGCAAGGTTGTGAAGACGGACGGAGCAAATCGTTATCGCGCGCAACGCGCACGATTAAGAAAATTTGTTTGCGAAAACGAGCATAAGCGAAGTTTAAGCAATTACAAATTTGCGCGCAGGCATTTGTGCCGAGCGAAAATTGAGTGTCGCTGTTTCGGCTGTGCAAAGCACAGACGGAACGGACTAAACAGGCAGATTAATAAAAATACAAGTTCGCCAAAAGGGGGTGAATTATATATGGTAAAAGTTCTGGTTCGCGACAATAATGTTGAACAGGCATTGCGTGTTGCAAAACGTAAGTCTCAGAAAGAGGGTCTGTATCGCGAAATGAAAGAACGTCAGCGTTATGAAAAACCAACAACAAAACGCAAACGTTTAAAGGAAGAGGCCGTTCGCAACGAAAAGAAACGTCAATCAAAACAGCGTATGGTTTTCGGATTCTAATTTACACCGCCCAATTCGGGCGGTTTTTTATTTCTCTTTTTTGCCTTTTTATGATATAATCGTCCGGAATGGAGGAAATAAAATGGCAAATGTAAAAACAAAAAAATCAATCAAAAAAGTTAGTGCAAAGAAAAACGATTGCCAATGTGGGTGCTGTGCGGGCGACAGTGTGAAATATACACGCGTTTGGGCGGCATGGCACGCGTTTTGGCGTCGTGGATTTACCGAATGGTCGGGGACATCTTCGCGTTCTGAATACTGGTTATCTTGGATTGGCAATTTAATAATTTTCGCCGTGGGCGGATTGTTTGTTGGTGGCGCCGCGTTGCTGGAAATGAGTTTGGTGGGAAATCCGGGTTTCTTTACAGTATTATTTGGGGCCGTGTTGCTGGTGTATGGAATCGCATGCGTTATTCCGGCAATTTCTATGATGACGCGCCGTATGCACGATGCGGGTTTGTCGGCGTGGTTGTGGTTGGTCTATGCAATGTGTATTGCACCGGTATGGACCGGCGAAGAATGGGTATATGGCCCAGGAATCGGAATAATCGTTGCGTTATTGCCGACCCAGATTCATGGAAATAGTTTTCATAAGAATAACAAATAAAGAATCGCCCAATTGGGCGATTCTTTAGTCAAATATTCCGAATTTATATGCGGCACCGATGTATAATTCAGTTGCACGGACGTGGGCCGTTGCATTATCGAAATCAGTTTCGCCATAGTCTATATATCGCGCACCCAGGTTCAGATCCACATACTTGTTAAGCGCAAAATTAATGCCACACATTGCCGCAAATGACATTTCAAATCCGCTGTCGTGGGTTCCGGCAAATGCGCCATTGGTGCCGATGTCGGCCCAAATTCCGCTTATTCCCACACCGATTCCAAAATATGGTTCAACCGCGCCACCAAAGTTTTTATAGATATAAATATTAAGCATGTTTGACCAAATGTCATAATCAAAATTGGTCGCGTGTTTGTTTTCGGACGCGCCGGTGTAAAGTGTTTCCAGTTCGATTTTTACATTGTCGGTCAATCTGTTGCCAAGGGTTAATCCCAGACCGAAATTATCACTGCGAATCGTCGCTTCGTCCCCATTGTTCACATTATATTTAAACGAAATGTGTTCGTTGCGATGAATGCGAATCCCGGCATAGGTATCGCGTTTTTCAGATGCGGATTTTGTGAAGGAGGGTTCTGCATATTGTTCGTCGCCATAATAACCATCGTATTCGTCGTCATAGTCAATTGCAAATGCGGGTGTTGCCACCAATGCACTAAGTAAAACTAATGATATTTTTTTCATTTTTCCCCCATAAATCGAATGAAATTATAATTATAAATAATGTATGTTGGCAAGGATTTTTCAATGCAATGTGCAGATAATTTTTCCATTAACAATCCAAGTGTGATATAATCAGGTTCATGAGAGATCATGTATCAACAAGAAAAGACGATAAACAAAAACCGTCGTTTAAACGGCGGGTGTTTGTGTATTTGCTTAATTTAATATTAATTGGGGCGGTTTTTATCGCGGGATATGTTGCTGTAATTTATCTGCGGATGCCATCACTGGATCATATTTTGCATGAAACGCGACCGGCGGCGGTAATGTTTTTGGATCAACACGGAAATGAAATTCGCGCATCTGGACGTATTATGGGCGCGCCGGTGTCTGTTGAAACTTTGCCCCCATATGTGTGGCAGGCAATCGTGGCCATAGAAGATAAACGATTTTTCAAGCATGGTCCGATTGATATGCGTGGCACGATGCGTGCAATGATTGTAAATCTTTTTCGTGGGCACTTTGCGGCCGGGGGATCGTCAATCACGCAACAGACCGCAAAAAACATATTCTTGACGCGGGATAAAAAAATTTCGCGTAAAGTCCAAGAATTAATATTGTCGCATTGGTTGGAAAATCGTTTCGAAAAAAATCAGGTTTTGGATCTGTATATGAATCGTGTGTCGTTGGTTGGGGGAATGCGCGGAATCGATGCGGCGTCGCGTGTCATGTTCCAGGTGCCCGCCACCAAAATGTCTTTGGCCCAGGCCGTGCAGATTGCCGCTATGTTAAAGGCACCCACAACATACAGTCCGCTTAAAAATCCGGAAAAAAATATCGCGCGTGCCCGAACAATTTTAAGCGAGATGGTGCGCCAGGGATACATTGATATAACCCAGGCCCGTGTCGCGGCGCGTGAACTTGGGCCCGCAACGCCCGCACCTGATACGAACAAGTATCGATATTGGACAGATTTTGTGTTGGATGAGGTTGAGTCTCGCATCGGTTCGTTTAACACGGATTTGTATGTTTATACAACATTGAATATGGAAATCCAAGAACATGTTGCACGTGTGTTGGCAAATAAAGTTGGTGATTACCAAGGGGCGGTTGTTGCGATGTCGCGTGACGGCGCAATTCGTGCTATGTCCGGTGGGGCCGATTACCAGACCAGTCAATTTAATCGTGTGACGGCCAAGCGTCAGCCGGGATCAGCGTTTAAACCCGTTGTGTATTTGGTCGCACTGGAAAACGGCATGCGTCCAGATTCATATGTTAACGATTCGCAATTTGCCGTTGGGGATTATAATCCTAAAAATTATAATGAGCGATATTATGGTGATATCTCTTTGGCGACCGCATTTGCAAAAAGTGTTAATTCGGTTCCGTTAAAATTAACGGAAAGTTTCGGCATAGATTCCGTATTGGATATGGCCGGGCGTTTGGGCGTGGGAACAAAATTGCGGCGCGAATATTCAACGGTACTTGGGGCGTCTGAAATGTCGTTGCTGGATTTGACTAATATTTACGCGGTGATTTGGAATAATGGCGAATCTGTGCGACCATATTCTATTACCAAGATTGTTGATGCGGGGGGCAACATTATTTATGAACGCAATCCGTCCGATTCGATTTTGGTTTTGTCGGCGGACACGGTTGGGTATATGACGGAATTGCTGGCTGATGTTGTTGCCGTTGGTGGAACCGGTCATCGCGCAATGTGTCCCGGTGTTTTGGGTGGCAAAACAGGTACCAGTAATGATAATCGTGATGCGTGGTTTATTGGGGCAACAAATAATTTAGTAATTGGCGTTTGGATTGGGAACGATGATTTTACACCTATGTCATCAAAAATAACGGGGGGAACTGTTCCGGCGGAAATTTTTCATGATATTGTTGCAAAATAAAATCGTTTTTATCTGGTGGTAATTTGTGATATAATAGTGACCATGATGAGAAAAGTATTGTGTGTTTTACCTTTGATTGCGTGCCTGGTAACGGGTGGTGCGCGTGCAAATTGGGAATATGATGGCGAATATGTTGGTTCCGGTTATTACCAGGATGACGGTCGCCGTTTTATTATATTGCTTCGTGGTGGTATATCTATGGCAATTGCCAATATGAAAAATGACATTGGTACACTGACATCTGAATATTATTATAATCCGAATGACGGGTCGATTATTTCTGCGGCATATTACGATACATGTGTAAATTGTGGCGATTATGTATACGCGGGTATCGCGGATGTTGGAACTTTGCCGGTGAACAAGGATTATAAAGAAGTATCGTTTATCGGCGGTATGGCGATTGGTTGGGTGTTGCCGTGGACGCCCCAATGGCGATTCCAGGTGGACTGGGATTACATTTCGGAAAGCGAATATAATGTAATGCCATTGTTGAATGGTGTCGTCCCGTTAGAGGGGGGATCGGTTCCCGGACTGTCGGTTGCGATTCGCAGTGGTGGTGTTCAATCAACAGTGACAACAAATGTGCTTAGTGCGATGGCGATTCGTGACTTCTATGATGGGTGGCAAAAACCGTTGCGTAAACTTATTCCGTATGCTGGATTTGGTTTGGGATATGCTGATTCTGAAACGGTGTTGAATTTGTCTGACCTTTACGGTGATTTGTCCAGTTCGGTTGATTTACAGAACTTTGGGCAACTTGATGACTTTGGGGTATTACAGTTTTATCGGTCAACCAAGTCGTCATCTAACCTGGCCGGGATTATCACATTTGGGTTTTCGTATGGCATTTCGGAATCGTTCTTTTTGGACAGCGGTTTTCGGTTTATCTATGTGCCGAAAATCAAATGGGCGCTGGGGAACGAAGATGGGTCACGCACGCGCGATTGGTTCCATGCGGAAAATATGCTGTATTCAACATTCCTTTTTGGATTCCGTTGGGAGTTCTAGAAATGCCCCGTCGGGGCATTTTTTGTCGTAATAATTCCGGAATAGAAACAGCCCAACCGATTCGGTTTTTGTGGGGTGGGGCGCATGTGTTTCGGAAAGGAAATTCTATTTTTCCAGTGTGTCCAAGATGTCGTTCAGTTTTCTAATTGAACTGTGTGCGCAACCACGGCCACGCCATGTCATAATTTCCGCACCGGTTTGTTGGTCGGCAATAGAAACATTGAAATTCCACCACCAAAAACCATTAAATGGACACCAAAACGGGTTGAATTTTTCCTTGCGTTCCGCCGTTTTTATAATATAGCGCGCATTATGTGGTATTTCATTTTGTTCAATGTCGCCGGAAATATCATCACCACCAAAATAAGAATTGTTTTTCAGTTTTCCGACCACAACCGTATAGCCTCGTTTTTCTAATGATTCTTTGATACTGCGACGCATACCATACCCGCCACGTGTTGCATAAACAGTTTGACTTTTATCCATCGACCCTGGTTTAACATACACACTGTTGCATGCGGTCAGTAATAAAATTGATAACAAAAGGAATCTTTTCATTTTGGTGCCCTTTAAAAAAATCTCGCTGTAGCGAAGCGCAAGCGGATGGCGCACCCAGCGGGATTCGAACCTGCAATCTCCGGCTTCGGAGGCCGACGCATTATCCAGTTGTGCTATGGGTGCGAACCCCAATATTATATGATTGTGTGCTGAAAAAGCAAGCACCTTATGATTGCTGTAACGATGCCAACATAAAATCGTCCAGGTCGCCATCCAACACCGCCGCCGAATCGGTCTTTTCAACACCGGTGCGAACATCTTTGACCAACTGATACGGGTACAGAACATAGTTGCGAATCTGGCTGCCCCATTCGATTTTCTTTTGTTGTGCTTTGGCAGCGTTTTCTTCGGCCTCACGTTTTTTCAATTCCAATTCGTAAAGGCGCGATCGCAACATTTTCATCGCCATATCTTTGTTTTGAAATTGGCTGCGTTCATTCTGGCATGTGACGACGACGCCCGTTGGAATATGGGTAATGCGAACCGCGCTGTCAGTTTTGTTAACATGTTGACCACCCGCACCGGACGCGCGATATGTATCAATCCGCAGGTCTTTTTCGTTTATATCGATTTCAATGCTGTCGTCAACATCCGGCCATACATCAACCGATGCAAAACTGGTCTGGCGCTTGCCGTTGGCATTAAACGGTGAAATGCGCACCAAACGATGAACACCGATTTCGTTTTTAAGCCACCCATATGCACGCAACCCCGTAATGCGATATGTGACATTTTTAATTCCGGCGGTATCACCCGCGTGTTCTTCGACCGTTTCAATAGTAAAGCCATGGCGTTCCGCCCATCGGGAATACATACGCGACAACATTTGCGCCCAATCTTGGGCTTCGGTTCCGCCGGCGCCGGCCTGGATAAACAAAAATGCGCCGTCGTTGTCCGCCGGACCGCTGAATAAAGTGACCAGTTTTGCGCGATGCGCGTTATTTGCCAAATTTTCAATCGCGGAAATAACATCGCCGTCATCGGGCGCAATGGCGTAAAGTTCCCGCAGATTCATGAACTCTGATTCCAATTCGCGCAACTCGGTCAGTGATTTTTCCAGTGTCGATTTTTTTTGTAATGTGGCGCGCGCGTTGTCTGGATTGTCCCACAGATTTGCATCGTTAACCGTTTCGGTCAATGTGGCAATTTCCGATTCCATTTTATCGGGGTCAAAGAAACCCCCTTAACGCGGCAATGTCGTTTTCGATTTGTGATAAAACTTCGTTTGGCATAATCATGCGCAAAATGGTACCAATTTATTTACCTAAATCAACCGTTTTTGTAAATCTGTGTTTGCGTTTTTGTGTTTTGTATGATAAAATTATTCGCAAAGAGAGGGATTTTTCCATGAAAAATATGCTTGCTTTATTTGCGGTATTGGGGATGGTTGCAACCGGTGCGTTTGCGGCAACGGATGCGGCACGCGGGGTATATGCGCCGACGGCGGTGACAAGCGGGGCCCGTGGGAACCAGGGTTTGGCCAATGCGTACAGGACAAATCAACGCACAACGTATTTCATGGTGACACAGCCTGATGTGGATTCGGCGTGTCGAAGCAAAATTTACAATTGTTTGGCGGATTATTGTGGCGATGTGACGGTCGTCCCGGGCCAGAGTTCGGGCCGTTGTCAATATGCCACGGAAAGCGAACTGTATAACTATGCGTTATTGTGCCTGCAAAAAGATACATCGGTGTTGTTGCCGCAATATAATGCAAATACAAAAAGTGGCGTTAATGGGATGAATACCGCGGCGCGTCTTTGCCCGTCCTATGTACAGCAAGAAGTTATGTCATACCTGTCGATGGCAAATATGGCGGAACAGTTGTCAAAATCACATTCCAACCTTTGTCTGCAACGGCGCCAAGAATTAGAGGCCGCAATGTCATGTCATTCGGTTGCAATGGCATACGGAAATGAAACATCCAGTATGTTAACCACACAATTAACAGATTACTGTGGCGCGGGCGTTCCGGGGGGAAGTGCGGAAATGGTGACCCGATTCGCAAATGCTGGGAATGTCGGTGCAAATGTTTGGGGGTGGGCCGAAAAAATAGTGAACCTGGATTTGAATAAAAAGGGGGCTGATTGGCAAGAAGCCGTTGATGCGGTTTTGGCCGGCTATACCAATCGAATGAATCTTGCATGTGGTGATAATATGCAATTAAATACCGTCGCGCATTCGGGGACCGGGTCGTCTGAACCGACGACACTGCAAACGGCGGCGGCGTTGGTCACGGGTGTTGTGTTTCCGGGTTCCACTAACGAAAAAGAAAATCCGTATGAAACATGGTCTGTGTGGATGGATGTGACGACCATGTCCGAAATGTGGGATTATGCAACCGCGTATCAGGTGGTCCAGGCCGCGATGTCTAATTCATCAATGACCCAGAACGCGTTTTTAACCAGTAGCCAAATTGATGATATGCAACGCGCCTATGTTCGCGGGACCAAGGTGTTCATTGTTCGTGACAGTGCACGGTGCTATATCATTCCGGTGCGCCAAATGACATCAGAAGAAAAATCGTTGGTTGCACAAAGTTTCGCAAATTGTGTCAGTAAATAAAAACGCCCATCGGGCGTTTTTAATATTTTTGATTTATGATTGCTGATTTCTGATTTTATATGCTCGGCACATACTTAATGCCAACCCACGGTGCATCAACACAAAAATCAAATCCGATGGAATCGGACGTTTTCCAAGTTCATATTTATGTAATTCATTAACCGATATTTTTAACAGTTTCGCCGTATCCAGTGCACTAAGGTGCAACATACGACGCGCATGTCGTAATTGTTCGCTGTAATAACGTGCATCAATTAATATCATTGCCATTTTTTCCTCCTTTTATTTTTGTTAAATAAAAATACCGCCGTGACGAAGGGCGGTTGGAGGCTAGAAAACTATACACAGATATAGTACCGCTTATTCAATATATTCGCAGTCCTCCAACCATAATTGGTGGAGAGTTTTTCTGTGTCAGAGGTTTTCTAGACCCCGCATCGGTCGTCAACCAATGCGTGGGTATTGTAGGGCATTTTGTTGAAAATTTCAATATAATATTTGCTGAATTGCTTCGCGTTGCTCGCAATGATAAAAGTGGTGATGACATCATGGTGCTTTTATTCGCTGAAATCTTGAATGTCGGGTCAAAATCTGGTATAATTGTATGACAATGAAAATATCCAGACGCGGATTTTTACAGGTCGGCGGGTTCAGTTTTGCAGTGGCAATGATGTTGCCGCGGGTCGCCTTTGCGGCGCGTAATTCATTAAAATCTATGCGCACGGGGGTCCAGCCCGGTAATAAAACGCGTTTGGTAATCGAAACATCATCAAAACCATCTTATTCGCTGTCATATCCGGAAAATCAGTTGGTCGTTGATATTGCAAATATGTCGGCGGATTCATCGGTAAAGCCAACATTGGCATCGGGAACACTGGTGTCTGAATTAACCCAGGTGCAAGCCGGCGACCACTTACACATTGTTGCAAAGTTGCGCAAGCCGATTGCTAAACTGGAAAAGTCACAAATAATGTTGCTGGAACCAAATGGCGATAACGATTATCGATTGGTGTTTGATTTTTCTGCGTCTGCGACGACGGCACAGAAAATTGTGGAGTCCGTGACGGCGGCGGCAACAACTAAAACACCGCCCAAAAAACATATAATTATCATTGATGCGGGGCATGGCGGCAAAGATCCGGGGTGCATAGGCAAGGGCGGAACCCGCGAAAAAGATGTTGTGTTGTCGGTTGCAAAGCGGCTGCAAAGTAAACTTAATGATGCGGGTTTTAAAACATATATGACGCGTCGCGATGATACATATCTTAAACTGGCACAACGCGCCGAATATGCCGAACAGAAAAAGGGCGACCTGTTTATATCCCTGCACGCAAATGCGAACCCCAGCCGGTCGGTAAAGGGCTTTTCAATTTATACCCTTTCCGAAAAAGCATCTGACGAAGAGGCGAAAAAGTTGGCGGAATCTGAAAATGCTGCCGATAAAATCGGGGTGGATGGTTTTACCGAATTTGAACGTGATGTTCGTGCCGCGCTGTCATCGTTGCAACAACACGCCGTCGCTGAAATGAGTGAAGAATACGCCAATGGTTGCGCGCGTGCGTTTCGTGCGAACAAGGTGGAGGCGCAACCCGGCCCCAGCGTCCGTCACGCGCCGTTCGCGGTGTTGCGTTCGACTGTGCCGGGCGCATTGATTGAGTTAGGACACTTATCGAATAGTAGCGAAGAAAAATTGTTAAAGAATCCCGACCATCAAAACCGCCTTGTCGCCGCAATCGTCCGTTCGATTAAGAATTACAATTTCGATGTATAGGAAAATCCCTTGAAAACAAGAATGGTTTGTGTATAATACACCGACGCTTTCGGAGATGTGGCAGAGCTGGTTGAATGCGCGCGACTCGAAATCGCGTATACAGGAAACTGTATCGGGGGTTCGAACCCCTCCATCTCCGCCATATATAAAAAGTGCCCCAGCGGGGTAATTTTTATATGTGCGATAATGGATGTTTGTGTATATTATGAAAACTTTCAATGAACAAGTTTATGATATTGTGGCAAAGATACCCCATGGGCGTGTGGTGACGTTTGGACAAATTGCGCGTATGATTGGGCGGCCACGTATGGCGCGTTTTGTTGGGTTTGCATCTAATAATAAAAGCAGTTGGCATTTGCCGTGGCATCGGGTCGTGTTTAAAGATGGGCGTTTAATCCCAGGGTATGAAGAACAGCAATATCGTGATTTAAAATCTGAAGGTGTCGCTTTCAACCGCGACAAAACTGTAAATATGGAAAAATCACAATGGGACCCCGAACACGACGGTGTGCCAATGGATATTCGCGATTTTCCCATCGTTTTTTAGACAAAAATATATTTCCCTTGAAAAAAGGGCGTTTTCAGGCAATAATTATGACCATGAATAACAGGAGATAAGAAATCATGAAACGTTCAGATATAGTAAGGTCTATTCAGGTTAAATTTAAACGTATGCGTGCGGCGGATGCGGCGGCTATTGTTGACACAATTGCTGATCATGTGGTGGAATCGGTCGCATCTGGTAATCGGATAGAGGTTCGCGGATTTGGTACTTTTCAGCCACGCAAACGCGCAACAAAAATCGGGTATAATCCCAGCAATGGTCAACCCATGCCGTTGCCGGCCAACACGACTATTTTGTTCAAACCCAGTCGTGAATTGACCAAGGAAATGAACGGTGAAAAATAAAACGAGATTTGGATATGTTTTTTGGTAAAAAGTCTGGCATAAAAAACGATAATCGTGATAAATATGAACGCGTCAAACGGTTGATGTGGATTAAATGTGAATCGTGCGACAGACTCGTTTTTTATAAAGATTACAAGGATAATTTGTATATCTGTCCGCGGTGCAATCATGCGTTTATGATGAACCCGAAACAGCGGTTTGATTTGCTGTTCGACAGTAATGATTGGAAAAAATTAGAATTACCAACGGTGTCGGACGACCCATTGGGTTTTGTTGATCGTATGCCGTATGTTGAACGTCTGGAAGAGGGGCGGGCAGACACCGGGGCCACGGACGCGGTTGTTTCAGCAGATGGCGTTATTGGTGGTGTGCCGACGACGGTGTGCGTATTAAATGGGTTCTTTATGATGGGGTCCATGGGGCGTGCCGCCGGTGACGGAATTATTGCCAGTATGGAACACGCCATTGAATTGCATCAACCGTTTGTGATGGTGACATCCAGTGGTGGTGCGCGTATGCAGGAAAATATTCTGTCGCTGATGCAAATGGCACGCACGACCGTTGCTGTAAATAAACTACATGCGAATAAGATTCCGTATATTGTAATTCTGACCGATCCGACATTTGGTGGGGTGACGGCGTCGTTCGCGATGTTGGGTGATGTCCAGATTGCGGAAAGTGGCGCACGTATCGGCTTTGCCGGTCGGCGCGTTATCGAACAAAATATTCGTGAAAAATTGCCGTCTAATTTCCAGACTGCCGAGTATTTGTATGAACATGGTATGGTTGATATGGTTGTCCCGCGCGCCGAACTACACGATAAATTGGCGCGGGTTTTAGCGGTTTTAACCAAGCAACCACGTGAACCAAAACCGATTGCGGTCACAACACCAAAATATGACGGAACAAAGAAAATTCGCGGTATGGGGGAAAACGATGCCTATGACAAAGTGTTGTTGGCGCGACATGAAAATCGGCCACACTTTTTGGACTATATCAACGGCATCGTTGATGATTGGACATACCTGGCGGGGGACCGGTTGTATGCCGAAGATCCGGCCATGGGTTCGGGTATCGGTTATTGGCGCGGGATTCCGGCGGTGATTATTGGCCAAGAACAAGGTCGCACGATTGAAACGCGTCAAAAACATCGCTTTGGCATGCCGAACCCTGATGGTTATCGCAAGGCCCAGCGTATGATGCAATTAGCCGAGCGTTTTGATTTGCCGCTTATTTCGCTGTTTGATACGGCGGGGGCTTTTGCGGGGCGCGAGGGCGAAGAACGTGGCCAGTCCGAAGCAATTGCATCGACTATATCGGCGGGGTTGCGTGTGCGGGCGCCGTATGTCGCCGTTAATGTAGGCCAGGGCGGTTCCGGCGGCGCGATTGCAATTGGAACGGGTGACCGTGTGTTAATGCTGGAAAATGCTATTTATTCGGTAATTGCGCCGGAGTCATGCGCGTCTATTTTATGGAAGGACAATAAGTTCAAGGCAGATGCTGCGGCGGCAATGAAATTGACCGCGCGCGACATGGCGGATATGAATGTTATTGATAAAATAATTGTTGAACCATCGGGCGGTGCACATCGTGATTGGCAAACGACGATGGAAATGCTGGCATCCACTGTTGTTGATCAGTTGAAAGAACTTGAAACGATACCGGTGGACGAATTACCGGCGCGGCGTGCGGAAAAGTTCCTTGCTATGACGCGTGATGTGGAAATATTTCGTCCGTCAATTGAACAATCGGCCGAAGAACATGAATAGAAAGGGTAAATGGTATGGCAAAAAAGTCTGATAAAATAATCTTAACGGGTATCAAACCAACTGGGACACCGCATTTGGGAAATTATATCGGTGCGTTGAAACCGCTGGTTGAATTGTCGAAAAAAAATCGCACCTATATGTTTATCGCTGATTTACATGCGCTGAATACCATACACGATTCTGTGGTTATAAAACGACATACCTATGAGATTGCAGCAATGTTAATTGCGTTGGGGTTGGATTTGAAAAATGCGGTATTGTTTCGTCAATCTGATATTGTCCAGGTTTATCAGTTGGCGACACTGTTGTCCAATGTCACGCCAAAGGGATTAATGAATCGCGCACATTCGTACAAAGCAATGGTTGAAAAAAATACCGCCAGTGGTGATGATATTGATGCCGGTGTGAATATGGGGCTGTATACATATCCGATATTAATGGCGGCCGATATTTTGCTGTATAACACAGATGTTGTTCCAGTTGGTGCGGACCAGAAACAGCATGTTGAATTCGCGCGCGATATTGCCGGGTATTTTAACAACATTTATGGCGAAACATTTAAATTGCCAGAACCGGTAATCAGCGAAAGTGCCGGTGTTATTCCTGGACTGGATGGCCGTAAAATGAGTAAATCTTATGATAACACAATCCCGTTATTTGCACCAGAATCCGAATTAAAGAAAAAGATTATGCGGATTATTACGGACAGCAAAACGCCGGACGAACCAAAGAATCCTGATGAATCAACGATATTCCAGTTGTATAAACATTTTGCAACGGAACCGGAAGTTGCAAAACTGCGCGAAATGTTTGTTGCGGGTGGCATGGGGTATGGCACTGCAAAAACAATATTATTTGAAAAAGTCAATTCAGTGCTGGCGGATGCGCGTTGTGAATATGAACGGCTTATGGCAAATACCGCGGAATTAGATGCGGTTTTGGCAGATGGTGCGTCGCGTGCGCGTGTTGTGGCGGCGGAAACACTTGACCGTGTTCATCGTGCAATGCTGGGATAAAAAATACAAAGGAGAGAGTTATGAAAATAATGAAAACCGTAAAATTGACCGTTTTGGGCGTATGGGGGTTATCCATTGTTGGTTGTGGCGCGATTTTAATGTTGCTGTTCAATGCGATAAATCAACCGGCAATTCCGCGCACGATTGCGGTTCGTGGCGAATGTTTGACCACTGCGCCGCGCGATAAAACGGCAATTACTTTGCGGGTCACGACATTGGATAAGTCGGCGGCGCGTTCCATGAAAATGGCAACCGATACCGTTGCAAAAATCACTGAATTTGTTCGTGGATTGGATGATGCAGAAATGCAAACAACCGAATTCAATTCGTATGAAAAAACCGAATGGAATCGCGATTTGCAAAAATCAATTTCGTTGGGAATTGAAACCACGATAGCGGTAGAGGTTTCGGCAAAAAGCATTGAAACAATCGAAAAAGTTCTGAACGAATTTGCGGGAAATGAAAATGTGTTTTCGGAAAACCTGCGGATGTATACCAGTGCCGAAGTGTTGAAACCAATTATGGAAAAGTGCTTAGGCGTTGCGGTGGAAAACGCGCGCGCGCGTGCCAATGCGTTGGCGGCTGGCGACCATAAACGCGCGGGACGTATATTATCTGTGTCGTATGAAACGGCGACAAATAATACCAGTATGTATAAAAACATTGCACCACGTATGATGGCGATGGGCGCGGCCACGGAATCGGCGATGGATGTTGGTGGCAGTTTAGTGTCAAAAGATACCGATGTTTCCGTGTCTGTGTCGGCGACATTTGAAATAAGATGAATGAAATAATTGGCGAATTTATAGAATACTTGATCGGAACAAAAAATTATTCCGAACATACCGCAACGGCGTATGAAACGGATATTCGCGAATTTATCGAATTTTATGAAAAATTTGCAGGTGGTACGGTCGGGTTGTCCGATATGTCGCGTGCGGACACAATTTGTTTTCGTGCGTATTTAGCGGATCGTCAGCGGCGCGGACTGGCGCATAAATCAACGGCACGCGCGTTGTCGTCGTTGCGCGGGTTTTATAAATACCTGGCTAAACACCACGGCGTAAAAAACGATGCGATTGGATTAATATCTTCGCCAAAGGTTCCGCGAAAATTGTCCAAGGCGATTGAACCCGCGGATGTTGCGAATATGAAAACGGCCATTATGGAAACCGAGGGTGCCGATCCATGGGTTGCCGCGCGCGACTGGGCATTGGTGACATTGATATTTGGTTGTGGACTGCGTATATCCGAAGCATTGGGGTTGAAAAACAGTGATGTACGTGGCCGGCCGGAAATTTTGCGCATCACAGGCAAGGGGAACAAGGAAAGAATAGTTCCCGTGTTGCCGGTGGTGTATGACACGATTGAAAAATATACCGCGATCCGTCCGTTTGGTGCCGCGCCGGACGACGAATTATTTCGCAGTGTGCGCGGTCTGCCGATGTCGCCACGTATGGCGGAAAAAGTTATCGAAAAATTGCGGCATTATTTACAGTTGCCGGACTATGTGACGCCACATGCATTGCGTCACACATTTGCAACGGCATTGCTGGCTGGTGGGGCGGATTTGCGTTCGCTTCAGGAATTATTAGGGCATGCATCTCTTTCCACAACGCAACTGTACACTAAGGTCAATATGGCGGAAATAAGTAATATTTATATGCATGCACATCCGCGTGCGCATGATGGCGATAAATAAACTAACATCATCGTCGGGACAGAATAGCAATTAAATACCCCGGGGGCCGAAGCGATGATTGTTATTTAATCTTTTCAGATATGACTTCGCCGCCGGAATAAAATTTGTATCCATCCGGAACAAATGTCAAAAGCCCCCAGTTCTTGTCGTTGGGTCCGGTATAGCCAAACATTTTATATGTTTCATTCCAATATGCACCACGTTCAACAATATTATCTTCGAATCGCATGCGACCAAAAAGTCGTACCGCCATGTGCGTATTTGGGTTATAGTAATATAAACAAACGCGCGCATTTTTAGCTAACTGTTCCGCTTTTGGCGAATTTATACCCGTCAAAAAATGCAGATTAAGGTTTTCTGCTTTTTCATTCATGGCATTCATCAAATGTCGTATTTCCGGATATTTGTCCAGGTTAATTGTCGCCATATACACAAATGGACACGAGTGAATTATTTTTATAATGTGATCAAAAACAGCATTGGTCATAATTAGCCCCCTTTGGTTTATGTGCTAATTCTATATTCGCTGGGGGTGAAAATATATCGGAATCAATTCCGTGGGATTTCATATTATTGTGATGACTATTTTCCCCATTGTTCGCCAATTGTGTATTCGGCAACCAATGGAACAGATATTTTTGTCACATTTTCCATTGCGGATTTTATTTTATGGGCAAATTCTTCGGCATGTGGTGCGTTGCATTCAAATATGATTTCATCGTGAACCTGCATAATCATGCGGATTATGTCATTATTAGGTTGGACGATATTTTGATATGTTTCAATCATCGCACGACGGACTATATCAGCCTCGAACCCCTGGATTGGGGCGTTGACCGCGGCGCGTAATGCGTATGCACGCATGCGCGGGTTCTTTATTTCAGGCAGTTCAATTCGGCGGCCCCATGGCGTATATACACATGCGTTTTTGGATGCGAAATCATGAATGTTATCTATGTACTTTTTGATTTCCGGAATTCCGGACATGTACGAATTAATTATATCTGACGCTTCGGCGCGCGATACACCCAATTGTCCCGCCAAACCAAAGGACGATATACCGTATATGATAGAGAAATTAACGGTTTTGGCTGCACGACGCATTTCTTTTGGTACAGGTGCGGTTGGTGCAATTCCGAAAATTTTGCGGGCGGTTTGTTCGTGAATATCAGATCCCGCGTTAAATGTGTCGCGAAAAGTCTTTACATTTGCTACATCCGCCAACAGACGCAATTGAATTTGGGAATAATCAACAGAAATCAGGACGCGACCCGTCGGTGCGATAAAGCACTTACGAATTTTTTCGCCAAGTTCGGTCTTGATAGGAATGTTCTGCAAATTCGGATCACGACTGGACAGACGGCCCGTATTAGTACTGGTTTGTAAATAAGTTGTATGAATACGACCGTCCGGTGCAATTTGGCGTGGTAATGCGTCCGCGTATGTTCCAGCCAGTTTTGCAATTGAACGCCAAGATAAAATCTTCTCAATTATCGGATGGGTGTCTATCATTTCATTCAGTGTTTCCGCATCCGTAGAACGCTTTTTATTTTCGGGTAAATGCAATTCATCGAACAAAATTGTACCCAGTTGTTTCGGGCTGGCTATATTAAATTCGTGACCTGCCAAATCCCATATTTCGCGTTCAAGTTTTGTTAACTGGTCATGAAATGCCCCGGATAAACTGTTCAGCCCCAGGCGATTAACCAAAACGCCATTGCGTTCCATCTGCATCAGAATAGGCATTAATGGTAAGTCGCATGTTTCATACAATTTGCGTAATTTTTCGTTTGCGTCCAGTTCGGGTCGCATTAATTCATAGAGTGCGAAACACACCGACGCATCTTCGGCCGCATATGGTGCCGCGGTGTCTATGTTCAGCATATCAAAATGGCGGTCCGTGTCGCGTGTGCCGGCGGGAAACAATGATGTAAACGAAATATTAGTGCGTCCAAGATATTTAAGTGCCAGTTCATCCAATCCATGACCGTGTAATGAACCATGTAATGCGTATGACAATAACATTGTATCATCAATCGGACGAATCGATGTGGTGTCCCAGCCCTCGTTCTCTAAAATGTGAAAGTCGTATTTGAGATTATGCCCCACCTTTACCACACGTTTATCTGTGAATATCGGCCACAATTGTTTGCGAACGGTTTCGATGTCTATCTGATTTGGGGCAATCGTTTGTGTCGCGAACAAGTCGCCACCGGCGGACCTATGCCTTATTGGAATATACGCACCAAGATGCGAATTAATCGCCAGTGAAATACCAACGATTTTATCCGATTCTTGATTAAGGCCGGTTGTTTCAGTATCAATTGCAATTACATTTTTCACGCCAGACAAAAATTTATGTAATTCATCGGCGGTGCGAATAACGATGAATTCCGATGCAATATTTTTATCAGACATGGTCGATGTTTCGTTGTGCGTGGGCGATACGAAAACAATGTCAGTAGGACATGCAGAACCCGGAAATGTCATCGTTGGTGCAACCATTTCCGGTTTGAAGTCAGAAGACGGGAAAAGTTTTTCTATTTTTGTCGCCAAAGATGTGCTTTCCACAGATTCGCGGACAAAACGCAATGCGGCCGGTCGGTTAAAAACAAAGGGCGACAGAACAAGACCATCTAAATCGACATCCCGTTTAAGGGTCACCAATTGTCGCGATATATATGCCATTTCACGTCCATCACGCAACATATTGCGTGTACGTTCGTTTGCTATATCATCAATGTGTGCGTAAAGGTTGTCCAGATTTCCAAATTGATTGATTAATTCTGATGCCTTTTTTGGGCCAATTCCGTGAACGCCAGGAACATTGTCGGTCGAATCGCCCATTAACGATTGGACATCGATGACCTGATTGGGACGAACACCGAATTTTTCCAGAACTTCGGGTTCGCGAACATCGTGCGATTTCATACCATCGTATAAAAATACACGGTCGTTGATTAATTGCATTAAATCTTTATCGCTGGTGATGATTCTTGTTTGTCCGTCTGTGTTTTGTGTGGCCAGCGTCGCGATAACATCGTCGGCTTCGACCCCGGGAATACACAGCACCGGTACACCCATGTCGGCCAATCCCGCACGAATCATAACACCCTGGGCTAATAAATCAGCCGGGGTTTCCGCACGGTTAGATTTGTATTCTGGATATATATCTTGGCGAAAAGTAATGCGTGACGCGTCAAACACGCACACAAACGAATCGGTTGGTTTTGCCGCCGCCAAAACCGGCAAAATCATATTGAAAAATCCGTATACCGCACCGGTCGGGGTTCCGTCGCGCCGCGTCAGGCGGCTGTGCACACCATAGTACGCGCGGAACAGCAAAGAATTTCCATCAATCAGTGTCAGCATACGGATTATATCCCCAGGGTTTAGAATACATAACGTAATTTTATGCGTGCATCATATTGCATTCCGTCGATTTCGATGTCGTTTTTGGAATAGATGTCCGGGGTGTAAAGAACGCGACCTTCAACATCGACTTTGAACGGCAATGCCGGTATGTTCAGTGTTGCACCCAACATGCCCTGGTACGCGATAGCCGCATCCAACTTGACCGGGTAATTGTCTGCGTTTGCATCAAACATGATACCAACACCAACGCCGATATATGGGTTAACGACAACCAAGCCCGGTAATTTGACATATGCGTTGCCCATTAATGTTTGCATATCAATACGATCGGATGTCAAATAGTCATATTCGGCTTCGAACCGGACAACCGGCAAGTCGACCCCGAACACGGCGCCATATGATTGCGCGGAATGATCACTTGTATGATGGTTTTTGTTGTTTTCGGTGAATGTGACCATGCTGCCGAATCCAGCAGTGCCACCCGCGTACCAATCCATAATCATTCCCGCGTTTGCATTTGCCCCAGCAATCATAAGTGCCGCGACGGTTGAAAAAGATTTGTAATTTAATTTCATTTTTTTCCCCTTTGTGTGATAATATAGTAAAAAAAGAGACATAACTATGCAAGAAAATAAACCCATAATGATAATAGGCCTTGGGAACCCAGGCAAAGAATATGTTCTTACGCGCCATAATGTCGGATTTTTAGCGGTTAAATATCTGGCTGGCGCAGATGCGACATGGAAATCCGAACACGACGCCATGACAACGCGCGCAACAATCGATGGACATAAGGTTATTTTTGTCCGCCCCATGACATATATGAATTTGTCCGGGGTGGCGGTTGGGGCGTTGATGCGTTTCTATAAAATACCGGTGGAAAATATAATAGTGATTCACGATGATATGGATTTGAAAATTGGTGATGTGCGCGAGAAAGTGGGTGGCAGCAGTGCAGGGCATAACGGTATAAAATCGATTGATGCGGCGATTGGACCCGATTACAGACGCATACGCATAGGCATCGGTCATCCGCGTGATTTTGAATCGAAAATGGACCCGGCGGATTGGGTGCTTGCCCAATTCAGCGATGAACAATTGACCATAATTACATTGGCAATCGAGAGTATTAAATTGTTCTAACGAATTTTATGGTTCGTTGTTTTGAGGTGTGTTGGAATCGATACACATAATTGTATTTGTTGTGGTATCTGGTACGGGCCTGAATCCGGGACCGCATGTGGTGTCGCGACAATTATCCACGGCATCTTCGGTACTTGTATTCTGGGCGAACCAGTATAACAATGTGGTCTGGGACGCTGTGTCTTGGGGAACTTTGATTTTATTATGGCTGCCGGTGTTTTCCAGCGAAGTTGCCGGGGCCGCTTCGCAATTGCCCCAGATGCTTTCCGCCAAACGGCATGTGCGACATTCGTTCGTGGCCGTACCGTTGGCGCATTCGTCATAACAAATATCGTATATGCAGTTATCGGTATTTTCGCTTACACACATTGCATTTGTATCATTGTCTTTGCCGTCGTGTTTTTCTGATATGGTGTTTGTGTCATAAAGTTGCGTGTATAATGCATAGCCATCAAGGTTATTTTTGCTGAATATTTCACTGATGGCGTCGGTCCCCGCACTGGCGACGCATTCTTTGACTTCGTCCCAACATGCGGTGCGGTTAATAATAGACTTACGATTAATAGATGTGTCGATGTTTTCGCATAAACCGAAATTACCAGATGTTGATGTGCATGCCTGGATTATACAGGCGCGACCAACCTGGGCACAGGTTTGCTTGATTGTGTCAAATGTTATGTCGGTTTGTATACCGGTCATGCCATCATACCAACTGGCCTGGTCATCGGTTGGGTTAAGTATCGCGTTGCACGAAACAAGGATATCTTGGCACATTTTGTTGGCGGTCATATCAGCCGTGACGCCAAATACTGATAATGCCCGACTGTCAAAATTAGCAATAGATTCGTTCGCGTCTATCAAACATTGGGTGGTAAGAGTGGTGCACGATTGTCGCACTTCTTCCAGTTTTCGCATTTGTGCAATTTTTATTTGTGACAAAGCATCTTCGACAAATTCGTTCCATACGGTGGTGGAAATATCCTTGCAATTCTCCATAGCGGGTTCCAAGAACTTTTTCTTGGAATTAATAAAATCGACAAAGTCCGCGTTCCCTGGGACACTTGTCCACGATTCACCCGGTTCGGGGCGACTTATCAAAGCACCAAGGTTCGGCAAGTCCGTACGAAGAAAAGCCTCGCCGGTTGATGGGTCAATGTATTGACCACTTATATCTAAGCATTTCCCAAGATTTTCACCACATACTGTGGAATCACTTAACATAGCCAGCATCTTGCGTTTGCAGGTCAAGATGTCATCAGAATTAGCCTTTTGATATGCGTCCAGACGCGACATGTCCAGCAATGCCGAACTTTCCTTTACCTTGTTTCGTGCCTGTTCCATGGTGGTTTTATATGTTTTTTCAACCGTGTCGCATGCCTGGCCTATTAATACCATGTATCCGCTCTCTGCAAGAGATAAATCTTCGTCGGAACATACCTCTGATGCCATTTCGCGACATACCGGTAATGCCGCGGAATAGAGTGCCCCCCCGGATTTAGCCGTTGTCGAGATACCGCCAATATAGTCTATGTTATCAAACGCGCTGTCCATGTCCAATGACCACGATAACACAGTACCAATGGATGAAGAAAAATTGTTGCTGTCGAAACTGGTGTTAAGTCTTTTGGCGATGGTGTCCAGGGTCTTTTTGGATTCTGATGAATCTTTGGTATTATAAAAAGCGTTTTCTCCCTCTGTTGCGGTGTTTAATACGGCCACATCCTTGGCGTCCATGCCGACCGTCAACAGACGTTGATTAAAGTCCAACATTTTTTCGTCGATGTCGGCCAGTTGTTTTTTTATTCGGTTAAAGTCGTTCACTCGGGCAGAACATGCACATCGTTTAAGTTGGGCGTCCTTGTTCGCACAGAATTCGTCCATGCAATCATTAAACACGGTTTTGCATTTGGAATAAGTGCGGTTCAATATATCTTCGCGTGTGGCGGTTTTGGTTGCGCGTGCCGATATAGGTGTGGCCAATCGTGTGGCCCCCGTGCGATTCGTTCGGTTCGTCACCGTTGGTGTTGATGCGGTGCGCGCAGTCTGGGCACCGGTGGCCCGGGCGATAACATTCACCGGTGTTGTGTCATCGGTTTTTGCCGAGCGATTAACGATGTTCGATTTTCTGGTGCCGGTGGTTGTGGCACGTGTCGCATTTGTTGCCGTGTATTGTGCGGTGTTGCGCGCCATGGCGGAATCAGAATGTTGCCGTATCATAATCGTTGTATCAGATGCATCACGACGCGACGCGACGCGCGCGGCATCGGCAATATCATCTGCGCCCGCACCATGCAAGTCAATGAATGCAAAGCACCCAGCCAAAATCAGTATAATCTTTTTCATTCTCTGTAATTAGATATTAGCAAAATTATAAAATGCCGGGCAAGAACAAAATAAATGCTTTTGTCATTTGTTGGTGCGACCAGGGGGAATCGAACCCCCAAGGATTTCTCCACAGCATCCTTAGTGCTGCGCGTATACCAGTTCCGCCATGGTCGCATGTCTGGGATTATATTGTTGTCAAAACATATTTGTTTTTCAACCTTTTTGTGATATAATATCAATAAATTTATATCAAATAAGGATTTTATCATGAAATCAGCGCGTTTTTTAGTTGGTTGTTCGGTATGGGCATTGTTGCCGTTGGTGGCAAATGCCGCGGGGACATACTATACCGGTACGAGTTATCAGCCAGCCCAGTCGCGATATGGCCAAAGTGCATCATATACAAACAATGGGGCTGGGAACTATGTCCGGCAAACTGGATATACAACGAATGGATATGCCAGTACGCGCTATAACACGGGATACGGTAATAGTGGTGCTATTCTGGTCCAGGGTGCGGCGCAACAGCAACCAAACACCCAACAAAAAACAAGTGCTAAAAAATCTGGTGCCGGGAAAACCGGTTTTAGTCTAAGTGGCGATATTTCCCATGAATACGCCATGTGGAAGATGGAAATGAAAGAATCTAAATCAATGTTGCACTATGATAATATTGCGTGGAATGTCCTGGACCTTAATGGGAAATATGTGTTCAATATGGGAAATACACGTGGGCAACTTGATGCCGGGTTCAGATATGGTATGCAATGGGGCGAATCGACAATGGTTGATGATGATATTACCAAGGGCGGATATTTCATCACTCAATGGATTGACAGTGAAAACAATGTTATCGGAAGTCAGATTGGCCATGCGCTTTCTGTCGGAACCAGTGATGGTGGCAACATGCTGGGGTTTAATGTGGGATTTGGCTTGCCATATGCGTTTCAGATCGGAAGTCTTAAAATCACACCATCGATCGGGTATCGTTATCTTAAATACAAACTGGAAACCAAGAAAAATTATGGTTTGTCCGTTGATACGGCGGCATGTTTTACCGTCCCGGGCAGTGATGAGGTTCAATGTGATCCGGCCGTTATCGTCCACTATGATAACGGAACCAACCAGATTATATGGCGTGACAGTATTACTGGGAATGTTGATATCGCAGATGGTGTTGAATATATCGATACCGCTGGGACATATTATTATCAACAACCGGGAACTAGCCATTCTTATGAAGTAGTGTGGTCTGGGCCGTATTTGGCGATGGATATGCTGTATGAAATAAATGACAAGAATTCGGTTGATGCGCGAATTGAACTTGGTATGCCGGGCTACAAAGCAACCGGTGATCAGCCGTATCGTTTCGATTGGCAGCATCCGAAAAGTCTGGAAGATAATGCGAATGTCTTTGGGGCATTGCACTTAGGGCTGGGTGCGAATTGGTCAACGGCTATTTCCGATGGGGTGTCGTTTGTTGTCGGGGTCACGTATGATTATTATAATGTAAGTGGCGCGGACGCAAAAACATATTTAAACGGTGCTTATTACACGGGTATATATAACGACTTGTTGGATCAATGGATTGGTGACGGAAAGACCGAATCGGATATGTTGGATCCAGATACCGGTGATCCAACGGCGATAAGTATCAAGAATATTGAAAAAACCTGTTCCGGATGGACTTGTGATACCAAGAGCGAAATTGATTCTTTCTATCGTTCGCTTGGGGTGCGTGTCGGAATCAATGCGCGTTTTTAATAAATGTTGTGTGTGTGGTTTTATCGGGCTGGCATGATAAACATGAAAAAGATTGTTTTGACGTTTTCTTTGGTGATGTTGCCATTTGCGGTTAACGCGGTCGATTTGGTTGGGACTGTGCCCGTGCGTATGACAAGTGATACGGCCACAACGGCAAAAACAATGGCGATTAATGATGCGCGTCGTCAGATTTTGATTGATAAATTGAAACCGTATGCAATTTCTGATCAACTGGTCCCCGCGATTCGCGATGCAAAAAGTACGGATTTAACGAATCTTATATCTGAAATAAGTATTGATGGGGAACGAATTTCCGATACAACGTACTCGGCTAATATAACGATGACGGTGGACAAGGATGCCGCACGAAAATGGATGGCTGATAATAATGTCCAGAACTGGCTGTCGGATGGGGGCAATACGGATGTTTTTACAATGCGAATTACTTTGCGTGATCCGATTGCAGATTGGGCCCAGTTGAAATCTCTTGCACGGGCCGAACGCGTGGATTTTGCAACACAAAATATTACGGGTGATGTGGCAACGGTTGAAATTCCGAACTCGTCGCGTACATCTTTTACGATTGCGTTGCGTGGGGCGGGGTGGAAAACATCTGCGGATGACGGATTTATGCGCGTATGGAAATAATAAGCGCCGAATATAAAAAGAGCGGAATATGAAAAAATTATCATTATTGTTTTTACTGTTTTTACCATTCGTGGCAAATGCGGCCGATGGGCGCGATTTAGTGCTGGACATTCGTCGTATTGGTCTGGATTTGTCCAAAACGGACGTTCGTAATGCATCTGCGTATCAAGATTCTCCGATTGCCGCATTGCGTGCCGATGACCAAGAATTTATCAAGGGTGTATGGGATACCGCATTGGAATATACCGTTGGCGATTTAAATTGGAACAACAGTTTGTTTATGGAATACGGTCGCACCACATTACAGCCCGAAGGCCAGGAAAAGGTGATTAGCGAAAATGCGGATAAAATTTTACTGATGTCGGATTTGGCCTGGGCACGGTGGCAGTGGGGTGAATTGAAATTCGGTCCCATGGCGCGCGCATCATACCAGACGGAATTTCGTGCGAATCCGGGTGCCCCACGCCAGAATATCGCGCGTCTGAATGCCGGGTTGGCCTTGTTTGATCATCCGATTATCAAAAGTTTGTATTTAACTGGTCTGTATGAATATGATTTTACATATAAAAATAATCCGGTGAACAAGGGGGCAATCGAAACTGGTATGCGTTTGGAATATGTCGTCCGCGAAGGCGTCAAGTTTTCGATCAATGGTTATTATCGTGAATATTTAACTTATTCGGCATATGAAGACACCGACCTTAAACGCGATTTTAGTGCGGATGTGCGTATGGATACAAATTTATGGGGCGGTTTCACGATGGGACCATATGTCCAATATCGTCGTGCTAAATCGCGTTCCGCCGATGTGTACGGCAGCAATTTGCAAATTGGTATATCGTTCAATTACATTATGAAATATGATTTAATGAAATCCGCCACAGAATAAATCGGACAATGATCAATTCGATTTATCATGTTGCGTTTTTTGCACAAAAGGCCCTTACGCAAGTGTGGCGATTTTTCATATAATATTCGCGACAGGAAAGAAAAGGGAGATTCCATATGAAAAAAGTCGTATTGACAAGTATTGCAACATTGTTTGTTGCGTCACCCGCGTGTTGCCCGCCCGACGGGGTAGTCGAGAGCAAAAATCCCCTTATGGGGAAAAGGGGAATAAAAACACCGGCGAATGCCGGTGTTTTACTAATAACCAATCACTAGCAACTAACCACTAATGATTAACGACGACGAAACCCGCCATTGCCATGTTGCTGGGCACTGTTGCTGGAACGTTTAGATAAATAACGCGCTGCAATCAAAATTAACCATTCCAATGACAGACCGGCCATGCCAAGCATCACTTCGTTTGCGTCTTTTGACCATCCCAATACATACACTAATTGTGCAATAAAGCCAACATACAAAATACCGAATACGCCGGTAAAGAATACTTTTTTTACTTTTCCAAACATGTTTATTCCTTTTTATTTATAATCCATTTTATTTAAATGTGCCGGATTCTGGTGCCAGGTTCCGGCGGACCCCGCAAAAGCTTAAACGAACGCAATCAACAATTGCCAACTACGTTCAACGCCATCTTAGGCAGCCATTGCAAGGCGAACATTGTCGTTCGCAGCGATTCTATCGCCATTCAGTTTTTATTTGGTTTTTTACGACACCATGTCGGATTCAGCCAATTTGTCTTTCGTCATCTGTCGAATCTGATACACCCCCATATGTATTATTGGTGGAGGTGCCGGGTACCGCCCCCGGGTCCAAAATGATTATTGCACAACGGTTTCAGAATCATCTTCGCTTTACGCGACAATGGGAATTATAAATCTTTATACTGGAATTTGCAAGTTTTTTGGCTATAATGCGGTTAAAAGGCACAATTATGAAATTTCTGGACAAAGCGAAAATTCATATCAAAGCGGGTGATGGTGGCAATGGTGCCGCATCTTTCCGTCGCGAGAAATATATTGAATTCGGTGGCCCAAATGGCGGTGATGGTGGTCGTGGTGGCGATGTGATTTTTCGTGCGGTGCCGAATGTAAATACGCTTATTGATTATCGGTTCAAGACTAATTTTGTCGCACAACGCGGTCAAAACGGAATGGGGCGTATGCGCACCGGGTATTCGGGTGAAACATTGGTTTTGCCTGTGCCGACCGGAACGGTTGTTTTATCAGAAAACGAAGAAATTGAATACGCCGATTTAAATGTCGATGGTATGGAATATCTGGCGGCGCGTGGTGGTAATGGTGGTTGGGGAAATCTGCATTTCAAAAGCCCGACAAATCGCGCCCCGAAACAGGCGAACGACGGTTTGCCCGGTGAAGAACGCACCGTTGTTTTGCGACTTAAATTGATTGCGGACATTGGTCTTGTTGGATTTCCGAATGCGGGAAAATCAACATTATTGTCGGCGGTGACATCGGCGCGTCCCAAAATTGCGAACTATGCATTTACGACACTTAATCCGCAGTTGGGTGTTATGTATGCGCATAAACGCGAATTTGTTATGGTTGATTTGCCCGGACTTATTGAGGGCGCGCATACCGGTGTCGGATTGGGCGATCGGTTTTTGGGACATGCCGAACGGACCAAGATGATTTTGCATGTGATTGATGGTACTGAACCCGACTGGGCGGCACGCTATGCGGCGATTCGATCGGAAATGGATTCGTATGGCGGTGGATTAATCGGCAAACCAGAAATAGTTGTTATAAACAAAATAGATGCGGTGTCGGACGCCGATGCCAAGGCGCGCATGACCGCATTCAAGAAATCTTTTGGTCGTAAAAAGAAACCAGAAATAGTCGTTATAAGTGCCGCCGGCCATATCGGGTTGGATGATTTGATTTCAGTGGTGGAAAAGGGGATGAACAAATGATACAAAATGGTCTGTCGGATTTCAGGTATGAAAGTCAGAAAGTCGCGGCATATGTTCGCGATGTAAAAAGCAAAGAAATCGTTTATGCATATAAGTCTGATGGGTCGCGTGTGCCATTGCGTGGGCAACATTTGTACGATGTTGAACACATTGGTGGTCTGTGGCGGGTCCAGGATGTTTTCCCATATGAAATAGAGAAAGTCCGTGGCAAAGATTTTGTAATCGGGCAAAAATTACCGCGTATCGAACGGACGCTGTTTGACTTTTACGCGGCGTATTCGGTTGGCGAAAATTGTTACGGAAAATATATTTCTGGTAATGCGGATTATATTGTTGCAAAATACATCACAAATCGCGGGATTTACAGCGCGTATGGAAAAACAATCGAAGATGCCCGGGCATATCTTGGGATAAAAATGTACGATGAATACCAAAATGTGATTCATGCGGCAATAAATTCTGAAAAACAAAAATAAAGGAGAAAATAAAATGGCAATATCATTGAAAGGTACCCAGACAGAAAAAAATTTGTTAATCGCGTTTGCTGGTGAATCCCAGGCGCGTAATCGTTATTCTTTTTTTGCATCCAAGGCCAAAGACGAAGGATATCAAGCAATTGGTAAAATATTCCTTGAAACCGCGGAACAGGAACGCGAACATGCATCGCGTTTGTTTAAGTTCTTAGAAGGCGGTGCATTAGAAATAACCGCGGCATTCCCGGCGGGTAAAATCGGAACAACACTGGAAAATTTACAGGCCGCCGCATATGGTGAACACGAAGAAAATACAGATATGTATCCACATTTTGCGCAAATCGCCGCGCAAGAGGGTTTTGATGCAATCGCCGATATTCTTAAAAACATCGGTCTGGCCGAACGGTATCACGAATCGCGTTTTCGCGCGTTGATTGATGCGATTGAAAACGGCACATTGTTTAAGCAAGATAAAATTGTTATGTGGCGTTGCACGAATTGCGGTATGTGGCACATTGGAACCGAAGCACCAAAAGTTTGTCCGGCATGTCTGCACCCCCAGGGTTATTTCATTAGCGAGGGAACCATTTCCCGCTGTGATACTAACGAAGGGTTCTGTGAATACGCGAATATCGACTAGAAAATGTCCCCGTCGGGCGTTGCCCGTCTATCCGTCTTCACTTCGTTTCGTCGAGACTTCGCCCCTTCACAATGTGAAGGGGAACACAAGTCTCTGGAATAATTGCGTAAAAATAAAGTGATGATTCCAGAGAGCAAAAATCCCCTTCGCTGTGCGAAGGGGTGCCCGCAGGGCGGGGTAGTTGTGGCGAGGGTAAAAGAAGAAAGTAAAAACATCTTCACTTTTTCTTACTACCCCGTCGGGCGTTGCCCGCCACCCCTTCACAATGTGAAGGGGAATTAAATTATCTGGAATATGATTCCGGAAAACGAAAATTCCCTTGTGGGAAAAAGTGGAATAAAAATATCGGTTAAAGTACAGGCAAAAAAACCGCGCCGGTGGGCGCGGTAAAAACAACAACAAAACAAAGAAAATTATTCCATAACCGGTGCGATGGCATCGTTTATATTAACATCGGGTTCGTTAACCGGTGCCGGTTTTTTATGATGGCGCATCGCGCGTTTTGCAACACGCAGTTCTTTTTTGGTGATGCAACCATCGTGATCGGCATCAATCATCGGCAGTTCTTCTAACATTTTTGGACACTTAATCGATGTGACATCAACGCAACCATTTACAAATTGGACGTGTGGAGCGCGCTTGTTTGGGCAACCGCAGAAAAATGTTTGTGATACAACAAATCCCAGTATGAACGCACCCGTAAACACGCATGTCAGTATGATGTTTCTTTTGCGTTTTGTGCAATGACAATAGTGTGATGGTTCCGGTATTTTGGTCGTCAATGGGCGTGCCACAACGATGGCTGGTTTAGCAACTTTTTTTACCGGTTTTTTTGCCGGCGCTTTTTTTACTGTTTTTGTTGGCATTTATCCTTCCTTTTTGTTTTTCTGACGCGATTGTAGGCGATATATTTTTTGTTGTCCAGTATAAAAATAAAAAAGTTAGGTTCCCAATCGGGAACCTAACAACTATATCAATGAACAAAATCAGTTTAGTTCAAGGCGTCTTTCAATGCTTTACCTGGCTTGAACTTAGGCTGAACAGATGCTGGGATTTTGATAGCAGCGCCAGTCTGAGGGTTGCGGCCAGTTGTCGCTTTGCGTTTCGCTGTTGTAAATGTGCCGAAACCAACCAAGCGAACATCGCCTTTCTTTTTCAGAACTTTTGTGACGGTGTTGATAAATGCGTCAACACTTGCCGCAGCAGTTGCTTTGGTGACGTTGATTTCGTTTGCGATAGCTTCAATCAATTGAGCTTTGTTCATGTGTTTCTCCTTTTCATTAAATATTTAATTAAGGTGTGTCCCGCAGATATTAGGCAATGTCTTTGAAAGCGTCCCTTAATCCCCAACATTTCAAGGACATTGCCTGTACTGCTTAACCGAATCGTAGAGAAATCCGCTATCTAAGTCAAGAGTATATTTTATAAATCTGAAAAAATTTATTATGTTGACAAATTTAATGCGCATGAACCGCGGTTGCACGAACGGCACGAGTTTGACAATCGGGGGCATTCATATCGCAAAGATTGTCCGCATCACACAATACCCAATTGCCCGGCGCGCCGGTGATTTCAACACGGCGAAAATAGTTCGGACTGTATATTAATAATGTTATAATGACCATAGCCCAAAACCATATCTTGGTAAATCCCCAGATATTCTTGAATGAGTCGCGTTTGAATTTATCGCTTAATAAATTCTGATATAATTGCCAGCCCCATCCGAACAGCAACAATACCGCCGCAAAGAAAAAACCGCCGGCAACATAGCGCGTAAACGGCCCGAACGCCATAACAATCGCATCCCATGTTGTATTTTGCATCGGACAAACAAACAAAACATTGGATATTACCGATTCGGATAAATCCGGTGCGGGATTCCCCAGACGAAAGCCAAAACCGGCCACAATCGCAATTGCGGCAAGTGCAATTATCGCATACAGCATGACTGGTTTCATTCGTTGCTTTCCTCTGGTTTCCTATTATATCATAAAATGCCGCGGTGTTGCAATTTTAGATTGCAAGTAGTCGTAATTGTGGGTAAAATTGCACCGATAAAATGGGGAACATAAATGACATATGATGAAATACGAAAAGCTTTTTTAGATTACTTTGCAGCACATGGCCATAAAATTGTGCCATCGGCGTCATTAATACCAAATGATCCGACACTGTTGTTTACTGTCGCAGGTATGGTCCCATGGAAAGGTATTTTACAGGGAATAGAACCCGCGTTCGCGCCACGCGTCGCCGATGTTCAGAAGTGTATTCGTGCGGGCGGTAAACATAATGATTTGGAGGATGTTGGTTTTGACGGACGCCATCACACTTTCTTTGAAATGATGGGTAATTGGTCGTTCGGTGACTATTTCAAAGAAGAGGCAATCATGATGTCATGGGAATTGTTAACCAAGGTTTTTGGACTTGACCCGAATCGTATCGTGGTGACAACGCATTTCTCTGATGATGAAGCAACTGCAATCTGGAAAAAGGTTGCCGGCAAAGACGCGATTCGTTTGGGTGATAAAGATAATTGGTGGTCGGCGGGTGATACCGGACCTTGTGGTCCATGTACGGAAATGCATTACGACATGGGGGCTGATTTGCCGGGTGGATTGCCGGGCACCCCAGACGAAGATGGTGGTCGCTATGTCGAATTGTGGAACGATGTGTTTATGCAGTTCGACCGAGATGCAAAGGGAAATTTGACGCCGCTGCCGAAACAAAATGTTGATACGGGATCTGGGGTGGAACGCATGGCGGCAATTTTACAGGGCAAGACCGATAATTATAATACCGATTTGTTTGTTGCACTTAAAAGCGCGGTAAGTGATTTGACCGGTGTGCGCGAAAACGCGGACAATACCACATCGTTCAAGGTTATTACAGACCATTTGCGTTCGGTCGGGTTCGCAATCGCCGATGGTGTTGTTCCATCAAATACAGACCGTGGCTATGTGATTCGTCGAATCTTGCGACGCGCAATGCGGCATGGTCAAATGTTGGGGTATCGTGGGGCGTTGCTGTCGAAACTGTATCCGGCATTGATTGAAACAATGGGCGATGCATATCCAGAATTATTGGCAAACAAGAAACGTGTTATCGAAGTTATCGAAAACGAGGAAAACGCGTTCATGGATATGTTGCAAAACGGTATGAAATTGCTGGACGCTGAATTGCCAAAGGTAAATAATGGCGTTTTGCCGGGTGATGTCGCGTTCAAATTGTTCGATACATATGGATTTCCGGTGGATTTGACACAAATGATTTTGCGTGACAAAAATATCGCGGTTGATGTTGCTGGGTTCGAGAAATGTATGTCCGAACAAAAAGAACGGTCTCGCGCCGATACCAAGGGAACAAGAATTCTTTGGGAAGCACAGACTGATTTGCCGGCAACGGACGATTCATCAAAGTATGCGCCAGATACGCAAATGCAATCGCGTGTGTTGTCTATTTTACGCAATGGTGAATTTATTAAGTCCGGAACTGCGGGCGATGAAGTCGAGATTGCGCTGGATAAGACAAATTTCTATGGAACCCAAGGGGGCCAGGTTGGCGATATGGGTATAATTCTGCGCGGGGGCGTTCCCGTTATGAATGTGCTTGAAACGAATCGCGTTGATGGTGTTGTGGTTCATAAGGGGATGCTGGTCGCCGATATTGCTGTTGGCGATATTGTCACGACACAAATAAATGAAATCGTGCGTCAGCAAACAGCACGTGCGCACACCGCAACACATTTATTGCAGTCGGCGTTGCAACGGGTCTTGAACGACGATGTAGAACAACGCGGGTCCAAGGTTTCGCCGGATTCTGTTCGATTCGATTTTAGTTTTGGACGCGCCATGACCGCGGAAGAAAAGCAAGCCGTCGAAGATTTGGTTAATAAATGGATTGCTGCCGATATGCCGGTTAAACATGAAGAAATGTCGTTGGATGAAGCCAAAGCGCGTGGTGCAATGGCGTTGTTTAGTGAAAAGTATGGGGACAAGGTAAAGGTTATTACCGCGGGCGATGTGTCATGCGAACTGTGCGGTGGAACGCATATCTATCATACTGGTGAAATCATCAAAGCCAAGGTTAATAAAGAAAAATCCATAAGCAGTGGTATTCGCCGAATCACAATGTCGGTTGGGACACTTGCAGAATAGGGCAAAACAAAAAATCCGGCAATGCCGGATTTTTTTATCTTGTTTTTTGTGTGTCCAGATTCGTTAAATAATATGTTGTCGGTTTTTCGCCATGCATTATTTTACAAATGTTAATCCCAATATCAGGATTGGCATTGACGAAGTCAGACACGATTTTGGTTGTTGCAGTAATGGCTTCTTGACTGATAGAAAAATTACCGTTTATGCCGCGAATCAGTCCGGTTTTTGCCAGTTCTTGTAAATGATCTATGTCTGTTTGTGACATGTTTGCCAGAATCATGGCCGTTGCCCGGGTTTCGTGTAAAGGCAAGGCCTGTTGATTTTTTGGCAAATATTTATTTAACGACGAATCGAAACTTTTTCTGAATGTATCAAACGCTAATTTTTTTGCCTGGCTATTATTGTTGTTTGAATCTATCATTGCCTTTACACCAGAAAGTATGAACGAAGCAAGCAAAGCAATAGAAACCACTTTCAATATGGATTCCGTCATTTGGCGACCCGTCCATTTATATTCGGCTTTGCGTCCGTTTTCATCGCATCGCGAAATATGGGCGTTTGCTTGACTGTATATGGTCCCCAGCACAAATCCGATTGCTACTGCACTGGCAACGCCGTTAATCAAGGTTTCCCTGTTCATTGTTTTGTTTATTTGCTTGCGCAATGCACCAGACATATTTTCGCGCTGTTTGGCGTAATTATCGATTGCATACCGTTCTTGTTCTTCGATTGTTAACGGATCGTCTTGCATAATAAATCCTTTGTTTTGTAGCTTGTTTGTTGGGCATTGTATCACGGATTTGTTTTTTGTCAAAAAATATATGCGCCGGACATTTTTATTGATTTCGGCTCGAAATATGGGTATTATAAGGGACCGAGAGGCCATGCATTATATGCATCGGCGAGTAATCCCGTTTGATTTGATTTAATTTAATGGGTAAATGGTGCGCCACCACAGATTCACTACAAATAAAGGATTTTCTTTATTGGCAATGGATTGTGTGGTGACGAAAATGTTAAACATAATAAAAGGATTATAAATGGTAAGATTACATAAAAAAACTGCTGCGGAAATCGCAGCCGAAACAGCGGAGTCCGAATCCGAAAAACGCGTTAAAAAGGCAAAGAAAATCGCAGATCAGCCCGCACACGAATCTGACGCAAATGATGAAAAAATCTATTTTGTGGCGTTGGGCGGATTGGAACACATTGGCCAGAATATGTATGTGTATAAGTACAAGGGTAAATATCTGGTTGTAGATTGTGGTATGGGTTTCCTGGAAGAAGAAATCGGTGCCGGTGATGTTCAATATTGTGATACGACCTGGCTGGAAAAGCATAAAAAAGATGTCGTTGGTTTCGTTATGACCCATGGTCACGAAGATCATATTGGGGCATTGAAATTCATTTGGCCGAAATTCAAGAAACCTATTTATTGTACGCGTTTTCCGGGCGAAATTATAATGAAGACATTTGCCGGCATGGAAATGCCACTGCGCGAAGGCAAAGATATTATTATATTTGATCATAACGGCGCGACATTGGATATTAGTCCATTCGAAGTGGAAACATTCCATGTGACACACAGTATACCCGAAGCCCAAATGTTAATTATCAAAACCCCGGCGGGCAAGATTTTGCATACGGGTGACTGGACATTTAATGATGATAACCCGATTGAACCGACGACCGATTTTGCGCGTCTGCGCGAAATTGGGTCTGATCCGAAATTGTTGGCGTGTGCATGTGATTCAACCGATACCGATCGCCAGGAAAAACAAACAACCGAGGTCCAGGTTAGTGAAGCATTAACAGAAATTATGAAAAATGCACCGGGGCGCGTTATTGTGACCGGCTATTCCCGTAGTATCGCGCGTATGAAGATGTTCGCACTTGCCGCACATAATTCGGGTCGTGTTGCCGCGATTAAAGAACGCAGTAATCCCAATCCGGTACCGTATGTTGGATTGCCAGAATTCCGCGAAATGGGTATTGAAATGGGGTATTTGAACGCGGACGATGTTTACCTGTATGATGAAATCAAAGATTTGCCCGCCGAAAAGCAGGCAATATACCTTACGGGGTCCCAGGGTGAACAGTTTGCAATGTTGACCCGTCTGTGTCGTGGCCATGTAAAGGAAATGAAACTGATGCCGACCGACACGGTTGTATTCAGTGCAATTATTATTCCAGGACGCGAACAAGACGTTTCGTTCCTGTACAACAAATTGGCACGTATGGGTATCAAGACGCATACAATATTTGATACCGATCATGTTCATGCCAGTGGTCACGCCGGTCGTCCGGAATACGAACGATTTTATGATATGGTTCATCCCCAGGTATCGATTCCGATGCACGGCGAATACATAACCGAAATGTTAAACGGAAAAATGGCGATGGAACGCGGTGGTGCGAAGTCTATGATGGTTGTGCATAATGGTGAAATGATCGCGCTTTGCGACGGTGTTGAACCATATGTATGCGAAACGGTCGAAACGGGTATGGTCGTGATGGAGGGTGAAACCGAACGCAGTACCGAAGACCAGGTTTATAAAAACCGTCGTAAAATTGCAACCAGTGGTGCCGTGTTCGTGACATTGCCGGTGGATAAACGCGGTTTCTTAAAGGGAACTCCAGAGGTTTCCAGTGCCGGTATTTTCGAAACGGACGAAACCGGATTCATGAAACGGCAAATTCAAATTGAAATTACCAAGGCAATTAACGATTTAACGAAAACAGAACGCAAAAACCAGGACAACCTGTATCGTGCGGTGCAAACGGCATCGAACAAGGTTGTGCGTGCGTCACTTGGCGCGGATAAAAAACCACAATATGTCGTGCATTTTGTGTTGAAATAGTCGATGCTATATTTCTGTTGACTAAATCGACGTGTTTTGTGGCGGACAATGGTGTTATAAAGTGCCGGCAAATGTCGGCACTGATTTTTTTATTTTACCCCGTATTTGCCGCGTCCAATGGGACGGTATGACAATGCCTCGGCCAGGTCGGACATTTCGATATTTTCGGACCCGCGCAGGTCTGCAATCGTGCGGGCAATGCGTTTAATGCGATTGTATCCACGCGCAGACATCGACATTTTTTCTGCTGCATTATTTAGAAAATCGGTTAATTCATCGGATAATGACGCAACCGCATTTAATTCCGCGCCGTCCAGCAATGCATTAATTTTACCCTGGCGTGTGATTTGACGTGCGCGCGCGGCAACGACACGGGCGCGAATTTGTGCGCTGGTTTCGATGGTGGTATCGGCGTTTGGTTTCATATCCCATGGATTAACCGCATCAACATCGACATGTAAATCAATTCGATCAAGCAGTGGACCGGATATTTTATTCTGGTATGCTTCGGCGCAACGCGGTGCGCGTGAACAAGACAATGCCGCGTTTCCCAGATTCCCACACGGACATGGATTCATTGCGGCAATCAACTGAAAACGCGCGGGGTATGTTGCATTATGTTTTGCGCGTGAAATTGTGATTTTTCCAGATTCCATCGGTTGTCGTAAAATTTCTAATGTTGCACGATCAAATTCCGGCAATTCATCCAGGAACAGGACACCATTATGTGCCAATGATATTTCGCCAGGCTTTGCATTGCCACCGCCCCCCGCCAGTGATACAGGACTGGCCGTATGGTGAATCGCGCGGAATGGACGATTCGTAATAAGCGATTTGTCCCCCAGTTGGCCCGCAATTGAATACAATACCGATGTTTCCAGAATTTCGTCCGCGGTCATTTCCGGCAATATAGTTGGTAAACGCGATGCCAACATGGTTTTTCCAGATCCCGGGGGACCAATCATAAGCATCGCATGGCCACCCGCTGCGGCGATTTCCATGGCGCGTTTTGCGGCCTCTTGGCCGAATACTTCGGCAAAATCACCGATTGGTTTGTGTTGTGTTTGTTCAGCGTGTGGTAATACGGTTGGTGTTTTCAATGGTGCGGCACCAGAAAAATGATTAATAAGTTCCAGAATATGGGCCGGTGCCAGAATGTCGGTTATTCCCGACAAGGCGGCTTCGCCCCCTTGGGGGGCGGGGCAAATTATTCCCATGTTATTCTTGCGTGCCCAAACGGCGGCCGGCAATATGCCATCGGTCCGTGAAATTGCACCGTCCAGTCCCGTTTCGCCAAGTATCAAGTAGTGCGATAATTTTTCTTCGGGCAAAACACCCAGCGCACACAATATTCCACATAATATTGGCAAATCAAAATGAGATCCGTTCTTTTCCACATCGGCCGGCGACAGATTAACCGTTAAACGCTTTGGCGGTAAATGCAGATTCAGTGCCGATATAACATTACGTATGCGTTCCGCGGATTCTTTGACAGCGCGATCCGCCAAACCAATAATAGCCCATTCCGGTTTTGATAAACCGGATGCCATCTGGACCTGGACATCAATGCGTGTTGCGTCCATGCCGTTAAATATAATAGAATTTAACGAAATCATATTTGCATATTAAAACTTGCGTTGGCCCAATTCAAGTTATAAAATACCGGCAACAAAGAAAGGAATAATAATGCCGGCAAAGAATAAAAACACAGCACGTGAATGGTTTAATACGATATTTTATGGTGCGCTAATCGCGATTGTTTTTCGCAGTTTGTTTTTAGAACCGTTTAATATTCCATCTGGTTCTATGATACCGACCTTGCATGTGGGCGACCATATCTTTGTTGAAAAGTGGGCATATGGTTATTCGCGGTATTCATTCCCGTTTGGTTCTTGGAAATTATGGAATGGGCGTTTCTGGGCCACCGAACCAAATGTTGGCGATGTAATTGTGTTCCGCAATCCAGTGGATCAATCTCAAGATTATATTAAACGATTGATAGCAAAACCTGGTGACACTGTCCAGATGGTCGAAGGGCGTTTATACATAAATGGCGAAATTGTTCCGCGTGAAAACCCGCGCCCATATATTGTTGCAATGCTGCCAAAATCTATGCGTGGGGTTGGATATTACAAGGAAAATATGTCAATCAAGGGCAACAAGATTTGGATTGATAATGAACCGGCACCGTTTAATTATACAATTGAATATAAATCTGATAATTTTTGTCATGAATATGCTGGTGCGTGTGGCGTTTTCAATTTGACCGAATATGATGAAATATTGCCAAATGGTGTTCGGCACAGCATTATAGAGGTGTCTGATAACGCACCATTGGATAATACATCGATGTATACTGTCCCGGAAAATCATTTCTTTTTTATGGGCGACAATCGTGACAACAGTGCGGATTCACGCGCCCATGTCGGGTTTGTGCCACGCGATAATGTATTGGGTCGTGCTTGGTTTATTTGGTATTCGCATAATTACTATGCGCCGATGATTGCGTTTTGGTCATGGGGGTCTAAGATGCGTTGGGGCCGGTTTGGTATGGGGATAAATTAAGATATGATGAAATTAAATTATAAATTCAAAGACGAATCTTTGTTGGACATGGCATTGACGCAAAGTGGTGCCAATGCAACACATAACAATGAACGGTTAGAATTTGTTGGTGATCGCGTTCTGGGGCTGACGGTTGCCGAAATGCTGTATCAAATGTTCCCGAACGAAGCCGAAGGCGAACTGGCGCGACGTCATGCAATGTTGGTGTCGACCGAAACACTTGCGCATGTCGCTAATGAGTTAGATTTGGCACATCGTGTGCATCACGGGCATATGACCGCTGGTCGTGTTCAGCATATTTTGGCGAATGCAGTTGAAGCGTTGTTTGGTGCAATATTTCTGGAAAGTGGCTTTGATGTTGCGCGTTCGGTTATTGCGGAAATTTGGCGTGATTTAGCGGCGGCGGACGCGGTTGCACCAAAAGATGCTAAAACAACATTACAGGAACTGGTTCAACGCGAAGCAAATGGCGCGTTGCCAGAGTATGAATATCTGGCACAGACGGGTGCATCGCACAGTCCGGTATTTAATGTGCGTGTGACGGCACTGGGGCAGTCCGCCACGGGAACGGGGTCGTCTAAAAAGTTGGCAAGCATTGATGCCGCGGCGGCATTGTTGAAAAAACTTGCAATTTAATGGTTTGGGGCCCATAATCCGTGCATTAAACATACAAAGGAAAAAAACATGTTTTCAATTTTATTAGTTTTATTAATCATTGTGTCCGTATTCATGACGGGATTGATTTTGTTGCAGAAGTCCGAGGGCAGTGGCATGTCCGGTTCATCGGCGGCGTCTATGTTGGGCGGAATGTTGACCGGGGCGGCGGCGGGTAATTTTCTGACCCGTTTGACGGCGTGGCTGGCGGTTATATTCTTTATTCTGTGCGCGGCGTTGGCGTTGGTTTCGTCCAAGATGAATGTCGCATCGCAACAAAGCGGATTGCGTAATGAAATAGTGACCCAGGAAGTGGCGGATGCACCGATAAGTGAAATGCCAATCGAACCCGCGACCGCGGAATAGTCGATGTTTAGTTAATAAAAAACGCCCCAAACGGGGCATTTTTTATTTCTTTTTAGATTTTGATGGTGCTTTTTTAACATCGTGATACAGCATAGATGTTGCGATATAAACAATTAATGCCGCAAATGCCGTAATCAATCCGGACAGCAACCGTCCCTGGCACGACCATACAAAGAATATGATTGCCAGTACCAATACTAATGTGATGCCGATGTTTTTTGCCATGACATCCATCCACTTTTTCAATGTGTTCATTTTTATTCCTTTTGTTTGGCTGATGCCATTATATCATAAAATTTGGGATAAATGTACAAATAAAAAACGGCCCAATCCCATGGCCGTTTTTCAAGGGGAGTATACATGAACAATAAATCCGGTTATAAAATCACCTGGCCCGTTATGTGCGCGGTTCGCGGAATCGGACCAAAAGATGATCGCGGGGAAACATAGATGTTGCCGTTGATTTGGAAATCGCCACAGAATTGCAGCATATTAACATCGCGGACAAACAGATTCCCGTTAATTTTAACATCGCATGGCAACACATACTTGCGCATGTTTTGCAGATACAGGTTCCCGTTAACCTCGGTTCCGTTGACCAGCATGCGTGCAGCACCACGACTGTCAATAATGACATCGCCATACATTTTCTGATTTACAATGGCGGTTTGGCGTTCGGCAACAACATCCGGGGTCGATTTAACAACGCGCACGGGTTCTGTGGTCATTTTGTATGATTTTTCGCGTGTAATCGGCAAAGATACTGTTTTTGGCAATTGCTTGCGAACAGTTGCACCCGATACAGGTTTTGTTATCGGTTCGGCAACAACTGGAATATCGATGGTTTTATTTAATGCGCTTGCTGGAATCGGGTCTGCAACGATGACTGTTGGTTTGCGCGTGTTGTTAATGATGTCGATAACCAACATAGTACACAGTACTATAATCGCAACCAATAACGCGGCATTCAACAAGCCAATTACATTAATGCCACACAGAATGCGCCATAACCAGCGGACAAATCGGCAAATTAACCGCCACAACCAGCAAATAAATTGCCAGATTTTACGAAACGGCCAGCAGACAACGCCCCACAACCGGGCCCAAAAACCACGACGGCGATTGCGAGTATTACGACGGGCGCGCTTTTTACGTTCCGCACGACGCGCAGCCAATTTTATTTTCAATCTTTCTAACATGGACAAATCCCTTGGTTTGTACTTTTGTTGTCATAAATATAGCCTAAAATATAATTTTGTCAAGTTGTTTTTGTGTTTTGTTGGTGGAATAATGGTGATCACAACAGGTTTAATCGGGGTCGTGCAGGTCGGGTTGGATAATCAAACCCATCGCCATTGCGGTGGGTTTATACTACCCCGTCGGGCGTTGCCCGCCACCCCTTCACAATGTGAAGGGGAATTAAGTATCTGGAATATGATTCCAGAGAATAAAATCCCCTTCGTTTCAC
>CAJOGC010000002.1 GCA_905234185.1 uncultured Alphaproteobacteria bacterium | reverse complement strand
CACTGCAGGGTAGCTATGTTCGGAACAGATAACCGCTGAAAGCATCTAAGCGGGAAGCTGGTCGCAAGATAAGATATCCCCATGAGTTCAGTTCTAGACCAGGACATTGATAGGCGGTGGGTGTAAGCATTGTGAAGTGTTTAGCCGAACCGTACTAATCGAACCATTGACTTTTTATCTTCGTTTGACTTGTTCAAACGAAATGCTTGAAGAGAAGTGTTGACAGATTCTAAAAATAAGTTATTATGATGTTCGCTGGATTTATTCTGGTGATTATAGAGCGGAAGTCACCCTCTGTTCCATCCCGAACCAGACAGGGAAACTCCGTATCGCCGATGGTACTTTGGCTTCAGCCACGGAAGAGTAGGTCGTCGCCAGAATAAATCCAGTTTTCATTAAAAACCGTTTTAAACCCGCCGTTTCGGCGGGTTTTTTGTTGCATCATACCGGCGCAGGCTGGGATGGCGAGTGCAAGAGCATCCGCATTTTTCAAGAATGTCATAAAAATATTAATATTATTTATTTTGGTGCTTGATAATTTAGTGTTTGATGTTATATTTGTCCGCGTGATATAAAAAGGCAGGTGATTTTATGCGAAATTTAAGGCTAAGCAGAAATAACAAGGATTTACTAAACGCATCGGCGGTCGCCCTTATCATAGGTCTTTTGACGGCCTGGTTTGTGCTTTCGTACAAAAACAAAATCGAAAAAGAAAGAGAGATTTTAAAGGAAGAACAGTTCAGACTGCAAAAAGAAGTTGAAAATAAATCGCCGGCCGAACGCGATTTGGAAACAACGCGGAATATCAAAATTCTATCGGAAAAAGATTACGCATCTTATGAATACAAAGAATTAAGAAAAAAGATTTTACGCGAATATAACGAGAAAATGAAAAGCAGAAAAAGTCGATAATTATATTCCGAACATATAATGTGCAATTTCGCCGATAAAAAACGCAACGATTGATATGATGGTGCATAATATCAGCATTTCAGCAAAATGCCGATAAAAAACGCGACCGTGATAGCATACCAGGTTGAATAGATATATTATTAAAACTGCAATCAAAAATACCGAAACTATTGCAATAGTTTGATGTTGGAATATTAAAAATGGCAATATAAGTGCGGCGCAAGTTGCAAGATATGCGGTTCCAGTGCAAAAACCCGCCCACAATGCATGGTCGTCGTTTCCAGCACGTGTTGCCAGGTAATTTGCCGCACCCATGGAAAGTGCCGCGGTAATTGATGCAATGATACATGAAATAATGATGATAATAGAGTCTGTAAACGCGAAATAAAGCCCTGCAATAAGCCCAAGGAGAGAGACTATCGCATCTTGCATTCCCAATATTATTGCCGATTTCGGATCAAAGTTATTAGACATGATTTTTATTTTACACCGTCGGTTGGTATGACACAATGGGCATCAAATCCGACTTTTTTAGGAGTTTTTTGTTGATAATCGAAAAAAATCGGCTAAAATCACGCACGCGTGAGGAGAGTAGACAAATAAAGGTAGATAAAATGAAAAAGACTTTAGCTCTTTCCATTGTTGGAATTATTGTGTCCGTTGTGGCCCATGCTGATTACTATGAAACGCGTACTGGAAATTGTGATATGAACACGATGCGCGCCGAGTTAAATCGTGCGGTTGCGGATAAACGCGCGGTCATCACAAAAATCATATGTGAAGAAACCATCGCGGAACCAGTAGTTATTGAAGAACCCAAATTGGTTGTCGAAGAATCGTGTGGTGAACCATTTGAACGTGTTGTAAATCGTGAATATTTTGTTCGTGAAACGGTTCAGCAGTATAAGCCAGTTGTTCATTATGAACCGGCTGGTACATACACAACAACGCGCGCAATATGTGATGATTTTGGTTGTTAATCTTGGAAAAAGAGAAAACATTTTATCTGATTGGCGGTCCAAACGGCAGTGGTAAAAGTACCCTTGTTCACCAAATTATCAAGACGGGTGATATAGAGGTTTTAAATTTGGATAATATTGCAACAATGCGAAATGTATCCAATATTACCGCGGCGCGCCAATTGTTAAGCGAAGATTTGCCCCGAGTGTTGCAATCGGGGCATTCGTTTGCACTGGAATCGACACTTTCCGGAACATATGACGCGCGCATTATTAAAACCGCGCAAAATCTGAATTATCGTGTTGTGTTTGCATTCGCATTTCTGGAATCTGTGGAACAAAATATTGAACGGGTTGCGCAACGCGTTCGTATGGGTGGGCATGGTGTTGATGTTGATACAATTCGTCGGCGATATAAAAAATCTTTGCACAATTTTCACAAAATTGTGCCGTTAGTGGACAATTGGTTTTTGTTCTATAATGGTGAAATTGGAAAATCGTATCGGGTGGCCAGTGGGACAAAAACAACCGCCGATGTGGAACATAAAGAATTTTTCTCAATGTTTTGTGATAACTGTTTTAATGCATCTGTTCGAGAATCGATAGGTTTTGTTGAAATCGGTGCAGGTGATGCGCGCATAATGATTGAAAGCATCGATAACCACATGTTATTTAGTGTCATGAAACAGTTATTGGACGGAAAACAAAGATAAAATATACTTTTTGCACTTGCATTTAATCTGTATTTTTTTACAATCACTTGGCTTTTAATTCAAAGGAGAACAAATGAGCAATAAATGGGTTTATACGTTTGGTAATGGTGCCGCCGAGGGGCGCGCCGATATGCGTAATCTGCTGGGGGGCAAGGGTGCGAACCTGGCTGAAATGAATTTGGTTGGGCTACCAGTGCCGGCGGGTTTCACGGTCACAACGGATGTTTGTACATACTACTATGATCATAATCAAACATATCCGTCCGATTTGATGGATCAAGTAAAGGCGGGAATTTCGCATATCGAAAATATTATGGGTAAAAAGTTTGCCGATATGGATAATCCGTTGTTGGTGTCGGTGCGCAGCGGTGCGCGTGTTTCTATGCCGGGTATGATGGATACTGTTTTGAATTTAGGATTAAACGACGAAACAGTTAAGGCTTTGGCGAAATCATCAAACAACGAACGTTTTGCGTATGATTCATATCGTCGTTTTATCATGATGTTTTCGGATGTTGTGTTGGGCGCAGATATTGATTTGTTCGAACACACACTGGAACGCATGAAGGAAGACAAGGGTTATAAAGTTGATACGGAACTTTCTGCCGATGACTTGAAAGAATTGGTTGAAAAGTTCAAAGAAATTGGTGTCAAGATTGGTAAAGTATTTCCGCAAGATCCATGGGAACAATTGAAATTGGGTATTGGTGCGGTGTTTGGTTCTTGGATGTCCAAAAAGGCAATTACATATCGTAAATTGAATAATATTCCGGGTGACTGGGGAACCGCCGTTAATGTTCAAGCGATGGTGTTTGGTAATTCCGGTGATGATTCTGCCACGGGTGTATGTTTTTCGCGTGACCCGGCAACCGGGGAAAACAAATATTATGGCGAATACCTGATTAACGCCCAGGGTGAAGATGTTGTTGCCGGTATTCGTACACCACAACCGATGAGCAAGGATAATTCTGGACGTAAATCGTTAGAAGAAACAATGCCAGATGTTTACAAACAACTGTGCGATGTTCGTGAAAAATTGGAACACCATTACAAAGATATGCAGGATATGGAATTCACAATTGAACATGGAAAATTGTGGATGTTGCAATGCCGTAATGGAAAACGTACCGCTGCTGCTGCTGTCCGTATGGCTGTTGAAATGGTGAACGAAGGATTGCTGACCAAAGAAGAAGCAATTTTGCGTGTTGGTGCAGACCAATTGAATCACTTGCTGCACCCAATGTTGGATCCAAAAGCTGAAAAGAAAGTTATCGCAACGGGACTGCCGGCATCGCCGGGTGCCGCGGTTGGTCAGGCGGTGTTTAATGCGGACGACGCCGAAAAATGGGCGGCCGAGGGTAAAAAGGTTATGCTTATCCGCGTCGAAACATCACCCGAAGATATTGCGGGTATGAACGCAGCCCAGGGTGTTATTACTGCACGTGGTGGTATGACATCGCATGCCGCAGTGGTTGCGCGTGGTATGGGAACCCCATGTGTGTCGGGCAGCCCAGACATCAAGATTGACTATGCGTCCAAAACATTGAAAACGACATCGGGCGTTGTCATTAACGAAGGTGATTGGATTTCAATCGATGGTGCCCGCGGTGAAATTATCGAAGGCCAGGTTCCAACCGTGTCCGTCGAAATGACCGGTAATTTCGGAACGTTGATGAGTTGGGTTGATGAAATCAAAACTTTGACGGTAAAGGCAAATGCCGAAACCCCCAAGGATGCAAAACAAGCACGTGAATTTGGTGCCGAAGGTATCGGACTTGCGCGGACGGAACACATGTTCTTTGATCCATCACGTATCCAGGATATGCGCGAAATGATTTTAGCAGACAATGTCGAAGGTCGTCGCGCAGCATTGGCAAAATTGTTGCCGTACCAGAAAGCGGACTTTGTTGAATTGTTCAAGATAATGGATGGTTTGCCGGTCACAATTCGTTTGATTGACCCGCCACTTCATGAATTCTTGCCACATACCGAAGAAGACATCGCGATATTGGCGGCACATATCGGTAAACCTGTTGAGTTCGTGAAACAACGGTCTGAAGCGTTAAAGGAACAAAATCCTATGTTGGGTCATCGTGGCTGTCGCTTGGCAATTACATATCCAGAAATCTGTGAAATGCAGACGCGTGCGATTTTGTCGGCTGCGCTGGAATGCAAGAATGCAGGTATTACTGTGAAACCAGAAATCGAAGTTCCATTGGTCGGTTCGAAAAAAGAAGTGGATATCGTCAAGGCGGTTATTGATGCAACAGCGGAAAGTTTGTTTGCAGAAACCGGCGACCGTATCGATTACACGGTTGGTTCCATGATTGAATTGCCGCGCGCGGCCGTGTTGGCGAACGAGATCGCGGAATCTTGTGAATTCTTTGAATTCGGAACAAACGATTTGACGCAAACTACATTGGGTATGTCGCGTGATGACACGGGCAAGATTTTAGATGAATATCGTGCTCGTGGTGTTTATGTTGCTGACCCATTTGCATCGGTTGATCAATTAGGTGTTGGTTTATTAATCAAAGATGCGGTCCAGAAAGCACGCGCGACCAAGGGCGATAAAATCCACCTTGGCGTATGTGGTGAACACGGTGGTGATCCAGAATCTATTGAATTTTTCCATAAATGTGGATTCAATTCTGTATCATGCAGTCCGTTCCGCGTGCCAATTGCACGTCTGGCGGCGGCCCAGGCAGCGGTTAAATTCCCGCGTAAGTAAGAAACGTAAATAAAAACCGCCCAATCGGGCGGTTTTTTTTATTGAAATTTTTATAACGAATTTACATATTGAACCATTGCGACTAAATTTTTGTTAAACAATAAATCCTTGAAACGTTTAAGTGTTTTTTGACCACGTTGATTTGTAGTGATGATGTGTTCATAGTATTCTGTATTCATATTTTTCGATTTATAAATTTCCATATATGTATCGTAAATATCAATGCGTATGCGGTCTGCTGGCATCACAACATTAAACAAATTGTGCGTTGTATGATTAGATATAATTGGTTCAACAGGCTTATATACGGCAGAATATGCACGGGATTTGATTAGTTTATAAACATCATTTGTGTTTTGAATCATTTTTTGACCTTTCTTGTCAATGTATCACAAGAGTTGTGCAAGTCAATAAATAAAAAATGCCTGAAAAATCATTGACGCGGGTTCGGTTTATTCCTATTATTCTGGTGTCTTAACCAAAAGGGGAAAATATGCAAAAAAAATTAATACTTAGTTTGGCGGCCGTTATGGCGGCAACATCCGCAAATGCTGGTTGGCTTGACTTTTTGAAAAAAGAAACCGAACCAACAACATTAGCCGAAGCGTGCAACAAAGACGAAATAAGCAAAGTTTGTCCGGAAATCTTACTGGGTGAAAAAACAATTCCAACATGCTTGGCGGATAATGTAAAATCTTTGTCCAAAAAATGTTCCAAGTTTGTTAAAAAATCAATCAAGGAACAAGCCGCCGAAGTGACCGGTATGGTTGACGCAGTCAAATCTGGTGCGGACGATACCGCAAATGAACAGGTAAATGTTGTTGCCGAACAGAAAGCCGCAGCAAAAGCAACCGCCAATGAATTCAAGGCCGCCGCTAAACAGGTAAAGCAGGATGCCAAAGAAACAGGTGACGCCATCAAAGGCATGTTTAAACCAGAGCCAGAGGCAAAATAATAAAACCGATCCCGCGCCCGCGGGATTTTTTCTACAAATACTGTAAAATAGTCCTTTCTTTTTGTATATGATTTTTGTTATAATTAAACCTAAGGAATGAAAAGGACGGTATCACTATCTTGGTTGATGGCGCTGTTTGTCGGTGCCGCTGTTGCGGCCGACGGGTCTGTTGCGTCGCGTGTAATTCCAAATAATTTAACGGGAACGACTTCTGTAAATGATTCTGGTGTGGTTGCTCGGACAACAACTAATCGTACAACGGTGTCGCGTGGGACGGATTCGGCATCGCGTACGACGACGGGTCGCACCACCGCTAATCGATCAACGACATCGCGTGGGACTGATTCATCGGCGCGCACAACAACACGTGATGTCACATCGCGGACGGCAACGACATCGCGCGGAACGGTGTCGCGTGCGGGAACCGGGACGGCTAAGACTACTGTGTCGCGTGTAGCAACGGGCGATATTAATGCAAATCCGGCGGTCCGTCGTGCCGGTGTGACCTTGCGCCCGAGTTTTGCTGACTATGGTGGTCGTGCGACTATTGCGGGAACGGGAACCCAGACCGGCTCGAATATACGCAGTGATATACAAAAACTGTCCGGTCGTGCGGCCAAAAATACCCTGGGGACCCGGGAAGCGATTCAAGAAACCAAAGAAAAACTAGAAATGGCCGCTGAACTTAACAAGTCGTGCCAAGATCAGTATAACGAGTGCATGGACCAGTTTTGTGCGGTTGTCGATGCAAATCAAAAACGTTGCAGTTGCAGTTCTAATTTATCCAAATATGCCAAGGTAGAAAAGGCCGTGACCGAGGCAAACACAAAACTAAACGATGTGGCCCAGGCAATTCGTTATGTCGGGTTATCTGCGGACGAAATCCGTGCCATTATGTCCGAGACCGAGGCCGAAGAAGCCCTAAAGAAAACCCGTGATACATCGGCGACCCGCAACATGCTGACCCAGATAGAGTCGATGATTAAGAATCCGACAAGCAACAGCAGTACATATGTGTCGGAAAACGAGTTTGGTTTGGATATGGATTTAACTTTCTCGTCGGATCCCATCGATATATTTAACCTGGATTTTTTAAGTTTAGGCAGCAACAGCAGCAGTATATCAAATATGCGTGGTGCCGAACTGTATAACACGGCCAAAAAACGTTGCAAGACCATATTGACCCAGTGTGAAGAGGTTGGTGCAACCCAGACACAAATAATTGGCAATTATGATTTGGCCATAGATCATGACTGTATCGCGTACGAAGACGGCCTTAAGAAAATGAACGCTACGCTGTTGTCGAATGTGAAAAGCGCGAATTTAATGTTGCAAAAGGCGCGTTTGGCGGTGTTGCAGGACAAAAATCAGTATGATGCGTTGGGCTGTGTCGCGGCGTTGGAAAATTGTATGAAGGACGACATGGTTTGCGGCGAAGATTACCTGCAATGCGTCGATCCGACCAAGGCATACATAGATGAAAATGGCGAAGTTGTCCTGGGCCAGGATATAACAGTAATCCAATCGTTTATGACGAAATACAACAATGCGGAAATAAACAGGGATTTCTTAGCCGATGCGTATGGCACGACCATAAGCCCGAACAAATGCAAGGGGGACGGCAAATGTGTTGTAAAGTATCTGTTGCAAAAAATCGGGACCAAGCAAAAGGTCACAGATGAGGGTATGTGTCGTGCGGTTCTGGATAAGTGCCAGGCATACACATATAATGACGGAAAGTATCAACCATACAATGACATCGTTGTGAACTATATCCAGCGGGCGATGATAAATGTCAAGGCCGCGCAACAGCGTATAATATCGGACTATGCATCAAGTTGTGTGGCAGAGGTTGCAACATGCTATAACCAGCAAGTGACCCAGGTCACATCATGGGCATCGTATGCAAGCAAATCGGATATTAAATCGGTTATGCGTGGTGCATGTCGCAGTGTTGCATTAACATGCGGATTGGCGATATTCACCGGCGAACCACAAATAGAAAAGAATGTCACCCTGGTCATAGAGGATAAAAATTACACCGTTTCCGATTGTAAGTATATAACAGATGACTCCTATACATATGGGTCGGCAAAATATAATAGCGCGATAATAGACTGTATATCCGATATGTTCTATGCGTCATTGTTGTGCGATGAAAATGATACAGATTGCTATGAACAATATGCTGGTGGCGGTTCCAGCGGTGGATCCGGTGACAGTGGCGGTGGATCTGGTGATTCCGGTGACAGCGGTGGCGGAACAACAATATATACAATATCATATAATTGTAATGGTGGCAGTGGAAGTATAGCGTCCCAGACATGTAATTCTGGTACAACGGTAAATCTGGCGGCGGTTAGTGGTTGCGGAACCAAGAATGGCAATAATCCCACGGGGTGGAATGGTGGTGCAACACAAACCGCATGCAGTGGCAACAGGACATTTACGGCACAATGGCCAAGTTCCAGTGACAGCGGTGGCGGAACAACAACATATACAATATCATATAATTGCAATGGTGGCAGTGGAAGTATAGCGTCCCAGACATGTGCTTCTGGTACAACGGTAAATCTGGCGGCGGTTAGTGGTTGTGGAACCAAAAATGGTAATAGCCCCACGGGGTGGAATGGTGGTGCAACACAAACCACATGCAGTGGCAACAGGACATTTACGGCACAATGGCCAAGTTCCGGTGGCGGCGGTGGCGGAACAACAACATATACAATATCATATAATTGTAATGGTGGCAGTGGAAGTATAGCGTCCCAGACATGTACTTCTGGTACAACGGTAAATCTGGCGGCGGTTAGCGGATGTGGAACCAAAAATGGTAATAGCCCCACGGGGTGGAACGATGGTGCAACACAAACCGCATGCAGTGGCAACAGGACATTTACGGCACAATGGCCAAGTTCCGGTGGTGAAACAACTTGTAATGCCGACACCGAAGTACAGGCGTCTGAGTGCACAGCAGGCAATGTCGGCCAGAACGGTTGTGTGAGTACGGGTTGTAAGTGCAAGGAAAATTATGTACTGGAGAACGGTCAATGTGTTCCGGCCGGCCAAAGTCTGACAACACACACAATAACATACGTATGTAATGATAATGCCGGCACTACGCAGTCTGTGTCGTGCAATGATGGGTTAATTATTAACGATCCAGTGATGGAGACCGTTTGTAGGGAGAAAACAGGTTGCGCGCCTAATGGATGGAATACGGTTTATGAAAACCCCTGTGACAGCGATAAGACGATTAATGCAGATTGGAGCTGCAGTGGTACAACATATTATACAATACAATATATCTGTGATGATGATGGAAATAACACGGCTACACAACAGTGCCCCGAAAACGGATCGGCAAGAATAGATAAAATCGCAAGTCAGGTTTGTGGTCGAAAAGCTGGTTACATCGTCAAGGGCTGGGATACAGAATCACCAATTCAATGCACCAGACCAATAATAACCGTTAATGCAGAATGGGATAGATTATATAATATTACGTACGATTGCAACGGTGGTGATAGCAGCGTGTCCAATGAATCATGCAGGGCTGGCAGTACCGTGGATGTTACAGATGTCAGTGGGTGTGGTAAACGATCCGGTTTCAACCTCACCGGGTGGGATTATGAGGGACCAACATATGAATGTAATGGCGATAAAACATTTACGGCCCAATGGGAACCGAAATCAGGGTCCGAGTTGCTAAAATACACAATAACATACGAATGTGTGGGTGGTGATGGTGATATTGATAAAACCACGCAATTATGTACCGAAAATGAGTCTACCCCATTAGTGGATGTGTCGGGGTGTGGCATAAATTCTGGTTATAACCTTGTCGGGTGGATAGATGGTTTTGGTAACCATAATGTACAAAATTATACATGTGTCGGAGACACAACATTCTGGGCCGAGTGGAGTCAGATGTGTGATCCCGCAAGCGAGCGGTATAACTCTAATTGTACCAATAGTAATGTTGGAACCGGACTTGGGGGATGTGTGCGCGAAAATTGCGCATGTAATAGTGTACGGGTCCCAAGTAATGGTCAATGTGTTGACCCGTGTGGTGGAAATGTTGACAATGCTTATGCGTCATCCGATTGCCCAACGGGAACAGAGTCGAATTGTCTTGCCAAATACTGCGTGTGTGGTCCCAATTATGAACCAAACAATGATCGGACACAGTGCGTTCCTATTAGTAATTGCCCAAGCCACAGCGACGTACCATATGCAACAGCAGATAAGTGTTCGTCAACGGATGCGGATTATGTGGATGGCGGGTGTGTCACGAATACATGTCGCTGTGAAAATGGGTATTACACATTGGATGGTGAATGTCGCCAACAACCATCGGATTCAGATTATGCCCCTGGCCAAGATGCATGTGGTTCCGGCCCAGATGCCGATGGCACATGGGAGGGGTGTGTATTGAAAAACTACAAATGCAACTCGGATACAGTTGTGGGCGTTGATAATGATAACAATCCGGCGTGTGTTGATCCGTGCAAAGATGTCGATAATTATGCTGCGCTAATAATGACGGCCGACCGCACATGTTCCAGGACAACGTCCGGGGACAGCGGCTGTGTCGCCCAATATTGCAGATGCAATCTGGGGTACGCGCCAGAGGGCAATGCATGTGTCGCCCAGATTTATCAACTGTGTTATGATTGTGGAAACGGTGCATCTGGATCGGTGCCGGGATGTGAATTGATTTCACCAACGGGAACTATGTATCCAGTATTGGCTACGCCATCTTGTACAAAGGACGGCTATGATTTTACTGGCTGGGAATGCGAAGGAGAAAATTACGACCCAGGTGAGGCAGCTGATTTTTATGGCAAGGATGTGACCTGTAATGCTGTTTGGTCGCAATCCACGGTTCAATGTCCAGAACATCAGGTAAAAAGTTCCCAATGTGGCGGTGGTGCGGTGACCGAACCAACCGAAGAAGGATGTGTGTCCACCACATGTGCATGTGCCGAGGGATATGTCGCGGAACCAGTATCGGGACCTATACCGGTCAATGGCCCCGCAGCGGTTTGTCGCAAACCCTGTGCCGGTGTTGCGGGTATTACTACAATTGATATGTCGTGTACAGGGGTATGTATGCCGGGTGATGAAACGTGTGATCGTGCCTGTGCCGGTCCATACTGTGCATGTGATGCGGGATATATCGTTGAACTGGATTCCGCCAACAATCCGATTTGTGTAGAAGATGATTCTGGCTTTTAATAAAATTCACCGGTAATTGTGTGTAATGTTTCCGATTTGGTCTGGACAGTGGTCCATGAAAATGATATAATAAACACGACTATCATAATGGTGGACCGTTGCGTGCACCGTAAAAGGGCGGATTTTCGGGAAAGGTTGTCCGCAGGAGAGTACAAATGAATAAACGTGATGTTTTGTCGGTTGCAAAAAATGCCGTGGGAACCGTGTTCTTGCTTGCGGGGGCGTTTTTTGTGTGTTCCACATTTTTATCTATGCGGGCCGTGTTGGCGGATCCAATTGCACCGGCAATTACCCCAACACAATCATCGGCATCGCCACGCACTAATTCAACGGCGCGCGCGTCTGGACGGACGGTAAATCGTGGTGTTTCCGGGGCGACCGTTGCACGGACAACGAACCGTGTCGCCGGAACGACAAACACATCGCGTGGGGTTGTTTCGCGCGCGACAACCAATTCCGCATCACGCGCATCTGGCACGGCCCGTAATGTCGTGTCGCGCGGAACCACTTCGCGCACAAATTCGCGCAATGTCGTTGCGCGGACCGCAACGGATCAATCACGTATATCGCACCAGGGACCCGCAATGCAGGGCGCATATAGCAAGGTGCGGGCGAATACATACACATATTTGTCCAGCAAATTATACACCGGTAATTATTCTAACATAGTGGATTCTTCGACGGGACTTATTTCCGCGGATGCGTATAATAATTGTATGGAAGCGTATTATGCTTGTATGGATGAAATTTGCACCGCGCGTAATGCCGCGCAGCGCCGTTGCGCATGCGCCGGTCGTGTCCGTGCTTTTGCAGAGGCGGAAACCGCGCTGGAAACCGCAAACGAAGAATTGATTAAGGTGGCGGGTGAATTGGCATTGCTGGTCGCGAACAAGGGTAAAGATGTTTCCGATGCTTTCCAATTAACCGATGCAGAAAAAGTTATGAACTGTGTTTCATGGCAGGAAACAACCAATCGTTATGGCATTAATTCTGACGAGGCCGTCGAATGGTGCAATAACCATAATATTTGGAGTACGACCAGTGGATGTGCCAAACCGGCATATTGTTCTTCAACCGGCGAAGGCGCGAACACATTTGGATTCGATATAACAAACATAGATGGTTCTTCGTCCGATATTTTGGCGTCACTGCAGGCATGGGCAGATGCCAAAGAACAAACGATTACAATACTTAGTCGGGACGACGATAGTTTGTTGAATGCATTTGATAATCTGTCGACTGTGGTTAATGGTTTGGCGAATATTGATGGTGCGTTTGCATCAAGTGATGATTTAAAAGATTCTCTGGCGGAAACATGGGGGTATGAACTGTTCGAATATGCCCATAACAATGTTTGCGCGCGTGTTTTGGATTCATGCTTTAACGGTATTTACGAAGCGTGCGGCACCCCGCCGTCCAGTGGACGCAAATGTGGCAATGGCGCGTCGCAATGTCCGTATAATTACAACAGTTGGATTTCGGTCAATAATTCCGGAACCTATGAATTGAACTTCGTGACACCGAATACTGGTTATACTTCGTCTAATTCGGCGACGTGTTTCGGTTATTCGACATCGTCGGGCGACCCATATTCATCACTGCGTGGGCCGGTTGCCGATGCACGGCGCAGTATTATGCAGAAATATGCGCTGGACGCGAATGCCGATTGCGATGCATATGGCGATCAATTGCGTAAAACCGCACAAAATATTGGCTATCAAAAGGTCGCCGCACAACAGGCACTGCAACAAAAGCGTCTGCAATTCGCAACCGAAGAACGCGACAGTGTCAGATCAGAAGCTATTGCGGCGGGTACAAACTTTGACGAATGTATAAGCGAAATCTTGGATTGTTATGAAACCCAGTCATCAAATACTACATCGTCGGGTGCAAAGTGGACAGAGGCCCGTATAAAAACATATTGTGCACAAATCGCCAATGTTCCGCATTGCTATGAAACGATGATTTGTAATCCGTCAACGGCGCAATTTAACGCGGTCATCGATAAACAGGACAGCACTTCTTGCTTGAACAGCGCCGATTACACCAAGAATACATGTCGTAATATCGTGACATTAAACGAAATATTGCGCGGTACCGGGGCATCTGGGGCGACAATCGCATCGGGCGGTACGGGCGATTCCGCGGCAATGCGTGAACAATGCTTGCTGGATAATGGCGTAGACGCTGTCCGTGATTGGTCGCTGGATTAATCATTAATGTGTCATAAATAAACCGCCCGCATGGGCGGTTTTTGTTTTACAATGTTCGTTTTTTGGCATCTGATTCCAGAAAACATTAAACACTAACCATTTCCTACTTTTTTCTTGACTTTTTGATAAAAAAACATACAATTTGCATAAACTTTTCGACAAAAGTGCGAAAAAATAGTAAAAAACAAACAAAAAGAGCAAGAATATGAGCGATTTTGCAATCTTTCAGACCGGCGGCAAACAATATCGCGTGCAAAAGGGCGATGTTATCAAGGTTGAAAAACTGAATGCCGACGGCAAAATTGAATTTGACCAGGTTTTAATGCTTGGCGAAAAAATCGGCACACCGACCATTGATGGTGCAAAGGTGATTGCCGAAGTGGTTGAACAGAAACGCGCTGATAAGGTTTTGGTGTTCAAGAAAAAACGTCGTCAAAACTATCGTCGGACACGGGGGCATCGTCAGTTCATTACTGTTCTGAAAATAACGGATATCAAGGGCTAAGGAGTTTGAACTATGGCACATAAGAAAGCAGGTACGTCAACCAGTAACGGACGCGATTCAGCCGGACGCAGACTTGGTATTAAGAAGTCTGGCGGCAGCCACGTTATCCCAGGTAATATCATCATTCGTCAACGCGGTACCGCGGTGCACCCGGGGTTGAATGTTGGTATGGGTAAAGATCACACCATTTTCGCGAAAATCGCGGGAATTGTGAAGTTCAAACGCGGTCTGGGCGATCGAAAAACTGTATCGGTTGAACCGGAACAGGAATCTAAATAATTAAATCCCGCAAACGCGGGATTTTTTATTGAACTTATTTAGCCAGCTATTTTTGCCATAAGTGCGTTGTGGTTAGCCATTTCTTCATCGTGAACGGCAAATGTGCGACGTGGGAAATCAGCACCTATTTTAGGGTGCGATAAAAAAGCCGCATGCTGGTCCGCAATTATATCGTTTATATCCGGTGCGGGGGCGGTGTTTTCAAGTTCCAAAAACACCTTGGCTAAAATTTCGGCATCAATAAGGGCGCCGTGCGCATCTGCGCGGGCAGTTAGTGAAATCCCATACCATTTCGCAAGGGCGTCCAGCGAATAACTTTTGGGGCCAAATACACGATTGCGCGCGATTACAATGGAATCTAGTTGTTGTTGTCGTGGGATTATTGGCAACCCAAGCATTTCCAGTTCATGATTCATAAATTTAAAGTCAAAATCCAATCCGTTATGTGCGACAATCGGCGCGTCACCAATAAATTCAAGAAATCGCGGTGCGATTACCGACATTTTTGGTTTGTCTTCTAGAAACGCATTAGAAATTTTATGAACCATGTACGAATCGGGTGGAATAATTTTCCCGTCTGGATTTATATATTCATGGAAAGTGTTTTCTGTAATTTTTCCGTCCGCAATTTCAACCGCGCCAATTTCAATGCAGCGGTCGCCGCGCATGTATTCCAGCCCTGTTGTTTCAATATCAAAACAAATGATTCTTTTCATAATCCGCTCATAAAAAGATGTGTTGAATTGTCTTTCCGTAAAGTTTAGTCTATTATAAATAAAAGATGGAATCAATGCTAGCAAATCTTAATGCAGAGCAATTAGATGCGGTCACAACGACCGAAGGACCGGTTTTAGTGCTGTCTGGGGCCGGAACTGGAAAAACACGCGTTTTAACAACACGCGTTGCATACATTCTGAACAGTGGTCTGGCCAAACCATGGCAGGTGTTGGCGTTAACTTTTACCAACAAGGCCGCAAATGAAATGAAAAATCGTATTGTCGCGCTGGCGGAAAGTGGTGCGGGGTGGAATGCGCGCGATTTATGGTGCGGAACATTTCACTCGATATGCTTGCGCATTTTGCGTGCCAATGCCGCCGCCGCTGGACTGCGTCAGGATTTTATTATCTTTGGTGAAGATGATCAAAAGGCGGTCGTAAAGTCGCTTTTGGTGGACATGGGAAAGACAACCAAAACACCCGCTGACTATGTCGAACAATTCTCGGCTATTAAAGACCGGGGATTGGGCGCGCTTGATAATACTGACAAGATGTTTGTTGCATATAATGCAGAATTGGCTCGTTTGGGGGCGATTGATTTCGGTGATATAATCTTGCGCGTGTTGCAACTTTTTAACGCCCAGCCCGAAATTTTGGCGCGTTATGAACATCAATTTAGGTATATCTTGGTCGATGAGTTCCAAGATACCAATGCCGCGCAAATGCAATTGCTGAAAATGTTAACCCGGGGGACAGATAGTCCGAATATTTGCTGTGTCGGTGATGATGACCAATCGATATACTCTTGGCGCGGGGCCGAGATAAAAAATATTCTTGAATTTGATAAGTCTTATCCAAAGGCCAAAATTATTCGACTGGAAACAAATTATCGCAGCACACAAAATATTCTTGGGGCGGCAAACTCTTTAATTCGTCACAATAATGGGCGTTTGGGCAAAGATTTACGCAGTGTCCATTCAGATGTATCGGGTGAACCGGTATATGTTTTAACCGTGCCATCAGATTTAGATGAAGTGCGTGTTATTGCAGATGCAATTATGCGCGAAGGGGATTTTTCCAGAAATGCAATATTAATTCGCGCAGGTAGCTTTAGCCGTCTTTTTGAAGAAGAATTTACGCGTCGTGGCATTCCATACCGTTTAATCGGGGCGACTAAATTCTATGACCGGATGGAAATACGTGATGCGATTGCATATCTGCGTTTGTTGGTATACCCATTTGATGATATTTCGTTTCAACGCGTTATCGGAAAACCACGACGCGGATTCGGTGCATCCGCAATCGATAAATTGCGGGTGGCGGGTCCAAATTTAATGGCGGCATTAAGGATTGCGCAACTTAGTGCTAAACAACGCGAAAATGCAGACGCTTTTCTAGATGCATTTAATTTCGACTGGATGGATATGTCCCCGCGTGACGCCGCCCAGAATATTTTGGAAAAATCTGGATATTTACAAATGTGGCGCGATTCCAAGGATTCTGATAGTGCCGAACGTTTGGACAATGTGCGTGAACTTATCACAGATGTAATTGCAAAATATGACACTTTGCCAGAGTTTTTAGAGCAGGCGGCATTAATGACGACCGATGATGACGAAGACGATAAAATCATGGCCGATAAAAACGCTGTCAGTATTATGACTATACACGCGGCCAAAGGGCTAGAGTTTGATTCTGTATTTTTGCCCGCGTGGGAAGAGGGGGCATTCCCAAATGAAAAGTCCATAGACGAAGGTGGATTGGAAGAAGAACGCCGGTTGGCATATGTTGCGATTACGCGCGCACGTCGACGTGCGGTGATTTCGAATGCCATGTCGCGAATGGTTTTTGGGTCGCGTCAATATAATTCTCCTTCGCGGTTTATTGCGGAAATGGACGGACGATATCTGGATTTCCAGGGTGGTGCCCGTCCAACGCGTACTTCGTATGCATCGATGCCACGTAGTGTCACACCGCGTGTCATGCCGACAACAATGGTTGGTAAGTTGGTGGAACATAAAGAGTTGGGGCATGGAACGGTAATTGCCGAAAACGGCGATGTGTTGACCGTTGCATTTGGACGACACGGTATGAAAAATGTTATGAAATCTTTCGTAACGGTTTTATAAAATTATTTCTTGCTTTCTGCGATGGCTTTGGCCCAGTCTTTGGCGACTTTATATGTATCTTTTGCTAATGTTTTTACATCTTCGCCAAAATTGTTGCCAAATGTGGCGTCAACAGACGCACCACCGCCAACATTCTTGGCAATGTCGCCGGCCATATTTGCAAAATATCCGACTAATAACCCGGTAAGCAATGTCGGAATAAAACCATCGTTTTCAAGCGTTGGAACCGTGGCCGATAAATCTGACCCAATTACGCCATAAAGCAACGCCGCACAAACAGCGATTACAATCGACAATGATACAAAATAAATCGCTGCATTTATAAAACGATTTATTTGCGCGTCCAATTTAACCGATCCTGGATTAAATAGTTTAAGAAATCCATTAAATATATTCCCGGCCAGCCCCTTGTACGATGTCGGGGTTATTGTTTCAGCAAACGCCGTAAATGGCAGCAACAATACCCCTAAAAACAAATCCATTATAACCCCCAGTGCCATTAATGCGAATTTCCATGCGTTCCATGCAAAGACTATTATAAATATTGCGCCCATGGTAAAACTAAATGCGCTGTGGCCAATACCGGCAATCATCCATTTCCAACCCGCAACAATACCAGTTGTAAAGAATCCAGATAAGCGCGATGGAACACACATTAAATCGGCCGCGGCGGTTGCGTCAATAAGCATGTCCGGGGCCGTGTTTGCCACGGCATATTCGCGAATTGCCCCACATGTGTCCGGTAAAATTGCACCAGATACAGATGCAACCGCGTTTAGTATAAAATCCGACAATGCTGTTCCAATCGAAACAATTGGACCCATCGCCCACATGAATAAACGTGCTGGTCCGAATTCAAGAACAGAAACCCAAATGATAATCCATATTGCTTTTTTACCGATGTCCATAATTAACTTTTTAATATTACCATCGCCTTTTTGGACAAAATTGTATCCTTCGAACATTATCCAGAACAGATACATTACGATTATGAAAATAACCATAAAATGGACAAGAGAAGTATCCAATATTTTTGCAACATGTGTTAACCCATTCATCATGGCGATGCCAACACGTGCTTCGATTGGGACATAATCACGAACAAGTTGTTTCTGGAAACCGTCTTGGAATTGCGTGACGTCATCGGTCAATGAACTATTAAACATTGTTATGCTGTGTTCGGTCACGAATGTTTCGTGTTCGCCCATGTCCCCAGATGGTGTATCCGATGCAGCAATCGCAGAAAACGACAGCGATATGCACATAATCGCGATAAGCATTTTTGATAAAAATTGTTTAATATATTTCATCATTTTTTGCCGAATACAGATATTATTTTTTCCGTTATTTGGATGGGAGATTTCCAAATGTTTTTACCAAGTTGCTTTATATTAGTGCCGAAATCGAATGATTCTGTTCCCTTTGTGGGTGTTAGTATAGCATCGATTTTTGGCGAAACGACCCAATAATACAACGCAAACAGACCAATCATCAGCATCATAAATCCCCACCCGTCGCCCATAAAGTCAAAAGCACCGGGATATTTGCGCTCTACGGTTGCGCGGTGCGCAGTAAAGCAATTTTTGAATAAATCTTTATCCATTTCACCATTAACCAATGCAACATGTTCGCATTCACGGAATGTATTTATTACAGAAAGTGTTTGTGCATCTGGATTTTCAACCGTTTGACCCATCATTGGCGGTAAAATAGTACTAAACCCATCAACGGGTCCCGGGAAAAACGCATCAGCAGAATATGATACGGTTGCATATAAAATCACGACCTTTAATGATATGCCGACAATTTTTACAGCGGATGATACCAGCATGTCTAATGCACGGGATGTCAAATTTGACATGGCTTTCCATACGGGTTCAAACGCATATGCCGCGATAAATAACGGCATGAATATAATAATGAATATTAATTTCATAACGATACTTAATACCTGAAAAAATAAATCAAATCCGATAATCAAAAACATAATGACCAGTGCAAGCCCCGCGACCCAGGTAATCGCACCGCCGCCCATACCCAACCACGCATAATTCATTAATGAAAAACCGCCACCGGCACCCGCAAGCATCACGGCATTCAGGTTTCCAATCGAACACATAAACGGCTGTAATACAGGATTAAGTATATCATCCGAATCAGCAACGGTTCCCATTGCGCCACACTGGGTTGCACTTGATACGCCGGATGCCACCATCCCTAATTCAGCCCCGACAAACATCACCGGAGTCACGGTGATTTTTGTCACATATTTTAGTGCGGTTGTGCCACCCATGCCAAATACGCCAAGAAACGCGCCGGCAATTAAAACACGTACACCTTGGCGCCATACACGGTTGAACCATGTCATGATTTCTATTTTCTTTTCAGATGTGTCCAATGTCGCAGTCTTTTTGGCCGCATCGAAAATATAGCGTCCCGTGTATACAACCAAAAACACACCAAATCCCAATGCCATTAATAACCAAAGATGACCCACAATCGCATTCCAGAATAATTCCGTTGCACGTCCCAATACCCCAAATAATTCGGTAATGTATTTGCACATAAAGCAACCGTTTGCGTTGGCAATATCGTCACCTGCACCAATAGCATTCAGAAAGTTGTCCATACTGGTGTATGTTATCGAATCACCGCTAATGGATGACGACAGATACCAAATGCCCAGTCCCAACGCGATTGCGCCCATAATAAAACGAACAAGAATTAATATTACCTGTGCTTTCATTTTTTATCTGGTGCTTTGTCATCCTTTTTATCACCACCGGATATGATGGTTGTGCCAATTTGTTTCGCGGTTTTTAATGCCGCCGATGTTAATTGCATTGCATCATTTGCTAATTGTTCGCTAACATCATTTTTGGTGCTTACATTAAATGCAGATAATATCATTTTAGTGACTTCGGATATTTGTTTTTTGCTTGTTATAAAATTCACAACATAAACCAGCACAAGCGTTCCCGTAACACTAAGCATTGCCAGGTTGTCATCCGATAAATCCAGGTCGAATATATTCCCCGTTGTAATTGCATTCATAATATCGTTGACGGACGCATCTGGGGATGCAAAAAACTTTGCGATGATTACCATGACAACCGTATATGTTATAACCGCGGCAGATAATGCGATGATTGCATTAACAAGATTTTTCAATTGATTTAGACCAACATCTTTGCCCAACCCCGATATCCAAGACGGAACACTATCTGCGCCACGAAACGCGATAAGCACTAATGATAAAGGAAAGAAAAATGCAAACATGGCCATCGCGACAATTATATCTGCAAAATAACAACAGAATCTGAAAAACAATCTAAAAAATGCCCAAAAAATATACAATCCGATAAAGAACAAAATTATATGCTTAATTAATGCACCAACCCCCAGCAATGCGCGCCAAGAGAATGCGGTATCCATAACCGCGATGCCCAGTTTCATATAAGACTGGAATTGCGTTATTGTTGTTTTCATAAGCATAATTACTTTGTCGCGTAAACCGACTGTGAAAAAACCATCGTCATTCATCTGGATGGGTTGATATGTGACGCGCTCATTAACAATTTTTTCGTCGATATTAAGCATGCTTTGTGTATAGATTAATGATATCTGGGCGACGGGTTCAAATGTTGCTGTGGTGATAAGCCGTGGCAATCCGACACCCATCCATAAAAATGTCAGCGCCACCAAAGAGTTAATTATAACCGGTCGTACGGATTTTTGGTACCACGGATCGGGAATATCTTTTTTAATGTTTTGCCACACCGCATTGACTACAAAAAATGCAAACAATACACAGAATATCAATGTGGCCAAAAATGCCATTTTATTATAAACCGCGGCGGCGGCGCTGGATACAATCTGGAAAAGCCGATCAAATATCGGACAGCCATAGCACTGCACAACGCCATCGATAAAATTGCCTGCGATATTGTTCATTTCTTTTTAATCCATCCAGCGGACATGCCGATTGTTTTTGTTGTATCTTTGATTCGTGACCAAAGTGTTTTTGTGTCGCCAATCACTTGGTCATACAATTCACCGCGACCACCGACATATGTTTCCAGTTGTCTTTGTGTCATGTTAAATAATTTGAACATCAGATAAAATGTTAATATCGATGACAGCCACAATATAGAATGTGATCCGAATCCGCCGGGTACGACACCATCGGACGCAACCGTAAATATGGATGTGTTCCATGTGAACAGTGCCCGTATAATTGCAATGTTTATGCACAGCATAAATGAACACATAATCATTGTGATAACCAGTCTTTGCAATTCTTTGGTAATACCGGCGAATGCAGGCCATATGTCCAGCCATTTATCATTAGGCTTTGCAACATATGATAAAACATGAAATGGATATAACACCAATGCCATACCAAATCTAAATATTGCCTCTATAATCAGCAATGCCATGAAAAGATTGCTGCTGAAAAAAGTCGCAACTAAAATTACACCGGTAATAATATTCAGAAATGCGTGTTCGCCACGCGGAAATATTGTCATTAATCCGGCAAATCCAGATGTAATGTATTCGAAGCCGCGCTTAATAATGGTATTGTTTGCCGCCGACAAATCAGATACTGATTGAATCAGAAAATTGCACGAAGATTCCGAAATCCATTCTTTTTGCACTATGGATTCAGGACATTTGATTTTTTGCGTATTAACACCGGTGTCATTAATGGTTTCCGTAATGGCATGGGTATACAGTGCGCCAAACTGTAAAAACGGGTTAACAAGCACTTCGGTCAACATAACCGGGCGAATTTGTAATAGAATTGCGGCCGCGATTATTCCACGCATACATGGCTTAAGGACATTGTAAATGATGGTTTGGACCCCGATTTTTCCGTCCGCCATTTCGCCACCACCAGAAAAACCAAATATTCCCGACCAATTTTTTGGTAAATATAATTTTACAAGGTATAATGCAATCGTTATCGCTAAAAATCCCCATACCAAAAGATAAATAATACCGTCGCCATTCCCAACAAAGAATTCATATCCGCCGGATGCAATTGCCATCATTGCGTCCAATACCAGTGGTATAAACGGCGCAAGATTTAATCGGTCAACAACACCCCATTCGGCCAATGCAGGCATGGGCACAACAAACATTGCCGCCAAAAATATGCACGGTAAAATCCGCCGGATGATATTCATTCTCTCTCGTGTTTACATTTTTATCTTTTCAATTATATCACATTTGGGACAAAATGTGATATACTTATTATGATATGAATAGGTTTAGAAAGTTTTGGATAGTGTTTTTATCGTTCTTGCCATTTGCGGCGGGGGCGGTGGCACCATGGGTCGTCGGCGCAATCGCAGGGGTTGGCGTTTTAGCCGGGTTTGCAATATACCGTACGGCCGTTCCGGTTAACATGAGTGACGCGCTTAATTTCTTTTCGACATGTTGGTCGTGCCAGATGTTTTCGGATGTAATTGGAACGATGTCTGATATTTTGCCGGGGGTGTACAGTGCGATTGGTGCGGTAATTATCCCGTTTGCAGCGGCATTTTTGGCAATTTGGTTTGCGTGGCAATTACTTTCAAATTATATGAATGCAAAAAATATTGAACCATGGTCATTGTCCGGTGATTTTGGCGTGCGTGTTATAAAATTAGCGGTTGTTTGTGGGCTATTGGTCGCGCCATTGCCACGAATGATAAATGATATAGCAATAGAACCGATATTTAATGTAGGCATGTCAATGAATCATATCGTTGTTGGCGATGATGAATTTAATAATTGTATCATTGCGACCGCAATTGCGGATCCGGCATCTGTGTCTGTGGATGCGGCGTCGCGCGGGGCATTTTCACCAAAGTTGCGTCATAATCTGGCATGTGAATTAGGGGTTGTTCATCAAATGACCGGGCTTGGGATGGCGGTGGGATGGACGATGCTGAATATGGCATTTAATGAAAAGTATATGCACAAAATTATTCTGGATATTCCGATTTTCCCGAATGTATTAATATTTTTTAGCGGATTACTAATACTGGTTTTGTTTTTTGCGGCATTATTGCCGATACCCATCTTTTTCTTGGAAATATTCATAAATTTATCACTGGATTTGATAATGTTGCCATTAAACTTATTGGCATGGATATTTAATGGGTGGAAAATATTGCCGGGTGGTGGAAAAAATATCGAATCGATTATCGATGATGTGGTCAAGGGGACATTGGGACTGGCATTGACTGGTATATTTGTGACATTTGCAATAATGTTCTTGGACGCGATGTTTGGTGATTGGGGCGGGGCGAATGCATTAGTGACGGCACTTGCACAGAACGATTCGACAATTCTTATGGATGGATTGATGATGCGTAATGACAGCATTGTGACAATCATCCTTATGGGGATATTTATCGCTATGTTTATGACATCTATTCCCGCACTTATCGAAACATTGTTCAATGTAAAAATATCGGATAAATTCTATCAGACGACAAAAAAGAACCTGGAAGTGACGTGGGCAAACCTGCAGAAACTCTGGAAAGTTATAAAAAAATAAAAAATCAAGTGCTTTATTTTACATATGCCCCTTTTTTATGTGTTCCGAATCTGATATAATTCACATCAATGAAGCAGTTTCCGATTCTTTATTGGCCACGCAAAACAAATGGTGATGCAACATATCAGTTGGCACGCAAGGTTATAAATACCGCAACGGGCGAAATGCCGGATGTTATATCAACGGATTTGGATTTGCCTTCTATATTCGAATCAAACCCAGATGCGATCGTGTACTATCCCGTGTTTTGCGAATCGACGGGCTGGTGGGGCGAATTGCTTGGTGGCGGTGCCGTCGTGACGGACAAAGTTATTATTTCACCGGAATGTCAACTGATGGTTATCCGCGCGGAAAATTCCGCAAATACGCGTGGTGGTCATCAATTGTTTGCCGCGGAAATATACCCAGCCAGTGGATTTTTCAAGAAAATGAATTCGTCCATCGCAACGGTGGCGGATATGCTGGCCACAGATGCCGGAACTATTTTGGCACTGTTTTCCGGTAAAAATCAGAATCAGTTTATAAATATTCTCGAATCGACCGGTAATTCTTATTTAGGGTGTATCGGACGCTATTAATTAGCGAATATCGCTTGATTTATCGAAAAATCCTTGTATAATCACGGGGCTAAAAAATCAAAAGGGTTATAATATGAAAAAAGGAATTCATCCAGAATACCATGAAATCAATGTCACAATGACTGATGGTAAAACGGTTAAAATGTATTCTTCGGTTAAGAAGGATTTGGTTTTGTCAACCGATAACTTGAACCATTCTGCGTGGACCGGACAACGTGCAAATGCCGGGGATAAGGGTCAGCGCGCGGCGGAATTCAAGAGCAAATTTGCCGGATTTAATTTCTAAACCAACCGGTTATGGGGGCGCAAATGGAATTGCTGATTAAGGGTTCAACGGAATTAAACAAAATGTTTATGGCGTTGCAACGCACGGCAACCGGTTTGCGCCATGATTTTGGCGAAGTGGAAAATTTGCAACAATCGTTGCGCGGGGCGCGTGATTTTGTGGCCAAGGCAGAAGCGCGAATCGAAGAAAGTATCTTGTCTGATTTGATGTTGGTTCGCCCAAGTGCGGGTTTGCTTACCCCTAATGTGTCGCATGCCGGTGATGGTCGTGACGAATTTGTTTTGGCTTTGTCTGGTGCGGCGAATTTTGTTCGTGCAAATCCACATTTTGCAATCTCTTTGGCGTTGCGGACAAATGACGAAACCCAGATTGCATTGATTTATTCACCAATAGATGAACGGCTGTATTATGCCGAACGCGGCCATGGTGCGTATGCGTTTTCGGCGTTTCATTCATCGCGTGTTCGTGTGTCAAATATTGCAGACGAATCGGATTTGACGGTCGCGTATAACACGACCGATAACCGCAAAACGGTTGGTGATGTTCGTCGGACGGGATGCCCGGCATTAGATTTGGCGTGGGTTGCATCGGGCAAGTTTGATGGTTTTGTGTCTGAACCGCTGGATTTTGCGGAAATCGCCGCCGGTGAGTTAATGGTGCATGAAGCGGGCGGTAAAATAGAAATGGGTGCGGATTTAATCGCGACGAACGGTCGTTTTGAATTATAGGCTGTTGTTATTGAAGTGGCTTGTAAAATCGCCCGTTTGGGCGTTTTTTTGTTTTTATTTGCAATACATAATTAGTTGTATTAAAATTATTTCGTTATGAAATTCAGAAAAATTCTGCGTATTTTATTGCATGTTGTATTTTGGTCTTTTACGGCTGGAATCGCTGCGTTGGCAGCACTGATATTTGTTTATGGAAATGATTTGCCGGATTATCGCAAATTGGCGACATATGCGCCACCGGTGGCAACACGGCTTTATGCGGCCGATGGTTCGTTGTTAATAGAATATGCCGAAGAACGTCGTGTGTTCATCGATTTTGATGATATGCCGTCTCAATTGGTCAATGCGTTTGTCGCGGCCGAAGATCAGAATTTCTGGACCCACCCCGGTATCGATGCCCAGGGGATAATCCGCGCGATCGTTAATAATGGGGCGCGCATGTTGGGATTTAATACGAATTTCTCGGGCGCATCAACCATTACGCAACAGGTGGCAAAAAATTTCTTCCTGACTTCGGAACGCAGTTTGTCGCGTAAAATAAAAGAGGCGATATTAGCATTACGTTTGGAACGCACTTTTTCCAAAAAACATATTTTGACATTGTATATGAATGAAATATTCCTTGGCGCGCGCGCATATGGTGTCGGTTCGGCGGCGTTAATGTATTTCAACAAGCCGGTGGCGGAATTATCGCTGGCGGAATGCGCGTTTTTGGCATCTTTGCCAAAGGCACCAAATGATCGCAACCGTGCGGTTGAACGCCGGAATTATGTTATCCGCCGTATGCTGGAGGAGGGATATATTACCCAGCCCCAGGCCGATGCCGCCATTGCCGAAGAGTTAAATATTAATAGTGGGTTTACCGAACAAATGGCCCCAGAATTCCAGTATTTTGCCGAAGATGTGCGGCGACAATTGTTAAATAAATTGGGGCGTGAAGTGCTGTATAACCAGGGATTATACATAAAAACAACAATCGACCCAAAACTACAACGCGCCGCAGCCGAAGCACTGAACAAAGAACTGGATGCTTATAATGCCGGACGCACCGATAAAATCCAGGGGGCTATTATAGCGATGAATCCACACACAGGGCGCGTCTTGGCCATGACTGGTGGCCGCAACTTTGCCGAAAGTTCATTTAATCGTGCAACCCAGGCGTATCGCCAAATAGGCAGTACTATTAAACCATTTGTATATCTGGCCGCGTTGGAGCGCGGTATGTCGCCCGAAGCATTATTGTTGGACGCGCCAATTGTAGGAATTCGTGAAAGTGGTATGGAATGGAAACCCGAAAATTATGACAAGAAATTTCTTGGGGATATTCCATTGCGGTTGTCGTTGGAAACATCGCGTAATGTACCGACTGTGCGTCTGGCCCAGCAAATTGGTCCGGAAAACGCCATCGAAATGGCCCAGCGATTCGGCGTTTATCCACAAAACATGAAAAATGTAAATATCGCAATGGCATTGGGCGCGGGCGAAACAACGCTGGAAAAACTTGTTCTGGGATATGCGGCATTTGTAAATGGTGGACATCAAATAAAGCCACAAATGGTGGATTATATCCAAGACAGGTACGGGCGCACCGTTGATGGAACCAAAACCGAAATTGTCGAATGGTCGCCAGATTTGTTGCCCCCAGAGACCGATACGGAATCTGAACCATTGGCGGATGCCCAGAGTCTTTATCAAATTGTTTCAATATTACAGGGCGCGGTCGAACGGGGAACGGGTCGCCAGGCGCGTGTCGAAGGTCATACTATTGCCGGCAAAACCGGAACCACCAACGAAGTCAAAGATGTATGGTTTATCGGTTTTTCCAAAAACATGATTGCCGGGGTTTACCTGGGATATGATACACCAACCCCGCTGGGTAAGGGGGCTGGCAGCCATATGGCCGCACGTGTGTTCGCGGACTTTATGCGGGTTGCGCTGGAAAACGAAAAAAATCAGCCGTTCCCTGTGCCGGATGGATTAAGTTTTGTTCGTGTTAATCGACGCAGTGGGGCATCTGCATCCGTTGACCCAGATGGAACCATCATTACCGAAGCGTTCAAAGTCGGCCAGAAACCAAACCCGGCCCCAAATCGCGGCACCATGGATACCAGTCCCGTTGTCGGTGGTGTATTTTAATTTAATATTCCAAAAAAATGTGCTATAATACCCCAGAAAGTGATTCAAGGGGTGGTTTTATGAAAAAAATACTAATTTGTGTCATGTGTGCATTTATGTTGGTTGCATGCAATCGTGGAAACGGCGACGAACACCAAACGTGTGGTGGATACGATGTTAAAATGCAGTTTTCTGAAAATGGTGACACGATGACGGCCAATATAAACGGTGATGAATTGGAATTATCCAATGTTGTTGCGGCGTCTGGTGCTAAATTTGCTGGAATATTAAATGATACAGTGGTCGTTTTGTGGAATCGTGGTGAAAACTGGACTCTGATTCTGGACGATGACACAATTATCGAATGTAGTGGTAAATAAGATTTATTTTCCACAAACTTTGTGATAAAATGTCAGCATAGAAAGGAGATTTTTATGCTGACTGATTTTTTTCTGGCGCGGGGCGCAATGTTTTTTGCCAGTGGTTGGACCCAATTTGCATGCGGTTTTGGGCTGGCGTTTTTGATATTGTTGTTGTTCGGACGCCCGTTTATACGCACAATGCATACATGGCAAAAGAAAGGTCAGCCAATAAGTGAAAATGTCCCAGAATCTCATCGGGCCAAGGCGGGAACCCCGACAATGGGCGGAATTCTAATCGTGCTGGCAATAGTAGTTGCAAGTGTGCTTTTTATGCCCATGAATAATCCTACTGGGTGGGTTGCATTGTTGGCGTTGGTGATGTTCGCAACATTGGGTTTTATCGATGATTATAAAAAGGTCACTTCGCAATCGGTAAAGGCCGCAAATGGCCTTAAACCATCGACACGATTGTTTGTCGAAGGTGTGTTTGTTGTGATATTGGCGTATCTTATAAATAAAACGATGCCGGCATATGTTCCCGATTTATCATTGACGTTTGGTTCGTGGATTGCGTGGCCGTTGGGTTTGCTTTATTATGTGTTCGCATATTTTGTGATCTGTGGTTCCGCAAATGCAACAAATATTACCGACGGGTTGGATGGAATGTTGTCAAAACTCTATATGCCGGTATTAATTGTTCTGGTTGTCGCGTTATATGGTGCAACACGAATCGGATTTATGGATACGGTAATATTCTTGCCCGAAGCAAGTGGTTTGTATGCTGTCTTGGGGGCAACCTTTGGCGCGGTTTTGGGATTTTTGTGGTTTAATGCAAAACCCGCGTCTATATTCATGGGCGATGTTGGTTCGCTTGCCCTGGGTGGTTTTATGGGGACGGTCGCCATGTTATTGAAATCTGAAATCATCATGGGGGTTGCTGCGGGAATGATGGTTTTAATATTGCTGTCATCGTTTATACAAACTATGGTGTTCAAGGCAACGCGTATCGCCACGGGAACCGGGCGCCGGGTATTTCGTCGTGCGCCATTGCATCACCATTTCGAAGAACTGGGTTGGACCGAAACAAAAATTGTAGACAGGTTTTTTATCCTGTCTGTGATGTTCGCTGGTCTGGCGTTGGTAATATTGAAATTCGCATAAATCATAATGGGACAATGTTATGTTCAGAATAAACAGAACCGAAGAAAGCAAATTAACCAGTTGGTATTTCGAAATAGACCGTAAATTACTGATTATGGTTTTTGGATTGATATTGGTCGCAATGATTATGGCTATATCCAGTGGTTCTGCGATGTTCGTAAGAACAATAAATATGACGCATAAAGTAAAGTGGTATGAATTTTTTGTTCGTATGATTCCGTATTATCTGGTCGGCATTACAATGATGATCGGTATAAGTATGACCAATAAAAAAAATGTTATGCGATGGGCGTGGGGGGATTTGATAGTATTCTTTGTATTGTTAATAGGAACTGTTTTATTCCCGCATAAACTAAATAATTCTTATCGTTGGTTTGTGTTGCCCGGTGTGCCACAACATATTATGCCATCTGATTTAATGAAACCCGGTTTTGTTATGATAACCGCATGGTTCATTGCAAAAATGCGTTCGGTGTATAAGGGCGACATGTTCAACTTGAAGCGCACATTGTTCCAGGTAAAAACATGGTCGTGGGCATGGTATTTAGCACCACTGATTGTAATATTAGCAATTCAATTCTGGCATCCGGATTTTGGTACACTGGTGCTTTATCTGGGGACGGTATTTGTGATGTTAATTCTGGCGGGGTTGCCCGGAAAATGGATTGCGTCGATGATTGGTATTGGTGGCGGACTGTTTGCATTGGGCGTTGCGTTTTTGCCACACGTTCGGTCAAGAACCTTTGCACTTTTTGCGCCGGTTGATCCGCACAGCCAAATAGGTTTTGCGTTGCGGGCGATTCGTAATGGGGGTCTGACCGGCGCAGGGGACAAGGCTCATGTGGTCGAAAATCTGCCGATGGCAGAAAGCGATTTTGTTTTGTCCGTAATATGCGAGAACTTTGGTGCAATTTTGTCTTGCGGGCTTATTGTTCTGTTGTGGTTTGTGTTTTGGCGACTTTTGCATCAATCGAAATATTCGCATGACGATTTTACCACCAATGCAATTGTTGGAACGGCCGCGATGTTTGGTATCCAAGTGTGCATCAACCTGGCATCGACTTTGCGTATTATGCCGGCCAAGGGGATGACTTTGCCATTCATATCACACGGGGGCAGTTCGTTTGTTGCATATTGTTTACTGTTTGGTATGGTGATGGCATTGATTCGTGAAGATAAATGGAAATAGATATATCAGGAGACGAATATGAAAATACTTATTGCAACGGGTGGAACGGGTGGACATGTGTATCCAGCGTTAGCGGTTGCCAGCGAATTAGCATCGCGTGGACATAAAATTGCGATTTCGTGTGATGGTCGTGTTGATAAAATGGTGCGTGAAGGTATGCCGGCGGGTGCAAAAAAAATTCATATCTGGGCATCGGGTGTTGGCGCAAAAAGTAAAGCACAACAGATGTTCGCTTTGTTTAAAATCGCGGTGTCGGCATTTGCATTAACATTGCGTTTTATATTTTCGCGCCCCAGTCGCGTTGTTGCGTTCGGTGGGTATGCATCTGTGCCGGCGGTGTTTGCCGCACATGTTTGGCATATTCCGACATTTTTGCATGAACAGAATGCGGCAATCGGTCGCGCGAATAAGTTTACTATGCGTTGGGTTAAAACATTGATGACCAGTTTTCCGACCGTTGACGGTATGCCGAAAAAATCATCGGCAAAAATAATTTATACCGGTTTGCCGGTCCGCCGTGATTTTATTGAACGTGCAGGCGCAAAATTGCCAGGTAAGTCGCATTTGTTGGTGACCGGCGGTTCGCTGGGTGCACAAATATTAGATGAAGTGGTGCCAATCGCGGTTGCCGCAATGAAAAATAAAAAGGTTTTTGTCACGCACCAGACGCGGCCAGAAAACGTTGAAAAATTACAGATGTTTTATGCCAAACATAAAATTCACGCAAATGTTTTGTCTTTTATTCGTGATATGGCGGGTGTAATCACGGATTCTGATTTAGTAATTTCGCGTGGTGGCGCCAGCACCGTTATTGAATTGGAAACAATTGGTCGTCCGGCGATAATTGTTCCATTGGGAATTAATCCGGACCAGGCCGCAAATGCCGCGTCATACGCGCGCCTGGGCGGTGGTTTCGCAATAGAACAGTCCAAGTTTACGCAGAAATGGTTAACGGCCACATTAGACGAATTATTTGATAATCCGTCACGGTTAAAGAAAATGGCGGAAAAATCGCGTGTGGAAAACATGGCCGTTGAATTAATTTCGGATGCGGTCGAAAAATAAATTAAAGTGATGCATTTTGTGCTTGCCCCCGATTCGTCATTTGTTCTATGATATTATCGGAAGGAAAGGAATATGCATCGAATTACTGCGTCTTTGTTGGCGGTTTTTGTGGTAATTCCCGCATGGGGGGATGCCCGTTTACCGGTTGTTAATGTTGCTTCGACTGCTGTGTCGGCACGTGCTGCGTTTGGGGAATCGGGATACGGTCCCGTTTCTGTTGCGCCAAACGTCACTGTTGCCCCCGTGACAAGGCGGACCGCCGTGGCGTCACAAAAAACAAATACACGAAATATTGCGTCACGCACGGCAAGTACAACGCGCCCATCTGTTGATGCGGGCGAAAAAATCGCAAATGTTGCCGATGTGTTGATTCCGCATCGCCCCAGTTCTGATTTGTGGGTAAAAAGTGATATGCCGTTGCGTATGCCAAGCCCCGAAGAGTTTTCGGTGTTAACACCAGAATTTGATTTACCCGAAGAAAACCTTGATATGAATATGTCGGTTCGCACCGTTGCGGTGCGTGATGATGAATCTGGTGCTGTGCATGGGAATTTAAGTGAATTTGATAATCAAATTGCACGGATTGCCGAATTACAACGCAGGGCCGATGAAAGTATCATTGCGCGTCCGTCCCAGATTGTTGCCGAACCCATGATGCCGGTTGTAAATGATAATACGATTGCCCAAGAATCGCGCAAAGAAAATGTACAGAGTACACCGGTAAAGTTGTCGCGCCTGGTTGTGCCGATGGACAATAACGATGTTATTGTGCGCAGCGTCGAAAAAAACACTTCGCCGACGATAAGTTCGGTTCGTAATGATATGACAAAAATGTCACCATCCGAATTGCGTCGCGCATTTCGTAAGACATTTTTGTCGGAAAACAAACATCTTTCAACTTTCCAAATAGATGATCGTTTCGATGTGGCAAGTGACATGTCCAGAAATATAGAAGGATTTACCGCCGTTCGTGATTTGTCTGAATCGGGTGGTATTCGTCCGTTGGAAATAAAAATACATTTCCGTAATGAAGACTCTGCGTTGTCACGCGATAATTATACTTTGTTAACCGAATATGCATCCATTGTGGTCAGTAATCCGAAACGCGCAATTCAGGTTGCAATTCCAGAAAGTGTGACAAACAATGCCGATGCCCGCAAGTTGGCGGCACGCAGATTGGCAATTATCGAACAAGTATTACGCGATACGGGTGTCGCAGAACATCGGGTGCTGCCGGTGTTGTCGTCACGCAGTGAAGATGCGTTTGTATTGCGGATTATTTCGAATGAGCAGTTTGAATCAATGACACAACAGCAACGCAATATGTTCGGCGACAGTGTTAACAGAAAAACATATAAAAATATGTCTTGGTGATTGCGCGATGAAATCTGGGCGCCGGTATTTGCAGGATTTAATAGATTTTATTTTTCCACCATCGTGTCCGTTGTGTAATGCGCATGTCGAAACGCATGGTGAATTATGTGTTGATTGTTGGGCATCGTTTAATTGGATTGATGGTGCAAAATGTATTCATTGTGGTTTCCCGTTTGCGTCCAGTTTTGATATGGGGCCAAATATGATGTGTCCAACATGCGCGTCTGGAAAATGTGAATTGGATTTAATTCGGTCGGCATGTGTATATGATGATGCATCACGTGCGGCGATGTTGCCATATAAACATGCGGGACACATTCAGTATGCACGTTTTATGTCGCGTGCGATGATTTGGGCGTTGCGTGATGTCGATATAGAACCTGATATAGTTATGCCGGTTCCACTTGCACGGCGCAGATTGTTCCAACGTGGATATAACCAGGCGACATTACTGGCGCGCCCAATTGCACATGTGTTTGGTGTAAAAATGGATTTAGATTCTGTGTCGCGCGAATATCGTGAAAATATGGGACATAAAACCAGTGCCCAACGCGCACGAAATATTCGTAATGTTTTTACCGTGTGTAAACCCGATAAAATCCAGGGCAAGAAAATTTTATTGGTTGATGATGTTATGACAACGGGTGCGACATTTAACGAATTGCGACGTGTGTTGGTGGATGCGGGCGCAGTTGCGGTATATGGGGTCACATTCTGTCGTGTTGCACATTCTGTGTAAATATATTTGTTGATACAAACATTTTTTCCATTTTGTATTTTTGGGCGGCCTGTTCCTGGGCTATTATTTTGTCGGAACATTTGCGCATTAATTGGATTAGCGGATTTTTCCCGCTTAATTTATCCGACTTATAGGATTTTTCGGTAAGTACCTGACCATCAAAGTCCAAAATATAGTGGGTCATAAGAGTGCCACGATTGTTTATATAATGATCGGATGTTAACGAAAACAATGGGGTTTCGTCCGCAATCAGGTTGTATGACATTTTGTCTATGTCTTGCGGATTGTTTTCATCAAAATCATCGTCATAGTCCAACCCCAGCGCGCGAATCAATGTCAACCTTACCGATCGTGGTGCAAGCGATGCGTTATATGGAATAGAATATGTAGTTTTTTGACCATCATAGTCATGATATACAGAAACATATTCGTTTTTTATTATTCTTTGTAAATAGTTTTTTAATGGTTTGTTCATAACGGATGCTTTTTTATTAACGGCTGTTGCCCAGTGCGTCATACATTACATAGTTTATTTTGCATGATTTAGACCATGCAAGGTGTAATTCACCGGTTTGTTTTGGGGTCGCACCACAACGAGCACGACATTTGGCAGAAAAGTTGGGTGCAATCGCATATTGTGTTGGTTCACCTTTTAATGCACGTTCAATTTTGTATAGTTGTTGAAGATGCTCATATGTTTGATCAAACGGCATTACGCGCTTTTTCAATGATTCAGATGCAAATAAAACATCATTTATAAATAATTTAATTTTATAGGGGTCGCGATATAAACTAAGAATCGTGGTGCCATATTCGCCACGCAATACATATCTTGTACCATGTAGCGTTTGTCTAGCAGACGAATGGTTTTCTTTGATAAGTTTCATAATGTTTTGATATACAATTTTTCTCATTCGGGGACCTTTTCTAGCTGTATTGTTTGTTTGCGTTTGCAGATTCCAATGCGGTTGTAATTGCGTATTTATTACGTGCCATTTCCATCGCTATGACGCGTTTAGAACATGCGTTTAACAATGACATTATTTCGCGTTGATGTTTATCACGACGGGCCGGATCCAATGGAATGTAAATTTGCTCTATGGTTGAATTAGATGTTTTGGATCCTATTTCACAACGAATAAAGGGTATTCCCATTTGCATTACATACCAACAAGCAACAATCATATCAATACAGTCGTCAAAGTCATCCGATGGATTATCCCCGTCATCAAACAAACAGGCGGCCACAGGAATTTCATAATACTTGCCACCATCAAAATAATGCACGGAAATGTTTTCCGTTGTCGCAAAATATTTTAGCAAAATAATATCATTCGATGTCATTAAAAGCAATTTTGACACATAATTATACTTTGTCAATGGTTTGTTTGGGGCGTATTTTGTATGCTTGAAATCTGATTTTAATATGCTAAGATTGGGCGGTTAAGTGTATCGCAATATCGGGGTCAAAACATGAAAATAGAATTGGGTAAAAATATCAGTCCGCGCGAAATTGAAACCAGAATCCAGGAATTCTGGGATAGCAACGATTTTTGGGCAAATGATGTGAAATCGGCTAAAAAGTCGTTCTGTATGATGATGCCGCCACCAAATGTGACGGGAAATCTGCATATGGGGCATGCGCTGGATAATGTTTTGAGCGATATAGTTTGCCGCTATAAACGTATGTGCGGATATGATGTTTTATGGCAACCCGGAACCGACCATGCATCAATTGCAACACAGTTATTGGTGGAACGCGATTTGTCCAAGCGCGGCATTAACCCACACAGTTTATCGGTCGATGAAAAATTAGATATTGCGTGGAAATGGAAAAATGACAAGGGTGGCCAGATTATAAATCAGTTGCATATTTTGGGTGTGACGCCGGTGTGGAAACGCGAACGGTTTACAATGGACGATGGGTTGTCGCGTGCGGTCACAAAACTGTTCGTCCAAATGTATTCTGAGGGGTTAATTTATCGTGCAAAACGCATGGTGAATTGGTGCCCGAAACAACAAACATCGGTTTCTGATTTAGAGGTTGAAACGCGCGAAGAACACGGCAAGTTTTATTATTTCAACTATCCATTGGTTGACGGTGGCTTTGTTGAAATTGCAACAACGCGCCCGGAAACACTTTTTGGTGATCAGGCAATTGCGGTTCATCCAGAAAATGAAAAATTGAAACATTTAATCGGGAAGCGGGCGATTATTCCGCTGACCGATATAGAAATTCCGATTATCGGTGATGTTCATGCCGACCCGGAAAAAGGAACCGGTGCGGTGAAAATTACACCGGCGCACGACTTTGATGACTATGAGGTTGGCCTGCGTCACAATTTGACCCCGGTTTGTATTTTAACACCAACCGCGAAAATGGTGTCAAGCGCGCCGGTCCCCGAAAAATATTGGGGTATGGATAGATACGATGCGCGCGCGGCGGTTATGGCGGATATTGAAGCGGCTGGATTGTTGGTCAAGGTCGAAGATAAAATTATTCCAACACCATATTCCGAACGTGGCGGGGTGGTTGTTGAACCGTGGTTGTCGGATCAATGGTTCGTTGATGCAGAAAAGTTAGCCAAGCCTGCTATCAAAGCGGTAGAAGAGGGCAAGATAAAGTTTATGCCAGAACATCGTTACAACCTGTTTATGGCATGGATGCGTGAAATTCGTCCATGGGCAATATCGCGGCAATTGTGGTGGGGACACCATATACCGGCCTGGTATGATGCGGATGGTAATGTGTATGTCGCCGAAACCGAAGAAGAGGCGATTAAACAATCAGGCGGTAAAAAACTGAACCGCGATCCAGATGTTTTGGATACATGGTTTTCGTCTGGACTGTGGCCATTTTCAACATTGGGTTGGCCAGATGTGACACCCGAATTAAAGAAATATTATCCAACCGATTTATTGTACACCGCGGCCGATATTATTTTCTTTTGGGTTGCGCGTATGATTATGATGGGTATCTATGTTATGGGCGATGTGCCGTTCAAAACAGTGAATTTTCATGGGCTTGTTCGTGATTCCAAGGGACAAAAGATGTCCAAGACCAAGGGCAACGGTGTTGACCCATTAACGACGGTTGAAAAATTCGGAACTGATGCGTTGCGTTATTGGGTTGCAACCGCGCCAATTGGAACCGATTTAAGATACAGTGATGATGAAGTAAAACGTGGTTCTAAATTGTTAACCAAGTTGTGGAATGCGTCGCGCTATGTTTTGATGAATTTGGAAGATTTTGATCCGCGTGCGTCACAGAAAATCGAAATTGAAAATCGTTTCGTTGAAGATCGTTGGGTGTTGTCTGAATTGAATAAGACGATTGTGGAAACGCGTCGGAATCTTGATAAATATGATAACTATAATTCCCGGGTGGCGATTGATACATTCTTCTGGGATATATTCTGTGATCAGTATCTGGAGTTTATCAAAGATAGATTTTGGTCGCCGGAAAAATACAGTGCGGAATCGAAATTAGCAGCACAGTGGACATTGTGGGAAGTGTTGCGCAGCATAATTGGTTTGTATGCACCGTTCATACCGTTCATTACCGAGGAATTATGGCAAAAAATTTACAAAGATGTCGAAGGTGGCGAAACATTACACTTAACCGCGTATCCGGAAGTGGACGCGGCACGTGAAACGGACGTTTCTGAAATGCAGATTGCACTGGATATTCTGAAAACGGTGCGTGGCCTGCGCACAGAACGCAAGGTTGGTAACGGTGCAAAGTTGGAAACATTGACGATTCCAAGTGACACGCCGTCTGTCTTGCATGGTGTAATTAAATCCGCCGCGCGTGCGAATGAAATTGTTTTGGGCGATTCTGTTGATTTTGTTGTTGCCGAAAATAACGGGGAAAAATAATGGCGGACAAATACACCGAGATTAGAAAGTTGCAGGCGTATCAATGTGACCGCTATGGCAATGTTCGTCCACTTATTTTGATGAACGAATTGCAATCAATGGCGGACACGCATGCGGAATTGTTAGGCGTTGGGCGCACATTCTTGTTGGAAAACAATTTGGCGTGGGTGGTGACGCATTATTTGGTGGATATCGTTGAATTGCCACACGAGAACGAGGAATTACAATTTACCACATGGCCGTCGATATCGGACGCTTTGCGTACGGTGCGCGATTTTGAAATTCGTGGGTCTGATAATCGGTTAATGGTTCGCGCGACGTCCCAGTGGGTTTTGATTGATATGGAACGTCGGCGTCCTGTGTTATTGGAAGATAAATTGCCGGCGGATATTTTGGTGAACGAACGCGCGTTTAATCGGACATTTGATAAGTTTCCCGATTTTGATGCGGAAAAGACACATATTATGAAATGCCGTTTCGATGATATCGATGTGAATCAGCATATTAACAATGCGGTTTATGCGGTATGGGCAACGGAAAGTGTTGGGTATGTATATCGCAATGAACATAAATTGTGTGGTATTGAATTAAACTATAAGAAAGAAATAAATCCAGAAACCCCGGAAGTATTTGTTGATGTTAAAATAGACGGCAATACATCTTATCACAAAATCCGCACCGATTCCGCCGACCACGCGATTGTAATTTGTCGTTGGGCAAAAAGGGAATAAAAATGCGCCGTTTGGTGCATTTTTCACCTGCCCCCGCGCACATTGTGCGTGTGGGGCGGGACAGATTTTCACAACATTTTTAATGTTGATGAAAATCTTGGGTGGGGGTAAAATTGTATTATGACAAATCACCCAGCAAACATTATTCGTGCAAAAAACCTGCGTAAAAATATGTCTGACCCAGAACGCAAATTCTGGTATCAAATTAATAATAACAAACTGGGGGTAAAGTTCCGCCGGCAACAACCGTTTGGTCCATATTATGTTGATTTTGTGTGTAATGAATTGAAATTGGTTATTGAACTTGATGGCAACCAACACGCAGAAAATATTGAATACGACAACAAGCGCACAGAGTTTATAGAATCACAGGGCTATAAAGTTATTCGTGTTGCAAATGCAGAATTAACGAAACAAGGTATGAAAACGGTTGTTGATACATTGCACATGTGTATAAACGAACATTTGGATTTTAATGAATTTTTTGTGTCGCGATGGGGAAAATAATGCCCCCACCCAAGAGTCGCTAATTCACTGCGTTCATAAGCCGACTCTGTCCCGCCCCACAAAATGGGGGCAGGCGAAAACGCTACGCGTTTTTTTATACCTGCCAACAACCCTATCCGTTTTTGTTTGATTATTATGTTTTTTGTGATACAATTATTTCCGTAAATATAGTGAATTATCAAAGGAGTTTTATTATGAATCCATATGTAAAAGGGCAGATTATTACCGAAATAAAAAATCCGGAAAACACACCCAAGAGATTCGCGCGTATGGGGGATGAAGAGATGACTCTGACATCGCCGACGGGCCGTGTTATGATAGAAATTTTTAATGATTGGGACAGTGGCTATGGACGTTGGTTGAAAATTGGTGGCGAAGAAATCGCGGTGGGAGATAAAGATTTTGATGAAATCGCTACAGCGTTGCGTGTTCGCTGCGATGGAAGCAACAAGGTTAGTAAACAGCTGAGTGCGCAAGATAAAAAAACACTGGCTTTGTTGGCTGGTGAGAAAAATCAGAAATAAATTGGAAATGGGGCATTTGCCCCATTTATTTTAAGATTTTATTATAAATAAAAAACCGGCGATTGCCGGATTTTTTATAAAAACCGTTTTGGGTTTTACCGTATTAGTTAACCGCGGAAACGGCAATGCGTGCGCGACCCTTCGCCCGACGACGATTCAAAACATCGCGGCCGCTTTTCGTTGCCATTTTTTCACGGAACCCGTGTGTCTTTACACGGCGTGTTTTTGACGGTTGATATGTTCTTTTTGTTGCCATAACTAAATCCTTTTGCGCACCTATTTAATCACAGGTTTTTATAAAACGCAACCTTTTTATTTAGATTTTATTAATCCAACTTTCTTTAACGCTTCCAGTATTAAATAATACACAAAAACCGCGGCAAAAAACTGCCACAACGGTAAAAATAAACTTTTTGTTGCATTCATTTTATGTTTTTCCCTGAATTCTGCGGTTTATTGTATTACAAAAATGTGGTTTGTCAATGTAATTTTTAGGCTTTATGTCTTGACCCGTGCGACAAAATTTTGCTATGCTTTATATGCTAAAAAACAAGGGAATCTAAGGATGTCTGAAATTATCGAAACAAACGAAATAAACGAAATAAAAGTTCCACAATCTTCATTGGAACATGAAATGCGAACAAGTTTTCTGGATTACGCAATGTCGGTTATTGTTGATCGTGCGTTGCCGGATGTTCGCGACGGCTGTAAACCGGTGCATCGCCGCATTTTGTATGTTATGAATGATGTTGCGCCGGCGACACGTGCAACGGTTAAATCGGCACGTATTGTCGGTGATGTTATGGGTAAATATCACCCGCATGGCGACAGTTCTATATACGAGGCTATGGTCCGTATGGGTCAGGATTTTTCCATGGGTGAAATGCTGGTCCAGGGTCAGGGTAATTTCGGTTCGCGCGACGGGGATAAAGCGGCGGCCATGCGTTATACCGAAGCGCGCCTGTCAAAACTTGGCGCGTCAATGATGGACGATTTAGATAAAGATACCGTTGATTGGCAACCGAACTTTGACGGCACTTTACAAGAACCGGTTGTTTTGCCGACCAAGTTTCCAAACTTCTTGGTAAACGGTGGTTCTGGTATTGCCGTTGGTATGGCGACAAATGTTCCGACATACAATTTGGGCGAATTGTGTAATGGTATTTTAGCAATTTTGGATAACTCGAATATTTCCGATGATGAATTGTTTGAAATTATTCCAGGACCGGACTTCCCGACTGGTGCTGTTATTATGGGGCGCAGCGGCGCGTACAAGGCGCACACAACGGGTCGTGGATCAATTATCGTTCGTGCAAAAACACATATGGAAACTTTCCACGATCATCCGGCGATTGTTGTTGATGAAATTCCGTACCAGGTTAATAAATCGCAAATGATTATCAAAATTGCGGAACTGGCCAAGGATAAAAGAATAGAGGGTATTGCCGAAATTCGTGATGAATCGTCCAAGGAAGGTCTGCGTGTTGTTATCGAATTAAAACGCGACGCAATTCCGGATGTCGTGCTGAATCAGTTGTTCCAATACACTGAAATGCAGACGAATTTCCCAGTGAATTTAATGGCGTTGAATCGTGGTCGCCCGATGTTGTTCAATATTCGTGGCGTGTTGGATGCGTTCATTGATTTTCGTATAGAGGTTATTCGTCGTAGAACTATTTTCGATTTGAACAAGGCGCGTAATCGTGCACACACTTTGTTGGGTTTAACCGTTGCGGTTGGCAATCTGGACGAAGTTATCGAACTTATTAAATCAAGTCCAAATCCCGATGTTGCCCGTGAACAGTTGGTTTCTCGTACTTGGCACGCGGCGGATATCGAAAGTTATATTAAGTTAATTGATGATCCAAATACCGAATATGAAAACGGTATGTTCCGCATGTCCGAAGATCAGGCGCGCGCAATTCTGGAATTGCAATTACACCGTTTGACCGGTTTGGAACGCGACAAGATTCACAGTGACTTGGTTGACTTGGGTGCCCAGATTAAAGATTTGTTAGATATTTTGGGCAGTCATGCGCGTATCGTTCAAATTATTCGCGAAGAGACGATAGACGAACGTGATAACTGGTCATCAAAGCGCAGAACCGAAATTTCTGATGCGGAAATCGACATTGATATGGAAGATTTGATTGCACGCGAAGATATGGTTGTGACAGTGTCGAATACAGGCTATATCAAACGTGTTGCGCTGGATACATATCGTGCACAAAAACGCGGGGGCAAGGGACGCAATGCCATGACGACCAAGGACGACGACTATGTGGTCCAGGTGTTCGTTGCAAATACACACACACCGTTGTTGTTCTTTAGTTCCAAGGGCTTATGCTATAAATTGAAAACATATAAATTACCCGAAGCCGCGGCGGCGGCCAAGGGGCGTCCGTTGGTGAACCTGTTGCCGTTAGAGGCGGGCGAAACAATTACCGCAATTTTGCCTGTTTCCGAAGAAGAAGTGCAACGTGTTGCCGAAAGCGGTAAAGAGCACTTCCTTATGTTTGCGACTTCGTCCGGGACGGTGCGTCGTAATCGTATGTCGGACTTTGATTCAATCCGTGCAAACGGAAAGATTGCAATGAAATTGGACGACGGCGAAAGTTTGATTTCCGTTCTGCCGTGCACCGAAGACCAAGATGTGTTCTTGGCGACATATCGTGGGCGCTGCATTCGATTCCCGGTGAACGAAATTCGTATCTTTGCGGGACGTAATTCAACGGGTGTTCGTGGATTAACATTGGCCAAGGATGATCGTATTATCGGTATGGCAATGCTGAACCATGGTGAAACAGATTCCGCAGTGCGTGCCGCATATATTAAACAGAGTCGTGCCGCACGTCGTGCCGCAACCGGTATCGAAGAAGAAGCAGATGCCGAAGAAGAGACAACAGATTTGGTGCTGGACGATGCCAAGATGGCCGAGCTGGCGGCAAACGAACAATTCATTTTGACGATTTCTGAAAATGGATTTGGAAAACGTACATCGTCATATGAATATCGTATTACGCACCGTGGCGGTTCGGGATTTGCGAACATTAAACTGGGGGGTAAAAATACCGCGGTGGCGGGTTCGTTCCCGGTTGACGATAATCACGACATAATCATGGTGACGGACGGCGGCAAGATTATTCGTACCCCGGTTGCGGATGTTCGTATTGCGGGCCGCGCAACGGCGGGCGTGACACTGTTCCGTACGGCGGAAAATGAACGGGTTATGTCTGCGATTTCAATCGAACACGAAGAAGAATCGACAGACGAAGCCACAGCGGATGCACCAAGTGAACCAGTTGCAGAATAACATATGGGGGCCGACATGGACAAAGAATATTTTGTTTCGATAAATGAAGTTGCAAAACGTCTGTCTGTGCCGGCACATACCCTGCGCTATTGGGAAAAGCAATTTCCAACCGCAATTCGTCCAACAACGGGCGCGGGTGGCCGTCGTTATTATCGGCCAGAAACGGTTACCAAGTTGGAAACAATAAAATCGCTATTGTATGACCGCGGTATGACAATCAATGGCGTAAAAAAAATGATACATGACGGCGAATTAAGTGCCGAAGTTCGCGCGGTTAAACCAAAGCCCGTTGCACCGGCGGAACCAATACGGTCGGGTGCCAATATCGATACAGACGCAATTGCGGTCGCAATAAGTTATTTGCAACAGGCAAAAGCGATTCTGGAATAATAAATGAAAAAACGCCGGCTTTTACCGGTGTTTTTTTGGGAATATAAAATGAACGATTTTATCAAAAAATTTTTGACCAATGATTTTCAATCTGAATACAGTCATGATAATCGAATAGATTTGATTGATGATCGACGATTTTTTTATATGGATTGCAGTGGTTTTGTTTATTGGTGTCTTGAACAATCGGGGTATAAACGCGCATTGGTCGAAGTGCGTGCGTTTCTGCGAAAACATAATTTTATAAAGATAAATCGCCTGTTTTGTAAAGACTTTGCGTTTATACATGAACACGCAGATGATTTTAAGTATTGGCAATTCACCAATCAACCCACAGAAAATTGTATTTTAGTTGTGGTGTTTCCCGATGGTAATGGGCACTGTATGTTTGTTGATAAAATTATGCGTTGTGATATGGATAGTTTTCAAATGCGTGTTATTGACAGTACGCGTTATCCACATCAAAACGATAGTCGTGGTAAAAATGAAACCGGAGTCGGTATTGGTGAAATAGCGATAAAAAAAGCCGGGGAAAAGTATATTTATGATTCAAAAAATATCGAAATCCCGCCACGTGTAGCGGATATTTATTTTGTAACGCCAAAAAGGTAAAAAAACGCCGGCTTTTACCGGTGTTTTTTATAAAAATTACATTACAAAAATATGATATTCAAATTTCTTAATTGTGCATAATAACAAAATTTGGCAGTCCCAATGGGAATCGAACCCATGTTACCGGAATGAGAATCCGATGTCCTAACCGCTAGACGATGGGACCGTCTATGTCGTCCCGTCGTCGTTGTCATTCCGGGCGAGCGGAGCGAGGGAACGGAACGATGGGACCGTCTATCGTCCCGTCGTCGTTGTCATTCCGGGCGAGCGGAGCGAGGGAACGGAACGATGGGACCGTGTGGCAATATTCTAGACATAATTATTACTGGTTGCAATGTTTTTTCTTGTATGGGTTATGATTTATTTGCTATAAACAAATTGAACAAAAACAAAAGGAGAAACAATGAAAAAACTTTTATATATAGTATCGGCGGTTGTGGCGATTTTTGCGATAATCTGGGTGTTTTCGGGAAAATCAAACGCGACACAAAATAAAGTACTGGTTGCGTATTTCAGTGCGACTGGCAATACCGCGGCGGTTGCCGACCGTTTAGCAAACGCGATTAATGCCGATGTGTTCGCGATTGAACCAGAAACAGTATATACAGAAGCAGATTTGGATTATCGCAACAAAGAAAGCCGTGCATCTGTTGAAATGGCTGATCGCGGCAGCCGTCCCGCAATCGCAAACACAATCGATAATATTGAACAATACGATGTTATATTCCTGGGCTTTCCAATTTGGTGGGGTCGTGAACCGTCCATAATCGATACATTCGTGGAAAGTTATGATTTCACAGGTAAAACGATTGTTCCGTTCGCAACATCGGGCAGCACCCCAACAACCGACGAAGCCGCAACAAGTATTCATGAAATTATACCGAATGCCAATGTTGTGAATGGTGCTCGCTTCGATATTCATGTACCCGTCGAAGAATTGAAAACCTGGGCAGGTGAATGGTTATAATTGTCGACACAATAAAATAAACCGCCCAGATGGGCGGTTTTAATTTTTGGTTGGGGCGCCGCTGCCTCGATACGCAATAATCAAAATCAAAAAAATCTCCATCCGTCGATTTTTTAAGATTTTTCTAATTGTGTATTCTCGTATTGGTCATGCGTGCCGTTGGCACTCTGACCGATCCGTGCGCGATCAAAAATTAAACCGGCAAAAATGCCGGTTGAATTTTTGGTTGGGGCGCACGGATTCGAACCATGATAAAGAGAACCAAAATCTCTTGTCCTACCATTAGACGACACCCCAGTGAACTTGGAACGAACTATATCCACATGACATAGTCGTTGTCATTCCGGGCGAGGCGTTAGCCGAGGAAACGGAACGACACCCCAAAGGTATTGCAAATTATAATATTCTTTGTTCGTTTTGCAATAATATTTTTCCGTCCGGCTCAAAAAATGCGAATTTTTTCAAAAATAGGGCTTGAAATAATTTTGTTAAAACATATAATGATTGGCGATTTAAATCATTTACCGGTGTTTTTTGATAAAAAGGGGGATAAAATGGCGCGCAAAGAATTTATTCGTTTAATCGAAGAAAATATGACGATAATGGATCGGTTGATGGACCGTATGAAGTCCAAAATGATAAAAAATATGGAATATACGCGTTCGCAAATGAGTGTTTTGGTGCGGCTTTACCTTGGGGGACGCGCACTGTTGAAAGATATTGCATATCGCGAATTTACAACCACACCAAATTTGTGTGCAACATTCAAAAACCTGGAGGCCAAAGGTTTGGTCCTGCGCGAGGTGGATGCAAAAGATCGCCGCAATACTTGGTACAGCGTCACCCCCGCTGGTGCCGATGTTGCGCGTAATATGATTGCCGATTTCGAGAATAATATCAGCACGGTTTTCGCAAAACTTTCCCGCGAAGACGAAAAGAAATTAACCGATGCCATGACGACAATCAACAAGGTTTTATCGAATATGGAGGTTGCATAAAATGCGAAAATTTACGCATGTTTTATTTGCCGTATTGTTGGCTATGACCGGAACGCCGGTCCTTGCAACAGAATTGTCGTTGGACGATGTGGTTGCTAAAATTTTGGCGGAATCCCAAGATGTTAAAAAGGCCGACGCAAATATTAAGAAAGCCCAGGCTTCGTTGGATGCTGCGAATGCCAATCGTTGGTTTACATTAGAGGGGTCGGCGACATACATGAACCTTGTTGATGTTGCGCATCCGTTCAGTGGTTCTATGAATATGCAATTGCCCCCACAATTGGGCGGGTTGGTTGGACAATTGATGCAGGCAGAAGGTCCGGTCACACAAATTGAAATGCCCGATAATATTTTAATGGCGGGTTTAACATTAACACAGCCTATTTATACATTCGGTAAAATTGGTAACGCGGTTGAATCTGTTCGCAGTGCCGTTAAAATGTCCGAAACAAACCGCGAATTGGTCCGTCGAGAGGTTAAATATAGCGCGGTTGACCTGTATTGGACCGCGAAAATGACCGATGAAATTGTGAAAATTTCCGAACAAGACTTAAAGTCTGCACGTGATGCGCGTCGTAATTTGGCATCGGCGGGGCGCGCCAGTCGTGGAAACTTGGTAAAAATTGAATCTGATATTGCAACCAAAGAAATACAACTGTCAAATGCGCAATTCAATCGTGATACGGCGTATCGTATGCTTAAAATTTTGGCGGGAATCGATGCGGATGCGGAAATAAATCTTACCACGGAATTCCCAAAAGATTTCGCGAATTTAAATGCAAAACCATTAACAAATACCCCCGAATGGGACATTCTGAATCAGCAAATTCGTATGTATGAAAAATCTGCGCGGTCTAAACGCGATGGTGCGTTGCCGACACTGGCGGCCACCGCATCGTACAGTTATACCAGTATTGGAAATGCCAGCAGTGAATTGTTTGATAAAAAGGGTAATCAGTCGGCGTATTGGGGGCTGGCATTACAGGTTCCGATTTTTTCCGGTGGGCTGAATCGGGCAAACGCCACGGTCGATGCCATGAATGCCGAAGCTGTGCGCCAAGATTTAGACAAGTCGAAAAAAATCACAACCGAAAAATATAATACTGCTGTTTTACAATATGACCATTTGCGCAGTAATTTGACAACATTGCAAAATGCGCGTGATTTGGCGGCGCGTGCATACGATTTTTCGCGTCAACGTTTTATCGCCGGTCAAACATCCGCTATTGAATTAGCCGAAGCTTCGTCCGGTCTGTATCAATTAGATATAGCATTGCTTAACTCTAAATATCAAATTTTAATGGCGGCAGAATCCGTGAAAAAATTGGGTGAATAATATGAAAAAGTTAATAGTAAAAATTAAGAATATGGACTCGCATCGTCGTAATCATATCGTGATGCAGATTGGTGGCGCGATGTTTATAATATTGGTAATATATCGCTTCGTTGCGTTCGGCGTAGAGCATTATAAATCCGTATTCAATATGGCACGCGATTCGGAACTGCATGGTGTGCCGGTAAGTGTTATGAGCGCCCAAAAGTCAGATGGTATTATTTACGAACCATTATTTGTGAATGATAATCGGGGCTATGTTTCCGGCATGCGTGTCGCACGGTTTAAACCAGGCCAAAAAATTACAGGTGGCGGCGAAGTAGTATCTGTGTCGACATCGCTGGATCTGGATACGGGTATGCATATTGTGCGTACACGTGGTGCAACAAATGGCGCGCATACTGTCGAGATTCGCGAAAATGGTTTTTATATTCCGACGGATGCGGTTAAAAATGGGACAGTGTTCGTTGTGCGCGATGGGGTGGCGCATGCTGTTTCAATTGATATTGTGCGCGGCGATGGTGAACACACAATGATAACGGGTGTGTCCGATGGTGACATTATTATTACATCGCACATTGCCGATGGTGATTTAGTAAGGGTTATAAAGTAAGGGTAAAAAATGTTAAAGTTCTTTGTTCGTCGTCCGATTACCACATTGATGTTCGTTTTGGTTTGGGTGTTGCTGGGGGTGGTTGCATATCCTAAAATGAACATTGAACGTACGCCGTCGCTGGATTTTCCGATGGTTACGGCAACATTTGTGTATCCCGGTGCGTCAAGTGATGAAATAGAGTCCCAGGTTATTAAACGCGCCGAAGATGCCATATCCGAAGTGCCGGGTATAAAACATATTACTTCGCGTATTTTTGAAAACGGCGGTTATATCATGACCGAATTCAACCTGGGGGTTGATGCAAATGATAAAGCAGCCGAAGTTAAAACGAAAATAGACGCTTTGGCGTCTGAATTTCCAGATGACTTGAAACAGCCGGTTGTGGAAAAAATGAACCCATTGCAACAGGCGGTGGTTGATATAGTTTTGCGTGGCCCATCGGCGACGGATATTAATCAATACATTGATGATGTTTTGGCGAACAAAATTACCGCGATTGATGGTGTGGCCAAGGTTTCTACATTTGGTGGTCGTGAACGTGCAATTCGTGTCGCGATGGATCCTGATTTGTTGGCGGCGCATGGTGTCACGATAATGGATGTTTTAACGGCGCTGGGGAATAAAAATTTAAATGTGCCGGGTGGTAAAATCGAATACAGCGCGACATCACAAAATGTGCGCTTTATCGGTGAATTTTCATCTGTTGATGAAATCGCAGATTTGCCAATAACGACAAACGAAGGCATCCGTTTCAGATTGTCAGATGTTGCATCCGTCACCGATGCGGCGCGCGATATTGAAAAGGGCGCGCGCTATAATAATACAGATGTGGTTATTGCTTCTGTGGAAAAAGCGAATGATGGTAATGCGATCAAAATTTCCCGTGCACTGCGTAAAAAATTGCCGGAATTAAATGCGGATTTTGCGGTGCATTTCCCAAATGAAAATGCAGAGATGGAAATTATTTCCGATGCCTCGACCGAGATTTTAAACGATACAAACGACACGATTAACGGAATTATTCTTGGTGTTGTATTCACAATTTTGGTGTTGTTGGCGTTTACGCGAAATTGGCGTTCCACCGTTATCGCGGGTGTTGTAATTCCGGCATCATTGTTTGCGGGGTTTGAATTTATGTATGCCAGTGGTTTTACAATCAATGCGATGACATTGTTGGCATATTCGTCGGCATTGGGGACACTGGTATCAAACGCCATTATTTTGATTGAATCCGCATTGCAAGAAATGCGTGCCGGCAAAGATTCAGAAACTGCCGCAATCGACGGTACGAAAAATGTTGCTGTATCCGTTCTGGCTGGGGTTGGGACGAATGTTGTGGTGTTTTTACCGTTGGCATTTATGGGCGGTATTGTTGGTAAATTTATGATTCAGTTTGGTTTGACAGTTGTGTATTTAACCGTACTGTCGTTGATATTTAGTTTTACATTAACCCCAATGATGATTGCAAAATTCCTGCGATTAACCGATGAAAACAAACGCGAAATTGCACGCAAAGAAGCGGCCGCTAAAAAGACAGAACGAAAATCGTCATGGTTGCGCCGGTGGTTTGAATATCAAATGGCGCACGCGGGACGTGTTGTTGGACTTGCGTTTTTAGTATTGATTGCATCGACATTTTTGATGCGATTTGTTGGAAACGAATTTTCGCCGGCAACTGATGTAAATGAAATTACAATTACCGCGCGTGCCCCAATGGGGGCGACATATGAAAAGTCGCTGGAAATCACAAATGCGATTGAACAACGGTTATCCGATTTGCCAGAGGTAAAATCATTAACCGCAAAAATTGGCGACCAAGGGCTGCAGAACATAACCATGCGTGTCGAATTAATTGATAAATCAAAACGTTTCAAATCCGATAAAAAATTGGCCCAGGAAATGTTGCCAATGCTGAAAGATATTGTTGATGCGGAAATACAAATTCGTGCGGGTATGTCTATGTCCAGTATATCCAGCGATATTGTATTAAATGTCTATGGTGAAAACGATGACATTCGTGAAGACTATGCAAATCAAATCATTGCGGAAATAAATAAAATAGAGGAAATTCAATCGGCGGTACTTGCGCAACAGAAACCCGCAAACGAGGTTCGTTTTATACCCGATGCCGATAAAATGGACTTTTGGGGCGTAAAAAATTCGTATGCAGGAACCGTGTTGCGTTATGCGCTGTATGGAAATGATACATATAAGTATAAAGAACACGGGAACGAATATCCGATAATTTTGGAATTTGCAAAACCGTTTAAAACACAAAATTTATTTGATGTTGTATACGTTAATTCAAACAAAGGTATGGTTGCACTGTCGCAACTGGGGCGTCGTGAAATAGCACCCGCAACACCGGATATTCGTCGTTTGGATAAAAACAGAATTACCGAAATCGATATTAACCTTGGCAAATCCACTTTGGGACCGGTCCAGGCAAAAATTGAAAAAGTATTGAAAAATATGGATTGGCAACCGGGGTACACATATGAATTTGGCGGGATGTCGGAAACCCAAAGCGATTCGACCAGTGAAATAGGCCAGGCATTCTTACTTGCTGCGCTATTAACATTTATGTTATTGGCGGCGATTTTAAATTCGCTGATTCATCCGTTAACCATTTCAACGGCAATTATAACCAGTTTTGCGGGTGTGTTTTTAATGTTGTTTATTTCGGGCGCATCAATGAATGTTGGGGCTATGTTGGCGTTTGTTATGTTGGTGGGTTTAGTGGTTAATAACAGTATTTTGGTGTTGGAACCGGCGATTAATCGTATTCGTGCCGGTGCGTCGGTTGCCGAAGCACTGTGGACCGAATTAACCGGACGCAAGAATATGGTTTTGATGACATCAATCGCTGTCGCGGCCGGTATGGCACCCCAGTTGTTCGGTGGTGACGATATGAAAATCGCAATGGCGGCGGTTTTGATTGGCGGTATGTTGGCATCCATGGTTTGGACATTTACATTAACCCCGGCATTATTCGTGGTGATGGAAAACCTGCGTAATAAAATAACAGGAAAGAAATAATATGGCAACGGAAATACGATTTTGTGCGCCAGTGGGCGAATACTGGTTTTTATCACCGTTGGCATCGTTCCCAATAAAAATGAATGTTGATGGACGCGATTTTGTATTTCCGTCCGCGGAACATTATTACCAGGCAATGAAGTTTTACGCATCGGACCCGCGTTTTGATGTGATTTTGAATATGAAAAATGCCGATGATGCCCGTCTGATAACAAAAACACCGGAATATAAAGTCAATCGTCGCGCGGACTTTGATAAACGTAAATTTGAAATTATGGAAAACGCATTGCATGCAAAGTTTCAACAAAATGCAGACGCGGCAGAATTGTTAAAAAGTACCGGCGATGCGATTTTGATAAAAGCATGCCCAGTTTGCTATAAATGTGGGTTTGGAATCGGCAGTGGCGAAAACAGAATCGGAAAAACCCTGATGGCCATCCGCCGTGAATTACAAAAATAAAAAAATACCGGCAAATGCTGGTATTTTTTATGGGGTTATTCATCATATACTCTTACACAAGATCTATCAAACAGTATGGGGAATCCTGCGTAATAAAATAACCGATAAATTGAAAAAGTAATAATTCCCATCCATCGCAGGGATGACAGTTCTATGGAATCATATTCCAGATACTAAAAATCCCCTTTGCCGTGCGAAGGGGTGTCACGAAGTGACGGGGTAGTGTTTTTAATATTGCATAAAATATACCAAATGTTTTATAATAAGAAATGAATCTGTGGTGGCACAGGTTCGGGGCCGTCGAAAGCCCATATACAACCGGTGCAAGTGCGTCCGTAATCGCTTAAGAAATCATACGCATTTGTGTCGTTACCAAACCCCGATATAAAAGGTCGGGGTGCTGTGGTGTAAAAATCACAGGGTCATTGTTGTATATGATTTTCGAACACCCCGACCGTCAGTCCACAGATTGACGGTTATTTTTTGCGGTTGGGGAATTCGGGGTTGAGAAAAATATTAGTAATATTTTTATTGATATTGGCACCAACAATTTGTTGGGGCTATGCATTGCGCATTGGTAATGCGTCCATACCGGCACATGCTGAAAAGTTCGGAATGCCATCTTTTAATATAATGACCGATAACGGCAGTGTTTATCATATACCAATGGTTCGAAAAAATCTGACAAATACATTGCATGTTATGTATGATAATGCTGTATACAGTGCATGCATTGGCACCAAGACACACGTGGGGCATCATTGGTTTGTTGGTGATTGTCTGGTTGGTGCGGACGACGATGTGTATTTGAAAATACAAAACGATGTAACAAACGGGTATTTAAATAATATAGATACAGGTGTAAATTGGTTGGATTCCAGCAGGGTCGTTTTTACAGTTGGATACAGACACATAGAAACGCCACCAAGAGGCTATGAAGACCGCGCAATGTTTTTTGCCAGTAGTAGTGCCTTCCCTAACGTTTTGGGGACAAATTACATAACTTATAGCAGTGGTATAGTGTCGTTGAATAATAGGGCCCCAAGATTATTACGTGTTTTTCCTGATTTAACATGTGCACAATTCAAAGAACGAACTAAACAAACATTTGATATTAATTATGTCGCAACTGGTGAAGATACAATTGTTTTTGGTTCGTGGTGGGATGAATATTGGTCACGAACGATGAATTGGTATGATGTTGTGATATATAATGGTGATACTTTGTTGGGACACTTTATTCCGGTCCCCGCCGGTATGGTGATTGGTAATTATACGGTTCCGGCAAATGGCATGTGGGATGTTGTTGGACAGAAGTTTTATGGTAATTCCGGCACAGGCGATTTTATTTACGGTGTGGATGAATAATCCAATTTGTTGTATTCGTTAAAGGGGGAATGCTACACTCTGGTTCATCACTACCCCGTCCGCTACGCGTCCACCCCTTCATACAATGAAGGGGATTTTTTATTACCTGGTATATGATTCCAGATAATTTAATTCCCCTTCACTCCAGTGAAAGGGTGCCGAGTGGAACGAGGCGGGGTAGTGGTGACGGCGGGCGTCGGTGTTTTTTAGATTTGCTGTTGTGCGAAATATTGTTATAATCGTAGAAGTAAAGGAGCACGAAATGCCAAGTAAAGCAAAGAAAGTTAATGTTGTTATTTTTGACTTTGATGGGACGTTGTCGGCGCACGATGCAAATTATGAATTTGGTAAATACTGTTTTCGGCACAGTTTTCGTGCGTGGCTGTTTTTGCCATTGACCGCGTTCGGAATGTCGTTTCGGCATTTTGCACCAAACGCAAAGTGGTGGCGAGAGATAGGACGTCGTTTTATCAATGCAAAAATGGTTAAACGCCTGGGCCCCGGTTTCATCAAACAACACAAATTAAATCGCTTTGGGTGGGCGGCGGAAAGGGTTGCCGCAGAACGCGCGGCGGGAAACATTGTTTTATTAATTTCGGCATCGCCAAATTACCTGTTGCGGCCATTGGTGGCGGACATGGAATTTGACGATGTTATTTGTTCCGAAATGTATGCGAAATACCCATGGAAATATCATTTTCTGTGCTATAACAAAAATAAAGTTGTTGCATTAAACAAATGGGCCCAGAAAAATAAAGTTGCGCCGGTTGTGGTGCGTTCCTATTCCGACAGTTCGTCCGATATGCCGATAATGAAATTGGCCGGTGAACAGGTGTGGATTGACCGAAAAACTGGTTGTCGAATTGAGAAATAAAAATACTGGATTGTTTCGCATTGTTCGCAATGACAATCCACTCTTTGGGTCATACCGGCGAAGGCCGGTATCCATTGCCGCGCAGTGACAAATTTATAGTGCCTGCGGCGCAGTGGATCCCCGCCTGCGCGGGGATGACATTGCGGTTATTCCCCGAAATCAAGTTCGCGAATCTTTTCGGCGCGCGGTGCAATTTTTCCAATAGATGTTTGTAATTCATCAAGGTCTTTTTGCGCCGATGCGAAATGTTGATCAATTGCCCCCGCGCGTTTAGACAGACGGTCCAGATCAGCAATCAAGTATTCCAATTCTTTTTTTATCTGGGCGGCAACGCGTTTGATTTTTATGTCGGATAATACCGCACGAATTGTGTTCAATGTCGCCCATAATGTTGATGGCGAAACAATGAATACTTTACGACGCGCGGCATAGTCAATCGTCGCCGGAAAATCGCGGTGCAATGATTCAAATATAGATTCCGATGCAATAAACATCATCGCCGATTCCGCAGTTGTGCCGGAAATAATGTATTTTTCGCCAATTGCATCAATATGCTTACGAACATCTAATTCAAATTGCTTCTTGGCACCGTCATCGCCCGCGACCATGCGGTTGTATGATTCCAGTGGAAACTTGCTGTCAATAATCATATCCCCCGGCGGATACGGCAGGCGAATAATGCAATCGGGACGAACGCCGGTTGGCAAAACGTGCTGAAAATCATAGGTTTCTGGTGGCATAATGTCGGTCACAATATCCGCCAACTGACGTTCACCAAATGTTCCACGCGCCTGTTTGTTGCCCATAAGTATATTTTTGAAATTCGCGATATCGGCACTGATGTTCTTTAATTCAATTGCGTTTTGCGACAGTGCGCCCAGGCGTTCCGCCAAGCGTTCACGCAGACGGGCATTGTCTTCGCGCAGACCCGAAATATCCACCGTTGGACGGCGAAAAAGCAGGATAAGCAGCATAATTACAATTAATCCAAGCAATATTAAAATATAGGTTGTCATTTGGTAATCCTTTGCTATCATTCATTATAAGAGGTTTTATAAATGTTGCAAATGAAACTTTGTGGCGATTTGGTTCTGCGTGAAAAATGCGCGCCCGTGGGTGAAATAACCCCCGATATTTTGCGTGCCATGGACGAAATGGTACAAATGATGCGCGAACAAAATGGCGTTGGACTTGCCGCGCCCCAGGTTAATATTACAAAAAGATTCCTGGTTATGATGAACCCAGATACCGAAGAAATATTCAAAATGATTAATCCAAAAATTGTTATGAAAAGTGATGATGTCGTTTCTATGGAGGAAGGGTGTCTGTCGGTATTGGGCCCCGATGATTTGCCGGTCTTTGCCGATGTGACGCGACCATCGTCTGTGGATGTTGAATGGATGGACGAAAATGGGAAACAAATGGCGGCACATATGTCGGGGTTGCCCGCACGAATCGTGCAACATGAAACGGATCATTTGGACGGGATACTATTTATAGATTACCTTTCGCCGGTAAAACGCGAAATGGTTATGCGCAAGGTACGGAAGCATAAAAAATGAAACTGATATTAATGGGAACAAATGATTTTGTTGTTCCAATCTTTGAAGCGGTGTGTTTATCGGGGCATGAAATTGTCGCGGTATTTACGCGCGCGCCAAAACCAGTTGGACGCAAACAGGTATTAACCCCGTCGCCAGTGCATTTATGGGCAAACGAACATGGGTTGCGTGTTTTTACATCAATAAAACAATATGATGAATTACAATCAGAAATCGAAAATCAGAAATCAAAAATAGATATGGTTGTGGTTGTTTCCTATGGCGTGATTCTTTGTGATAATGTATTAAATTCCGCACCAATTATTAATATTCACCCAAGTGATTTACCAAAATATCGTGGCCCGTCACCAATACGCACGGCGATTTATAATGGCGATACGGAAAGTGCGGTGTGTTTAATGCAACTGGTCGCGGAAATGGATGCGGGACCAATCCTTATGCGAACCCCATTTGAAATCGATGAAAACGACACCAACGAAACAGTGGAAAAACGCGTTTCGGAAATCGGCGCAAAAATGTTGGTTGAATACCTGGACACGCCGGAAAAATATAAACCAGTGGCACAGACAGGCGATGCAACATTTACGCGTAAATTTACGGGTGACGATGAAATTATTGATTGGTCGCGCGACGCGCGTGCAATTCACAACCAGATTCGTGCACTGGGGGCCGGTCGGACAAAGATAAACGGCATCGATGCCAAGATTTTGGAAACCAAAGTAGATAATGGCGAGTTGAGAATATTAACCGTCCAGCCAGCCGGTAAAAAACCGATGGATTGGAAAAGTTTTGTAAATGGTCTGCATGGCGCAGAAGTAAAGATAGGGGAATAAAAAATGAGTTTGGACATAGGACGTGATTTTTGGTGTGCGTATCAAGGGAAATGGGTCTGTGAATCTGAATTTAATGGTGACCCACTAAAACCATTTTATCATGAACCACAAAATGGGGAAGCCTATATCGCATATGGCACGGGTGCGTGTAAATGTCTTACTTGTGGTGCAACAAGTAAAATTCTTTGTAAAAATTGTGATTACCCAGATTGGCTGATATATGGCGGTGGCGACAGGTGTGTTAAATGTATGGCGCAATATAAAAAGAATGGTAAATTAAGATAAAGCCGCGGGAATTAAGAATGTCAAAAAGTTTTGATTGTTTGCAGTTTTGTCGCAATGCAACAGCGGAAGAATACGCAAATTTATTAAATGGTTCAAATGGTGCTATTTGTCCGTGTCTATCATGTTTTGGCGACAAATGTTCAACATGTGATATATACAAGTTGTCTGCTAAGTATCAGATAGATCTAAAATTTCTGCAACGAATGAGGTGCAGTAAATGCGAATACTATAATGGCCAAAGATGACACGATATAAAGTAATCTTGGAATACGATGGTACAGATTTAATAGGGTGGCAGGAAAACCGCCAGGGGCCGTCTGTGCAATCAATTCTGTCCGATGCAATTTTTGCATTTTGTGGTGAACGCCCCGATATTGTTGGCGCGGGGCGGACCGATGCAGGGGTTCATGCGATTGCAATGGTTGCGCACTTTGATTTAAAAGGTAAGCGGGACGCGAATACGGTTATGCGTGCTTTGAACTTCTACTTGGTGAATAAGCCGGTGTCGGTTTTGGATTGTGAAGTTGCTGCAAACAATTTTAATGCACGGTTTGATTGTATCAAACGACATTACATTTATATCGTGCTGAATCGTTCGGCAATGCCGGTGCTGGATAAAAATCGTGTTTGGTGGGTGCCACGTAAATTAAATGTTGCGGCAATGAAACGCGCGGGCGCAAAGTTAATTGGTAAACATGATTTTTCAAGTTTTCGCGCATCGGAGTGTCAGGCAAAGTCCCCAATAAAAACATTGGACGAATGTAAAATCACGCGTCGTGGCGATGAAATTATTTTTGAATTTTCTGCGCGGTCATTTTTGCATCACATGGTTCGTAATATGGTTGGAACACTGGTTGAAATTGGTATTGGTAAACCATATGATATTGAAAAGGTTCTGAAAGCGAAAAATCGTAGTGCGGCGGGACCGACCGCACCGGCATCGGGTCTGTATTTTATTGGTGCAGATTATTCCAACGACGAGATGTCGGTACATAAATAATTTTCCCGTTTTCATAAATTGTAAAACCACCATGCAAAATCTTGTTTGCACAACGGTCGCCATTTATTTCCAGATATGAAACTATAAAATCTATATTTTCATCGTCGCAAAGTTTAGCGATGTTATTTTGTAATGCTGTGAATTTCTGTATATATGCAATTTTATATTTCGGCGTTTCAAAGATATACAATCCGCGATTATGTTTTGCACGATTGTTTTGTGTATTTATATCGCTGTTGGTTAAATGTTTCCATATATCAAATGCAAAATAGTGGTTTGATGCGCGTGATTTGTTAAATAATATTTCACCATTTTGTACAACACCAACCAGTTCGTGATCCGGTGTCGCAAAGAAAACAGGTCGTGGGGTTGCGGCAACAATAATTGTGCCGATTAAGATAAAAATTGCACCTAGAATATAATTAATCTTTAGCCGGACCGGGCGAACAAAAACGATGCACATCATGCCAAAAACGATAAAACAAATTGCAGTGTTGGAAACATGTGCCGGTGTCATTGTTGCAAACGGCAAATGTGATATGTGATTCGCAATGTCCAGCGCCCAATGGTAAGCATAATCCGCGATATGTAATGGAAAATAAACATTAAATAATGCAAGCAGTGATCCAATTATTACCAGCGGCATTATTACAAATGAAAATATTGGTAACAAGACCAGGTTGCCAATAATGCTGTATAATGGTACCGAATAAAAATGCAATGCGACAAATGGTGCAGTAAAAAGTGATGCGATTGTCGCTGTCAAAACAGCGGTGCACAATGTGCGCAATATTCTATTTTCAGGCAGTTTTGGGTTAACCACGGTCCAAAACCATACCAATCCGAATATTGCGGAAAACGATAATTGAAAACCGGCGGTCATCACATAATATGGGTTTATCAAAAATATTAAACAAAACACCAAGCATACATTGCGTAATGAAAAAGCGGACCGTCCCATAATCGCGGCGACCATTAATAACGTTGCCATTAAAAAGGCGCGAATTGTTGCAACCCCCATGCCTGATACGAATAAATAAATCATAACGCCAATCCATGCGAATATTGCCGCAATGTGTCGTGCCGGTATGCGACGAACAACGGACGGTATGCAACGAAATATAAAATAGAAAATCGCAAACAGCCAACCACCGATTAATGTCATATGAAAACCACTTATTGACCAAATGTGTCCGACACCGGCGGACACCCAAGTTGCGCGTTCCGCCTTTGGTAAAGTGTTTTTATACCCCAGTACTAAACTGTCCACTAATATGGAATCTGATTTATTGTGCAACCAATCACGAATATTATTTGTTGTGCCGTTCGATGATATTGTTATATTGTCCGCATATCCCGTCGCGGTAATTCCGTTGAAATATGCCCATCGTGCAAAGTCGAACCCGCCATATATGTCTGGTGGGGTTGGCGTGAACAGTGTCGCGGTTGTTGATATTATGTCGCCTGGTTTCGGAACAGTATCCAGTTCAACAGAAACACGAACAATTGAATCGCCATTCGCTTTTATATTAAGGACTGGGTTTGGCACACGAATAAAAATTCTGGCTTTGTCGGGTGTATGGTCAATTGCCGTAATGCGACCAGTAATACTTATATCGTGCATGTCGCGTGGCATAATTGGTGTATCAAGCATATTTGTGTAAGCGTTCGCATAACAAAAACCAAAAACAAAAAGTAATATTCCGCGAATAATGATTGGCGTGCGCAAAAACGCCGCGGCGCAAAATGTAATAATAGCAAACAACCAACAAAACGGCAGTTTCGGTTCATGCGAACACGAAAAATATAACGCCGCCCCCGCCGCCATTACAAATGGCACCCACAAAAACAGATTAGGCCGTTGATTTTCCAATGTTTCATTCATAGTTCCAGTATAGGATTTTATTTGATTGCATCGCAACGATATTTTTCCTATGATAAAAGTCCATAAGGAAAGGTGTTCTTATGGCGAAATATATATTCATTACCGGTGGTGTGGTTTCCAGTTTAGGCAAGGGCGTCGCGGCGGCAAGTTGTGGCGCCCTTTTACAATCGCGCGGATATACCGTTCATGCGCGAAAATTTGACCCTTATTTGAATATAGACCCGGGCACAATGTCCCCGTTTCAGCATGGCGAGGTTTATGTGACAAACGACGGTTTTGAAACGGACTTGGATCTGGGATATTACGAACGGTTTTTGGGTGCAAAATTGGGTCGCGCCGATTCTGTGTCTGGTGGGCGCATATATTGGGATGTTCTAAATGCGGAACGACGCGGCGATTATCTGGGCGCGACAGTGCAAATGATTCCGCACGTCAGTAATAAGATAAAAGAATATATTTCCGCACCAACCGATACTGATTTCGTTGTCTGTGAAATCGGCGGAACGGTGGGCGATATCGAGGGCAAGATATTTTTGGAATCAATCCGTCAATTTGCGAACGATGTTGGTCGCCGCAATGTTATGTTTATTCATTTAACATTGGCACCATATTTGGAAAAAAGTGGCGAATTAAAGACAAAACCAACACAAATGTCGGTGCGGAACTTACTTGAAAACGGGATTCAGGCAGATATGCTAATCGTGCGAACACCGCGCATGTTGGAACCGGATGAACGCGCAAAAATCGGTATGTTCTGTAATTTGCCGGCGCAGAATGTAATTAGTGGCATTGATGTTGATAATATTTACAAGATTCCATTGGCATATGACGCACAACATGTCTTTGATATAATTGCCGACCATTTTGGTTTGCCAAACGCCGCGGGCAATATGGACAGGTTTCGGCGGATTGAACATTACCTGGATGCGGATTTGCCGACGGTCACAATCGGCATGGTGGGAAAATACTTTCATGTGCCGGATGCGTATAAATCGCTGAACGAGGCACTGTTTCACGCCGGCATCCAAAACAATGTGCATGTAAAGATTAAAAAGATAAATGCCGAAGAATTCACACCGGAAACGTGTAGCGATGTTGACGGAATCTTGGTGCCCGGCGGGTTCGGTTCGCGCGGGGTCGCGGGTAAAATTGCCGCGGCGGGTTATGCGCGTGAAAACGGCGTGCCATATATGGGTATATGCCTGGGGATGCAGGTTGCCGTCATTGAATTTGCGCGTAATGTTTTGGGCATTGCGGATGCCGATTCGACCGAGTTTAACAAGAATTGCACCCCAGTGATTGGCATTATGGCAGATCACGATTCGAAAAATATGGGGGGAACATTGCGATTGGGCGCGTATCCGTGCGACATTACGCCGGGGACACTGGCGCACAGTATTTGGGGCGCGGAACATATTTCGGAACGGCACCGTCATCGGTACGAGATGAATATAGAATACGAAAAGCAATTCGCGGACGCGGGCATGATAATTTCGGGACGCAGTCCCGACGGACGCCTGCCGGAAATAGTGGAATTGAAAAACCATCCGTTCTTTATTGCCGGACAATTCCATCCAGAGTTCCAAAGCAGCCCATACACCGGCCACCCGATGTTTAACGCATTCATCGCCGCAGCAAAGAAACACAAGCATTAATTGACCTGCCCCCGCGCAAAGCGTGCGGGGCGGGACAGAGTCGGCTTGTGAACGTATGTGAACTAGCGACTCTTGGGTGGGGGCAAACAGAACGCCTATAATTCCCCCACCCAAGATTTATTAACTCACTTTGTTCGTAAATAAATCTATCCCGCCCCACAAGGGGGCAGGGGACTACCCCGTCTTTCTCACTAACGTTCGCAATCCACCCCTTCACACAGTGAAGGGGATTTATGCTATGATTCCAGAAAGTAAAATCCCCTTCGCGAGCGAAGGGGTGTCACGAAGTGGCGGGGTAGTTTTTATGGATTGCCGCGGTCGCTATGCTCCCTCGCAATGATAAATCAATCTGTTTGCAATTAGGCATAAATAAGGTATAATAAGAAATGAATCCAAGAGATTGGGTTCGGGCTGTAGAAAGTCCTGTTAAGTCGGTGCGAAAGCATCGTTAAAATGATGTTTCGGTGTTTTTGCACCGTAATCATCCCTGACCTATGGTTGGGGAGCCGCGTGTGTATATCTAAAGACCGCGGAGTCATACTTAACTGATTTTCTAACTCCCCGACCGCTCTTTCTTGGGCGGTTTTGTTTTTTATAAAATATACACCAAGGGGCTGATAATGTTCATACTAGATGATATCGTAAAAGGGATTTATTTTTCTATGGGCGGTAAATCAAACGTACGGTTTGTGGCAAACCAAATAACACATGCCCAAAGTCAAGAATTCTTTAATTATATAATAAACAATTATTTTAATACTATCCCAAGCAAGGACAGTATCAGAGCTCTAAGACATCAACTGCAAGCAAATGTATTAAGTAATAAAGTTTCTTTCAATGGCGCCAGATTCGGAAAAATGGCGATAGAGATTTTAAATGATCTATTAGATGAATGAAAGAGGAAAAGAAAATGAAAAAAATCATCTTTTTTGTGTCTTTATTTTTAACTTGCTCTTTTCCTGCTTTTGCCAGTTTAGATGATGTTGTCATTCGTTCTTTGTTTTGGATAATATTATCTATTGGTTATATTGCGGTAATATTCGCAATAACAATGCTATCTATTGGTATAGAATATGGAAAACAAGAAAACAAAAAGCGTAAAAATCAACGAGAAAAATACAGAAAATATTTAGTAAATTGTGATAAACAAGGAAAAACACCATTAAGTTATAAACAATGGAAATTTGCATATACGGAAAAAAAGAAGAAAACGAAACAAAAAACAACCCCTGTTATGAAGAAAAAAACAACCAAAACGGATTATTATGATGACTATTGGGAATAAAAAAACACCGGCGTTTGCCGGTGTTTTTTTTTAGAAAATTGTGCTTATTTTCCAAACACAAACGAATCGTTGGTGGAAATGGAAATTATTGTGTCCATGTCGTCATTTTCGGCGGTGTGTTGGCGAATTGTTTTGCCACATTTTTCACAGCGGTGCGTAATGATAAAATCGTTTCCCGACTTTTCAATACTTATTGGTGCCATCATTCCACCGCAATTCGACGCGCGGTCGCCCGGTGTATTATCAACATGACGTGAATATAAGCATTTCGGGCAATGGTTTGTGTATCCATTGCCCGAAACATTTGCGCCACAATGTGCGCATGTAAAATCTTCAACACGTTTTGTAAAACGTTTCATTATAACCCCAATGCAGAACGATACATTTGTGTTAATTCGTCCGCTTCGTCCAGTTCGTCTGGATCCATTTTACGCAAACGTATCATTTGGCGAATATATTTTGGATCGAAACCGGCGGACTTGGCCTCGCTGTACACTTCCTTGATATCGGCGGCGATTGCGGCGGTTTCTTCGTTTAATTTTTCGATTCGTTCGATAATGCTGATTAACTGTGCGTTATCAATTGCACCATGGTTTGCGTTTTTCATGTATTTTTCCCCTTGTTATGTTATGGCAATATGTTATATCATAAAATCGAAAAATCAAGACAAAGAAAAATCAATGTCGTCTGAGGGAGTGTATAATTTTACTAAAATAGTCGCGTCTATTGGACCAAACAGCGACACACGCAAAACCATACGCGATATGGTTGTGGCGGGTGCCGATGTTTTTCGTATTAATTTTAGCCATGATACCGGACGTGTCCAGGGACACAAGATTGATTTAATTCGTGATGTTGCGACTGAATTACAAAAACCAGTTGGTGTAATCGTTGATATTCAGGGACCAAAACATCGCATTGGTGATTTTGAAACTGATGAACATTATCCATTAAAGGTTGGTGGGCGTTTCACATTTGATGATGACCCAACACCGGGCAATTCAAAACGTGTTTATTTGCCGGACAACGATGTTCTAAAATCACTTAATGTTGATGACCGCATTTTGTTGAATGATGGCAAGATTGAAATGCGTGTGGAATCGGTTTCTAAACACAAAGTCGTTGCAACCGTCGTTCGTGGAACGGAAATATGGTCGCGACGCGGATTTAATTTGCCGGATACGGAAATTACAACATCTGTTTTAACCGCAAAGGACCGGGAAGATTTAGAATACGCAATCACAAAACGGCCGGACTATGTTGCAATATCGTTTGTGCAACGGGCGTCCGACATTGCGTTTGTGCGTGACTTCATTGCGCGACGCACTGCATACCCGATAAAAATTATTGCGAAGATTGAACGTCCAAATGCGGTGGAACGCATTGATGAAATTGTGTCGGTGTCCGACGGTATTATGATTGCGCGTGGCGATTTAGCGGTAGAGGTTCCGTATGAGCAAGTGCCGGCAATCACTCGCAAAATAATTCGTGTTTGTCGCATGATGAATAAACCGGTAATAATCGCGACGCAAATGCTGGCATCGATGGTGGAAAGTGATTTTCCAACCCGTGCGGAAATATCGGATGTTGCGAACACGGCATATCTGCGCGCCGATTCGGCAATGACCAGTGAAGAAACAACCGTTGGTGTAAATCCGGTTAATACAGTCGAAACAATGGCGCGCATTTTGACTTTTTCGGATTCCGACACAATTGCGAATCCATATGATTGGTCGCGTGTTGATAACGTGCCGCAAAACGATTGGTCACGTTCGGTGTCGTCAATGGCGTTTTTAAATCATGCGTCGGCGATTGTTGTTTTTGCGCGTGATACAGATGCGACGATTCAGATTTCTTGTCGCAAGCCCGATATTCCAATCATCGCGGTATGTAATGACAGTATGGTTGCAAATCAATTATGTTTATTGCGTGGCGTTTCATCGTTGTTTGATACACAGTTATTTGGTATGCGCGACGGGTTTAATTCCGCCCGCCGATTCGGTATTCACACCGGTAAACTGGTGATTGTCGATGATGAAAAAATAAGTTTAAGAACACTGGATTAACATTTGCTTTATTTATCTAAAATTATATAATCAAAAACACAAAAGGAGATATATATGAAAAAAGTATTATTGGCAATTTGTTTAGCAACCACACCACTATTAACCGCGTGCACAACGGGAACGGACCCGATTCGCGAAGAACAAATGACGGTTGCAAAGGCACAACGTGAAATAAAGGTTGGTATGACATCCGCCGAAGTGGTTGAGGTTCTGGGGTCGCCAAACATGGTGACAACCGACGATAAACGTCGCGAAACATGGGTGTATGACCGCGTGTCCAGCAATGTTTCTAAATCCAGTTCCGGTGTGTGGTTATTGATAGCGGGCGCGGAAAGTGCCAAAGCATCAAGCAACCAACGCACATTGACCATTATTGTAAAGTTTGACGAAGACAATCGCGTTCGCGACTTTGCATATCGGACATCAACATTTTAATAGGGCGTAAATGAAACGGCTAATCGCGATTTTTTTGTGCGTATTCGGTTTGTCTGGTTGTGTGTCGTATGATAACTATTATCAATTGGACAGCGACTATCTGGCCCGTCGTCAAATGGAAACCATGCGGTTTGAAACGGATAAAGAAGAAACAATTCTGGCCGCGTCCGCCGGTGTATTGCAAGATTTAGGCTTTACGCTGGACGAAACAGAAACAAAACTGGGCCTTATTACTGCATATAAAAATCGCGAGGCCAGTTCCACCGGTGCCAAGGCGGCAATAATATTGCTGGCGGCAATGAGTGATACCCAACCTGTTTACGATACCGAACAAAAGATTTACACAACATTGGTATCAACAAAAAGTAAAGAGTCCAAAGGATACAATGTCCGCATAACTTTCGCACGCGCGGTGACAAATAATATGCATGAAACGCGTAACGAAAAGATAACAGATCAAAAAACATATCGCGAATTCTTTGATAAGTTAAGCCAGTCGTTATTCTTGACCGCGCATGAAATATAGGGGGTTATATATGAAGAAAATATTTATTGCGATTTTCGGGTTAACATTATTAACCGGTTGTATGACAACCAGTCAAAGTGTTTTGGGAACCGCTAATTCTCAGGTGGCGACGCGCAATTATCAATCGCGTATGTTTGACACATCGGATAAAAAAATGGTGCTGCGCAGTGTGATTTCCACAATGCAAGATTTGGGTTTCATTATTGATCGTGCAGATGAAACACTGGGGACGGTCAGCGGGACATCATTCACCAATAATTCCAAGATGACTGTTTCGGTTCGTCCATCTGGTAAAAAGCAAATGTTGGTTCGTGCCAATGCATCGGCAGGTTTGCATGAAATAACCGCCCCAGCCGCATATCAGAACTTCTTTAACGCCCTGTCGCAATCAATGTTTCTGGATGCGCATTTGGTAGAATAGGTGTAAAAAAATACAAAAAAAACACCGGCATCCGTCTTCGTCCGTCATCGCACAGCGATGCCGCGACTACGCCGAGACAAGAACACCGGTGTTTTTTATTTTCTTTTGCATATTTTTAAATTATATTCCCAACCGTACCCACCAGCTTGGTTGCGTTGGCCTTTGCAAGCCATACATATGTTAGATAAATTGATTTTCATTTGCCTTGATGCATCTGATACAGAAACGAATGTTTTTAATACTTTTTTCGTTTTCAAATCTAACATATTTACAGCGACACTTTTCGCTAAGTCACTTCGCTCTTTGCCACACTTTGGGCATCCTGTTGGAACCTTTTTATCTGTTCTATGAGCAATACTTGTTTGATATTCGGTGGCACACTTTGGACAAATCCACCATACTTTATGTTCAGAACCTGCTTTAAACATACTTGGTAACAGGTTACCATTTTTTGTTGGATGCCATTCCATCGCAATATCTGGTCTGACGGACATCAATGATTCTGATATGGCCGATTTTTTATATTCCAAGATTTTATGATTATCCCTGGCCAAATTAACAAAGTTGTCAGGCATTACCGATTGCGGGTTCAATTTCACCAATAACCGTCTTAATACCATTTCAAGATTTCTGTGTTCGTATAGATTTTTCACACAAATTATATCATCTGCCACTTCAGCATCATGTTCTGGTTCCTTTTCTCGTAATCTGAGTAATGTGATGCCGTTCTGTTTGCACAATTGATACTTTCGTTTTTCGCGTTCTAATTTATTCGCTTTATGCCATGCTTCACCATCGTATTCTATCGCATATTTGATTGATGGGATATAAATATCCAATTCAAATTTTCCCAAAAAGTCTGCCTTATACCTGCTTAGTGCGTCGGGATATAATTGTTTTACATAAAAGAATACAGCCTGTTCAGCGAATGATGTTTGACGTCCTGAATAACATATTGGACACCCTGTGCCATTTTGTGATGTCCTGTGTCCTACCGTTGCTTGGTATTCGTGTCCCAGTGGGCATTGCCACCAAACTTTCTTTCTTGTACCAGAAGTGACTTGTTCTGGTAAAAGTTCACCGTTTTTTGTAGGGTGCCATTCTTTTGCTATATGCGGAAACTTTGTTTTTAAATCGTTTATTCCGACGACAACCGCACCACCAGAACAACAAGGACACCCCCGTTTCAATATTGACCTGTTGGCTATTCTGGCTTTCCATTCGTAACCACACTTTTGGCATTTCCACCATGCATATTTGTTAGAAGCATACGAAATATGTTCTGGGGCATCAGTATTTTTTGTTTTATGCCATTCTTTTGCAAGTTCTGGTTCCACAGAAGCCAAATCTTTAATTCCCTTCTTACAATGTGGGCACCAAACTAATTTTTTAACCTGATTTTTTATTTTTTCTTCCCATTCATGGCCACAATCTGGACAATGCCACCAAACGCTTTTACGCGAATTCTGGCTGACAATTTCGGGGGTTATCAATTTATTTTTTGAAAAATCCCAGTATTTAAGGACTTTTGGATGTGTTTCAGACAAAATAGAAGCAAGTTGTTTTTTATATACATATCGGCAGTTTAAACAACCTTGTTTTCTTACGGCTCTATGATGTATATCGGCACACCATTTATGCCCACATACCGAACATACCCACCATGCCTTTTTATTTGATCCACGGGTTAATGTTTTCGGATCTAAACCAACATTGGCATCCCAGTCCCATTCGGACATCAGTTGTTTATCGTCAATAATGTATGACTTTTGTTTCATGGCATAAATTATAAGGATTGTGCAATAATAATCAAATAAAGTTTTCTATTTCTCTATTGACCCACGCACTAAAATTTTACTAAACTTTAATTGCTATGAAGGGAAGATTTCTTATTTTACCGATGCTGTTTATAGCATCGATTGCACACGCGGCAAATTACCGCGCGGCAATGGTCGCCGATATGGATTCGGGGCGGGTTCTGTATTCGGAAAACGCAACTGATTTGAACTATCCGGCAAGTTTAACAAAAATTATGACGCTGTATCTGACGTTTGATGCGTTGGAACATGGGCGGTTGCATTTGGATGACTATCTGATTGTGTCCAATGCGGCGGCGAATGCGGAACCGGTAAAACTTGGTATTCCGGCGGGTTCCAAAATTACAGTAGAAGATGCGATCAAGGCGGTCGCGGTGCACAGTGCGAACGATATCGCACGCGTGTTGGCGGAAAATCTGAAAGGTGGCAAAGAGGGCAATTTTGCGTCCCTGATGACGCGTGTCGCACGCGAAATAGGGCTGTCGCGGACTAATTTTGAAAACAGTTCGGGCCTGCCGGATGATGACCATTTATCAACGGCGCGTGATATTGCGTTGGTGTCGATGGCGGTGTATAAACATTTCCCGCAATATTGGAAGTATTTTGGAATCAAAACATGGACGTATGGTGGTAAAACATATACCAATGGAAATCGTTTGTTGGGATCTTTCCCGGGCTGTGATGGTATGAAAACCGGATACACAAATAAATCAAAATATTCATTGGTTGCAACCGCGCGACGTGGTGATAAACATCTTATGGCGGTTGTTTTGGGGGCGGAAAACAAAGATGTACGTGCCGCGGTGGCAACAAATTTGCTGAATCGTGGTTTCGCAATGGTTGAAAAAAATCCGGCACCGGCAATGGTTGTGCGTGAAACCCCAGTGGCAACACCAGTAGAAAGCAAACCACAACAACAGAATCAAAATTATGAAAGCGCAACAGCGGTGAACACTTTTGCGGGGGCATATCATGCGGCAACAAATCATGTGCCAACCGCATCGCACAGTGGTCCAGGGGTTCAATTCGGGGCGTTTTCATCGCGCGATGCCGCATCAAAAATGATTGCGACCGTTCAACGTGTGACTGGCGCAACACCAATTATCGAAACTGCGCCAAGTGGACTGTTCCGTGTGCGTGCATATGGGCTGACGGAAAGCGCGGCGCAGTCGTTAAAAGCGACCGCGACCGCGAACGGAATCGATTGCTATGTGTTTCATTGATGGATAGCGTATGAACCAAAAAATAGAAAAATTAATCAAACAATTTGCAAAGTTGCCGCGCGTGGGAAATCGCGCGGCTGTGCGAATTGTGTTGTCATTGTTACAGACGCGTGATGGGCGGGCGGAAAACCTGGCGGCGGCTATTCTGGACGCGACCGAAAATGTTGTTCCGTGCAATATATGTGGCTGTTTAACCGATAAAAGTGTGGGTGTGTGTGAATTTTGTCGTGACACGTCGCGTGCCAATGGCGGGCTGTGTGTCGTGCGCGATATGGGCGATGTTTGGACACTGGAAAAATCATCTGTGTTTCATGGGCGGTACCATATTATTGGCGGGCTGATTTCCGGAACGGCGGGGACAATGCCGGACGATTTGAATATTGCAAATTTGTCCGACCGTATAAAAAAAGAAAATATTACGGAAATTATTTTTGCATTACCAAATACGGTAGAGGGTAAAACGACCCAGCACTATATTATGTCGGTGATTGGTGGTGGTGTTCGGTTTTCCGAATTGGCATCCGGTGTGCCGTTGGGCGGTGATTTAGACTATATCGATGACGGAACGTTATCATTGGCATTTGGGGGGCGGCGGCCATTATGACGATGAAAATAGAATCTTTGCCACCCGTATCCGAAATGATGCGCGAATGTGGTTTGGAACCGAAAAAGCAATTCGGACAGAATTTCTTGTTTGATTTAAATCTGACTGGACGGATTGCACGCAGCGTGCCGAATATTAAAAAGATTCCAGTGATAGAGGTTGGACCAGGCCCCGCGGGGTTAACCCGCGCATTGCTGTTGGCGGGTGCACCACGTGTTATTGCGATTGAAAAAGATAAAACAACCGCACCAATTTTGTCGCGGGTTATTGATGCGTCCAATGGTCGCTTGGAAGTAATTTATGATGATGCGCTGAAAGTAGATTTTGGTGCGCTGGGGGTGACGGAATATGCGATTTGCGCGAACCTGCCATATAATGTGGGGACGGAATTATTATTAAATTGGTTGCACTTATCCTATGAACAAATCAGAAATCATAAATCAGAAATCATAAATTCTATGACACTAATGTTCCAGCGCGAGGTTGCACAACGCATTGTTGCAAAGCCTGGTGACGCGCAATATGGTCGCTTGTCGGTGTTAACATCGTTAATTGCGGATGCAAAAATATTGTTTGGTGTGCCGTCGACCGCTTTTGTCCCGCGACCAAAGGTTGAAAGTGCGGTTGTGCAAATTATTCCGAATGCGGAAAAGATGAAACAGATTGGCGATTTATCAAAAATAGAAAATATAACCGCAAAACTTTTCGGCCAGCGTCGCAAAATGATACGCGGAATTATGCCGGGTATGGATTGGAAGCAATTTGGGTTGTCGGGAACCGAACGAGCCCAGGAATTAACACCTGAAACATTTGTAAAAATTGCCAAGAGTGTGGTATAATTAATCAATAATTGGAGAGAGATATGCCATTATCGTTTTTAATATTTTTTGGGATTTTGTTTGTGTTGGTATGCTTCCTGCGCGCCGCACGTATTGGGGCATTGGTTGCGTTTTTAGCAGCGGGTATTTTGTCGGGGCCGTTTGGATTAAACCTTTTTGAAATGAATCAAACCTGGCAATTACTGGGTGATATGGGCATTTTGTTTTTGTGGTTCAATATTGGTTTGGAAATTAATATGAGCCGCCTGTGGTCTATGCGCAAAACGATATTTGGGCTTGGTGCGTCCCAGGTATTGACCGTTGCGGTAATGTTATTTCCGATATTGTTTGGTATTACGCGTTGGTCGGTGTTGGGGTGTATTATGGTTGCGCTGATTTTGGCGATGTCCAGTACATCCGAAGATTTACAATTATTGTCAGACAGAAACGAATTAAATACTAATGTCGGAAATCAATCGTTTTCTATTTTATTGTTCCAAGATTTATTGTCGATTCCTATTTTAGCCATGTTGCCGGTGTTTGCAGGCAAATCATTTAATTTTGGTGCGACGGCAATCGATGTTGCGGTGTTATCGTTGCTGTTGATTATATCGGTTGTAATTGTTGGTCGGTTTATATTGAATCCGCTGTTAAAACGTGTTGTGAAATTGAAAAGTCGCGAAGCATTATTGTTAACCGTTATGCTGAATATCGTTATTTGGGCGACGGTTTTAGATATGATGGGGTTGCCGGTTGGCCTGGGCGCGTTCTTGGCCGGTATGTTAATGTCGGAAACAATTTATCGCCATCAAATCAGTGCGGAAATAAGTCCGTATTCGATGTTATTCCTGGCATTTTTCTTTATCGCGCTTGGCATGGGCTTAAATGTGCCGTTGTTGTTAATGAAATGGAAATATATCTTGGTTGGTTTGGGCGGTTTGGTATTTATAAAATTCATGGCGCTGTTCATGGTGTCGCGCGTGCGTGGCATGTTGGTGCCGGACGCGGTGTTTATGGCGTTGATGCTGTCCCAGGGGGGCGAATTTGGGTTGTTGATGTTGCAGACGATGAAAACTGCGGGAATAAACGCAATCCCGGCAACCAGTTCCGAAGTTTTAACGGCAACCATAATACTGTCTATTATGACAACGCCAATGTTGTTGGCGATGTACGATTTCCTGCGCCGCCGTGGGTGGATTTTTGCCGCATATCGTCCACGTAGTCTGGACAGATCTGGTTTGGAAATCGCACCAAAAGTTATTGTATTGGGATTTGGACGTGTCGGTCAGATTGTTTCTAAATTAATGGAACAAAACTGTGTCCCATATGTTGCGATTGATATGGATGTAAACGCAATCGTGCGTGGCCGTGAAAAGGGTTATAATGTTGTATTCGGTAATTGTAAAAATGCCGATGTGTTGCGCAATTTTGGTTTGCATCCGCGTAAAACAGCGGCGGTGATTGTCGCGCTGGATAATGCGGAAACCGCCAAAGATGCATTGTTGACTGTCAAATCTATTGCGCCGCGTGTCAAAATATTTGCACGTGCGCGTAATCTGGCTGATTGCAAGACTTTGCGTAAGTACGGTGCATGTAATGCATTACCAGAAACGATTGAAACAGCCGCTGTATTGGGTTGTCGGGCGTTGCGTCATATGGGAATGCCCGATACAAAAATACACAGTGTGTTAAATGAATTACGTGAAAATGATTATGCATGTTTGGATGATTCCGTAAAATTATCTGAATAATAAAATGTCCCAGATGATGGGACATTTTATTTGATTTTAATTGCCCAGATTGCTATATTGAAAATCATCGAATTGAAAAGGGCGCAAATGAAAAAGATTTTCAGATATCTGTTGATTATTTTAGCAATCATATTGCTGGATCAGTTAACCAAGGGTGTATTGATAAACCTTATTACGGGTCGTGTTCCGATGTTTGCACCTGCGTGGCAATTAATTCCGGTACCATATTTAATGTCGCATGTGACAGATTTCTTTAATGTTGTGTTTACTTGGAATCCTGGAACTTCGTTTTCATTGTTTCGTGCATTGGGCGAAGCCGCGCCGATTATCATAATTGTTTTGACCGCATTTGTAATCGGGGCAATTTCATATTACTTGTTTTATCGTGCGCAAAGTTATGAACGATTGCCGTTGGCGTTCATTGTTGGTGGGGCATTGGGCAATTTAATTGACCGTATGCGTTTTGGCGCCGTGGTGGATTTTTTGGACTTTCATATTGGTGGGGCACATTGGCCGGCATTTAATGTTGCGGACATATTTATTTGTGTCGGTGTTGGTTTATATATTTTGAATTGGATTTTGGCGCGTCGTCGTTGTATGCGCGCAAATAAACAATAGGATGAAAAATGGTTAAATATCTGGACAATAATAATTCAGGGTTTGCCGCGTGGAACGCGAATCAAACTAAAAAACGTGGTGGTATTGGTGGTTTTTTGTGGTGGTTCATTGTGTTTATGGCCGCTTGGTGGGCAATTGGTGTGATGTTTGGCAAGCAAACTAAAACGGTCACAGTTGATGATGCACCCGTTGCGGTCGTTGATGTATCAAATGTTCCATCGTATGAAATATCATCTGATAAAATGACTGCCAATGTCCAAGGATTGCGTATATCGGACATTGATTTGCGTGATTTCAAGGCCAATTCCAATAGCAATGAAACGGTCAAATTATTGTCTGGTGAAAATGCATATGCCGAAATAGGTGTCGTTGGTGTTGGAACAACTGCGCCAACCGCCGATACGGTATGGAAAGCCGATGGCGATAAATATACTTGGCGCAATGCGGACGGTGTAATTTTCAACAGAACCGTTGCGATTGATAATTATGTTATAACCATTGATGACGAGATTAAAAATAATACAAAAAAAGACTTTTCATTTACTCCATATGCACGGATTCAACGTGAAAATAATACAATGTCGTCCGCGGGTGTTTATACCGGCTTGGTTGTATATGCCAACGGTGATGTTGAACATGATGACTGGCGCGTGTTGGCCAAGAAACCGCGTGCATATACAACGGTAAACGGTTTTATGGGGTTTGTTGACCAATACTGGGAAACGGTTGTTGATGTGGATGCGCCCGATCAAACGATTCGTGCCCAGAAATATGGTGATTTGTATCAATCTGATGTTAATGCGCGCGCGGTGAATGTGGTGGCGGGCGAAAAGGCAAACATAAAGACATTGCTGTATGCCGGTCCCCGTGACAGTTCTGTGTTGAAAGTTGCATCGAGCCAGATTCCAGGGATTGATAAAACAGTTGATTATGGATGGTTCTGGTTCTTGGCAATGCCTATGTTATGGCTGATAAATACAATCAATTCGATTGTTATGAATTATGGCGTTGCGATCATTATAATGACAATCTTGTTGCGCCTTGCACTGTGGCCATTAACGCGCAAATCATACACATCAATGGCGGCGATGCAGAAAATGCAGCCGGAAATGCAACGCATACAGAAACTTTATGCGAATGATAAACAACGTATGCAGATTGAAATAATGAAACTGTACCAGACGCATAAAACTTCGCCTATGTCTGGGTGTTTGCCGATGCTGATTCAGATTCCGATTTTCTTTGCGTTGTATAAAGCATTATTGATTTCGGTCCAGATGCGTAATGCGCACTTCCTTTGGATTTCCGACTTGGCAGTAATGGACCCATATTTTATATTGCCAATACTGATGGGGGCAAGTATGTGGTTGCAACAACGTTTGCAATCTGGTGCAACAAAATCCACTGATAAAAACGATGTCGCCGCCCAGACCCAACGTGCTATGCGTTGGATGCCGATTATATTTACAATTATGTTTGCATGGATGCCGGCGGGGTTAGTACTTTATTGGACGGTATCAAATCTGTTTGGTATTGCCCAGATGTACATAATTAAACATAAAATGGAAAAGTAAAAAATGCCCGTTCGGGCATTTTTTATTGTGGTGCAATGTATTTATAAAGCATATATGGTGTTTGTATAAATAGATTATTAATACCAATGGCGCGTTTTGATAAATCGACACATGAATATGCGCGCTCGGGATTGAAATCATGTTGTATATCGGTCGGAATATAGACAAATTGCCAACCGTGTGCGCGCAATATTGCAATATCGCGATTCTTTAATTCGATTGTTGCAATATTATTCCTGGTGGTAAATTGATACATGATCAATTTGTTTCCGTGGGGTACTATGGGTGCACAATGGCGAAAATGGTTGCAGAATATTTGTGGTAATAATTTCGATGTTTTACCAGAAAATGCAATGATAATCATTTTTTACCTCTATCTTGTTTTATTTATTAATCCAACCGCGATCGCGTGCGGCTGATTCGATTGTTTCCATTGCGCATCGCCATAAAGCGGCGGCACGATTTTCAGCCCAGATATATTGATGTGGGGCACGCCGGCGATCGCCAAACTTTTTCATAACGACCAATTGTTCATCGGTTATTTTGCCGCACAGATATAGTTTTGTTATCAGTGCTTCTACATCAAGTAATTCACATACTCGGCGTGTGGCGGTTTCGCGCCGGCGTGTATAGTCATTCTGAACAGATTTAGAATATAGAAACCAAAACCATAGTTGTTCGGCGTTCTGGAATTTTTCGGGTGTGTATGCAGTTTGTGTTTGTGTCATTTATTTCTCCATTGTTTTATAAAATGGTTACAATTGTGTTATAGGGCTTAATAAGAATAATATTAAACACTACAACTTTTGATTGAAGTGCGAATCGGTTTTTCGATTCGTTTTAATAATTTTTCTTTTGATGTACGAATCGCAAAAACATGCTGTTTTGCGATAAATAAAATGCGCGCATGAAAAGCACGCACGTATTGTTGTACACATATATGGTTCAAGATGTGTTCATTTTCAACCTCTTTTTCCGATAAAAAAAACCCACGCATGTGGGTTTTTATGTCTCTATAATTTTTGTGATATCACAAAATCGGCGGGAAACAATCGCCACCAGATTGGGGACAGCAATTGAAACCCTGTTCGCCCATATCTGTGTATATTTCACCCGTGCAACACCCGTATTGGTCCGGTGCCAAACCATCATCACATGTGATGACATTAGTCGGTTGTTGTGATTCTGGTTTCTTTTCCGACTGATACGGATTCTTAATAGAACCATCGTCATTGTATTTCAATCCAAGAACCTGTTCATTATATGTTTTGGTCCCCTGGGCGGTGGCGTTTGCAACACTGTTTTTGTTGTTTGGGTTTTGTTGGTTTTGATAAATGGCATCCTGACGCGCATTATTTATCGCCTGGTAATTACTTGCCTGGCAATACGCAACAAGCGTGCTGTATGAATAACCAAGTTTTTGTAATTCAGCCCCAACATCGCTGTATGGTAATGCGCGCCTTAAATTATTAGTGTCTGTTGTGCAATATTGTTCCAGATTGAACGAACGCGCCTGGCCCACCCATGAACCGTCATAGTAATCTGGTTCGGCACTATTTTTCCACAATTGGCGTTTTGCGTCGCTGTATTTAGCAACGGCACACTTTTTATTACTGGTACCTGGGGCGCCACACGTGACTTGTAAATCAGCCGGTGAATAAACAGTGATACGGGTCCCCGCCGGAATTGTAAATGGTGGCACGGTGTTATCCATCATATCAACCAATAATTTCTGGGCAACTTGGTTCCATGCGGTGATAATCTCGTTCTTTGCCAATTCAGACGATCGCACTGTTCCGCTTTGTACAACTGTATTATTGTCCAAATCAATTTGATTAACGAATTTGTCGGCAACCGGGGCAATCATATTCACCGCCGCCGGCACAATTGCCGTTAACATTGGCATAACAAATTGTTCCAAATAATCGGTGCTGCCACGACCAGGAACGCCGACACGCCCCTGGGCATCGCCAGAAAACGGATCATTGGCACCACTGAAATTAAACTCAACACCATTTGGTAAAACAAATTGATACCAATTAACCTCCATCCGACCAATAGCCGTATATGGTCCGGGCATGGTGCCGGTCAGATACCCCAACAACATTGTCCCCGCCGGGATAATAACAGTGCGTCCATTATCGGAATATACATTGCGATCAACCGTCGCCCGTACAGGCAGTGTATTTCCCTGCTTGTATAACGATGGGTCGGCACGAACATCGGAAACGATTGTCGCCGGAATAGGTTTGTATTGACGCAATATAAAGGTGCGATCGTAAGCAACTGTATTTGTGACGGTGTCTGTGCCGCTGGAGGCAAATTCAACATCTGGTTCCTTCTTTACAATAACCTTGCCCATGCCAGCAATAGGAACATTGGTCGAAGAAACCGTGGTATTAGATGCGGTTCTTGCGCTACGCGGGGCCGGATTTAGTGCCGGCAATGCGCCATCATTTATGGCCGCATACCCAATATGTTCGGCATCGGTTCCGATACGTGTTCCATTGCCGCTGATATCGGTAATAACACCGGTTGCCGGGTTATAGATTCCCGTTGCATTTTTACAATCTTTGTCCGAGAAAGGATGAAAATAATATCCGCCGCGTTCGGGTTTTATCCAGCCAATTTGATTTCCATTTGGACCATACCCCGGAAAGGCAAAATCAGAACAAGATTCAGATGGTCGTTCCACAACGGGTGCGGGTTCCACGATATCGGAATTGAACGGCAACGCCGGCGCAATTGATTCTATTTCCGCACGAATTGTTGGGTGTGGTTCGACATTGTCATCATATTCATCATAATCGTCAAGTTCGTCATAATCGTCGGAAAACAGCGGTTCTGGTTCGACAATTGGTTGTGGTTCAGGTCGCACGACCGGTGCGGTGGCACCCAAAACGACAGAAATCTTTTTCGTGTTATTCATTGTTTCGGGGTCGTTTTCAGCGCGCCAATAAACAGACAATGTCACTGTTTCCGGAGACATGGCGGTTGTCGGTTCGAATTTAAGATATATATTGCATGATAGTTTTGCATTTATAACGGTCGCATCCGTACATGTGGTTTGTGCAGAAAACCCAACAATATTCTTGTTCTGGGTCATAGATACGCGTGTCGGTGCATTTGTTTTGATTGTTATCGTGGTACTCTTTTTCTCACCGACAATCACATTGGCCCAATCGATTTTATCAACAGAAACTTCTTGGTTGTCGGCATTTATCGTAATCATACGAACTTCGATAGGCGTTTCGTCCATAGATTTTTGGGCAGACCGGGCCGTTTTATTTTTTGGCCCCGTCATAAGCAAAGTCAACAAAATTAAAACGATAACAAGTGCCGCGGCCAGCAATAACCACTGGACATATTTTGGTGTTGATTTGCGCAGTTCTGAAAATTGTTCGCCAAGTTTACTCATATTAATCCGCACCCAAAATAATTACTGTATTCTGACGACATTGCAACTGGCGCCACTGAATTTTAACAATTGGTCGCACAATTTTTGTGCCGCATCAATATCAGCCATTGGCCCGATACGCAAACGATACAGACGTGCCGTTGTTGCGCCGGAACCCAAATCGCCTACACCTTGTTCATCAACCGCAAAGAACACTTTGTCTTTGTATGGGGTTAATAATCCTTGGCCATTTTCACCACTAAATTTTGCTAATAATCCAACCCAGTAATCGTCCAACGCCTTTACCGAAGTATCGGACTTCAATTCAACGGCAACACCGCTTTGGTTGCTGGAAATAATTGGAATATTGGATTGGGGCAAATACGAACCAGCGGTCACGCGTTCGGTCGGCATCATTGTCACCGCGCCAGATGATGTGCCAACATTTTGTGTTGGTTGTGGATAAGCCTGGCCTGCGATAAAGCCGGCCGGCATGTAATAGCCAGTGGTTGCAGTGTTGGCTGTATTGCCAACCATAACCGGCGTTCCGGTATAATTTATGCCCGCGCTGTTTATCGCCGCCATATCATAGCCATAAGCCATATTGTTTAATGATTGACCCGACATCATAGATTGTGCGACATTAGCCTCGGCCAGGGCCATAACACTGTTCGTGTCGGCGATAAGGAACGGTTTTTCACGTTTTTTAATGCAAACGATGCGTTGACCACTGCGCAAAACCATGTCACCAACCGCCTCGACAATCAGCAAACGTCCATCTTGGCCGTCGGTACGGAACCCGACCGGGGATTCGCCACCTTCGACCAGTAATGAAACAACCGGACGTTGGGTCATCGCGATAACTTTGTCCCCAAAGTCAATATATGTGAATATGCGATCATGCCACACGCGTTCCGGGGCAATTACATAATCGTCCGGGTTCGGAACAAATATATCCAAATCAAACCGGAATTCGGATGGGTCGATTTTCATAGATTTTATCCAACCAAAATCTTCACCATCAACACCAACTGTGTTGGAAGCAGATCTGGACTTCTTAAATACAGATGACATTCCGCCAGATGGTGCCGGGGTCGTACCAATCGCACCAGGCAAAGTTGCGTTGCCGTCCATTATAATCTCTACCTGGGAATAGGTGATTTCGGACGAATTAGTCGGTTCGGCCCGCAAATAAAATATGTATTGATTGCCAGATTTCCCAGAAACAATCATATTTGTATCGCCACCCTGGACATCGGGATTTGGCGTAATGTACATAGTATTTGTTCCCTGGGCCGATGGGTCGATATTGAAAAGTGCCGTATTACCAACTGTTGCATCTTCTATTTGCTCACCATTTGGCAATGTAATCATTGTGACCATGCCACTGCGCAGACGAATTGGCAAAACCGTCCCCTTTGACCAAGATAATTGGGCGTATCCGGGCTTCACACTGCCGGCGGCCATGTTGGCATTCGGATTATTCCACGCAGTCTGTACCGCAAATGATGTCAACGGTGTTGCACACACGCACGCCAAGCATAATATAGAGATATTCAATTTAAAAGTATTCAAAAAAGTCATGCCTTTCATTCCTTTTCAATATTTATCACCTAGTGGTTGCCGGTAACGAACGCATCTAGTGGATCGCCGTTACCGGATTCAACCGAATATTTCATTACACGCAACCCCAGCGGATTCTCCATTCTGTCCGACCATTTCATGTTTTGGACGTCGTCTGGGGCCACCTTTATTTTTATTGTATAATCTTTTCGGTCGGTCTGTCCATAACTATTTGTACAGAACCATTTGAAATCAGCAGTGTATGTTTCATTGTCATTTTTATATGGCCGAACACTGGCGCGCGAAAATTCGACAGAACATGAAAAATCAAAGCCATTGCCGTTTCCATTGGCCGAATTTAGCAGAAATGCCTGGTACATGGCGGTATTCGCAAAATCTGCAAAGATATCGGAAGTCGACATTGTTTTTATTCGGTCCCAATTTTGCGACATTGTGTACGTGTTCGGTGTAATTTCATTGCGTGTCTTAATATACTCTGCAATAAATGCACGGCGATAATCGTCCGCATTACCACCATTTGGCATAACCTGGGTCAGGGTGATTTCCGTATCCGTTGGATTCGCCGATCGCAGGAAAAATACTTCTGGTCGTTCAAGAGGGAACATTTTATACAAAGTCACAGCCAATACACCCAGCACGACAAGCGTTGCCGCGAACACCAGCACTAATAATCGTGACAGCAAAATTGGCGGTTCTATGCGGTTTTGCACAATTTTCTCCCCCTGTTTACGGTGATTGTAGAAAAAATTACGGTGGTCGTGCAAGCAAAAATTATATGTTTTTTAGTTTTTGCAAAACACGGTATTAATTTTTGCTTGCACAAAAATAATTAAATAAATATAATATTTCCACTTGATTTTTTACAACGCTGTGGTATCTTGACACGGACCATTGGGGGTATTGCGGCATAAATCGGGCGATATTTATGGATACAGGGGCATAGTTCAACGGTAGAATATCGGTCTCCAAAACCGCGGATGAGGGTTCGATTCCTTCTGCCCCTGCCAAAAATTTTGGCGAAACAGTGGTCGCAACATTGGTAAGATTTGGGCGGATTTTATGAAAAAAATGCTGGAATTTATTAAGTCTGTGCGCAGTGAATGGTTCAAGATTGTTTGGCCATCGCGTGATGATGTTGTTCATGCGACAATAATGATTCTGGTGTTTTCGGCGCTGGCTACATTGTTTCTTTTTTTGGTTGATGCCGCGCTGAACGCGATTGTCGGATGGATTTTCTGAAAATACTAGCGAAGGAAGTATAAATGGAAAATAAAATGCAATGGTTCGTTGTAAATGTTCATACAGGCTGCGAAGATAAAGTCGCGCGGGGATTGCGTGAACAGATTGATAAACGTCGTCTTAATGCACTGTTTGGTGAAATTTTGGTCCCAACCCGCGAAGTTGTTGAAATCAAGGGTGGAAAACGCGTCAAATCAGAAAAGAAGTTTTTCCCGGGATACATCGTCGTCCAAATGATTATGAACAATGAAACTTTTTCGTTGGTAAAATTAATGCCCCAGGTGGTCATGTTCCTGGGCGCACGCCAGAAACCAATTGCAGTCAGCGAGGAAGAAGCCCGTCGCTTGATAAAACAGGTAGAAGAAGGCGCAGTCGCCGTTGATGATGTTAATTACGAAGTTGGTCAAGAAGTGCATGTTGTTGATGGACCATTTGCTGGGTTTAATGGTGTTGTTTCCGAAGCGGATAATCTTAAACAAAAGATGACCGTCACTATTTTGGTATTTGGACGCGAAACCAGCGTTGAGTTAGATTTTACCCAGGTTGAACGGGTGTAAAGTAAAGAGTTTTCGCGATTTAGTAAAATCGCACAACCGTGGTAGATGCGCCACATCGCACCACAACACAACAAACTACAATGGAGTGAAAAAATGGCAAAAAAAGAAGTTAAGGGATTGGTCAAATTGGTCGTTCCCGCAAAACAAGCGAATCCAGCGCCACCGATTGGGCCGGCATTGGGTGCCGCGGGCGTTAATATCGCCGAATTCTGTAAACAGTTTAATGACAAAACCGCAGATAAAGAACCAGGTATGCCGATTCCGTGCATTATCACGGTTTATACAGACCGCAGTTTCGAATTCATTATGAAATTGCCACCGGTGTCTTATTATATTAAAAAGGCACTGAAATTGAAAATCGGTTCACACAAGCCGGGTCGCGATTTTGTCGGTACAATCACAAAAGACCAAATTAAGCAAATTGCTGAGGCAAAAATGCCTGACTTAAATTGCTCTACCGTCGAATCCGCTATGAACATCGTCGCGGGTCAATGTCGTTCTATGGGCGTAAAGGTGGAGGAATAAGATATGAAACTTACGAAAAGACAGCAATCTTGGTCCACATTGGATAAGACAAAAGTTTATTCCATTGCCGACGCAATCGAAACATTGCGCGAATATGCGTCCAAGAAGTTTGATGAAAGTTTAGAAATTGCAATCCGTTTGGGTATTGATATTACCAAGGCCGACCAAAACATTCGTGGAATGTTGTCCTTGCCAAATGGCACGGGTAAGAAAGTTCGTGTTGCGGTGTTTACTGTCAATGCTCAGGACGAAGCCAAAAAGGCGGGTGCCGATGTTGTTGGCGGTGAAGAATTAATTGAAGCCGTCGCCGGTGGTCAGATTAATTTCGACCGCGTTATCGCAACACCGGATATGATGCCAAAAATGTCCAAGGTTGCACGCGTTTTAGGACCAAAGGGTTTGATGCCGAATCCAAAATTGGGGACGGTCACAAACAATGTTGCCGAAGCAGTTAAAATCGCCAAGGCTGGTCAGATTGAATATCGTGCAGAAAAGAAGGGCATTATTCACGCTGGTATTGGTAAAATGTCGTTCACAACGGATCAGTTGGTCGAAAATGCAAACGCGTTGATTGAACAATTGAAAAAGGTTAAACCAGCATCGTCCAAGGGTCAGTATATCTTGGGGGCGTCCGTCGCCACAACCCAGGGGCCGGGCCTTAGAATCGATGTGAAGTAATTTCTGATTTAGGATTGCTGATTTCTGATTTTGCGGTGCTTACGGTTTATATTCTAAAGCTCTGTTCAATCAGAAATCATAAATCTGAAATCAGAAATATAGAGATTTCTGTCCAAGACTGATGGTGTCGTACCAAAAATACGGCTTAATTGCCATCATAGACAAAGAAAAAATTCTTTGGGGCAGGAAGTACAGGCCCCATCTGGGCGAAAGCCCGGTGGAAAGTTAAACAAAACGAAGAAGTAAGGGTATAAGATGAGACGCGAAGAAAAATCAGATTTGATTTCAGCGTTGCAGTCGTCGCTTCAGGATGCAAACGGTGTTTTCGTTATTGAAAACAATGGTTTGACAGTGAAAGAATTCGAAACACTGCGCAATGAATTGCGCCCAGTGGTATCGTTGTTCAAGGTTGTCAAAAATCGTTTGATGAAATTAGCATTGAAAGATACTAATTTCGAGGCTGTATCCGATATGATGAAACACCCAACCGCGGTTGCGTTTGCAACGGATGCGTTGGCGGTCACCAAAGTGTTGGCTAAATTTGCCGAAGATCATGCAAATTTGACCATTATCGGCGGTAAAATGGATGCAGACGTCTTGGACAAAGACGGCATTGTGCAATTATCCAAGCTTCCTTCCCTGTTGGAAATTCGCGGTACTATTGCGCGTATCTTGGTTGAACCAGCATCACGCATTGCACGCGTTTCAGCAGAGTATGGAAAAAAGAATCAATAAAAACCTGAATAAGGAGTACTAAAATGGCAGACATTCAGAAATTAGTTGAAGAATTGTCAAAATTGAGCGTTATGGAAGCAGTTGAACTGTCCAAAGCGTTGGAAGAAACATGGGGCGTTAGTGCCGCAGCCGCCGTTGCAGTTGCAGCTGGCCCGGCCGCCGCAGCCGCTGAAGAAAAAACCGAATTTGATGTTGTGTTGACAGATGTCGGCGCAAACAAATTGACCGTTATCAAGGCGGTAAAAGATATCACAGGTTTGGGTCTGGGCGAAGCCAAAGCATTGGTCGAATCCGCACCAAAGGCTGTGAAAGAAGCAGTTGCAAAAGATGAAGCTGAAAAAATGAAAGCGACAATCGAAGCAGCTGGCGCCAAGGTTGAATTGAAATAATTCAAAATCGCGGGCATGCGAATTCGTGCCCAAAAAATCCCGCACAACCGTGTGGGTCACCCCGATGCCCACCCTGGATGTTGAAATCTTGTGGTGGGCCGACGGGCGTAAAGAGAGAAACAAAAAGTTTCGTTTGCAAAACGCAAAAAATAAAAAGGATTGATACCCATGGCCGTTATCCAAAAATTTAGAAAGTCTTTTGGTAAAAGTTTTTTGCAAACTCCGCTTCCTGATTTGGTTGAAATACAATATAATTCCTATAAGGATTTCTTGCAGGCGGATGTAGACCCCAAAGATCGCAAAGACATCGGATTACAGAATGTATTTAAATCTATGTTCCCGATTAAAGACAAAGAATCAATGGGAAACGCGGATTTGGAATTCGTTGAATATACACTGGATAAACCCGTGTATAACGTCAAAGAATGCATGCTGCGTAATATGACATATTCCAGCAAGCTGAAGTTGAAATTAAGATTGCTTTTGTGGGATGTTGCCGAAGACACGAAAAAAAGAACTTTGCGCGATATGAAAGAACAAGAAATATTCATGGGCGAAGTTCCGTTAATGACCGAACGTGGCAGCTTTATCGCATCGGGTGTTGAACGCGTAATCGTTTCACAAATGCATCGTGCCCAGGGTGTCGTTTTTGCAACCACCAAAGAGGCTAAGATTGCCGGTAATCCAATTACATATACCGCGCGTATCATTCCGGAACATGGTTCGTGGATTGATTTCGAAGAATCCAAGGGTGTCATCTATGTTCGTATAGATCGTCGTCGCAAGATTCCAGCAACAATATTATTGCGTTGTTTGCCGGCGGCCGAAGATGAAAAGAAATGGGCCGCAGACATGCGTAAACCAAATATTCGTGGTATGTCGGATACAGAGATTTTGTCTGCATTTTATAAACGCATCGCGTTGAAATTCGACGGCAAAATGTGGATTGGCGAAACAAATGTGTTTGATGGTTTGGATAAATATCGTCTTAACTATGACCTTATTAATCCCAAGGATAAAAAGGTTATGGCGTCCAAGGGCGACAGATTGTCCGCAAAACGTTTTTCAAAGCTTGCCGCAACATCAAAAACATTTGGTGTGGCATCTGAATCGTTGATTGGCGAATACTTGTTTGATCCAATTATGAATGGTGATGAAGTTTTGTACCAGGCAGGAACCGAAATTACCGAAGAAATCTTGTCTGATTTGGCCAAACTGGGAATCAAAGAAATATCGTTGATTTCAATCGATAATACGACAATTACCGCACACATGCGTAATACATTGATGGCGGACAAAACAACAAGTCGTGAAGAAGCATTGATTGAAATCTATAACATTATTCGTCCAGGTGAACATCCCACGGTCGAAGCGGCAATCGATTTGTTTAATCGCCAAGGGTTCAATCCAGCATATTATGATTTGTCCGCGGTTGGTCGTTTCAAGATGAACAAGCGTCTGAAAATAGATTCTGGTAAAAAACCCGAAGACGACAGATTGTTAACCAAGACCGATTTCTTGGCTGTGTTAAAGACATTAACAAATATCATTGATCACAAAGATACAATTGATGATATTGATAACTTGTCGAATCGTCGTGTTCGCGCGGTTGGTGAATTGCTGGAACAAAATTTCCGTACCGGTATGTTGCGTATAGAACGTTTAGTTCGCGAAGCATTAAACAACCAAAATATCGTGAATATGCAACCACAAGATGTCGTCAATGTTAAACCATTGATGAGTCTTATTTCGGAATTTTTGGGAACTTCTCAATTATCTCAATTTATGGATGCGTACAATCCATTGGCGGAATTGGAACATAAACGTTTGATTTCTGCATTGGGACCGGGTGGGTTGAATCGTGAACGCGCCGGTATCGATGTGCGTGACGTTCATCCGACACACTATGGTCGTTTGTGTCCAATTCATACACCCGAAGGTGCAAATATTGGTCTGATTTCGCACATGGCGACATATGCGCGTGTAAATCCATATGGGTTTATTGAAACGCCGTACTATGTTGTCGAAAATAGTCGCGTCACAGACAAAATGATTTATCTGACCGCGGACGAAGAGTTGGGACACAAAATTGCCCAGGGTAATACCCCAACAAATGACAAGGGTGTTTTAACAGATGATATGGTCACCGCCCGTGTCGATGGTGAATTCACCATGGTGCCAAAGGAAGAAATCGATTTAATCGACGTTGCCCCGCGCCAGGTGGTGTCCATCGCAACTGGTTTGATTCCGTTCGTTGAAAACGATGACGCTAACCGTGCATTGATGGGGTCGAACATGCAACGCCAGGGCGTTCCATTAATGCGGGTCCAGGCCCCATTGGTTGGAACCGGTATCGAACGCGAAGTTGCACGCGATTCCCGCACGGGTAAGGTTGCAAAACACGCCGGTGTCGTTGAATCTGTTGACGCAAATCGTATCGTTGTTAAATGTATGAACAGCCGTAATGTTGTGACGGGTGTTGATATTTACAACCTTGAAAAATTCGAACGCAGCAACAGTGAAACACTGATCCATCAAAAACCATTGGTCAAGGTTGGTGACCGCGTCGCCGCGGGCGATATCATTGCCGATGGATCATCTATGAATTATGGTGAATTGGCGTTGGGTCGCAATGTGTTGGTTGCTTTCTTGCCATGGCGCGGATACAACTATGAGGACGCTATTGTGATTTCCGAACGAATTTCACGTGATGATGCGTTTACATCGATAAAAATTGTTGAAAAAGAATTCAAGGTGCGTGATACCCAATTGGGCCCAGAAAGTTTCACACGCGACATTCCAAATGTTGGTGAAGAGGCGTTAAAGAATCTGGACGAATCCGGTATCATTTATGTTGGTGCGCGCGTGAAACAGGGCGATATTTTGGTCGGTCGTGTTTCGCCGAAATCTGAAACATTGTTGACACCAGAAGAGGCGTTATTGCGCAACATCTTTGGCGAAAAGGCATTGAATGTTAAGGACACATCGTTGCGTGTTGGCCCGAATGAAGAGGGAACCGTTATCGGGGTTAATGTCTTGACACGTCATGGCGTCAAGAAAGATGAACGCACCCAGATGATCGAATTGCAGAAAATAGAGAAAATCAATAAAGATCGTGACGAAGAAACCGCTATCATAGAAAAGGGCTTCGCTGATCAGGTTTTCCAAATTGCAGAAAATGATATCATCGACAGTGGTACGGGATCATTGAAACCGTTTATCGGTAAAAAACTGACCGCCGAGGTGTTCGAAGGTATTAAACCGACCGATGTTAAAAAATTGGTTGTCAGAAACAAAGAACACCAGGCAAAGATTGATGAACTTTGTGAACAACATGTCATTAAGTTAAAGGATTTGACCGAACGTGCCAAGGCAGCAATTGCCAAAGCAACAGAAACAAATTCGCTTAATGCCGGCGTGTTAAAGGAAGTCAAAGTTTACATCGCACACAAAATGAAATTGCAGCCGGGTGATAAAATGGCCGGCCGTCACGGAAACAAGGGTATCGTTTCTACTGTCGTTCCAATCGAAAATATGCCATATATGGAAGATGGAACCCCGGTCGATATCGTTCTTAATCCATTGGGTGTGCCAAGTCGTATGAATATTGGTCAGATTTTGGAAACCCACCTTGGGATGGCGGCGCGGTCGTTAGGTCAGCAAATAGGCAAAGTGCTGGACGAAGTAAAGGCAAAACGCGCTGTCACCGATGATTTGCGTACAATCATGGGCAAAATCTATGGCAAAGATGTCAAAGATAAGTTGGATAAAATGACCGATACGGATGTTCGCGCCGAAGCGGCATTATTGCGTGACGGTGTTCCAATGGCAACGCCTACATTTGATGGTGCGACTTCGGATGACATTCATGCCATGCTGAAATTAGCCAAATTGCCGGAAACAGGACAATTCACATTGTACGACGGCATGACGGGTGAAAAATTTGCACGTCCGGTGACCGTTGGTGTTATGTACATGATGAAATTGCATCACTTTGTTGATGAAAAGATTCATGCACGATCCATCGGAAACTATTCGTTGGTCACACAACAGCCATTGTCAGGTAAGGCACATATGGGTGGTCAGCGTTTGGGTGAAATGGAAGTGTGGGCATTGGAAGCACACGGTGCGGCACATCTGTTGCGTGAAATGTTGACTGTGAAATCTGATGATATCACGGGACGCACCAAGATGTACGAATCCATCATTTCTGGATCAACCGATATCCAAACCGGCACACCAGAAGCGTTCAACGTGTTTGTGCGTGAATTGCGTGGGTTAGGATTGGCGATGACACCAAAGAAGATTGACTAGTGGATAGTGCAAGTGGTTAGTGGTTAGTAAAATGCCGACCGTTCTAACCACTGACACTAACCACTAACAACTAAATAAAAGCGACGAAAAGGAGCTACTTAATATGACAAATATGTTGCAGAAGATATTTGGACAAATTGAAACCAAGGAACAGTTCGATGCATTACGTATCACAATTGCATCCCCCGAAGAAATCTTGTCGTGGTCCCATGGCGAGGTGAAAAAACCGGAAACAATAAATTATCATTCGTTGAAACCGGAAACCGAAGGGCTGTTCTGTCAACAGATTTTCGGACCGGTCAAGGACTATGAATGCGCGTGCGGCAGATATAAAAGAATTAAATACCGTGGAACCACATGTGAACGTTGCGGCGTAGAAATTGGACCGTCGTCTGTGCGTCGTGAACGTATGGGACACATTAAATTAGCGATGCCGGTTGCACATACTTGGTTCTTACGCGAAGGTAAAATCGCGACATTGTTGAATAATCTGACCCAGAAAAAGTTGGAACAGGTTATTTCCTATGATGCTTATATCGTTATTGAACCGGGTTTAACAAACCTTAAACAATATGATGTTATCAGCGAAGATGAATACCAGGCCGCCGTCGAAGAATTCGGTGCAGATGCGTTCCATGTCGGTATTGGTGCCGAAGGTGTTCGTTCAATTATCGCTAATTTGGATATGGGCGATGAACGCACGCGTTTGCGCGCAGAATTGGCGGAAACAAAGTCCGAAGCAAAACGCAAATCCATTATCAAGCAACTGAAATTGGTTGAAGCTTTCTTGGAATCCAAGACCGATCCTGCATGGATGTTGCCGGATGTTTTGCCGGTTATACCACCAGATATGCGTCCACTTGTCACATTGGATGCGGGACATGTTGCGGCGTCTGATTTGAATGATTTGTATCGTCGTGTGATTATCCGTAATAATCGTCTTAAACGTTTTATGGAAATGCATGCCCCAGAAATCATCATTCGCAATGAAAAACGCATGTTGCAAGAAGCGGTTGATTCATTATTTGATAATGGACATAAGGCCCGTCCGATGGTTTCGCAAAATCGTCGCCCGTTGAAATCGCTGTCTGATTCATTGCGTGGAAAATCTGGTCGTTTCCGTATGAATATGTTGGGTAAACGTGTGGACTATTCGGGCCGCAGCGTTATTGTGTCGGGGCCAACATTGAAATTGCACCAGGTTGGTTTACCAAAAGCAATGGCATTGGAATTGTTTAAACCATTCGTGTATGCAAGACTGCTTGCTGGGGATTATGCGAACACGCTGAAAACGGCACGCAAAATGGTTGAAAACGGTGAAGATATCGTTTGGGAAATCTTGGAAAAGGTTATCTATGAACACCCGGTGTTGTTAAATCGTGCACCGACACTTCACAGATTGTCGTTGTTGGCGTTTGAACCGGTCTTAATCGAAGGTAAGGCAATCCGTTTGCACCCATTGGTATGTAAGGGATTCAATGCTGACTTTGACGGTGACCAGATGTCCGTGCATGTGCCAATCTCGTTAGAGGCCCAATTAGAAGCGCGCACATTGATGTTGTCGTCTAATAATGTTTTGTCGCCAGCAAATGGTAAGCCTATGATTGTGCCGTCACAAGACATGGTTTTGGGTGTGTATTACATTTCTTTGATGAATGGAACTGTTAATGAAACATCGCCACGTTTTGCCAATATGGACGAAGTAAAATTAGCATTGGAAAACAAGACCATCACATTGCACACGCCAATTGTCGCACGTATTAACGGTCAACGTTATGAAACAACGGCGGGGCGTATGATTTTGGGCGAATTGTTGCCGAAATCTGACAATATGCCATTTGATTTGGTGAATAAAGTTATGCCGGCGGGTGAAATTGAAAAATTGTTGTCAACCACATACGAACGTTGTGGTGACAAGGCAATGATTATGTTGGCCGACGCGTTAAAGAACACCGGATTTGAACAGGCGGCACGTTCAGGTATTTCTATCGGATTTGACGATATCGTTATTCCAAAAGAAAAGACCGAAATGATTGCCAATGCAAACAAGGCTGCGGCCGAAATCGAAAAGCAATATCAAAACGGTTTACTGTCGGGTGGTGAACGCCATAACAAATTGATTGACTTGTGGCAGAAAACAACCGATGAATTGGGTGATAAAGCATACGAAGCATTGGGTAAAACCGAAGGTGAAAATTGGAACAGTATTTATATGATGGCTGTATCCAAGGCTCGTGGTTCCAAAGGCCAGATTCAGCAGGTTGCAGGTATGCGTGGTATGATGCAGAAGCCAGACGGTTCCATTATTGAAGTTCCAATTATTTCGAACTTTAAAGAAGGTTTGACAATGGCGGAATACTTCACTTCAACCCATGGTGCGCGTAAAGGTATGTCGGACACCGCGTTGAAAACGGCTGAGGCTGGTTATTTAACCCGTCGTTTGGTTGAGTTGGCACAAAACACCGTTATCACAGAACATGATTGTGGAACGACAGATTATATTACCGCAAAACCAGTGTACCAGGGTTCAACATTGACCGTTCCATTAGGCGATGTTGTTTTGGGACGGACCGCTGCACATGATATTGTGCATCCAATTACCAAGGACGTTATCGTTCCGGCCGGTGAATTGATTACAAAATCTGCGGCACGTCAAATCAATGAATCTGGATTGCCATCTGTTGATGTGCGTTCGGTTCTGACATGTCACAGTGACGGTTTGTGTGCCAAATGCTATGGTATGGATTTGTCGCGCAATGCGCTGGTCCATGTTGGTGAAGCGGTCGGTGTCATCGCCGGTCAATCTATTGGTGAACCGGGAACCCAGTTAACATTACGTACGTTCCATATTGGTGGTATTGCGTCCGGTGGTGCTGAAAGCCACTTTATTGAAATGCCCGTTGCAGGAACTTTGAAATTGTCCGGTGTCAACACGATTACAAATTCAAATGGTCGTGTCGTCGTGCTTAGCCGTAATGGCGAAGTCGCGGTAGTGGACAAAAATGGTAAAGAATTGTTCAGTTGCGCATTGCCATATGCATCTATGTTGATTAAAAACGATGGTGACAAGGTTGAAAAGGGCGAAAAGGTCGCAGAATGGGATCCATATTCCAACACGATCATCGCCGAAAAAGATGGTATCGTTCAGTTCAAAGACTTGATTGAAAATGTTTCGGTTCAAGAAGAAGTTGATTCTATGACCGGTATCGTTTCGCATAAGGTTATTAACTGGAAAGCCAATACCAAGAAACCATTAAGTCCAGCAATCACATTGGTTGATGAAAAGGGTAATGTCATTTCGTTGGGAGGTAAGAAAGTCGCCGAATACATGTTGCCAACATATTCTGTGTTGAATGTGGCCAATGGCAACAAGGTTGTGGCCGGTGACATTTTGGCACGTATTCCTGTTCAGACGAAAAAAACAAGCGATATTACGGGTGGTCTGCCACGCGTTGAAGAATTGTTGGAAGTTCGTCGTCCATCTAATCCGGCATTGTTGGCGGAGGTTGACGGTACGGTTGAATTGGAAGATTCTAAATCGAAAATTATCATTCGTATTGAACCGACCGATGGAACCGCGCCTGTTGAATATGCGGTACCAAAGGGTACAAACCTGTTGGTGCGCAGCGGTGATACCGTGCGCAAGGCCGAAAAGTTGGTCGATGGTGATCCGGTGCCACAAGACATCTTGCGCATCTTGGGTCAAAAAGAATTGGCGCAATTTATGGTCGAACAGGTCCAGCAAGTTTATCGTTTACAGGGCGTGTCCATCAATGACAAGCACATTGAAATTCTGATCCGTGAAATGACCCGTCGTGTTGAAATCACAAATCCGGGTGATACAGGATTCTTGATGGGCCAGGTTGTTGATCGTGTCGATTTCGATGAAGAAAATGCGCGTGTTGCACGCGATGGTGGTAAAGTGGCCGAGGCGTCACAAGTCTTGGTTGGCTTGACCCGTGCATCGTTAACATCGCGTTCATTTATTTCCAACGCGTCGTTCCAACAGACGACCAAGGTCTTGGTGGATGCCGCTATTTCTGGTTCAACCGATAAATTGGTTGGTATCAATGAAAACCTGATTGTGGGTCGTTTGATTCCAATTGGAACTGGTGCATATGTCCGTCGTGTCCGTCAAATTGCCAAGGAAGAAGAAAAGGCAGAAAAACTGGCACGTGAAGGCGGCAAACAGCAACAGTTGTTCAATATGTAAAGGGGATTTCTGATTTCGGATTTCTGATTGCTGATTGGACAGAGCTTTATATTCAAGAAATTAAGCACAGTAAAATCATAAATCAGAAATCATAAATCAGAATAAAATATGTCAGAAATACCTGCAATTTTTTGTGATATCGATGGTGTGGTTGCCAAAAAATGGGCAATCGCCGATTACGACCGTTTTGGTGAACCGAACATGAATATGGTTCGGGTTCTTGAAACATTGGGGCGCGATTTCACAATAGTCTTTATCACAGGACGTTGGGCAATGGGCCAGGCCAAAGTGGACGCGTTCATAGATGGTATTTTGCCGAATATCAAAAAACGCGTGTTTTGTAAGCCACATACATATCCTGGAACCAGTGCGGATTTCAAATTGGAAACGGTAAAAGAACTTGAAGCCCAAGGATACAAGTTTTATATCGGTTTTGATGATTTTACACCAGTGGTTGGATTGTTGCATAATCATGGCATGTTCGTCGCCCAGGTAATATCGAATTAAAGTTTTCCTTGCAAAACAAGAATATTTTTATAAAATACAACTCGGTAAAAAAAGGATAGAAAAATGGCAACGCCAAAAAGTAAAACAAGTAAAGCACGCAGCGCACAACGTCGCAGTCATGACGCATTGTCGGTCATGCCATGTGGTGTTTGCAAAAAATGTGGCGAAAAGAAACGTCCACACCATGTTTGCCCAGCGTGCGGTGCGAAATAATAAACAAACACTTTCAACGGCAGAATGGGCGCAGATGTGCCGTTCTGCCATTTTTTATTATGACGACAATGCAAAAAAACGATAAAAAAATTATAGCAATCGATGCAATGAGTGGGGATAAAGGTCCCCGTGCGGTGTTTGGTGGAATGAACCAATATTTGTACCAAAATGGCGAAGATAAAATATTCTTTCGCGTGTTTGGGGCGGCGCGCGTGTTGCGTACATTGTTGTCTAAATATCCACGTGTTGCGCGTAATTGTGAAATTATTGATGCGCCCGATGTAATTCGTGGTACCGACAAGATTCGTGAAATTTTGCGCCATGCACAAAACACATCTATGTATATGGCGATAAAGGATGTCCGCGAAGGTAAAAGTTCCGCTGTTATCAGTGCGGGAAATACCGGTGTTTTAATGTCATTGTCTAAATTAGCACTAAAAACAATTGATGGTATTTCGCGACCGGCGATTACAACAATGTTGCCATCGGGCGGTGGTGATAAACGCGTTGTTATGCTGGACTTGGGGGCTAATGTTCAATGTACCGCGGAAAATTTGTTTGACTTTGCCGTGTTGGGCAGTGTGTATGCCGAGGTTATTGGTCACATGCCAAAACCAAAATTGGGCGTTCTTAATATTGGCGAAGAAGAAACCAAGGGCAATGAGACATTGCAACACCTGAACCATGTGTTGTCAGAAAACAAAGATAAATTGCCGTATGAATATATTGGATTTGTTGAGGCAAACGATATTTCCACCGGCGTTGTCCAGGTTGTGGTGACGGATGGTTTTACTGGTAATGTTGTTTTGAAAACAGTCGAAGGCACCGCAAGATTAATCAAACGCGTTATCGTTGAAAATTTCAAGAAATCCATTTTGGCGTTGGTTGGTGCGTTTTTCTTGGTTCATGTATTCAAAAGGTTAAAACATAAAATAGATCCGCGGTCTTATGCGGGGGCAACTTTTTTGGGGTTGAATGGTTTTTCATTTAAAACACATGGGAACAGTGATGCACTGGCGTTCGCTAATGCGATAAAGTATGCGGCGGATTTGACGCATGCCAATCTTAATTCATTAATCGCAGAGCGCGCATCAAGTATCGCCCATGTTCGCGCAACATTACAACCTGCCGAATAGTATAATGAAAAAATTGAAACAAAACATCCTGAAAACAGTCATAGGTGTGACATGTATATGGTTGCCGGCGACCAAGGCGTATTCTCAAACCATTGAACCCGGTGGAACAGCAGAAGATATTGTCGTAAGTTTTGGTGGTGCATATACATTACCAAAACAAAATAATACATATTGCATCGGTGGTTGTATCGGCGGTGGAATTATGTTGGAACATCGTATAAAAAACACAAATTTCAATTTGTGTGGTGTGTTTATGACAAATGGCGGCGTGATTTACCAGAATCAAGAAACAAACAAATACAAGTGTAATATTGGTTTTTCTATCAAGGTTGGGGGTGGTTATGGTCGTGTGTCGGCACTTATTGTTAAAGATAGTAATTTACAGATTGCGGCTAAACGTAATTTACAGTTAACGAGTGCATACGGATGTGGGCTAAGGGTGAAAACCGGTAAATATATGAATGTATACGCTGATTTTTTGTTTTTGGGCCGATCGGTCATTCGTGTAGATACACCGAATAATGTGGAACCACAAAATTATACAGTGCGCGCCGGATTAATGTATACACTGTCACGCAAAGAACGTTGAAAAAAGACACATAAATGTGTCTTTTTTATTTTCCATTCGCAACTTGTGTGCGGAATTTGGAACTGGGACGGAATGTTGCAACGCGTCGTGCCGATATAACCGCCGGTGCGCCTGTTTTCGGGTTGCGCCCCATACGCGCAGATTTGGTTAAAATCTTGAAAGTGCCAAGTCCCGAGAATTTTACATCTTCGCCATTAATTAACGATTCGCGAATTTCGTCGAACAGCACATCAACCAATTTCATAGCATCTGTTGTTGTTAAACCAAAACGTTCACGTAATCTGTTTGCAAAATCAACACGTGTAACAGTAGCCATTTTTCTTTCCCCTTTATGTTATTACATCGTGTCGGTATTATAGTCCCAGATATTATAACTTGCAATATTAAAATCGGCGAATAAAATAGAAACACCTGTCCCCATAGTTCAACTGGATAGAACAGGGGTTTCCTAAACCCCTGATGTGGGTTCGATTCCCGCTGGGGATACCATGAACCAAAAAAGGAAAAATTATGTCGTCAAAAGCGATCAAGGTCGGAATAATTGCATCGGTTTTACCGCATCTGTTTTGCTGTGTTTTACCGATAGTTTTATCGGTGGTTGGGCTGTTTGCACCGGAATTTGCGCACGCCCATTTTATGCCGGAATGGTTGGAACCTTGGTTGTTTGTGTTTTCGGCGGGTATGTTAGGATTGTCATGGGTAATGGTTGTGCGTGAATGTAAATGCGAATGCGATCATTGTCACGGCGCGCATAATCATCACGCGTCAAAAATTACCTTGGCGTGTATTACGCTTTTATTTATCGTAAGTGTTTTGTTGCATGTGATTGCGCATCATTAAACAAATTTTTCCGGCATTAGTTTACAGATGTTTTTCCAAATACGACGGAAAATGTTGGTGTCCGGGCTGTGCGAATATGTATGTGCCTCGGTGTCCAGTAATCGTTTTCCGGTCCATTTTATATTGTCGTTTTTATCGATTGTTAAGTGCCAAGATGTTTTTGTGTCGTCAACAATCATGTCGCGCAGTTTACGCGCGAAATCCGCGCTTTCAAATATAGCCACATTTTCGGTATTGAAATACGCGCTACGTGGGTCCAGATTGAAACTGCCTATCCATGAAATTTTATCATCAAACACAATAGATTTACTGTGCAGGACCGAGAATCCAGGTGCCTGACGCGCGCGACCATGTTTTTTTGCGCGCAGATTTTCCGCCGACAACATGAATTCATAGATGTCCGCCCCGGACTTTAACAACTCGGTTCTATATTTTTCCCATTTTGCATAGACCGATGTGGCATTTGTTGATGACAGCGAATTCGTCACTATTGTCACCTTGACCCCGGTGCCCGTTTCATTGCGCAGATGTTCCAATCCGCCCATGCCGGGAACAAAGTATGCCGCCGAAATATAAACAGATTTGCGCGTCTTGGACCACAGGTCTTGCAATTTTTTTACGATTTCGCCACGGTATTCTTCCTTCTCGCGCATGGTCATTTCCACCTTGGACGGTGGATCCGCCAGGAATGTTCCGCGCCCCCAACTGAAATCAAAATTTTTTTGTTTAAATGCACGTTCCGTCATCATAACCGAAGTATTATAAATTCGCGTATCTTCGGCACTGCGATTTTGTATTTCCGCAAATTTCTTTTCCAATTTTTTTATGGCATGTTTAGATTTAGCCTTTGGGAACATCGACGCCGGTATAGATAATTTGTGATTCCAGTACTCGTTAAATGACTTGGTCGCATATTTAGTCATTGCGCCGATAAACAATACATCCGTGTCAGAAAAATTCGCGGATGTTTCCGGAACAAAATAATTACTGCCTATGTTTCGACCGCCGGTAATGTATGCGATGTTGTCCACAATGAACAACTTATTGTGCATGCGCGAATTAAGCCGGTTAAAGTCCATAAATAGTTGCGGCATAAACAACAGTTTAGAACGGCGACGAACGGTATTGAATACTTTGACCTCTATATTCGGATGCTGGTTTAATAGCATAACGTCAGCGACATCGGATTTTGTGCCATAATCATCGAGTAATATGCGAACCTTGACCCCACGGTCGGCAGCATTTTTCAATTCGCCAATCAAAACCTTGGATGTTAAATCGTTGCTGTAGATATATGTTTGCAAATCAATTGTTTTTGTTGCCATTCGCGCAAATGCACCACGAACAGTAAATGCAGAAGTCCCGTCTTCTATTAATGTTGCACCACTGATATACTTTCCGCGAGACAATTCAGTGGCATAACATTTTGCAATCGGTGTTTGCATTGGGTCATAGTCAAAGTCGGCGTCGGTAATTTTTGGTATGTATCCGTTCAGACGCGTATCCTGGGTAGAAGTTGGCACAGTCGCACACCCAATTAACGGCAATGCCAATAAACACCAATAAACTTTTGCCGATATTAACAATAAACGCCCCTTTTTGCCAGATTATAAATCTGTTTGGCGCGTAAAACAAGGTTTTTCATAGCGGTATTTGGTTGTTTGGGAAAAGGTTCGTGAATATCATAAATTATTTATAGTTTTTTGCTTGTCCAAATGGTGTGTGTATGATAAAATGTGAAATAATAGAAGGGAAGGTTTCACAATGAAAAGACTTGTTTTTGTGCTTGGTGGCCTGCTGGCATTGCCCGCATTTGCAGAGGTTGCGCCGTTTTATTATACGGATGCGATGGAATATTCTGATGCGGAATACGCCGATAATGATGCGGTTGTCGATGATGTTGTGATTGATGTTGATGAAGAAACAAAACCGGTCGTTACGGCAAAAACAAGCCCGCGCATTACGGCGTCAAGAAATGGTTCGCGTGCGGGCGTGGCGACAACAAATATTAATACCCGCCGGGCAACGGATGCTAATTCTCGTGTGGTTGCGGCGCGTACAACGACATCGCGTGCCACGGCAACGCCAACGCGCACCACGGCAACACGTGGAACTGTGTCGCGTGCAATGACCAATAATACAACGTCGGGTGTGTCCGCCCGTCGCGTGGCAAGTGGGTCTAATGCGAATACTGCGCGTGCCGGAACATTGGATACAGTTGGGACAATGACGACATCGATAACATCGACATCTGGATCTACAACTATTCCCGTCACAGGATCACGTGTTGGTGTTCGTTCGTCTGCGACAGCGGCTCGTGTTCCGACGATTCGTGTGGCATCGACAACAATGACAACCGGGGAATCAAGTGTTTCCGCCACAAGTACCAATGAAATGGACCAATTGGCGGAATTGACCGATTATTGCAAGGCGCAATATACCGCGTGTATGGATAATTTCTGTAATGTTCTGGATGATAACCAGGGACGCTGTTCGTGCAGCAAGAATCTTAAAAATTATGAAAAAACCGAAATAGCACTTAAAACTGCAACCGAAGAATTGCAGGATGTTGCACAGAAAATACAATATATTGGTTTGACCGGTGACGAAATCACAACGTTATTCAGCGAGACCGAAGCCGAAGAAACAATGAAATCCAAAACCGATAACAGCCAGATAAAATCGAATTTGGATAAAATCCGTGACATGATTGTTGATGTTCGGGGTGGAACGGCGTCAACAGCGTCGGATTCTTCTTTGTCGTTTGATTTATCAAATCTGTTGGATTTCACAATTTCAAGTACAGGATTCGATCTGTCCGGATTGTTCGGAACAACATCTAATACATCGTCAATAAGCAATCAACGTGGCGAAACATTGTATAAAACAGCCGTTTCACGTTGCAAGGCCAGCGTGTTAAACTCTTGTTCGGCCCAGGGTGTTGACCCATCTGTTATTACGAATTCCTATGATTTGGAAATAGATAAACAATGTATCGCATATGAACGTAGCTTGTCGGACGCAAATACCCAAATGACATCAACGGTTCGTAATGCCAAGACTGTTTTGCAAAAGGCGCGTTTAATGGTTGCACAGCAAAAGAATCAGTATGATTTGCGTGGTTGTGTCAGCGCACTGGATTCCTGTATGCAGGACGATTATGTTTGTGGTGCTGATTATGAAAACTGCCTTGACCCATCGGGCAAATATATCGTAAATGGTCAGATTGTTGTCGGTTCATTACCGGGTAAGCCATTGACAGATGCCGCGGCCGCAGCGGGTATGTTCAAGACCGGTTTGTATAAAACCTGGTGCACTGATAGTGCGTGTTCGTCTTATGCATGGGATTATGATGACGAGACGGATGGTGACTTATCCCAATATATCAATGATACGGTAAGCGGTAATCCAACGGAATCCGATACGAATATGTCAAAGTTCTTGCAATTCAAGATAGGGTACCATAACGATTCTGATGGCAAGAATTATGGTATGTGTATGTCGGTTCTGAATAAGTGCCAGAATTATACATACGATAAAAACGGTAAGTACAAACCAGATAACAATGTTATTTCCGAATATTTGTATCGCACAATGGTCCAGATAAAGGCGGCCCAGGATACGCTTTTGGCAAATTATGCGGAAAATTGTATATCGGATGTGACATCGTGTCTGAGTTCTAATGGTTATGACAATGCGACAAATAAAAATATTCCGGTTAACGCGTGCAAGGGGGTAATTACAACATGCATGTCGGTTAATGGTAATGTCGCATCGCAACCGACGCCGGCAGAAATGGCAACATGGGCCAGCGACGTGTATGATGGCACTATCGGGTCGACATCTGGCAGTTAGAATCAGATCACAAACAATTAAAACCGCCCGTTTGGGCGGTTTTTTTGGACAACAAAACAAACACAAGAAACTTATCCAATCTTGAAATCCGGGCGTGCGGTGCGCAGACGGGAAAGAGCGGCATCCTGGGCTCGATGAAATGCGTCGGGGTTCCAAATCTGAAAACTGTTTCCGCGACCAACGAAAATGGCGCGGTCGGTGATTCCCGCGTGCGCCAGTAAATCCGCCGGAATCATAATGCGACCCGTCACGTCAAACGACAATGGACGCGCGTCCGCGAATAACATTGCGGATAAATCGTCCAATGTGCCGTCAAAAACGCCCATTTTATCGGTTGCAGCGGCAAGCGTTTCCATGCGGGACATGGTTAGCCCCTCGATACAATTATTGGTGAAAGAACGGTATAAAACGACGCCCGCGAATTGTTCAGATGATAACGAAGCCCGAAATGACGCCGGCACGGAAATACGTCCCTTGGTATCCAAACGATTTTCATAAGATGAGAGAAACAATGACATGTCGTCCCTTGCTTTCTTGATTTTTGTGCCGACTTTTCGGACTTCGTGAGAGAAAGTTAGCACACGGATTTTTGGTTGTCAATGACAATTTATAATAATGCTATGGGATTTTATGGGATTTACTGTAATATTGAAATAATTATAAATAAAATAAAAATAATTTAATTTTATGCTTGACGACCGATTCGTTTTTGTTCTATGATGCATGTATAGACAAGGAAGGAAACTTCAAAAGGCCCAGAAAACCGCCAAAAAGCCGGATTTCTGCAAAAAACAAAAACGACGGGTGAAATTGAAAACGAATTTTGTAAATACATCATGTAAATACAAAGCGGATTCAATTTTACTTTAACAACGCAAAAAAACAGGGGGGACACGCGCATGTCAAAAAACATAAAAGAAATCATGATTGCATTGAACAAGGTTTTAACAACAACTGTTTGGGTTAACGCCGATCGTCAAATCATATCGCTGGCCGATGAATTGCAGATTGGCAAAAATAATTCACCACGTTCAATAGAGGATTTGGCCCGTCCATCATTGGTCGGTGCATATGTGTCATTACAAATTCGGACCGACGATTTTGAAGTGGCCGCAGAAAGTTTGGAAACCAAAGATTTGGCACTGCGTGTGAAATCTATGGTCTTTGCCGAGGCAAAAAAGATTCTTGATTCGTACGATCCATCGGTCGAATCAGACGTTGCCAAGGCCGCATAATTTGCCCGTCCGCGTGTGTTCGCGGTGGTTTTCGGGGCAATATCAGTTTTCCGGTTACGGAAAGGAAGGGAGCACCGCCGGGTCGAGTAATCGCCCGGTGGTCTTTTTTTTGTTTATAATATTTTTTCCTTGCGCGAACGACAATATTTTTTATAAAATTGTTATGTCATGGCGGGTTGCCATGATGGGGTATCGAAACCCGTTTACGTGGCGTCGGAATACAATCAAATGGCGCGGTTGCGCCGTTTTTAGTATCGACGATAAAAGAACCTGACATTGGGTCAGGTGGGCGATGATATATATGAATAAATCGCACAATTCCACGTAATTGTTTCGAACCTCCTGACCGTCATAATGTTTGACGGTTTTTATTTGTCGTTACAGAAAGGAAAAACCGGGGGGAACAATTGCGCAAGTTTGCGATATTTTTAATGGCTTTGTTTTTACCGTTCGCAGCGTTTGCGTGTCCTGATGAAAACGGTTCGTGCGAAACATATTCAATTACATTAAACACAAATGGCGGAACAACAGAATATACGGAACTTTCATACCTTACTTCCACCGGGGTCGAATATATTGATACGGGTATTCAGTTTGAATTGGCGTATGATTTTATTGTGTCCGGTAATTTTATTAATCCTGCCACAGTCAGAAAAGTAATTATCGGCAGTTTTTGTAAAAATAATGAAGTTGCATTTAACATAGAACTTACCAATGTCGGGCAACTTCGTAATTTTGTTGCAACGGGGGCTGGGAATTCTAGGGATGTCAGTAGTAAGATTAAGTTACCGACGAACACATTGATATCTTATAATGTATACTATAATGCCACCGAACATAAAATCACTAATTATTTAGAATATAACGGTTCAACACAACATTACGATGTTTCCTCGGTAATATCAGGACCCGATAACAATTTGGTTAATTTAAAAATGTTTTTAGATAATCGAACCGGGAACATGTATGGCATTGACCAACCTGTATCAATTGGCACAACGCGATTTTATAAAGCCGGCGTTTTGGTTGGTAACTTTATTCCCGTGCGACGCAATTCAGATAATGTGTTGGGTTTTTATGATACAGTAACCGGAACATTTAAAACCAACGGCAGTGGCACCGGTGCGTTTGTTGCAGGACCCGATGTTGGCCCCTTTCCGGCCAACTATATTCACGATGTTGTTGGTGCAATGGTTGCAAATAATCTAACGCACCCGCATGGAACATTTGTTGCCTGGTGCGATGACAGTAATTTAACCACCAATTGTACAACGACAAAAAGTATTGCCGCATCCGCGACCGGTAACAAAACACTTTATGCCAAATGGCAATGCGATGCGGGGTATGGTAATCATAATGGTTCATGTTTGCCACTTTGCACGGCGGGGATAACAAAGTTTCATGTTGGTAATGGGGTTTCGTTCAATCTGTATCGCGATCGAATAACCGCACCGTCGTTTAATGTTATGTATAATAACACAGTATGTTATGTTGGGGTGGAAACGGGGCGCGGACAATTAAACTTTTCAGATGGAACAAACATCTGGCACGCAACATATTGACAACTATTCCGGCGTATTCACGCCACCCTTTCTTCAAAAGAAGGGGATTTTTTATTTTGAACTTGTTACCAAATTCGGACCCGTTCGTCCGGTGATAAATACATTTTGTCGTCCTGGGTAATGCCGAACGCATCGTACCAGGCTGGAATCTGGGGTAAAATGCCGTTCACACGATTGCGCCCCAGCGAATGTTCGTCCATTTTTGTTAAACGCAATTTTTCATCGTCACGAATATTGCCCGCCCAAACGCCCGCGTACGCGATAAAGAACCGCATATCCGGTGTTAAATTCAATGCCGTATTCGACGGTGTGCCAAAATTTTTATATGCGGTATATGCAACCGTTACACCACCATAGTCCGCCAAATTTTCGCCCAGTGTGAATTCGCCGTTTGCATGGATGCCCGGGGCGATTTCTATTTTATCAAAGAATTTTCGCAACACATTTGCGCGTGCAACAAATTGTTCGGCGTCCGATTTAGTCCACCAATCGCGCAGGTTGCCGTGTGCATCAAACTGTCGTCCCTGGTCATCAAAACCGTGTGTCATTTCATGGCCAATGACGGCACCGATTGCGCCATAATTAAATGCATCGTCCGCCGCCATATCAAAGAATGGATATTGCAATATGCCCGCTGGGAAACAAATCTCGTTCGATGATGGGTCATAGTATGCATTAACTTCGTGTGCGTTCATGTACCACAGTGTTGGGTCTTTTGCTTTGCCGATTTTTTCCAACCAAAAAGCATCTTCGAACCGCGAAACATTTACCATGTTTTCCCACAGCGATGCGTTTTCATCGATATGTAATTTAGAATAGTCGCGCCATTTGTCTGGATATCCGATTTTTGCGCGGAAAGTCGATAATTTTTCCAGTGCACGTTCCTTGGTATCCGCGCCCATCCATTCAAGGTTTTCAATGCGAATTCCCAATGCGTGTTGCAAGTTTTTGACCAACTTTTCCATGCGTGATTTTGCCGCCGCGGAAAAATATTTCTTTACATACAGGTGTCCGATTTCTTCGCCAAGTGATCCGTCCAGCATGGCGACCGCGCGTTTCCAACGTGGCTTTTTCTCGATTTGACCCGCCATAAAACGATTATAGAAATCAAATGTTATGTCATATGTTGTGTCGTCCAGTAATGAATCAGACGCGCTGACTATGCGATATTTCAAATATGTTTTAATCAGGTCAAAGTCGGTGTCGTTCATAATCGCAATGGATTCCGCAATTGCTTCGGGTTGATTAATATTTATGTTTTCCGCCGCCGTGGCGCCACGCGCAGTCAGATATGCGTCCCAATCAAAATTCGGGAACTTTTCACGAACCGCGTCCAATGTCATTTTGTGATAGTTCGCGTGTGGATCGCGCAATTTTTCCTTTGGATAGAACGATTTCGCCATGCGTTCTTCTAATTTATAAAGTTTTTCCGCATCAACCGCGATACCAAAGTTTTTCATTTGTTTTGATATAAACTTTTTATATTCAGCGCGGGTCTTGACGGATTTTTCGTCCCGGTCAAAATAGTAATCGCGTGACAGCCCAAGTCCACCCTGGCCAATATTGTAAAGATAATGTTCGCTGTCCATTTCGTCGATTCCAACGCCGTCGCCCCAAAAAGCCGATGCAAATGCGTGCATTTTACCCAAATAAGCCGGTAAATCCGCCGGGGATTTTAATGCATCAATATCTGCTAAATATTGGTTAACAGGTGTCGTTTTATCCGCGTTCAATTTATCCGCATTCATAGCAATATGATAAAGTTTACCGATTTTACCGTCATCGTGTTCCGCTATTTCACGTACACGTTCCAGGTTTGTGTTGCGCAATACATCAAATGCACCATAGCGGGTATAGTCGTCCGGAATCGGATTTTTTATTGCCCAACCACGCGTTGCGTATTCGTAAAAATCATCACCCGGATTAATCGATAAATCCATATTTTCAATTTTTATTCCAGCATCCATGTATTTCCCCTTTGATATAAAGTATGCACAAAACATCGTGACCATAACGGCCATAATGCCAATTAAGTTGAAAAACCTGTGTTCCATTTTTATTCCTATTTAACAGCGTTCAATAGTATGTCGTCTAAAACCAACATTCCCGCGTTTGTTGTGCGAATACAATCGTTCACAATTTTTAACAGTTCGGGGTGTTGATTTATGTATTCTATATTTAGCGCATTTTTTATGTCGGGTGCAAGCAATAATCCACGTGTTGTTCGCAGGCCCGTAATTATTTTTTCCACGGCGCGTTCGTTCGGTTTCATTGGTTCAAATCGCTTTTTCGCCCCCAACTGTTCATACCAAACCCCATCGATAAACACGCGCCCCGCTGCACCACGGCCAATTCCTATATAGGCACCACCGTCCCACACATTTTGATTATGACGGCATTCATTGCCGGGAATGGCGTAATTTGATACTTCATATCGTGGCAAGGCAAGTGTGTCCCCAATCGTATTATACATTTCAGCCATTTCGTTATTTGACGGCATTTTTAAATTCATTTTACCGAATGGTGTTGTTGGTTCAATCGTCAATTCATACATTGAACAGTGGGTCAACCCGATTTTATTTATATCGCGACAAAGTTGTTCAACTGTTTTCGCAGTGTGACCCGGTAATCCATATATAAAATCAGCGGATACACGAATGCCGCGCGATTGTGCCGCGTCGATTAATTGCATCGCGTCTGCAACATTATGGCGCCGCCCAAGAAACCGCAATTCATCATCATTTAGTGACTGAACACCAATAGACAGACGATTAACCCCAGTGGCAAGAAATTCATCCAAGCGCGTTGCGTCCAATGTTCCCGGGTTTGATTCCAATGTAATTTCGGTATTTGGTGCAACATTAAATCTGTTGTGTATTCGTGTCATAATTTCTGCAAAATAATTTGTTGGCATCAACGAAGGTGTTCCACCGCCAAAAAATATCGTTGGAACGTCTATTTTGCCCAATTTATTCGCCCAATAATCAATTTCAGATAAAATTCCATCGGTATACGCCCGCCAATCGGGTGCGGCGCACGCGCGGCTAAAAAATGCGCAATAGTTGCATTTTGACATACAAAACGGGACATGGATATAGATGTTATGCGGAATTATCATGGTCCGTTCATTGTAATGCGACAAAATCTGTTCGCAAGTTATAAATGAAAAGTCTTTCTTATGTTTATATTTTATGGTATAATGTTGTAAAAGTTATGGCATGAAGACAGGGGAAATCGCAATTTTAGCGGCATTTTTAGCACCGTTCGCGGCATTCGCAGCAAACGAGGGTGTGCCGTCTTATTATCAAAGTGCGCCAAATACAACCGCAAATCGTGCCGCATATGGCGAATATGCTAATATGGGTTATTCACAATATGTCGGAAAATCGGGCCAGAAGCAAATTGTCGGGCAAAATACATATACGTACCAGGTACCACGCGCAAAAGCACCGGTTGTATACGATTCTTCGGCGGTCTTGATTGATAATGGGGGGTATGTCGGGGCGACCAACGGAACATTTACCGCAAATGGTATCGGGTTCCCGGTGGAAAATACCGCAAAAACCAATGTGTATGCCGGATATTCTCGTCGTTTTGCCGATTTCCAATTCAAAACGGGTGTTAATTCTGTTTTGGAATGGGACGATATGATTTTCAATGAAGTCAATGTTGGCGCACGGCACAATTTCACATTGCGCAATTTTGACATGTTTGCATATGCTGATTATACATATGGCGATATGACATCGGGTGGATTATCTATGGATTATGACCTGGAACCATATAGTTGGGCCGATCCGACATATGGTATTTTCACTGTTTCCATGGGTAATCAGTCTGGACGGACGAATCATTTTAAATTTGGTATCGGGGCACACCATGTGTGGGATATTGGTGGTTGGAAATTGTCGCCGTCAATCGGATATGAAATATTCAAACATAACCTTAAAATGTCGGACCATTTATATCCGAACCCAGGGGTCTATGTGCCTATGATGTCGGAATGGGGCGACTATGTTTATGGCGATGAACAGGGGTATTATTATACTTTGCCGATTGATCAAGTTGCGCCGTCTGATTGGTACCAGGTTTGTTTGTCCCCCGAAGATATCCAGCTTGCGGCGGCACCGGGTTCGGGATTTAATCAGTTGGGTGATGTTATTTCAATGACCCCGTACACCGAATCCATGGGTGATAAACCGTGGGGTGTTGGACCAAACGAATGTATTATTATTGGTGGCGATGGACCGATTCGTATTGATGGAACAACCCATATTTACAATACCACGTGGTCTGGATTTTATCTGGGGTTGGAAGTTGAAAAACAAATGACATTATCAGATAAACTGCGGTTCTATTTCCAGGTCGGGTTACCAAAATATTCATCCGAAGGTATTTGGCCGAATCGTGATGATTGGCAACAGAACCCAAGTTTCCTGGACGAAGGTTCCAACGGCGCATATACATATACAATGGAAATGGAATACGATTTGCGTTTGTCTAATCGTTTACAGTTGGCAATCAAGGCCGATACGAACTATTTCCATGTCGGTAAAATCGGGGGCGAATTATATGTCGCACAATACAGTGCTTTTTGGGTTGATGAAAATGGTCAATATGTCCTTGATGAAAACGGGTTGCCAATAATTGAAACAACACCGGCGCATACCGAAGTAATCACGGAATCATTAAAAGAAGCCATATGGCAATCGTTCGGTTTGCATATCGGATTTAAATACGAATTTTAGTAATGGGGGGAATGTCCCATGTGGATAAAGTCCACTTTTCTCGTAGTTTGTTTGTTGGCGATAAGTTTGCCCGTGGGGGGATATGCAGACGAAGGAAAATTTGATATACAACGTTGGGAATCCATCTTGGACGGAGTGCGACAACGCGCGGTTTCTGAAAATATTTCCGATATAGTAATAGAAGACACCCTGCGTAATCCGGTATTTATACCGGCGGTTGTAAAAAGTGATAAAAACCAATCAGAATTTAAGTTGTCGTTGGAACAATACCTGGACCGCACCGTCAGTCAAAAACGAATAAATGACGGCAAAAAAATGCGTGTAAAATATCCCACAATGTTGTCTCGTGTGGAAAATACCTATGGGGTGCCACCACATGTTGTTTTGGCATTTTGGGGCATGGAATCGAATTATGGTTCGGTTAAATCGCGGCACAAATTGGTAAATGCCTTTTTGTCATTAATGTATGACGGTCGTCGTGAAAAATTTTTTACAAATCAGTTAATTGCATTGATGAAAATTGCCGATAAAAACAAACTGGATATAAATAATATTCATGGCAGTTGGGCCGGCGCGATGGGACATTTTCAATTTATTCCAACAACATTGGCCCAGTATGGAACCGACGGTAATGGCGACAACAGTATTGATATTATTAATAGTGTTGGTGACGCAATGTTTAGCGCGGGAAATTATTTGCATAAATTAGGTTGGAATCCGAACGAGCGTATCGCGCGCCGTGTTATCTTGCCGGCGGATTTTGATACATCGTTATTGAAAGGTGATGTGAAAAAAAATTTGTCTGAATGGGCGGCAATGGGTGTATTAAATCCAGACGGTACGGCCATTCCAACGGGGGACATGGTTGCGGGGCTGGTTGCGGATGTTGCGACAATTGATGCGGCACGCGAATCCGTCGCGGATACTGCATCACCGGACACGGATGTTGCACCAATGCCGGTTATTACCGCATATCTGACATATCCTAATTTTTATCGGATTAAAAAGTGGAATAATTCCAATTGGTATGCCATCGCGATTGCCGAATTATCCGATAAATTGAAATAAATTTATCCCGACAATATAAATAAATAAAAATAATTGAAAACAGGGTCGGTTTTTGCTAGCCTGTATTCGATAGGAATATGAACACAAGGATTTTCTATGGCTATCAAGGTTCGTGATTATGAGGTTAGATTAACCAGAAACAAAGAAGAAAGACGCATGGTGCGCGCTTTGCGCTATGCCGTTTTTTGTGAAGAAGAGGGCGCGTCCGCAACCGAAGAACAGCGGACATTGCGCGAAGAATATGATTCTTATGATCGTTTTGCCGAATATATGGCGGTATTTCATAATGGTGTTGTTGTTGGGTGCTATCGCATAATCGACCGCGAAGCCGCCGAAAAAATGGGGTCTTTTTATACCGAAACGGAATACGATCTTTCCAAAATTAAAAAGGTTCGTGGTAATATCGCCGAAATGTCACGTGCGTGTGTTGATGCGCGCTATCGTGACAATGCGCTGGTAATGCGCTTGCTGTGGGCGGGGTTGTCGGAATATGTGCTGCGGCGCAAGGTGCGCGTGTTGTTCGGTGTTGCATCGTGGGTTGGCCAAAAACCGGGATTATCGGCGCATGCGATTTCGTACCTGTATTACAATCGGTTGGCACCGGCGCGTTTGCGTGCGAACGTGTTGTCTGAAAATTTCCATGAAAGCATTAATCCGGCATTGTCGCGCATGAATATTATGCCAAAAATATTTGTCGACGAAGAAGAGGCTTTTCGCCAAATGCCCCCGTTGATTAAGGGATATCTGCGTGTCGGTGCGGATTTTGGAAACGGTGTTTTTATAGACAAGGGTTTCAATACATATGATGTCTTTGTCACATTACAAACCAAGAATATCAGTGCAACATACCAGAAACATTTCTTGGGCAGCGAAAACGCATTACAGGATTTATCCGTCGATATTGACGAAGGTGCCGTTAAGACAATCGGTAAAATTGTTCTGTTCCCGGTGCGTGGCCCGTTAAAGGTGTTGGGGTCTTTTGTGAAGTTTATGTTGCGCGAAGATGCCGCAGATGCGGAATATTTCGAGGATACGGTTGATAAAGAGCAAGAATAATGACCAAACCACGCAAGCAAAATATTTTCAATACGATTACCGGCGGAATCCGTATGGGATTGTTCTGGATGATGGTTGTTATTCAGATCCCGATAATCGCGATTTTACCACGGCGTGCGTCGGTCGCATATATGCGCGTGTTTATGTGGTTCTTGAAAATTATTTCCGGTGTAAAAATCCGCGTACATGGCAAATTGGTGAAAAACCGGCCTTTGTTAGTTGTATCGAACCATATATCGCTGTTTGAAATCGCGATGTTTCCGGTTTGTTTCGGGGGCAGTTTGGTTGCTAAAAACGATGTTGCAAAATGGCCTATTGTTGGTTGGGTTGGTAAAAAATTCGGTGTTGTCTATATCACCCGCGATCCATCGTCCGCAAAAAGTGCGCTGGATTCCATGGGTAAAACATTATCAAAAGTAAAATATCCACTTTTTGTTTTTCCAGAGGGAACGACTACAAACGGTGCATATGTAAAACCGTTTAAAAGCACATTATTCAGTATAGTAGAAAACACAAATATAACTGTTCAGCCGGTTGTCGTGAATTATCGCTATCGCAATGGTGATGTAATATCCCCCGAAGATATGGCAAACCACTTTGCGTATTTTTCTAATGCAAAAATGGATATGGGGCCGTTGGCGGAACGTGAACGCAGTGCGTTTGGACAACTGTATCATGTTATGATGCTGGGAGGAATGATGATAGAAATTACTGTCTTGCCACCACCGCCGTTGGCGGGCAAAAACAGAAAAGAAATGGCGGCAACGCTGGGGAACATGGTTTCCGAAAAATATATGGAATTGAAAGATAAACATGCAACGAAATAAGAGATAAAAAAATGAAAACAGCAATTACACCAACCCGTAGTGAGGATTTTAGCCAGTGGTATCAGAATTTGATTGTGGCGGCGGATTTGGCGGAAAACGCGCCTGTGCGTGGTTGTATGACAATTAAACCATATGGTTGGGCCATATGGGAATTAATGCGCGATGAAATGGATAAACGGATTAAGGCAAATGGCGTTTTAAACGCAAATTTCCCGTTGTTGATTCCAATTGAATATTTCAATCGCGAAGCGGAACATGTCGCCGGTTTTGCCAAGGAAGCGGCGGTCGTCACACACTATCGTTTGAAAAAGATTGATGGAAAATTACAGCCAGACCCGGACGCCGAATTGACCGAACCATATGTTATTCGTCCGACATCTGAAACCATTATTGGCGAAGCGATGTCGCGTTGGGTGCAATCATATCGTGATTTGCCATTGAAATTAAATCAGTGGGTTAATGTTATGCGTTGGGAAATGCGGCCGCGTATGTTTCTGCGAACGTCCGAATTTAACTGGCAAGAAGGGCACAATGTGTTCGCCACGCACAAAGAAGCCAACGAAGATGCGCGTAAGATGCACAAAGTGTACCAAGATTTTATGGAAAATGTGTTGGCTATACCATGTATCATGGGTGAAAAAACACCCGAAGAAAGATTTGCTGGTGCTGATCACACATATACTGTGGAACAAATTATGCAGGATGGCAAAGCGTTGCAGGCTGGCACATCACATGATTTGGGACAGCATTTTGCGAAATCTTTCGGAATTCAATTCTTGGGGACTGATGGCAAATTGCAACATGCGTGGACAACCAGTTGGGGAACGTCGACGCGTATGATGGGCGGTCTGTTCATGACGCATTCGGATGACGATGGCCTGGTTTTACCACCGGCGGTTGCACCGTATCAGGTTGTGATTATCCCAATTACGCGTGATGAAACGGCGGACGATTTGAATAAATACGGTCATGCGCTGGCGACTAAATTACAGAAAAAGGGTATACGCGTCTTAGTCGATGATTCCGACATGCGTGCGCCCGACAAAATGTGGAAATGGATTAAGCGCGGTGTGCCGTTACGGGTCGAGGTTGGTGCACGCGAAATGGAATCTGATTCAATCACGGTAACGCGTCGTGATATTGGTAAAGATTCCAAGAAAACGATTTCTGCATCTGAATTGGTTGCAAGTGTTGGCGATATGTTGGCACAAATGCAGGCCGATATGTTGGCCACGGCCGAAAAACGCAACAAAACAATGATACATGATGTTGCAGATTTGGCGGCGTTGGACAAGGCGTTGTCGAGTGGAAAAATTGGATTTTTCCGTATCAAATATGATTTAACAACAAATGAAAAATTTGATGCGATGATGGAAAAATACAAGATTTCACGGCGGTGCTTGGACGATGCCGACCCAACATATGTGTTTGTTGCAAAATCGTATTAAGAAAAAAAACGGGGCGCATGCCCCGTTTTTTATCGTGTGCGGAACATTCGCACATCGTCAAATTCCGGATATTGACCGAACATAATTTGTGCCGTGGGGCATATTGCCAGAACGCGCCGGTGTTGTTGGCGGGCAAAATCGCACACATGTCGAAGCAAGTTCAATTCAACATCGTTGTTGCGATAATCATCGTCAACTTCGGTGTGGTCAATGATGACTATATTTGGACCAGTGCGCACAAATGTTATTTTGCCGATCATGCGCCCATCACAATAGGCGTAAAAACCATTGCCGTCCGGTGATTGTGTGTATTCGATTTTGTCCAACATGATTTTCCCCCATGACGAAAACCATAACATCCATATTACACACAATGAATAAGATTGAATGCCAAATACACCTGACCCCTTGTGGGGCGGGGCCACTACCCCGTCCGCTGCGCGTCCACCCCTTCGCCAGCGAAGGGGACTTTTTATTTCATAATTTTGTCATAGTTTTTGCGAATGATGCCACCGCTTTTGCGTAGTGCGGCCGATTCCGATTTGTCTAGTTTCGGCATCAGTGTTTTTGTCGCACCATTTGCACCGACCACGCGTGGCAATGACATTGCAACCGCTTTTGCGCCGACGCCATCAACGGTGCTGACCGTCAAAATACGGTTTTCGTCGTTTGCGATTGAACGGATTAAATCTGCAACTGCACCGGCAATTCCGTCCCATGTTGCGCCACGACCACGAATAATTTCATATGCCGCCGTCTGTACCCGATGTTCAATTGTCGCGCGTGTGTTTGCGGTTAACGGTGTTTTTGTCTGTTTGCAGAAATCATCCAATGCGATTGCACCAACCGTTGCTGGTGTCCATGCGACAACGCTGCTGTCGCCATGTTCGCCCAGGACATATGCATTTATCGATTGTGGTGATACGGAAAGCGTGCGCGACAATATCACACGCAGACGCGCCGAATCCAACATTGTTCCCGTGCCGATTACGCGTGCCGCCGGCAATTTTGATAATTTTTGTGCCAGCATTACCATCACATCCAACGGGTTTGTGACAATAACTAATTTCACATTTTTGTTATCTACATTCGCCATAACGCGTGGCACGATGTCACGGATAACGGCGGCGTTTTTCTGTAATAAATCCATACGCGTTTCGCCGGGCTTTTGATTCGCGCCGGCGGATATGATTACAATTTCAGAACCACGGATTGCACGATAGTTGCTTGCTGCGGTTATCTTAATATCGTACGAAAAAGCACTTGCGTGACCCAAATCTTCGGCGGCGGCGCGTGCGCGAACCCCATCTGTGTCATACAAAACAATTTCGTGGGCAATCCCTGTATTTTTTACCGCGGTTGCAACGGCCGAACCCACGGTGCCAATTCCAATTATTGATATTTTCATTTTATATCCTTCGCTTGTTAATTAACATTATACCACATTGAAAAAAATTTTTGCATATTTTGTAAAAAGCACTTGCGACAAATAAAATATATTTTCTATAATCACAACATTAACCAAGGAGAAAATACACATGAAAACATTATCTATTCTGTCCGCCGCATGTGGCGTTGTGTTTATGGGGGCTGCATCGGCTGCGAATATCACTGTTTACTATTCACCAACATGCCCGCATTGTCACCACGCGCGTGAATTTATTTCCAGCACATTGATTTATGAATATCCAAACTTGACCGTGTCAGAGGTTAATGTTGGATTGCCCGAAAACACATCGGTTGTAAATGACGCATTTAAAAAGTGCAAATATGAATCACGTGGTGTTCCGGTTATTGTGGTTGGCGACAAGTGTTTCCAGGGCTATGCCGATTTTATGCAGAAAGATTTACGCGAAGCGGTCGAAGTTGATTTAGGTGATGCCGAAAAAGCAACTGCCGCAGCAAATAAAAAAGCAATGGAAGAAAATGCCGAGAAGTTTAAACAAGAACATGCCGATCGCGCGAATGCGATTTCTGAATATAAGCCAGCATCCGCAGATGCCGCAAAAAAAAAATAACGGTGGTTCATCTGCGTGGTTCTATGCGATATTGGTCGCATTGGTTGCGGGATTGGGATTTGTCTTGTTGAAAAAAGATAACAAAAGAAAGTAATTGGATTAATAAACAATGTTTGATTTAACGACATTGGATTATATTTATATCATCGTCGTATTGGCGTCCACAATATGGGCGACAATACGTGGTGGTGTTTATGAAACGATTGCGACTTTGTCGTGGGTTGTCGCCGCGGTCGCAGCGCGATTTGTATCGCCTGTTTTGGACGGCTGGTTGCAAAGTTGGTTCAAATTATCTGAATCAACCGTTGGAACATTGGTCGCATCGTATTTTATTGTTTTCTTTGTAATCTTAATTGCGGTTGGGTTCTTTAATCAGAAATTGCGTGACCGTATTCAGGGCAGCATTATGAATGTGACCGATCACACATTGGGTGTCTTGTTTGGTATCGTTCGTGGTGTTGTCGTTATGGGTATCGTGTATTGGGGGATATTGTGGTACTATTCCGATGCGCCACGGTTGCCACGGTGGGTTGACATGGCGCGGATGCGTCCGATTATGCAGGTGACGGCGGTAAAACTGGATGAATGGTTTATCCCGGGGTCGGAAAACAAACTGTTGGCACGTGATATGGCCGGAACACGCGAAGCCATAGAGATTTATAAGAATCTTATTAATCCGGCGGTATCGGACAAAAAACCGACAAACGGTGATGCCGGTAAAACAAATGCGGAATCGGAACCAAAACAATCGTCTGAGACGGGTTATAAGTCGTCCGAACGGACCGCACTGGAAAATCAGTTGTTGCAAATTGAAACCGCAGCCAAGATAAAAGATGCAATTGAGACTGCCGATAAGAAAGACGAATAGTCGGTTTGTGTACGGATTGGCAACACCGCCCATCGGGCGGTGTTTTTTGTATGAAAAGGTTTTGTCCGGCTTCGCCGGTGCTTAATAGGTTTGCGTGTTCGATGAATTATTTTTGTTGAATACAGTAGCTACGCCGAGACATCCGTCTTCACTTCGTTATGCCGTGACTTCGCCAAAAATTTTTAAGCCCGCACAACAATGTGCGGGCTTAAAAATTTTTGTGGTGCCAGTTGTCGGACTTGAACCAACGACCCTCTGATTACAAATCAGATGCTCTACCAGCTGAGCTAAACTGGCGTTTAACGCAACGCATATATTACATTGTTGATTTTTAAATAGCAAGCATAAAAAATCATAAAATGCTTGCAAAAACAAAATAACATTTAAAAATATATATCATGGCAAAATTACCTGAATTATTGGCACCGGGTGGAACACTGGACGCATTTAAAACCGCAATTCTGTACGGTGCGGATGCAATTTATGCCGGTTTGCCTGGGTTTTCTATGCGTGCGCGTGCGAAAATTACTACGGAAGAGGTGAAGACGGGTATCGATTTGGCGCATGCCGCGGGTAAAAAGGTTTATTTGGCATTCAACCTGTTTGCGCACGATGGCGAATATGCCAATATGCCGCGGGTCAGCGAGGTTATTAAATACCTGAATCCAGATGCGTTAATTGTGGCGGATCCGGGGGTTGTTACATGGGTGCGGGAAAATCACCCCGATATTCCAATTCATATTTCAACCCAGGCGAATATTTGTTCATCGGCATCGGTGAAGTTTTGGCAACGGGCGGGTGCAAGCCTTTGTGTGTTGGCGCGCGAGGTAAGTCATGCGGATTTCAAGAAAATTCGTGCTGCATGTCCGGATATCAAGTTAGAGATTTTCGTTCATGGTGCAATGTGTATGGCATATTCGGGGCGATGTTTGCTGTCAAATTTCATAACGGGGCGGCCAGCAAACCGTGGGGCGTGCGCGCAACTGTGCCGGTGGAATTATGATGTGGTTTTACGCGAAGTAAACACCGGTATCGAAATGCCAATCGATGAAGATGAACATGGCGCGTATATTTTAAACAGTAAAGATTTGTGTTTGATGCCACGTCTGGCCGAGGTTCTGGAATCCAGTCCGGATTCGTTAAAGATAGAGGGTCGCAACCGTTCCGAATACTATGTTGCATCGGTGGTGCACGCATATCGGGCGGCAATGGATGCATATGCGCGCGACCCCGAACATTTTGATCCGGCGCCGTTTATGGCAGATTTAGAAAAGTTAGAAACGCGCGGATATACAACGGCGTTCTTTGATGGCCCCGTGACTGCGGATGCGCACAACTATGAATCTGCGCGGTCAACATCGGATTATCATGCGGCAGGCGTTATTACGGCGTCGGATGGTGATAAAATTACATTTGAATTGCGGAACGAAACACGCGTGGGTGATGAAATTACATTCCTGGTGCCGGGGGGCGCGGAAAAAATAATAATTAAACTGCCGGAAATCATTAACGCCAAAAATGGCGAGGTTTTACCAAAAATGTCGGCCGGGCAAAACAACAGTATTATAATTCCACGCACGTGGTTCGGTGCGGGGTATGAAAAATTGGTGCCATTGGTTGTTGCGTATAAAAAGAAATAGTGATTGGTTGTTGTTCATAAGAAACACCGCCGCAATTGCGGCGGTGTTTTAACTATTTTTTCTTGGTTGCCGATTTTTCGGGTTTGGGTTGTTGAACCGGTTGCGGACGGCACAATGCAACCGCCTGGGAAATACCCTGGGCAGAAATTTCATCTGTGAATTCCAAAATGTTTGTCGTTGGACGACGTTTCACAGAATTCAAGAATTTACGAAATGCACGAATCTGGTCATCACTTAAACGATAGTCTACAACATTGGAAAAACATACACAATCCATACCGGCACCACATTCACTTTTTAATGAACGGCGTGCCCGCCAATCGGATGTAGCGCATAAAATAACAACAATAACCAGCAACAGTGTGCCAATGCCGGCAACAACGGTTTTTGGGTTTTTGATTTCTATTTTCATTAAGGGGCTCCTTATTATTGACTGTATGTAAAAATCCTAAACAGTTTTTTCGTTAAATCAAGGTAAAAATACCAGCGTTTCGGAAAAATAAGAAACCGCCATTTTTGGCGGTTCTTTGTTCGTTATGCGGCATGTTGCCGATGATTTTGTAATTGCATTTGTTTCATACGTATAACCAACATAATTTTTTGCTGATTCTGAACCGAATTAGCAGCGGACTTTTGCGTGTTTGCGACAATTTTCGGCTTAACCACCATTTGTGATTTTTGTTTGTACATTGCCGACATAGCATTCAATGTTGTGTTCGCCATATTAAATTTTTTCGACACAAATGTGGCAAGTTTCGCGCGTGCTTCGGGCTTTATATTTGGGACTGCATCACGATACGGACTGGTCATTATGCGCCTGGACATAACCTTGGTATGATATTTATGCATACGTTTTAACAACTTTGTGACCGGGTTTTGTTTATCCATTGTTGCGATTTTCGCATTTAATAATTGCAACGCACCATATGATGCCATGCCCAGTTTCATTCCAGACATAAGATTCTTAAGCAGAAATGCACCATACAGCGCAATGTATGCGCGCAGGATTTTATTCCGATTTTCTTTGGTTATAATTGATTTTTTCTTTTTGCCGCGTTGGGTTTTGGCAACTGTGGCCATGTTGTTATTTGTTTGCATGGCGTCCCCCTTTGTTTTTCTTATTCTTTTTTCTTCATGTTAATTATAGCGCGGTGCATAATCATATTCAAGTGTTATGTCAAGATAAAGTTTTTTTTGACATTATTCCCATAATATAGCAAAGTGTGCACAACCATGTTGTAAAAATTGGCCACCGTTTGGTTTCGGTGTTGATATGGTTCGCCGGTCTTGCCAATAATGGGGGTCGGTGTGTTTCATCAAAAAAATACGAAGGAGTTTTATAGATGAAAAAAACTTTGAAAATTGCAATGTTGGCGGCCGTTGCGGCAACACCTGCGTTCGCAGATGCGCCATATGTTGCGGGCGCTTTGCGTAATATGGAAAACCCGTTATATTTACCAACCCAAGGTGAGGTATACAGCAAAGTTGGTTTTGGTATTATGTACAAGGTAACGGATAACAACGATGCACAACGGAAATTGTTCCATGGCGGGGCAAACGAATTTCCGATTTGGCGTCCAACATTGGATTTGGGATATGGTATTACAGATCGTTGGGCAATCCATGGTCAATTGGGTTATACGCATAATCGTGATATTCATCGCTATGGGTTCCACCTGGGTCGTTTGGGCACAACATATCGTATCGTAAACAGTGGCGATGGATGGGTATGGGATGTCTATGGCGACTTGCATATGGGCGGTATCGAAAAAATGAAAGGGTCATTGATCATTGGCGCCGACAGCAGACCAACGTTTAGTTATGATAACTTCTCGAACGGTCGTTGGGGTTACCATGTCGGAACCAAGGTTGGTAAGGTTTGGGACCGCTGGACAACAAGTGCGTTTGTTGAATTGTTGCGCACATTGGGTAACCATAACAATGAAATTGATGTGTCTAAATCTGGCTTAACAGCGGCCGGGTTGCCGAACAAGATTTCGGTTGATTTGGATTCGACAACGGAATTTGATTTGGGTGGAAATGCGTTTTACCAAGTTAATGATCGTTGGTCGTTCGGTATCGGGTTGAAATATACCTATCATGCAGAAAATAGTTTAAAGGATATTCATACCAAGGTTAACTATGTGAGCCCAATGGCAGAAGCACTGGTTAAGAAACAATTGGAAGAATATAAACACATGCATGATCAGTTCGGCGAATTTGCACAATCGTTCACATTGGCATACCAGGCAACAGACAGTATGCAGGTATCGTGGTTCATCGAAAACACGCTTGATAATGGCCAGCGCTTGTCCGCAAGCACGACCGATTTCAAGATTGAAACGGCGATTCGGTTGAATGTAAAGTTCTAAAAAACAAACCGAAATATGTAAAAATACCCCCACATTTTTGCGGGGGTATTTTTTATTCTTATAAAACGCTTTTTTATGGGGTCAATTTATGATATAATATGTCCAAAGGAATTCGGAGCAAGGATGAAAAAGTTCGGTATTTCTGCCGTGTTGATGGGTTTTGTTATGGCCGTGCCGTGTGGCGTGGGTGCTGTGTATCCTGTTTATCAAAATCCAAATACCCCAAATCAAATTGTCACAAATGGTCGTGTGTTATATTACCCGAATGCAGGTGTTCAGCCGGTGTCGCAAAATGGTATGATAGTACCGAATCAAAATCAGGTTGTTATGGTAAATCCTAATGTCGCGGCAAGTCCTACGCGTATTACGGGTGCATTGCCCCGTGTTGGTTCTAATGCAACTGCGGCGGGCCGTCAGTATTATCAACCGGCGGACTATGACCGATTGGCGGACAGTGGTTTGTATATCGGTTTTTCGGTCGCATATAATATGTCATTGATGGGTTCGATGAGTGCGGATTATGCCGGCGAAGCAAAATCGTTCGCGGTTCCCGGCGCGTTTCAAGAGGCGGATTTCCGTTCGGATACGGTTTTGCCATTACAGGTGTCTGTTGGGGCGTCGATAAATAACGATATTCGTGTGGATTTTTCCTTTTTGCGGTACAGCGGGCTGGGGTACGCGGAAAATGTTCAGACGGCCGACGGTGCCGGTGGGTTTGTCACGGCGCGTGTAAATGGTGGCGCAATTACGGCAAATGCAACACTGTTAAATGTGTATTACAACATTGATTCTTATACCGGATATGTTGCCGGCGGGTCGTTGCGGCCGTATGTTGGTGCCGGTGTGGGGTTGTCATTGAACACAATCGCGGACTATGTTGTTGTTGATAATACTTTCTATTCAGAAATGGATCCGGCATATGCAGAACCCGGTGATTTAACCGGCGTATCCGATATTTACGCTTATCATAATGGCGGCACAACAGAACAGTTGGCATTTATGTTAGAAGGTGGTGTCACAACTGAATTGTCAGGTGGACTGAAAATGGATTTCTTTGTTCGGTATGCAAATCTTGGACGCGTCAAAACATCGGGCAGTATAGTTATGTCACAAACCGAATGGCTGGGGGACGGCGCCGGTGGCGAATACGAAGCCCCATATGACAGCGTTTATCATTATACCGATTGGTATGAAAGTGGACGTTTGGGAATGGTCGATGTTGGTGCACGGTTGCGGTTACAGTTCTGATAAATCGCACGCGTTTATGGTGGTTGGGTAAGGTATGGCACAGAAAAACAAGATTTTACACATGTCATTATTTGTCGGCGTGGTTGGTATATTGGCCGGCGGGGTGGCAAATGGTGCCGTACGTATCGGCAACAAAACAAAAAATGATGTTTATCGGCAAATGGTTGCGGCAAATACTGTGACCGTTGATTCAACGGCCCAGATGGCACCGGGCAACACGGATTTATCGGCACGGATTACAAATGATGATTTAGCAAAGCAGATAACAAGCGGGACAGCGCACATCGGCGCGGGCCAATTAGAAGCGTGTTCTCGTATTTATCCAGACGGTGAATTTACTTGGGACAAGCCGACGGCGGGTGTTGGTGCCGGCGGTGCATCGACATGTGTTGCGGTTGTTGAACTTCGTGCCTTGGCACCAAATAATGTGTCGATTACTAATCCAAATGCGCCACAATATGTGACATTGGCGCGTGCAAATGTTGCGGCTGGCTCCATGGTAAAGTGCAACATTTCTGATTTTCCTGAATATTCTTATACAGCGGATGTCGAAAATGTGATTTTCCCGGCGGACGAAGCACCGACCGTCGAAGATGTAAAAAAGGTAATGGACCAAGAACAAAAACAAAATGCGGCACTTAAAATTGCGGCTGGGGCATTGATTGGCGGAATTGGTGGTAATATCGCCGGAAAAAATGATATAGGCAAAGACGGTTTAATTGGAACCGACAAGGGCAAAATCCAGGGGACTGTTATAGGCGCGTTAAGTGGCGCAGCGATTGGTGCCGGTGGCTCGTACGCGGGCAAGGTTGGTGGCGATATGATTATGTCCACCGGAATAAACGCGGCGGCCGGTGGTGTTGTCGGTAATATTATGGCATCTGGCGATTCGGTGTTGCGTATCGAAGATTGCAAAAAAGCAAGTGGCAGTGAGACATCAAAATGTTTGTGGGGATACATTGTTCGTGGTGACAAGGTTGGCGATGGTGAAAATGTATATCTTGATGTAAATGAAAGAAAGGCGGTCGTTTGCCGTAATGAAAGTTGTGTGCTTGATAATCTGGCATCAATTAAAATCGAATTAAAGGACAAAAACGGTAATTTGGTTTTGAGAGATGTGAATTCACTTACGGATGTTGAATGGACCGATTTGCGCGATGGCGGTGCCGGTGAAAGATATCACATGTATGAAGATTTAAATGGAAAATCCACAATGCAGAGCGGCCCGGGCGAAGGCCATGTATATGTGAAAATAAAAAGCGCCATCCGTGCCAAGGAACAAAAACCGGCATTGGTGTGGGGGATTTCAGATAAATTCTTTGGTATGAAACGCGCAGATTGGTATGAATGGATGAAGTCGAATCCGGGTGCCCCAATATATTTGCGCAATACCCGTGGCGAAGCCGTGGGGGAACCGTTAACATCTGATGATGCAACATTGAACGACTTTGACCCCATGTATATCAGTGCCGAAGATGGTGGTATAATCGATTTAGATAACAAGGCACGGTTAAAGGGTACAATGATTGGTGCCGGTGCCGGTGGTGCATTGGGGGCATTTACTGCGTACCAGGGTGCCCAAAGCGATATCGATGAACGATGGGTTTCGGCGGTGCGTGAATATAATGATTCCTTACAAAAATTTTACTGTGCAACCGGAAATCGATTTATATCATATTATAATGATACGGTGATTATTCCGAATGTAAACGAATAAAAAATCGCCCGTTTGGGCGGTTTTTTAATGTTTCACAATCTCTAACACTTTTGACGGAACATCCGCAACCGGAACACGAATTTGCTCCATTGTGTCGCGATAGCGCAGTGTGACGGTACCATCTTCGATTGTTTGGTGGTCAACCGTAATGCACACAGGTGTGCCAATTTCGTCGTGACGGCGATAATTTTTACCGATATTACCACTGTTTTCCAGTTCAATACGGCCAATGCCCAATTTGCGCAAATCGTTTTCAATGCTGTTTGATATTTCCAGCAATTCCGGAACATTTCGCGCCAGCGGAATGACCGCCGCCTTGACCGGTGCCAACCATGGCTTTAATTTCAACACGATGCGCGATTTGCCATCACCCAGATCTTCTTCGGTATATGCTTCTATCATAACCGCCAACATTGCGCGATTCACACCCATTGCGGTTTCAATAACATATGGGATGAAATTATCGCCTGTTTGCGGGTCAGAATATGCCAACTTTGTTGTGCTGTCTTTGTTTTCCAGTACTTTCGCATGGATTTCGAATTCATCCTGGGATTTCGTGTGGGACCCCAAATCAAAATCCTGGCGATTATGGACACCTTCGACTTCGTCAAAACCATCGGGAAATGCGTATTCGATATCAACCGCGGCCTTGGCATAGTGTGCTAATTTTACGTGTGGCAAGAAACGCAATTTTTCGGCCGGTATGCCCAGTGTATCAATCCACCATGCCATGCGCGTCGCTTTCCACATTTCGAAATATTTTTCGTCATCTGCCGGGTTTACAAAGTATTGCATTTCCGCCTGTTCGAATTCACGCATGCGGAAAACAAAACCGCGGGGCGAAATCTCGTTACGGAAAGCCTTGCCAATTTGGGCGATACCAAATGGCAGTTTATGTGGCTTTGCATCCAAAACATTTTTAAAATTGACATATGTCGTGGTCGCCGTTTCCGGACGCAGGTATGCGTTTATCGCACCGTCCGCCATTGCACCAATCGACAATCCCATCATCAGTTGGTATGCGCGTGGTTCGGTGATGTCGGTAGAACCACAGTTATCACACTTGGTCGGGTCGCGCATCTTGTCCTGGCGCATGCGGGCACCACATTTTTTGCATTCGACCAATGGGTCGGAAAAAGATGCTTCGTGGCCCGAATATTTCCAAAGCAGGCGGTTTGATATCAAGGCCGCATCTAAGCCTTCGATATCATTACGGGAATAAATCATGGCGTTCCACCACGCATTTTTGATGTTTTTCATCAATTCCACGCCGTATGGACCATAATCATATGCACCACCCAATCCGCCATAGATTTCGGAACCTGTGAAAATAAAACCGCGCCGCTTGCACAATGCGACAATATCATTAACTGTTTTTGCTGGCATATCAAAACTCCAATTTTATTGCGTGCTTATTATGATACCTTAAATAAGATTTTGCAATAATATATTGATTTTTTCGATAAAAAACGCACCAAACGGTGCGTTTTTATTATTCTGCCTTTATAGCACTTACCGGACACATTGCCGCACAGGTGCCACATGAAACACATTTTGATGCGTCAATAACGCATTTGCCGTCGCCATCAATGGATATCGCCGACATGGGACAAACACCCGCACATGTGTGACAGCCAATGCATTGTGATTTATCTATTTTGTATGCCATTTTGTTTTCCTTTTTCCTTGGTATTAATTACGGTTAAACAGGCTTAAAATATACTGAAACATTGCAATGAACGAAATGTACAAATGCAATGCGCCCAGCACAGCCAATTGATTCTTTTGTGTGTCATCACCAACATAATTATATGCACTCTTTAACGTCTGCATGTCATACGCGGTGAACAAAGCAAATATTAATACACCAATCAGACACACTATCGTGCCGAATGTACCACCAACCAATGCCGGCCAAATAAATGAAAAGACGCCAACCAAAATTAATCCGATCATACCCATGAATAAAAACAAACGCAAAAATGACAAATTACGGACGGTTTTGTATCCGAACAATGCCATGCATCCAAACATAACCGCCGCAATTATAAATGCAAACAATATTGTCCATGGATTATGCGTCACAGCGACTAATAATAACGGCGTCATAACAATGCCCATCATAATCGCGTACAGTGCCAACAACACACCCCCAGTCATCGGCCTAAGGTGAAATGCCCGAACCTGGGCCCAAATGGAAAGTGCCAGTCCGCCAAAAAGTAATATGTAGTAAAATGCGGACAGCCCCGTTGATGTGAACAAAAACGTAATCAGCGGTGTTGCCATTGTGAAAAACGATGCGATTGCAGTTAACCCCACCGCGCCAAACATTAATGCAAATACGCGTTTAAGATATAAAGACATGCCGTCATTGTGTAATTGTTGTATGCGATTTGACATAAAATTCTCCTTGTCATTCCATATTTATATAATACAATGCATCGGTAAATTCAAGAATAAAAGGATACAAAATGAATGCGTTAAGAAACGTAGCAAAATGCGACAAGGTGTCTTATCGTGAAACTTTAGATAATGCAGAGGCACTTAAGGGTGTCACTTCATCAGATGAACACGGTTATTTGATATCATATAATGTAAGGTTAATTATCAAAAATTATGAAACCATCGCGGAACAACGGGCGGCACGCATGCCCAGTGCAAAAGTTATAACAAAAGCCGAACAGAACATAAAAAATTGTATGGAAACAATCAAAGTACGTATGTCCCGTTTGGGCGCCAGTAGCGATGAAATTGCCAATGTTATAAAAGACATCGAAGATATGAATGTCCAGGGTGTGACACAAAAAGTGCTTTATGCGATGGCAAGAAAAAATCCGGGATTACATGCAAGAAAGTATAAAGAATTTCTGGCCATGACCGAAGCAAAGAAACAGGCAATTACACAACCACAACGTTAAAACGGATCACAATCGTGGCAATAACAATTAATCCAATTTCCCCAGTCGCATTCAGCATTGCTGGACTGGATGTGCGGTGGTATGCGTTGGCGTACATCGCGGGATTTGTATTGGGTTATTGGTTGATAAAAAAAATGATGTTGTCGCCAAAAAGCCCGGTACGGTTGGATAAAAAACAACTGGATGATTTATTGTCGTATGTGATAATGGGGGTCGTGATTGGTGGACGGTTGGGCTATGTGTTGATGTATAATCCGTGGTTTTTCGTTGCACATCCACTGGAAATATTTGCCGTGTGGCATGGCGGAATGAGTTTTCATGGTGGTCTGGCCGGTGTTTTATTGGCAACATGGTTGTTCGCACGAAAGAATAAAGTTCGCGCTTGGTCCATACTAGATATGATGGCGGCGGTTGTACCAATTGGGGTACTCTGTGGTCGTATTGCGAATTTTATTAATATGGAGGTTATGGGTCGGGCAACCAATGTGCCGTGGGCGATAGTTTTTAATGGCGAAACCACAATTCCGCGCCACCCAAGCCCGATTTATGAGGCTTTTGGTGAAGGTGTTTTATTATTAGCATTGATGGTTTGTCTTTATCGTTGGACAGACCTGCGTCGGTATCCGGGGGCGCTTGGGGGAATTTGGGGCATGGGATATGCTGTCGCGCGTATCGTGTGTGAACAGTTCCGTGCGCCTGATGCACAAATCGGCTTCTTGACTTCATGGGGATTGACGATGGGAACATTGCTATCGGGGATAATGTTTGTTGCCGGTGCGATAATTTTTGCATTTGCGTTGCGCAAAAAAGAAGCATAAAATTCAATAGAACATATGGAGTTGCAGAATGTTATTCCCAGAAAATAAAAAAGTATTTTTTATCTGTGCCGTTGCGCTGGCGTTTGTGTGTGGCACTGTTGCCTGGATGCATAAACGTCCCAGTTTAAATGATATGGTTGGGCAAATAATTATGACTGGTTTTCACGGGGATGGCATGGGTGAAAATGCTGATGATTTTGCCGCCATAGAATCCCAAATTCAAGACGGGGTAATCGGTGGAATTATACTATTTGATGTTGATATTTCCGGATTGTTGGCCCGTGGTATGACAATGGAACAGGCCAAACAGCAAATATTTTCATCTAATATAAAAAATATTGACCAGGTAAAAAATATGGTCTCCCGTCTGCAAAAAATCGCACCGAAAAAATTGCTGGTCGCTGTCGATCAAGAAGGCGGAAATATACAGCGTCTGAAACCGGAACATGGATTTGCATCAATACCGTCCGCGGCCCAGTTGGGACGTGGGGATACAAATACAACATATGAAATCGCATATGATTTGGGATCGCGTCTGCACGACCTGGGCATCAATATGGATTTTGCACCGTTATTGGATGTTAATGTGAATCCTGAATCGCCCGCGATTGGTGCCAAAGAACGCAGTTTTTCAGATGACCCAGAAACAGTTGCCACTTTTGGTGGTGCATTTGCGCGTGGGTTGGCGGACGCTGGGATTGCATATTCATTTAAACACTTTCCCGGTCACGGCAGTGCAGGGACCGATTCACATAATGGAATCACAGATATAACCAACACATACCAAGAATATGAACTGGAACCTTGGCGCGAATTATTATCAGACAATGATGTGCGGACAACGGTAATGGTTGCGCATGTTATAAACAATAATTTTGACAATGTGCCAGCGTCGTTATCAGGCAAAACGATATCTATGTTGCGTGATATGGGGTTTGACGGTGTAATTGTATCCGATGATATGGATATGGGAGCAATCGCGAATGAATATGGTTTGGCCCAGGCGATTAAAATGGCCCTGGACGCGGGAAATGATGTATTGGTATTTGGTAATAATTTAACATTCGACAGAAATCGTGGTCGCGATGTGCACGGCATAATTATGCATTTGGTTGATACTGGCCAGATAAAAAAATCCAGAATTCGCGAATCTTATAACCGTATTATGCGATTAAAGAAACATATTTAGAACCAGACACGGGTACGCGGTTAGCGCATTTTACATTTGCGTTTCAGAAAAAAGAAGTATAAAATACCCAAGCGAACAAAACCGTAGGCCCGCAGACCGGCGGGAAAAGAGTTTTGGATGGGTGAGAGCCGCGGTCGAATGCGACGGTCTTGCATACGAGTCAGCGAGACAAACAAAGTGCAGTCGAGCGCGAACGAGTGGTGAGCAGCACCGCCAGGTGCGAAAAGCGAACAAAACCGTAGGTTGAAAGACCGGCGGAAACAGAGTTTCGGATGGGTGGCAGAGCGGTCGAATGCGACGGTCTTGAAAACCGTTGAAGTCGCAAGGCTTCCGGGGGTTCGAATCCCTCCCCATCCGCCAGTAATATTGAACATCCCGTGGTAACCCCACGGGATTTTCTTTTTCGCCCGATTTTCCGCAGTTTTACTGCACGATATTACCAGTGTATATCGCCAAATTTATCAAACCAGCCCAAATAGCACGCATTGATATACTTTGGTCATTTTCGTTGAGGCACTTTTAATGATTTTTGCCTTTAAAACTATAATCTTTTCCATAATTTTGGGCATCCTGTTTATGAGCCGCCCAATGTGCTTGTTGGTCATGGAACACATACAAATTTGATGGACGATTGTCTTGTTTGTTTCGGTTTATATGATGCACAACTTCACCAGATTGCAAAGGTCTACCAAGTTTTATTTCTGCCATATGACGATGAACTAGCTGCCCTGAATCTTTGTACACTCTATATCCATTGGCATTAGTATATGTTTTTGACGTACTGCGAGAATAAGATGCAAATTTATTCCTCATTTTCATCACCTCCTTTCGCATCAAGCATTTCCACCGGTATTAAATCTAGTAAATTACCATTACATTCTGGATAGTGTTTGCATACAATTTCTTTAAAGTCATCTTCTTTGCCATTGTTGTACTCGGACTTCAATCGTCTAACCTTTACTTCCTTAAATGGAAACCGGTTTCCACAATGTAAGCATTCAACAATTTCATCTGGTTCAAACCCCATACTGTTTTGACGGCATTCATCTATACCATCTTGCCAATCCTGTCCAGACAATTCTTCATGATAAGGCACATCACTATCCAATGGTTCGTGTGAATATTCTGTTATTTCACGACCATCAGGTGTAAAATTATGTGATATAAAACTTGTACATCCGTATTCATTATGAACACTTTCTTCCAGAAGTTTTCGAGCTTTTGACTGTTCTGCCTCTGTCGATGTTATTAAATCTTTCCAACTATTAAAACCGGCCATTTGTGCGATCAGATGTTGCGCATTGCCTAGTTTGAATTCAAAATTTTTATCATCGTCCATTATATCATATTCAAGGAATATGCCAACGATATCAAAAAACTTTGGTTCGTATTCATAAATATCACCATCTTCAGAAAGATAGCGGGTTTGGTAGTCTTTAAGCAGATTTTTTGCTTGTAATTTAAAGTAGTCTATATTTTTCATAATATAAATCCTTTACCGCATTTGCGGAGTTGCCCAAGTTCATTATCTAATATTGATTTTGCGTTCGTAGTCTCTTGGCTTAGATAATAAGCTCGGAGGTTTATATTATTTTATTTGTTGGATGATGAAATCTTTACACGAACGGGCTAGCCTTCCAACAGGCATACACACAATATAACATAAAACAGATAAAAAATCAATGTGTTTATAGATTAAACAGTTTGACTTGATACTCAAAGTCATCACTTCTTGATACTTTATCCAAAATATCTCTAACTGCCATATTAATTTTGCCACTTAATAGTTTATTTACGATTGACGGACTAAGATACGAGAGAGATAAATATTTATAAAATAATCTTGTTGAAGTACGAGCATTATGTATAACGTTGTCTACATTGCCATCTTGCTCATATAATTCTCTGTACTTCCATGCGGTAGCAAAGGCTTTTAGGATCAGATGGTTATTGTCAGTGACACTTATCACCCCGTTTTTACCACGGTCGTATACCGTGTTGACGTATTTGCGTAAGAATACTTTTTCCGTGATTGTTATGCTGTTGTCGCCAATTATATATTCCATGGGCTCAACATTTTGATTTACATAATGTTCCTTGATAAACGGCTGTAATTTTTGCGCATCTATAGTCAGTGTATAAATCAGTTGTTCCTGCGAATATACAACTTTCTCAACCAGCGATTGAATTAAATCGCGTTTTTCTGCAAAATTCATATTTGCTATATCAATTCGTTTTAATATAGCGGCCAGGTTTATGGGCAGATTCGACATATCGCTGTTCAGAAAATCTGTTATCGTTTTTATAACAATTTCATCCACGCGTGCCGCGGTTAGATAGAACCCCTTAGTCGCGTAATAATACGCGGTCTTTTTGCCTTTGCCGCTGGTGCGTTGGTTTATAAACTTCACACCATTGTGATTAAATAATTTGCCAGTCAATATATTGGGGGCATGTGTGCTTTGGGATTTATTATTCGCATTATTAGCCAACGCAACTTGGACACGATTAAACAAATCGTTTGATATAATCGGTTTGTGTTCGCCTTTGGCAAAAGTGCCTTCTTTTTTATTTTCAATTTGACCTATGTAAACTTTATCCCGCAGAATGCGATGCATACTCATTTTAGCAATAGGATTGCCACCACGAATTTGCCGTTTTGCTGTCTCCCATCGTTTGCCATATATACCGTTTTGTTTTGCATATTCGGTCAAATCGTTTACAGATTGCAGTTCTAGGTATTTCTCAAACAGATGTCGCACTTGTTCTGCTTCGGTTGGGTTTACTACCAACTTTTTGTTAATCAGGTTGTAACCCAAACGTGGCGCACCACCCATCCATAACCCTTTGGCTTTACTGGCTCGTATCTTATCTCGCACGCGTTCACTTGAAACTTCACGTTCAAATTGGGCAAATGATAATAACATATTTAGTGTCAATTTGCCCATTGATGTACTGGTGTCAAATGATTGCGTGATAGATACAAAGTTCGCACCGTATTTTTCGAAATACTTCATCATGTTATGGAAATCTAAGATTGAACGTGATAATCTGTCGACCTTGTAAACAACCACAGTATTCACCAATCCATGGGCCATATCGTCCAACATTTGCTTTAGTGCGGGTCTATCCATAGTTCCACCCGATATCGCCGCATCACTATAGGTTTTATAGTATTGCCAGCCATTAAATGCCTGTGAAGCAATATAAGCCTTACAGGATTCTTCCTGATTTTGCAGAGAATTAAACTCCTGTTCCAACCCGTGTTCCGTAGATTTACGAGTATAAATTGCACATTTAATTGTCATTTTTACCTCATGTTTTGCTTACAATTGGTGCTTGTTTTAAGCCATTAGTCAAGTTAATTAGATTGAAAAAAGCGTAAAAAAACGTATATTTGATACAAAAGGAGTGATTATGAACTTTCTAAGCACAATAGATAAACTTACAAATAATCCTTTAGCAAGGGGAGTTGAATTTTTTTGGAATAAGTATAAAAAGAAGAAAATAACAATGTTAAGGGAGGTTATTTTATCAGAAATAAGACAAGGAGATTTTTCTAATGTTGATAGTGATGATTTAGTGGGGATAAGTTACAGATTACAGAAAGATGCTATGGAAGGAATTGCTAAAAATAATTTACGCCTACTATGTGCCATGATCGCAGGTTTGCATAACAATAATAAATTAACTGCTCAAAACTTTTTAAAATTTGCTCAAATTTTAGAAGGATTAACAGAAGAAGAAATAAAAGTTATCGCTTATGATCTCTGGCCCATTTTAAACCCTCAACCTAAACATTCTGATGAAACATCAGTGGTTGTTAAAAATGGCGTTACAGAGATATACGAGTGTGAAAATCACAAATTATGGCGAGAAGACAGAGAAAAATTTATAAAACAACTAAAAATTCCTGCAGATATAAATACTATACGATACGCATTACTACGCACTGGGCTTTACTTTATAAAAGTTCATACCTCTACAACTGTAGAAATTTATGATGATGGGAGCGGCAATAATGCAGAAAGCCATACTGGTGTAGAATTTAAGCAATCAACTCTTATGGAAGAATTAATACCATATATCAAAAATGTCATTTTGTGGCTAGATTAAAAAATTTTGGTCCGGATAGTTTCATACCAGCGATTTTAGTTGCAACTGCTGACAATGTGGAATATTTGTCGCCATTGTATGAAAAACTGCCATCGTCATTGACTAAGATGGTGTATTTTATACCCTTGAAATATCGGGTTAAAATTGTGCCTGGGACAAAATTATATTTGTTTTGGCACGCATGGTCTAAACATTGTTCTGGATTATCCTTATATTTACGAATTTTTACCAAATATTTATGTTCAATTCGAAGATTTAACCTGTCGCATTGAATATAATACCAAAGTGACCGTATTTGCCGTTTAAACGGATATTGTGAATATTTAGCCCACAATCGCGCCCGTTCATCAAATGACAGGGCTTTTAACTCCTCCATCGTCTTGGGCATGTTATCTTTATATGACATATCGGTTCCTTTATAACGTCACGCAATTACCGCTCTGAAAGCCCCAGAAGTCAAGTTAATAAAACAAAAATGTTTAATAGTTGTGATATGCGACAAGTTTGAAGCACAATGGCAAAACATATATCAATGGGTTTTATTGATAATTTACAATATAAACGGCGATTATCCATAATTGTCATCAAATAACAATATAAAACAGTGGATTTTTTAGCCCTTTTATCCTATTGTATAAATTGTAAGTAGATATACAAGTTAGCTTAATTAACCCATGGAAGCAAAATGGCTGAAGAATTTATAGAATTAAATCGCTCTTATCGTAGTATAGAATATAGAATAGAATCACCGAAGATGTTGTCAGAATTATTACTAGACGATTCTTGTAATATAATTGTTATAATTGGAGATAAGGGGAGTGGTAAGACAACAGAGTTAAAACAATTTTATTGTAAAAATAAAAATAATACAGTGTGGGGGCATTTAAACGATGTTGTGAATGCAAAAGATAGATTTCAAGACCAAATATTCAGATTGTTTTCTGGTGATGTAGCAAGTTATAACATTTTGTTAGATTCTATAGATGAATGTCGTATGTTAGACAATGCCCAAGATGCATTTAAAGTTGCTCTTGATAATTTGTGTGAAGTATTGGGAAAATTTCCAGAAAAATTGAAGTATACAAAAATATTATTTACTTGCCGAGGAAGTGATTGGCGTGGCAATTTGGGGTGGTATACAGAAAAGCAATACGAAGGTGATTTAGATGCAAAACTTATAAATGAAAGTTTTAATAATTTATTTGTACCAGAAAACGAAGCAAATTCTGTTGATGACAAACAAAACTTTGTTCCAAAAATAAAAATATTTCATTTAGAAGATTTGTCGGAAGAACAGAAAAAGATTATAGCAAAAAATTATGGTTTGAACGGAAAGAGCTTAACAAATAATTTATTTAATCAATTTACTAATACACCGCTTGAATGCATACAGTTAGTAGTATTCCTTAAACAACACTCGATAACCAATTATGATATGGATGAATTTTTCCTGTATCAGTTAAGATACAGATATAGAGAGTTGAACAATCATAGAACTTCAAATATGCCAATAAAATTAATAGAAAAAATGGCTAAGAGGTTAGCTGTATCCACTTTGTTTAAACAGACTCTTTCGATCAGTAAAAAAGAGAGTTATGGATCTTTCGCAACACAAGACAGTGTTTCTGTTTTAGAATTATTTCCTGAAGAAGATCATCAAACAATAAAAGACTTTATAAGTTCTACAATATTTTCTTCAAATGGGTTAAATAGAGTTAAATTTTGGAATGAAACGGCTAGAGATTACCTGGCTTATTTATGGTTAAAAGAAAGAATTGCTAACGGAAAATATAGAGATGTTGTACAACACCTTTTCATAAACGGTCATCCTAAAGAACAATTTATTCCAGCACTGATTGCTTTGAGCAATAGTGAACCAAAAATTCATAAACTTTTAATAAAAAATCATCCAGAAGCATTTATAATCAATTCTCACCTTTGTCCAAATTTGCCGTCTCGGGATAAAGAAAATATTATAAACGATATTTTACAAAAATATGAACACCGTATACGTTGGATGTCTGGATGGGGGCAAAGGTTATTCGTGGCAAACTTTGCTAATAACATCGGGGTAGATTTTTTGCTACACAAATTGAATCATATTGATAAATCTTCGGAAGATAAACGTTTATTTGTGCTTGAACTTATGAATGGGATACAACCCCAAAATTTAATTGCTACAGAAGAAAAAAAATTAAAAAAATTTTTGTATAAAATCATTGATACGGATACAAGTTATTTACAGTCTTATGCCTTAGAAATACTAACAAAATTTACTGATGCCGATAATGTTGCGTATTTGTTAGATAAACTGCATATGGCCGAGGCAACAAAAGACAAAAGCACAATAGACCTATTATTAAAGACATTGTATCCACAGTATGTATCTTTAGTGGATGTTATAGATATAATAATCAGTTACAGAAATTCTGTTTCAAATAATGCGTCATATGAATTCCCATTTGATTACGAACTACAGGATATCATTGATAAGTTACATGATGAAAATATTTTGCAGGCTGTTTTAAACCGATTATCTCATCATTTAAAAGATGAAAAATTGTGTGAATTATATGAGATTTTTTTAATCAGATTAATAAATGTGTGCGAAAATTTAAATACTATTGCTAATTATGTCTTTATTTTATGTGATTTTGAATACCACAATTATAGGTACGAAAAAACGAGAACTTCTGACATAAAACAAGCAGTGGATAATCGCCAAGGATTGAATCATGTAATTATTAGCCGTGCCGTAGAGAAATGTTCATCAATACCATACGACCACAGCGGTGGTTATGTGTACTGGTTTGATGTTTCAAGCCAATATTATACTATTGATGATGGATGTGCGCATATTTGTCTAGAGAACCTAGAGAAAGTGACAAATCAGGATATGAGGGCTAGATTGTTCTATTATGCTAAAACGCAGTGGGAAAAGACGTCATTGGCATATGCAGAATCGCAACTAACACCATATATCGTACAAAATCCTGACTTGGAAATGCTTTTGAAAGAATCAAAACGACAAGAATCCTATCAAGAATCTGAATTTGATAAAACTATAAAAAATGAAGAACTAAAATTTGAACAAAAAAGGGCACAAAAAATAAAAGCAATTACAAAAGACTTAGAACATTTAAAGAGTCTGGATGAAAAAGGCGTCCAAATATTATGGACAATAGTATCTGATATAGATGGTTTTAATGAAGAACTAAACATAGATAAACTATTCCATAACTATGAAGAAAATATATCGAATGTTTTTCTTGAAAGCATCCAAAGATATTGGCAAATAACAGATATTAATTTGGACGATTTCTTTGAAATCCTTTGTACGAATAGAATATTGGTAAAAAGTTTGGTTTGCATTATGGGAATTTCTTTATTTGTAAAAGAGAATCCAAATGCAGAATTTAACAAGGATTTATCACGGAAAATGGTATATTATGGATTACAAACATTAAATAGTGTTCCTGACTACGTTATATCGTGTGCAAAAAAACATCCTGATGTATTTATGGAGATAATGGTACCTTGTATTGATAAAATAGCGATATCTGATACAGAAGATAATTCTGTGCTGTGGAAATTGAAAAAGTTTCCTGCAGAATTGTTAAACCTGTTAGAGCCAGTATTACTTCGTGCATTAATAAAGTATCCTACAAATCCAAATTGTTACCAAATTGCAAAAGTAGTATCTAAGATGGAGATTAATGAGACTAAAAAACGTTTGTTTATCAGATATATAATCTCAAAAATAAATAATATACGAAACGAAAATATATATAATTGGCTAATTTTGTTGTATCAATTATCGCCAAAAACGTTTGTGGACAGAATCAAACTATTGGAAACAAAGTATACAAAAAAACCTGAAGCATTATATCAATTTTTCGAGCATTTGTTTGCCAAATTATCCGAGCAAGATAGCACAAACATTGATATTGAAACCCTGATTGATCTTGTGCAAATGGTTTACAAATATATACAACTTAAACAGGATATTCATCGGGAAAACATGGGGATTTTTACACCAACGAATCGTGATAATGCACAACATTTTAGAAGTCATTTGTTAAATTTATTGAGTGATAGATATTTATCACATAAAGATATTCCTGCTTTACATAATTTAGCAAAATCTTTTGATTCTATTGAGCCAAAAATCGCTAATTATTTACGTAGCAATGCAGATAAGTTGTTATTAAAGGATGAGAATGCAATTTGGCAGGAAAACAGGGTGGTAAAATTTGAATATGAAGATTATATAGACCCAACAAATGCAGATGAACTGTTCAATATCTGTTTAAATAAGCTTATTGATATAAAAGAAGACATTGAAACATCTGATTATAGCATAAAAGAATTGTACAAGCACCTGAAAGTCCGACAAAATTCTGATACAAAAGAGAAATTAACAAAAGAAACATATTTTCAAAAGTATGTATTGATGGAAATGCGAAGGGTTTCTAACAAGCTTTATTCTGCAGTTAGAGAGCCTGAAGTAGCCAATAATAAAAAACCTGATTTGCAAATATGGAACAAAAACTGGTGCATAAATATAGAATGCAAAATCGTAGACAATTGGAGTTTTAAAAAGCTAAAAGAAGCTATAGATGAACAGTTGGTAAGAAAGTATTTAAAATATCCAAAATATCAACATGGGATATTATTACTAGCGAGAATAGATAGAGTAAAATGGGGTAAGAATATATTTGATGACTTGATTTCTTTATTACAGCAACATGCAAACAACATTATATCCTCGGGTCAATACAGTCATATTAAAGCAATAAAAGTGATTGGTATTGATTATAAATAGTGATACTTTGCTAAGGTACTTATTACTAAATTGAGATAAAAAACCGCCCATATGGGCGGTTTTTAGAATTTGTTTTTAAATGATTCTAGTGCGTTTAGGAACAGTTCGCATTTGGTGGTTATAATGTTTTCGTCTAAATAATAAAACACATCCTGTTTATCGTACGGTTTTGATTTAGAACGAGGTGTGTTTTTTACAAATGGCTTTAAGTCTGCTAATAGTGAGTCCGCCATCAATTCAGAATATCCACGACGTTTTAGTGAGTTTTTTATCTTTATCGGCACAAACCAATTATCTTTGAAACTGATATTTATCAGTGGGGCTACGCCAGGCAGGTGTATAATCATGCTCTTTTCACCGTAGTTTGTATAAAATCCAAGATTCCTTACATTTTCCATAAAATTGCTTATTTGATCCATGGTAATGTTGTGATGCGATTTGGTATAATTTTTAATAAACTCTTCATCAGTTAAAATTGCGTTGTTGTGTTTGGGCCTTGCGGTTGAGATTTCTTCTTCAATGTTGTCCAGTTTTATATTTCCATCTTCAATGCTGATAACACCACGTGTGATAATACGTGTATGTGCAGTTAGATGCGGAATAACAATTTTTGATGCACCCATTTGATATATTTCCAATTCGCAAAGAGCAATATTGTGGTGCATATCAATCATATTACCAGTGTGTTCCAATAATTCTTCAACGTTTTCCCGAATGCCATCCCCAACAATCATTAACAGAAATCGTGCTTTGTGGATCGCATTTAAAAATAATTTCGAATATTCCTTTGATGGTTTTACCAATTTAAGCATACTTGACTCCTATTCTTATAAGCACTCTTTTTCCTGAACCTCTGCCGGAACAAACCGCAAGGCAATATCGGTTTTCCGTTGTATATGATCCAGATAACCGGTTGCTTGGTTCAGGTTGTTTAGGGCCAAATCTAAACTCTTTTTTATGTCATTTGGTACATCGGGTATGTTTTTAATTATATCCGCTGCAATAGTGATCACATCACGAGTTTCAGTTATAGTTTCCCCTATACTGAACATGTCGGTTGTAAATTGACCAGATTTTGTATATTTCATCTGCTTTCCCTTTTTATATAAATCAAAGAATCACATTTGCCAACGCACTTGGCCCATGATGCCATCGGCAATCTTTTATCCAAAGTATAGCCATTGCGTTTAGCAAGATTTTCCGAATGAATGTTTCCGTTATCTATATCCAGTGTGATTTTATTAAACCCGAATTTGAATAACTCTGTTTCCAGCGCAGATAATGCTTCACTCATATATCCATGCCCATTTGCAGATTGAATCAACCAGTAGCCGATTTCACAGCCGTTATCATGGATATCAAAGAACCGGATGCGTCCGATTGGTTTGTTGTCTTTGTAAATGCCGAATAACATACCTTCGCTATTATTCATTTGGGTATAGCGTTGTTCCAATTTCTGCCGCACTTCATCTGGATTTCGCAGATATTCAAAATGTCCCTGCCATGCCTCAAGATAGTCGCGGTTTTGCTCAATTATACTAAAAAACGTTTCCGCGTTTTCCTGGGTCGGCGGCACGATCTTTAATACCAACCTTGGTGTTTTAATGGTGCGCAGAAAATTTATCAATGGTTTCATATTATTTTTTCTTTTGATTATCTGGTTTTATTGCGTTTTGGACATCACTGGCTTTGGATAATGCACTAACCTTCTTTGCGCCAGCCCGCATCCCCTTTACTACCTTTTTACCGTTGCGTTCTTTTTTATATTTTTCAAACCACACCCGAAGTTCATCAGCAGAATTGAACTCCTTATCACAATCGAGTACAACATAGCATTTTGCCTGCGGCAAGCCATCCAATGATTGTAAGTATTGGGCATCAAATAAAAATTTTCCACCAATTACTGTATTCGGGCAATCAAATAATTTTAATTTATTTCCCGAACAAAAAAAATCACCACCAACTTCTTGTGACGCCCCTTTTAATGATGACAATTTATTAATATTACACGAAAAACTGCCACCAATTTTTTTTGGGGCACCCCTTAACGATGTTAATTTATTTTGATCACAAGAAAAATTGCCACCAACGGATATTGGGGCCCCGTATAACGATGTTAACTCATTCTTGGTACACCGAAAATTGCCATCTATTTTCTTGGGTGCGTATTTTAGTGATGTTAATTTATTAAAAACACAATGAAAATTACCGCCAACAAACTCTGCCCCACCTTTTAAAGATGTTAACCTATTTTGATCACAAGAAAAATTGCCACCAATTCTTTTTGGTGTCCCGTCTAGTGACCTCAATTTGTTCCCACCACAATAAAAATTACCGCCAACAAATTCTGGACCGGCATTTAATGTTAAAAGTGCGTTTCCGATACACAAAAAATCGCCGCCAATTTCTTTTGGAGCACCTTCCAACGACGTTAATTTATTCTTATCACACCGAAAACTACCACTAATTTCTTTTGGGGCTCCTTTTAATGATTTTAACTGATTCCTGTTACATAGAAAATCGCCATATATTTTTTTGGGCGCATATTTCAAAGAGGTTAATTCATTATATGAACAATCGAATTCTCCTGCTTTTTGATTTGGACTTCCCTTTAATGACCTTAACTTGTTTCTAGAACATACAAAAATGTCCGGAGAAGTCTTAGATAAGTCTGGTAATACGCTAATACCGAGTCCTCCTAATAAATAAATCTTACGAGGTGAAGCTTCCCCAATATTATATTTCTGCCCATTTTCATAAACATATACAACCCCATCTTGAACGAAAGTCAAATCATCATCAATCCCAGGTCTATACCGCCCTCCCAAAGATAATCTTTTTCTTAACAACAAGTTTCCTGTAAACCCGTTGTCTTCTAAATCTCTTAAAAATGTTGTCTTAGTATTAGATAATGTATTTAAAGCATGTTCATAAATGTGTAAAAATCTTAACCTATCAGTCAAATACCACGGTACAGGTTTATCAATGTATGAACATATTGGTTTTTCATCCTCTTTTTTGAAACATATACAACTATCATCAAAATTAGTAATCGCTATGCATACACCTTTTGGCGACATCATTACCCTAAGAAAACTCGTATAATACATAAAATCTGACACTTCTTTATACTGAGATATACAATCTTTATACTGAAACACACAATTTTGTATCTGAATAGAAAAATCTTTAAATGTATTATACATTAGGGTGTTGGTGTCATCGCAAAGTCCTATCAAAACAACATCATAAAGGTTCTTCTTTTTTTCCTTGTCATAAGCAAACGCTTCCGGGACATTTTCCCAATCTGTAAGATAGCGTAAAAACACTCTTGTTTTTCTACAATATTGCAACACCTTTTTCGCTTGTTCTGGGGTTAATTGCCCACCTTTATTAACAGACTCGACCAACATTTTTATTGTGTCTTCTAATTCTCGTCCGTCTGAATTACATTTTTTGTGCACGGCAACTTTGATACCTGATTCTATTTCTGGTGATTTTTTATTTTTATCATCGCCACGATTTACTAATCTTATCGCATCTTTTACCGCAAACCGAGGATAAACATGTTCAAAATTGATCTTTTCAGAATCTGTTATATCCTCTTCTGTGTATGCTTTTCCGCAAAATGGGCATATACCGTATGCACCGTTAATACCTATACCAACACGATACCCTTGTGGAATTTTACCCTTATAAACCATTTGTGGCGCTTCACGTTTTTCCATACTGACATTCCCTTATTATTGTCAATAACTAATTGTCCGTTTTTAATTTAGAGTACATTTTCATATCCCTTGGGGTTCCGCGTAATAAAAAATATTTCCGTAAAACACCATCTAACTTAAACCCACAACGTTGTGCTACCGCCTCTGAAGCTGTATTATCCACATCCAAAGTTAACTGTATACGATTTAATCCTATTTTATTAAAACCGATATCTGTCATTAAATTCAATGCGCGTGTCATAATACCGCGACCAGTATATTCTTTTGCAAGCCAATAACTTATTTCGCCCATATTTTCATCGGTATCAACATATCCTATTTTTCCTGCAATTTGACTATCAACAATTATAAAATATGAGCAACTTTCATCACAAAATGTTTTAGTTATATTTGCAAGTGCCTTATCCGCCGTTGTATACGTATCGACCCATTCTAAATATTTTGATAAAAAAGCACGATTATTATCTATGACATGTAATAATTTTTGTGCGTTTTGTGCATCGGGCATAATTTTCTCTAGTATAAAATCACCACAATCGATATGTTTCTCAAAAACCATAACCTGTTCCTTTGTTATTATCAGGAATATTATACCATATTTTTGTGATTTTGTACATTTTGTGGTATAATAACGACATTATGATAGACAAACAGAAAGTACTGACGGTTATTGATGATTTACTGAATAAAGAGGCCGGATTCCAGAATGGTCATTGGTCATCCGCCCAAGATTTTGATATTGTACTTAAAAAACACGGATTTGTGCCAACAATCGAAATCTATCACACATACAAGTTTCCCAAGGGCTTTGATGAACAATCCTTTGAACAGTATGTTATGCAACAAGAATACATCCATACTTTTGATCCAGACAGGGTTATGAATCCAGCAAAATACATACAAAAGTTTTTTCGTGGTACTACTGTATCGGAACAGGAACAAAAGCAGTATTTGGCCGGTTTAGAAAAAATCACTAGGCATTTATCGGATGAAGAAAAAGAATATGTCGTTCACTATTTTCAGACTGAACAGCCAAAGGCACTAGCCAGGCTAGCAAGATATTTGCCAGAACTAAAGGTATTAAACCCAGAAATCAGAAATATGAAACCGAAATCCATTTTTGATTTTATGGATTTATATGTCGGAATGACTTCACAATTCCACCCCGAAGATATCGCGTATTTCTGTTCGCTAGAACCTACTAAACATGAGGCCGCCATTAAAAACCAGGACAAAGCCATATCGGTTCTGGGGGTTGCTCCCAATCTTCTTATGGCACCGAAGCGTCTTCAACAATTGATTGACGGGATCATTACTCAAAAAGGATTTTATCATGCTCAAAATACCAACAATTAAGAATTTGGAAGATGCTTTATTGAAAGATTCTACACTGGATGATGTGCGTGGTGGCAAGCCTGATACTCATACGCCAGGGAAACGTCTGACTGCAAATGATGTGCGGCACGATATTGCTGTGCTGGCACGTTATCTGATACGTGTCTATGTTGGATGGCCGGTGCATAACGATATTGTAAAAAGAAAGGTTTTAACCCGTCTGACAAAAGCATACAAATCCGCTCATGATATGACTGCTGGTGAACTGTTTGAATCCATGCGGGATGTAATAGAACAGATTCCGGACAATCATATATCTCTTCGATTTAATGGTGTTCGTGCAGGAACGAAATCAAAAAGAAAGCATAAAGATGTTGGTAAAAACTTTGCCGGCAAATTGCCCATAAAGACGGAATTGCGTAAAGATGGCGTTGCGATTATCGGGTTCAACACTATGCTGAGAACGGATGAATTTCGCGATGCTATCATTAATTTTCAAACGAACGATTTGCCAAAGTCAAAAGCATTGATTATTGATTTGCGTAATAATGGTGGTGGAAGTAGCAGATATTCTGACGATCTTGCGGATTTTTTGTGTGGGGCAGATGTAGACAGCATGAAAAAGACTTATGTCCGCACTACACCAGAAGCAATGAAAGTACAAGCAGCATCGTATCCGGATGCACCATGGTCCAAAATACCAGCATCAGAAAAACTGCAATTATGGAAGACCGGCAAATGCTTTAAGATTGATAAAAAGAAAGCATATATGAAGCCGATATTCATTTTAACTGATGAACGCACAGGTTCCAGCGCAGAAATGTTCTTGTTGCGTATGGTTCATCACCCAATGGTAACCGTAATTGGCGACAATTCTGCTGGGATGGAAGTTTATGGTAATATGTGTCACGGATTCCTGCCCCACAGCAACATTACAGTATCTGTCGGTATGAATTATCGTATCCTGGAATATGACAACTTTGAATTGCACGGCTATCAGCCTGAGATAAAGTGCAAAGACGGCACCAACGCAATGGACATAGCCATTGCTAAACTTGATATCACAAAAGCCATGTTACAGAGAAAAGATTTAATAAGGTTGAATAATGAGACAAGGTTTTGATGAAGCAAAAAAAATGGTACAAATTATCAATGCCAACAAGCAGTTGACTATTGATAACTATTCCAGACAAAATGCCGATGTTTTAGCCCAGCGTGTTTGGGACGTAATACAGTCATATGTCCAAGAAAACCTGTCTGTATATCAAAATTGGGATAATCAAGATTATCCCCAGCGCAAAAAGTTCATCAGCGATATATTGAATCTGTTAGTAGAAAAGTTTCCAAGCAACAACACCACGACACCCAAGATTTATTTTCAAGAAGATATTAAATCAGTTTGGCCGAAAGATATACCGATGCCATCCGCTTTGTTTTATTCACCGGAACTTAGTCCTTGGGCGAACAAAATGGCTGAAGTAGCACTCGGATCAACAAACCCATTTTTCGCGTTCTTTCATGATTTATCTGAACATGGATTGTTGGGACAAATTACTCACGAATTTACACATTATCTGCAATCCATAGGAAAAAGCAGTCTTTCGCGCGATGTTGTAAAGCAAGCGGCAGATTATTACCAATATTATTATGCTGATAAAAAGAAATACAAACAAATATATGCCGATTCCATACACGAATATGAAGCTCGTGAGGTTGGCGAATATATAACAAAACGGCTGCAGCAGCTTATAGCCAGGTCCAAAGATAACATTGAAATACAGCACGAATTATTAAACCAATTAAAAAACACACGAATTTAATCAACAGTTCGTCTGAACTGTGATAGAATTTTATCGTCGTGACATATCGCTCATTATTCCTTTGATAATTCTCTCTCTTTCGTCTTTATCCATAGAGAGAAATTTATTCATTGACTCAAGAAAAGCCATTCTGTATATTTCGTCTCTGAGCTTACGTTGTGCTTTGTACAATTCAAAATACTTACGTAATTCATCGGCAGAATCAAAGATTTTTGGGAAATAAGTTTTTCCTTCTTGTGCGTTCCAAAATCGTGTAAAAGCATCTTCCAATACATATTCCCTTGCCATTGGTAAACCATCTAACGACTCCAGTCCGTCTCCATCAAAATGAAATCTGCCATCAATATTTTTTGGTGCTCCACTTAATGACACAAGAGGATTATCAAAACATACAAAATTCCCCTTTATGTGTTTTGGTGCCCCATCTAACGATTTCAATTTATTATTATAACAATTGAAATAGCCGACCTTCTGGGGAGCACCTTTCAGAGTTGTTAGTTTATTGTTAAAGCAAGAAAAACTTTCGCACTCTTGGGGTGCATATTCTAAAGACGTTAGCTGATTGCTAGTACAATTGAAGCTACCACATTGTTGAGGTGCACCTTTTAATGTTATTAACCTATTATAACTACACTCAAATGCTCCACCTACCTTTTGGGGAGCACCTTGCAGAGAGGTCAATTTATTATATTCACATACAAAATCGCCACCAACCTTTTTGGGGGCTCCCTGTAAAGACGTCAGCTCATTCATAAAACAATCAAAATTACCAATCACATTGTGTTTTGATAGATCTGGTAGTTTTTTTATACCCAATCTACTTAAATCGTATGATTTGAGTCGTTTAGCATACTCTAGTTTATATTTCATTCCGTCTTGATATATATACAGTTCATCATTCTGATTAAAAACAACACCTTCATCGATATCCTTTCTATATGTTCCGTTGAAAGCCAGTCTCGTTCGAGATAAAGGATTTACACCAGTATCTCTATCAAATAATTTTGTAGAATCGGGCAATGGCCCCAAGGATTTCCTAAATAACCATTTATCGAGAGGTGCTGATTGTAATTTCCACTGTATTGGCTTTTTAAACTCTGTAGTTTTTACTTCATATGAAACATCTTGTCGAGGCGGGAAATAATACACGCCGTCATTGTAGTAAGTATAACGAACATCATCCTTATTTTGATCTTCTATTTTTTGGGAAGAACGATATAATGTGCCGTTACGTGATACAATTCCAATACCCATCGTTGGATTAAACATGTAATATTTCGATAAACTGTCCCAAAATTCTTCTGCGGCATCTTTTTGAGCCAGATAATAAAACCCGATTCCCCCTATAAACACAGTAAACAAATTAGGATTTTCATAGAGCAACGTATCTGGCAAATAGTCACACTTCGCTATAAAAAGGTGACAATCAATACTTTTTTCTTTTTCCGCATCTGAGGACAAACCAACCGATACATGTTCTGGATCGATAAGATACCTTAAAAGCACACTCGTTTTCTTGCAGTATTGCAATATTTTCTCTACATGATCAGGTTTTAATTGGCCACCTTTGTTAATAGATTTAACTAAGGTTTTTATATTATCTTCTAATATTTTTCCATCAGAATTACATTGCTTGTGGACGGCAATCATAAAGTTAGATTCTAGATTTCCAAATTTACCCTCTGTGTTCATTGCACTTCTGACCGCAAAACTTGGATATATATGCTCAAAATTGATGTACTCAGAATCTTTGATGTCTTCTTCGGTGTATGATTTACCACAAAAAGGACATGTACCATAGACACCATCGGAAATACCCACACGATATCCCTTCTGATGCCCCTTTTCGTCATAATACAATTCTGGTTTATGATTGACCATATCAACACCCTTTAAGCATTGTTATTATCAGAAGTATTATACCACAAAAGTCTACAAAATACAAAAAATACCGCCCAAATGGGCGGTAATCGTAGTGCTTATATGCAAAGGTTATTTACCACGAGATTTTGCATTTCTGACAGCTTGTGCTTTCACTGCACGAGCATATGCCAACTCTTTACAAATTTCCTTCAAATGTCCAATGTTGATTTTCATTTTGTATGACTCACTAGTATTTGAACCTTTGACAATAGTTTTGCCCGTTGGAACATGTTCATAACCTCTACGCAAACCACCTTCTTCTTCTGGCCAAGGTTCCAGTCTGTATTCTGGGCCAGTTATTAACGCTTGCTGACTCTGAATATGTTCCATTGCCTTATCAAAAGATGTGTAAGTGTTGCCATTTTCCCTAAGCGTAGTGCGGAAAGATTTAGACAATGTTTCAACTGTCGGTTTCTTATCGCCTGGCATTGTGTATTCATAAATCCTTGTGCCATCCAATCCAGAAATAACAGCTGGCGCATCGCGAACGATAGCATCTGCATATTTCGTAGAATCTTGAACCAAGTACTGAATATGACGATCCTGATAATCTGGATCATAGTGTGCGGCTTCCGCATTTATTTTACGTTGGCTTGGCATGTTCTGCAAAACATATGTTTTGACATCTGCAAACACATAATTTGCAAAGTCTTGCCCGCGTGCCGCATTTCTTTGTTCCAGTTTACGCTGCGCTTTCTTTTCTGCAGCATTTTTGTGCAATTCTGCCCCGCCCAACATGACAAGCAAAGCAGCTATGACAATAGCTACCAATTTGGCATCTTTGCGTTTTTGTATATCTTCCTGGGTATATTTTGTTACAAACATTTGTGCCTCTTTTTGTTACTTGTTGGTTATCTGCTTTTCTGATTGCGTAATGCCTGTTCGCGTACGTATTGATACTCGGCCCCAGATATCTCGTTCCGAAGGCGTTTATCTATTGCCTCATTTAATTGGGGATCGTTCAATTTTCTGTCTTTATTCAATCGAATTTGCCCATCAATAGAAAGACCTATCAATGCGGCAAACGTCAAGCCCGCTACGACAAACAAAACAATCAACCCTGTGTTGTCTTTGGATGTTTTGAACGTTTTTTTGCTCATGTGCACCCCCTTTATGTAGGTTATATGGCATATATCTAATACAAAAATTATATTTTGTCAATAGCAAAGACCAATTTTGCACAATTTTATATTTTTAACGTTCAAGGGTCTGTTTTTGTTGCCTTGCATTATAATCGTTCATCATTCTAGCAACGGCACCAGGCAGATCTGTTTTGATTGCATCCAATGTTATATAGGCATTTGCGAAAGAGTTTTCATACAGTGGCTGCACAGGTTTCCCAAAGAATTCAAAACCAATGATATCAACGATGCGTTCTTTCAAATCCTGTGGCACATGGTATTTTTTGATAATCGGCAATTCTATCAATATATGTATCAATTCGTGCATAAACAACTGTGCCATGCCGAAATGATTGCCATGGAAATTCGTGCAGCGGAACACAATACGATTTGGGTCATTGCTGTCCGGTTCACTATACCAATACGCACCACCACGACCATAATGGCACATTATTTCCAGTTCATCAGGCAGTGTTGCCCCCCATGATTTCAGCATAGGTTTCAACTTTTCCACACCACGCGAAACCATTGGTATAACCTGATTCAAAATCATATCATCAAATTTATTCAGATCATTTATGTTGTATATTTCGTTAACAACGATGTCATGATAGTGTTTAGTTTGTTCATCGGTCAGATGTTCAATTTCAAACATTTCATGCAAACGCGGATTGTTTGGAACAAACATACTGTAACCATACCCAAAGTATTTTAATCCTTGATGATACTCTGTATGTGTTTCTATAATCTGATTCCACACATCCTCTGCGGTTGCATGTTTTAATACTATTTGCATAATTAACCCTTTATTTTCCGTATTCGCTAGCAAGTTTTGTAAAGACCAGCTGATCCATATAACTGCCGTCTGGCATGTGTGTGCCATCCAAATGAAATCCACTACCAATCGCAGATTTGTGCGATCTTTCATTGGCTGCCATACATTGATACAGCAATCGATTTGCACCTAATTCCAAGAACGCCTTTTTCATCAACATATCTTGAATTTCATGATTAAAACCGTGTCCCCATGCTGATTTTATGAACCAGACATTTCCAATTTGCATAGATCTGTTATTGTCGAAATAGAACACACCATGATGACCGATCAGCTTACCTTTATAAAACACATACCAAATTGCACCATTTGGATTAATATCGAACTTTTCTTCTTGTTGCATTTGTTTTAACGTTTCTTCCATACTTTCAGGCAGTGGTTTCTTATAATCTGGGGTCCAATTCACATACTTAAAATCCGCTGGATTTTCGCCTTTGATCGCATCCCATACCAGTTTTGCATTTTCTTTCGTTGGCTCTAATACACGTAATTCCAAACGCGGTGTTTTTAAATCCCGTCTAAATAACTTATAGAATTTTTCCATTTCCGTCATATCTATCTGCCTTTTGTGTCTATATTTTGCATTTGTAATAAGTTTTCATTCTGTAGGTATTCTACTATTCTTTGCGGTTGAATAATAGCGTTATTTCCTGTCTTTTCGCTTGTAGCGGCTACCTTATGTGCCACCTCAAAGAAATGCTCGGGTGTCAAGGTTGGCATTACTTGCTTTGCCAGCGCATATACACCAACTAAATACGGTGTCGCCCAAGACATACCCGCATTAGCTCCAGAATAAATATACTGGGTATCATCGTAGTATCCGGCAATCGTCCGACCACCTGCAGGGACCAACAACTTATTTTCTGGTTGTTCAGAATATTTTCTCCAAAAGCCAGCATCATAAGATTCGATATTATCTGGGTCAGAATTCGTTTTTCTGTCTATTGTTGTAAATGCTGCTTTATCACCATAAAACCTATAAGAATCTGTGGTTAACACCATTACGCCACTTTCTATTAACATTTTTATTAGTTTCGTGCTTTCTGGATCTTCGTGCAACATACCCCAACTGATTGAAACCGCAGATATCTTTTTATCTTTCGGCAATCTAGAATTCATAAACAATATTCTGCGCAGTGCCTCTGCATAATTCTCAAAACATATCTCGCGTTTAGCATTTTCTATACGTTTTACAATCCCTGGTGGCAATTGACGCATTACACCACGAAGCAATTGTTGAAACGTTTTATCGGTTTCATATTTCTTGTTTTTAACACCAGCGATGAAATCGTCATATTTCACATTTTCTGGCAGATGTTTTGATACTGCCTCTTTGATTTCTGGATCCACAAATAACTTGTCAGAAGCATCTTTTAAATTATTTGCAGCAAAATATACAACCTTGGCATCCGGTGCAACCCCCAGTGTCTTGCCTGCCAACAAACTGGATACGGCCGTACCATGTAAATCCGCAAGCTTACCTTTTTCATAACCTATGGATTCATAATGAACAATGTTATCTTTGATTTCAACATGTTCGGTATTTAATGCTTGGTCTATAATGGCAACAGTTATACCTTTGCCGGTTATGCCAGCATCATGCAAATCTCCAATATGCAAACCTGGGGCTTTACCGCTTTCCAGAACTTTATCTGGTTCAAATCCATCTGGCATCTTATCCTTTGATGGAAATATTGTCTCATTGCTGAAACGCATATATTTTAATAAATCCCCCGCATTTGAAATATCTACGCCAGACGCATCACCATATAAAACAAAATCATACGACCCCAGTTGTGTCGTCTTATCGGCAAAGTTCGGAATCCGAATTATATTATCAGCAACAGCTCGTGCCGAGGGTTCTTTTTTAAATTTAAATATAAAACTACCTGTCGCCATGGTTATTCGCGCTTATACCATTAAATTTCTAATTCTCTTATCGCTTGACGATATACCTGTACCGTTTGTTCTATGCCAACGACAGTGTTATCATCAATATCTTTCAACATTTCTAATACCTTGTTCTTTGCTCCATTAAACTTGTCTCGACGCTGTGTTTTCAGTTCTTTTGTAACTCGACCCTTTGATTTTAACGGAAGTTCTTTTGCTATTTTTTGTTCCAGTTTGGAGACATACTGTTCGGAAAGAGCATCTCGTTCTTTTTGCAAATTTTTCAACTTTATAAACTGCTCTACAAAATCATTGATATTGTCGCATCCCATAAGATACTGTTTGGCTTTATGTTGTAATTGACCTGAATTATACAATTCATCAACATATTCTTCAGATTCCCTGTGGATAGATTTCAATTCTTCAAGCTTATGTACACTTTCTCCACATATTTTCTCAAAATATGCTGGAACTTCTTCTTGGTTCTTTGGATAACTATAGTGGTCATCATACTCACCATGATAATCTGGTTGTCCAATCGATTCTGTTAATAATTGTGTAGCATCTCGTTTAAATCGTTGAATCACCAAGTCTACATAACCATCATATGTAACCCCGATATTTTTCAGTTTTTTTTCATTGTTACCATATATGTCATGTAAAAGTTTTCTAAAGTCTTCGCTTAGCAATTTTATCAGCGATTTCCAATCACCAGATTTTCTTGCCATTTCAATTTCAGTTTTATATTGTGTTTCAGGGTTAAAATCCGGTTTGTCATAATCTGGGTACCACCTTTGGCCAATGTTGCGGTTATCTATTATATCCATAAACCAATTCAAAGTTTCATTCTGTTTCAGGGTGTTTCCAGCAAACGGCGCAGCAGATCCATCTAGCCATAATCTGCTTTGTTTTTTTATGGTCGGATTACCGAAAGGATATGATTCTTGTGCAGAAAAGATATTCCTCGTCGTATATGCACGGCATGCATTAAACAGGTATAATAAAAGCACATTTTCAAATCGAGATATATTTTTATCGTCTTCTGGTAGAACAAATCCCCAAGGCCTTCCGTTATATACTTTGTTACAAAAAGACCTAACGTACATTGCCACCAACAAATCTATTATTGCATCTATTTTTTGATTGCTAATATCCTTGTTAAGCTCGTGCATTATTGTAATCCTTTTTCTTATTTTTATGCATTATAACCATTTTCGTACAATTATTCTCTTCCTTGGTTGTTGATGTTTGTTAATGTCTGACTGCGTTTTTCAAACTCTTGGACATATTCTTCTGGGGTCAGTGTTTGTGTTAATTGAAACCCTTGTTCATTAAACTTGAAATCATTGCCAACAACTTTGCTCAAAGACAAGTATTGTACTGTTGGGTTCATATCGTAACATACACCATTGTCTTCAATACCAATTCTGCATGCTATATCTTCCCCTCTAGTGAAGACCCACACTTTTACCGAGGCATTCTTTCCGTCCAATGCTTTACAAATTTCATAAATTTGACGTTTGCCGTTTTTATATTGTCCAGGATTTTTGTTTTGCAATATCAGTTTAAGCGTGGAACAGACAAAGCCTAGTTTTCCCTTATGTACCATAGATGCTTCTAAAAACTTACCAAAGTCAGAGTATGTGGTTGCATGTTCTTCTGGAGTTACTATCTTGGTAATTTGATATGGTCGCCCCTTCTTTTTTATTGATTCCAATTGATGCCAGATTTCACCACTAACCTTGACATCATCACAAACAAATTGGAATCCTGGTTGCTTGCCTTTTTCTGGCTGTATCTGTGGTTCTATTGCATGCCATTTACCGTCTGACAATTTAACACATGGTAATGTATGGCCTTCCTTAGCATCAATCAGGTGTTCAATATCTGTACTAAATAATACTTTCAAATCCAGCTGTTCTTCTTTTGGTAATTGTGAATTGACATAACAAAACGCCTTTGCTGCCTGACCACACGAAACATATAAATGGCTGTCCATGACATCTTTACCACTAAGGCGGAACTTGATTTCGTCTCGATTGTATTCTTTTGTTAATCCATACTTTTCTGCTAATTCGTATTCTTTATCAACAATACGTTGTTCGTATTCTTCCTTTTTTAAATGTTGTTCACGTAATTCCTTACGAAAAGCATTAAACCCCGTATTTGGATCATGTAACACATCCAATATTTTACGAACCGTAGCAATTATTTGTTCATCGGTTTGTTTCATGTATGATCCTTGTTTTAACGCCATATATTGTATCATTTTTTTTCTATTTTCACAATGTGTTTATGGGGTTGATTATCAAAAAACACAATAACTTAACGGAAAAACAAGATAGAAAAAATATGACCGTTTTTAATACTTGCAAAGGTTTGAATTATACACTATAATAGATAATATAATATCTATAAGTAGAAAAATATGATACAAATAGACAATATATTATCTATAAAACAGAATGTTTCCGAAAGATTTCGTAACGCTCGTAAAAATGCAGAGGTATCTCAGACGGTTTTAGCGGAGCGGTCTGGAGTATCGTTGGGATCTATCAAGCGGTTTGAGCGCACTGGGGAAATATCTTTGTCGTCGTTGTTGAAACTCGCAATGGTGCTGGGGTATGAATCTGACTTTAATAATCTATTCGCACGCAAAAACTATCAATCTATTTTTGATGTAGTAAAAGACGGAGGTACAGATGCAAAATAAGATGCTGATCGTAAAATATCGTGATTCTATTGTAGGGCGTTTGGCGTTGACCCCCGATAGCCTTATGGCGTTTGAATATGATGCAGGATGGCTGGAAAATGGATTTAGCATATCGCCATTTAAATTACCGCTGGAAAAGACGGTATTTATTGCAAATAGAGAACCCTTTAATGGGGTGTTTGGCGTATTCAACGACTGTCTGCCAGATAATTGGGGAAAGTTATTGGTAAATCGTGAATTACAAAGACGTGGTATTGCCCCAAATAGTATTTCTGTGTTGGATAGGTTGGCAATTGTTGGTAAAAATGGCCCCGGAGCACTTGAATTTGAACCAGCAGAAAACATGCTCGCAGAATACAAAGATTCAAGTCTAGAAGTCATCGCAGATGAAATAAACAAGATAATTAATGATGCGAACGTTGTTACCGAAGATTCTGTTACGGAAGAATTGTTTAGAGTTGGTGGTTCGTCTGGTGGAACACGTCCAAAGATATTTCGTAAGTTTGATGGTAGTAACTGGATAATCAAGTTTCGTGCTGCGGTCGATCCAGTAGATATCGGCAAACGTGAATTTGATATTATGGAACAGGCCGTGCGAGCAGGATTAGAGGTGCCAGAACATAGACTATTCAACGATAAATACTTTGGTGTAAGACGCTTTGACAGGAAAGAGAATGGTGAAAAGGTATTTATGATATCGGCATCTGGTCTGTTGGATGCCGACTACAATCAACCAGTACTAGATTATTCTGATTTGTTATCGCTTACTGCAAAATTGACACGCAATATGGTCGATGTTGAAAAGATGTTTCGTTTAATGGTGTTTAATGTGTTAATAAACAACACAGACGATCATTCCAAGAATTTTGCATTTTTATATGATGGCAAAGATTGGAAACTGGCACCTGCATTTGATTTAACACAAACCATTGGTCATTGGGAACATACAACATCGGTTAATCATAAAGGAATAGATATAACAGGTGCAGATATGATACACCTTGGTCATCAAGTTGGTATGACCGATAAAGAGATAGGTAAGATTATGATAGAAGTTAAGGATGTCGTTCACAATATGTAAATAACCGTCCATTCGGGCGGTTTTATGTTAAGTCTATAGAACGAATAAGCGTGGGGTAGGTTTGGCGATGATTTCGGCACAGTATAGAACACCTTGGGCGAAAGCATCGCATTGGTCTTTGAATGCGGAATTTGGGAACAGCAACAATTCTTTTTCAAAATTATCCCAAAAATGGTTGTGGATTGATGGAAATAATACCGTTCCACGATAAACATATGCTGATGCACCATTCATACGCGCAACTTTGTCTTCGTCTGGATGAACGGCTTGAATATATGTGCTACGGATACCATTTTCTGGCAAAAATTGAATAAGTTGAGTTCCTGACGATGCATCTTCAATAACAATCTTGTGTTGCGCTCTTTGGTGTGCCGCAAACAACGAATCAAATTTAGATTTTACCATATTTGCCAAGTGTGGAAATTCAAGTTTTTCACGATAAATGTCCAATAGGTAAATATGTTTGTCAGCGGAAATCCCGAAGGTTATGCACGCGGAATATGCGTTGGTTGTCCCCGTTTTCGATGCCGTGTCCCAAGATGTTACTATATGTGTAAAGTTTTCGGGGGTGGTTGTGTAATATTGCATCCATTCAGATTTAATTATGCAACCTTCCTGGGGTGCGGGTAATTGTTGGTATTGTCCAGCGAACACAAATTCACCAACACTGTCTTTGATATGCATAACGGTTTCTATAGATTCGCGTTCTGGGTGTAGTGGCATTCCAGGGATTCGTCTAAAAACACGGTTGGCTTGGGTAAAAGGTATTGCTTCATCAGTATCTGCAATAATTGGTAATCGCAGGAGTTGAAAACCATCACCGTTTTCTAACAAGTGTCCAGTCAGGTCGTCTTGATGCAACCGCTGCATAATCAGTAAAATGCGACCAGTGTTTTTATCATTTAACCGTGAAAATAACGTTGTATGATACCAATCATTCACTCGGTTTCGCATAATTTCTGAATTGGCGTCAACTGGTTTAATCGGGTCGTCTATAATAATCCATTCTGCGCCACGTCCGGTTAAAACACCACCAACTGATGTTGCAAAACGCCCACCATGGACGGTTGTTTCAAAATCATCTTTGGCGAATTGTTGTTTGGAAATTCGTGTTTGTGGAAATATGTGTTTATACCAATCTGACATCATAACCGTTCTGGTATCATTTGCGAACTTGGTTGCCAGATCATCAGAATAACTTACACATATTATGTGTGACCGCGGATTGTGTCCCAATACAAATGCCGGTAGTGCCACTGAACAGATAATTGATTTCATATATCGTGGCGGTATATTGATAATTAGGCGGTTTTGGTTACCATTAATAACGTTAACGATATAATCGCAAACCAGGTCGATATATTCGCCGTCTATGTATCCGCCGCCACCAGATATTTCGTTGAACACCTTGATAACGAACGATTTAAAATCTGTTCGCAACAACGAATAAAACACATCAAATTCAGTAATATTATTGTCCATTATGCGATTTGACGTATTGTTGCAGTATTAATTTGTCGTCACGATTCAGCTGTTCTCGTGCCGCGGACATGGCATCGTATTCAGCCTCTGCGACATCGTTTAATTCGAACATCCATTTGGCAGAATCAAGGTTGCCTTGTAAAGCCTTGTTGACCTGTTTAGCGATAATACCTTCCTTGGCACTGACACGACGAATACCACCGTCTGGGGTTTTTAATGTGATTTTATGGTTCATTTGCTCGCGCACAATGGTATTGCGATTGCGGGTACCACGCGGACGTCCATGTGGATTGCCCGATTGTCCCTTTTGATATTGATGTTCCTTTGGCGGAACGCAAAACCCGCATTTTTGTTCATTGGGCATTTTGCATCTCCTTGTGTGCACGTTTTTCATCTAACAATTGAGTATATGTTTTACCGGTTCGCAGATTTTTCGCATCAATACCGAATGCTTCATAAAACCGTTTTACACATGTATCCACATATTTGGGTTCGTATTCAATGCCATAACAAATACGTTTATGGCGTTGTGCGGCAATCAGTGTACTGCCAGAGCCCAAGAAACAATCCAACACCTTATCACCAACACTGGTCACATCTAACATAATATCGCTTAACATCTCGAAACTTTTGACGGTTGGGTGCATCTTCAAATCGTTGCGGTGTGGGCCATACGAATTACATCCATAGTAGTGCCAAACATTACTGCGGTTCCGTCCGTATTTCCCCAGTTTGATATGGTCGGGAACCGTACCACCTTTGTTCAAGAATACCGTGCACAATTCATGCTGACTGCGATATGGTGTTCCCATGCCCGCCTTATTCTTAACCCAAACGCACAGGTTGATATATCGTGCAAAATTTTGTTTGCAGGCGGTCAACATAGGCATAATATTCCGCCAATCTATGAAATTGAATATCATGGCATTGTCGGTTGCATACTTGGAACACAGGGCAAAGTTTTTGCCAAGAAATTCTGTATATTCAGAATCTGACATTTCCCCAGTGGCCATTGCAAAGTCTGGATGTTTTACAGTGCCGTTGCCTGATACAAAGCCGTCGATTTTGATATTAAACGGCGGGTCTTGCAAAACCAGGTTTACGCGCTTGTTGACAAGCAGTTCCGCAAACGTATCACGATCTGTACTGTCGCCACAAATAATTCTGTGGCCGCCGTCAAATTCCCAAATATCGCCAGAGGCTGTGATTATCTCATCGTCTGCTACATATGGAACCGTATCCAGTTTTTTGACTTCGGCCTTTGTACGCGGTTCTGCCAAGATTTGGTCAATTTCAATATCGTTAAACCCTGTAATTGTGATATCCGCGATATCTTCCAATTCACACAATTCACCGATTTCTATATTTAATAAATCCGCATCCCAACCGCCACCGTTTTCAGATATTCGATTGTCGGCAATCCGCAACTTGCGTTTTTGGACATTGGTCAAATGTCCAATACGTATCACAGGCACTTGTGACAGATTTAATATCTTGGCGGCCTCAAATCATCCATGTCCGGCGATAATTTCGTCATTTTCATCAATCAAGATTGGATTCACAAACCCAAATTGGTTGATTGAATCTGCAATTTGACTAATCTGGTCTGGACTGTGAATTTTTGCGTTATTTTTATAAGGTTTTAATTGTTCAACGTTTACAGTTTCGATTTTTAATTCTGTCATTGCATACACCTTTGGTTAATTCACAACGAATATATGCGGACAGAATTAGGGTTTCAATAACTCGTTTCTCTAAGCGCGCTTGTCGGGTAAATTATTTTTGGAAAACTCATAAAGCCAATTAGTAATTGTTTTATCACATGGCGTGATACCACCTTTTTTGTTCGGCTTTTGCAGTGATTCGCCATATATCTCAAAATATATGTCTTTAATTTTTTGGATTGTTTCCGCCAGGTGTTTTTGGGCATCCCGTGCGCCGATATTATATTCTGGCGATTGAATTATTGCTTTGCATCGTGCTTGCCTGGTACTGCGTTTTTCACCGCCAGTTTTAGCGTTCTTACCGTTAATACACACTGTTGATAAATCGTCGGTAATTCCGCGTAATGTATCGGTGCGCATAAACAGCAATCTTATGTCCTTGGGTAATTTTAATTGGTCGGGGGCTGTCATTTGTTGCCATATCTGGTCAATCAAAACAAAGACTTCGCCAATAAGGAACTGTTTATTTTCTTTACTTGATTTGACGCCTGCGGTTCGCCACAGTTCTTTTTCGTAATCGGGTTGAATATATAATTTTCGATTTCCAGGGGTTAAAAAGCCGACTAAATCACAGCCATATTTTTGGGCGGTATTTGCCATCAAATCATGAATATCTGCGGTTAAAACATCATATTGTTTATGTTTTAATTTTTCAGCAATATCTGGGCGTATAATTCCCCAAGCGGTGAGCGCAATGCTTAAGTGGGCTTGAAATAAAGATTGGAATTTAAAATTATCAGTAAAAAAATCGGTCATCTAAATCTCCTTAATTTTATGCCAAATGTTACCTGACGGAACACGTGAAATACAGTAAAAACGACAATTGCGTAAAATCAACTGGTTGTCCGCTAAAAATCGCCGATGTTTAAAATAAATTCCCTGTTATTATTCTGGTGTTGGGGCATAGCACGTTGGAATATCGGGGGGGGGTATGCAAAAACTTCGTTTTTGATGCGAAAAATTTCCCTGTAAATCCTTGTATTTTTCATATATAATACTGTTGAATAATACAACACCGCCAGTAAAATCAGACATCCCGTGGCAATCCCATGGGATGTTCTTTTTTGCCCCGTTTCTGGCGATTTTTAGTTATAACATTACCAGTATATATCATTCCATCTGCCCAATTTACCAAAATCCTCGCCATTTATATACTTTGCCCAAAATCCCGATGCCAGTTTTGGTTGATTTTTTATGCGATTTATGATACAATAAGTGCAACTTAATAGGCGACATTTTGTCGTCTTTTTTATTTGAACCCGCCATGTGCGGGATTTTTTATTTAACAAAGGAGAATTTACATGAATGATATGTGGGAAGGTGCCACTTGGAACGAGAATGGCGAATTGGTTGCGAACATATACAAAGAACCACCTAAACATACATATAAAGAAATAGATTGTGGGGGCGATTGTGGCGGATGTATTGCCTTAATTGTTGATGGCGAGATTGTGTCTGGTCCGCCGTTTCATCCGCACTGTAAGTGTTCTTTGTCGGCAGATGATATTGCGGACGCACCAGAGCACGATTCTAATTTAGATAGTCCTGTTGGCCCAGATAGAAATTCTAAGCCCAAAGATGTCAAATGGTTAAAAGAAGCCCTAAATCAACTTGGTTTTTATGAGCCCGACACAAGGGCCGGTGAAACACCAAGTGATTTAAATGAATACCCTAATCAGAATTTGTTTGATGGAATTAATAAATTCCAGCGCGAACATGAATTACCCGAACGTGGTATTGTGAAACCGGGTTATCAAACCGAGGCCAAAATAAATAATGAATTGCAAAATCAAACAAAAGGACCCGAAGCAGATTTTAAATACCATGGTTCAACATTTAAAGCGTCAATCAATGCAAAAGATGGTCAATATGCAGTTTTTGATGGGAAAGAGTTAGCCATTTATGATGAAGGCGAAAAGGTTGCAGAATTCGCTGCGGTGTCTGGAAAACCAGGTTATCAATCCCCGGAATATCAAAACAAGAAAGATACTGGCCCGATTCCGGAAGGAACATATGTTGCACGCAAAAAAGATTTTCAAAACAGAGATGACTATGGTCCAATAAAAAAATATACATCGTGGCCTGGTGGTGAGCGGGGATGGGGCAAAAATAGAGTGTGGTTAGAGCCATCCAAGGAAACAAATGTTTTTGGTCGAGGTGGGTTCAGTATTCATGGTGGTGCAGAGCCGGGTTCTGCGGGTTGCATCGATTTGACAAACGAAATGCCGGGGTTTGCCGATTGGTTTAAAAACAATGGAAAAGATTTAATTATTAAAGTAGAATACTGAAAAGATAAAGGCACAAAATGAAAAAAATATTAAACAGAATAAATTATTTTTTAACAGTATGTTTGTTTTTTGCCTTGAATATTTTTTTATTTGATTTAGTTTGTATCGGTAAAATCTCAAAATTTAATCATATTTGGGTAAATGTGTGTCCGTTTGATGTTGACGGTGAATATTTGGTATGTATGATAAATTATGATATTGCGTTTATTGTGTTTATATTGCCAATAGCGTTTTTTATGTTGTTTTGGTTAATGCGAATATACGGCAAACAGGTGTTGCTGATTCCGTTTTTTGGTTTTTTACTGTTTGTATTATCAATAATAACATATTGGGGATTTGTCTGAAATATTTAAGATTTCACTGTAAATCCCTGTATTTTTCATATATAATACCGTTATATATTACAACTCCGCCACAATAAAATAAGGAGAAGGGTCATGGCTTTTATCAAAAAACTTCAGAGAATCAGTAAAGACAGAACAAGTATCCACGATGTGGTAAATGCCAGCTATACCGTTTTCAACGAGTGTGGCAGAACGATTTTCCAAATCGACACATATGGCCGCGAAGATAGGGAATGTGTAGGTAAAGTTAGCCAGACTGTTCAGTTCGATAAAGAATCTGCACGGATGCTGATAGAAAAATTGCAAGATGTTTTCGGTTTAGATTAAAAACACCGCCCATTTGGGCGGGTTATTTTTTGCCACCAAACAAACGGCACAGTAAATATATTACCAATACAACAACACTCGTAATAACAAACCATTTGAAATCGTTGGCACCGACGGTGTTGTCATATTTATCCACATAGGCATATACCGATGCGGGAAATATAAACAATGTAAATATTAATTTTGACATTGTAAAATTCCCAATATCACATCCAGCAATCGGACCATGGCGATGGTATCTTGACCACAATATTCGTGCAGACTTTGCATCAGTTGCAATGCTTCATCTGATGTCAATTTACCAGACATAAAGTCCAGAAATTGCGTGCTGGCTTCGTTCCCATTATGTATGTCTAAATTTGCATAGGACATTTCCGGCACAAAAGCGGGCAAGGTTAATTTAATAGATGCGCCACCATTTTGACACGGCCGATAAAGACCACGTTCGCGGAATGGCACCAGTAAATCAACCATGCGTGCATTTATTGCATTTAATTCATCGGCATATTCTGGAAAGTCGATTGCCATTTCTGAATTGCGAACCTGTTCAAAACTTTGGTTATAAACAATTACCGACCCGGTGTCGCCAATCGTTTCAATCAATCGCTTTATCAATCCTGGACGCGGGTCGGTTCCGCGTTCGGCATGTAAATATTCATAGTGTTTCAGTTCACCACCCGGTGTGCGTTGGACATGCAATGAAAACTGAAAACAAATTTGTTGATACGGACGCGAATTATCAAACATTGGAACAGCCGGCATAATCGTTTCATAGTCCAAGAAATACAATGGCCAATGCAACTTGTTTGTAAAATCGCGCAGGATATCTTTGTTAACTATATCTGTATTGTCCAGAAAAGATTCTATGTCGCCCGCGTGCATTTGCTTTGCGCGCATGTCGGCCGGAACATTATGTAAATCCGCACCATATTTTGCATAGATTTCATCGGCCGATGCACCACGAAACGCATCAAACACAGAATAGGGCGGGACATCTTTCCAACAATGGCATTTATATCCACATTCATAGAAATTGCTACACTTGGCCTTGGATATTGCGATACCCAGTTCTGGACCATCCAAAATCGCGCGCAGACGGGCGATTTCGCGTTGGGCCGTATCAAAGTCTTGTAATTTATCGGTCACATCATGCAAATCAAATAATTTGTCTAATTCAATGTCGCCATGACGCACATAGTTTGGATTAAATGTCATGATAAAACATTTATTAATTTTTATTCCACAGTGGGTTAATACAAAACGTTGGAATGATGCGTCCAATATATGGTAATCATGCGGGGAACTGGTGGATTTGACCTCTATGATATCCCATGTGCCATCATTGTTGTTGCGTAAAATATCAACCGCACAATATTCGCCCGTGTCGGTGCCGAATGTGGCTTCGTAAATAAACGGTGCATTATTATCGACGGCGGTTTTTGTTTGTGTGATAGCATCTTCTTCCCACGGCTTTGCGGTGATACGAACCCCACCCGGGAATCGGTTGCATGCCAATTCTCCGACGGCGGTGCCGTTATCCAAAACGGCCTGATTCATTTCAGGTTGTAAATCTTTGCGGTGCTTTTTAAACCACAATGCGTTTGGACATTTAATTCCCAATACATAATCTGATTTTGATATTCTGAACATATTTTATCCTTTTGCATAAAATTATACATTAAATATCGATTTTTGCCACAGAAAAGCCTATTTTGCCACGATCGCCGGGCAGTTTTTTTACGGACTGTTCATTGCGTAATTTGGCCAACAATTCGTTTTTATCGGTTATGCCTAATAAATCTGCCTGCTTTTTTACGACGGCGAAATCACCGGGCGCCAGATGAATCAAATCGGAAACTTCATTTGCAGAAACAGTTTGACCAAAAAAATCTTGGAACGCCGTCACCACTTGGTCACGGGTCAAAAAATCATATTTAACCTTGAACGAAAAACGACGCAATGCCGCACGATCCAGATTGTCCATAAGGTTGGTTGTGCAAACAAACGGATATTCCGCACTTTCCATTTGTGTCAACATTTCGTTAACGAAACTTATTTCCCATGAATGTCGGGCGTTTGTACGGTCGCCCAGGAAAGTATCCGCTTCGTCAAAGACTAACATTGCTTTTTTTGCATGTGATTCGGCAAATGCACGCGCGATATTTTTTTCTGTTTCGCCGATATATGGGCTTATTATATCACTGGCACGTTTTTTCAATATGTTTATTCCCAATAAATCGGCCAGATATTCACAAAACGCGGTTTTCCCAGTACCCGGTGCACCGTAAAGGCATAATGAAAACGCGTTCAGTTTTTTATCATGAATTTGATGTGCCAAGTTTTCCAAATCGGTATCTGTATTTAATAGTTTTGTGTCAAAATCGACACCGTTTTGTTTCGTAGACTTTGCCATTTTGCCGGTCATGGCGCGCATTAAATTATCAATGGTGTAATCAATGATGCCGCAATCATTCACCATTTTTGCGTTTTTTACTGCTGTGTCGATGATGGACATTGGAACCTGATACTTTTTAACGATACGTTTCAAATCGGTATCAGATATTTCCATATCATATTTTATGAATACGCGTTTCCATGCATTAATTTTTGCGCGTTCGTCCGGGTCGGTCATTTCCAACGCCATTGTAAACCGGCGAATATAAGCACTGTCGATATCTTTTATGTTATTTGTTATCCATATAACTGGACGTTTGTTTTTTTCCAATACGCGATTGACGTATAATTTGCTGGGGCTGTGTTTGCTGAACGGCGAAAGAGAAAAGACATCTTCGGCTTCATCGAACAAGATGACCGAATTGTCGTCTTTTTCAAGTACCGTTTGCAGATGGGCCAGGTTTGATAAACGATATTCTTTATCTTCTTGCTTTTCAGAAGTTGTATAAAGGCGCATTCCCAGGGCATTGCAAATCGATTTTGCGATTTCTGTTTTGCCCGTACCTGGACGGCCATAAAGTAAAATATTTGTGCCCGATTTATGCTTTTCAATACAGCCAGATAAAATATTAGATATTTTATCAAAGTCATCCGCAATATAATCAAAGTTTTCGCGTTTCAGTGTTGTTGTTAACGGGGCGCCGATTAATACATCGCGGACGGCGGTACAACTGTCAAAAGTCATTGTTAATAAATTAAGGAACATGGGGCTTATTGTGTTGTCGCCATATCGGCTTTTCAATATTCCAGATTCGACCAGTTGACCGGTTTGGGATGTTGCGATTTTGATTTCATCGGGCGTTATTTTGCATACCGTGGCAACAAAGTCAGCATTAATATCGTCCATAAAATCATTATTAATACCATCGTTGAAATAACACATTATTCGACGCAGTTGCAAATTTTTCTTCATATAAACCCAAAATTGCAACAACTTTCTGCATTTGTCAGACAAATCAAATGTGTCGCATATTATTGTAAAATCTTTATCGAAATCACGATGGGTAATATCAATGTTGTAATCCGATTGGTGCGAATTGAAAACATTAGAAATCCGTTCATACAGGCCGTCATCTGCCAACAGCGAATTGCGTTGTAATTTGCCATTTAATAAATTTAATAAAAAGTCAGATTTGTCATTTGTTGAAATATTACCTTCGGCAGATGTCAGCAAATCGCGCAGCCCAAAACCGAACAATTCGGACGAAAACCGCGACAGTTGATGGAAAAATAAATCCATGTCGTCGGGTTCGTATTCGCTGCTTATCGCATTTTTAAGGTAATATAAAATAATTTGTCTGTCTTTTGATTTCATTTTTGGCTCCGTGGGTTCTGGTTCACTTTTAATGTGGGGCGCGGTGTGGACAAAAATGGTCCATTTTGTTCTTTACTTGTGCAAAAAAATCTATATCATTGTAAATAGTTGCTTTATTTAGAGGTAAAAATGCCAGAATCACGTGAAAATTACAAAAAAACCGACATAACTCTGGAATTAATCAGGGCGCTTAGGTCTTGGACAATGACACGGGCGCAAATTCGAGATTTCTTGTCCGAAGAGTATAAAAGACTCGGAAAGGTCCCGGCCAAATGTACAAATTATGATAGTTATAAGGTGCACCCCAGAACCGTTAAACGACACATAGAAGCAATTCAAAAAAAATATGGCGATCAATTAATAACAGATGGTGGTAACTATAAACTGGAATTGTACGATTTTGCAGAAGATACCGACGAAGTCGATGATAGCGAAATCCAGGCATTAGAGGTTGCAATCCAACGCACCAGCAATAATCTTAATGTTAACCATTTATTGGAAAAACTTAAATCTAAATTAACATCGCGCATGTATAAAAAAATAGAACATACAGAACCCAAACGGGCCGCGCGCAGAATAAACGAAATCGATCAGAAAATTAATTCTGACTATGCGTTTATTGGGCCGCATCCAATCATAGATTTTGATGAAAATGTGAAAAATACATTGGATTCTGCGATATACAACATGCACGAAATAGATTTCAAATATTGTGGCAAAGACGGCAAACAAAAAAATGTTCATATGCGCCCATTGGGAATTATGTACAGCCCGAATAATGTTTACCTTATTGCGAATGCGTTTTTGGGGGCAAATCCAATACATTATATTTTATCAAAAATTACAGATGTGGTTGAAACCAATACCAGATTTGAACCGGATAATAATTTTACCATCGAAGAATATGCAAATTCTATGTTCGGGACATATAACGATGGCAAAGTATACGATATAGAATGGTTGATTCGCGATCCAGAAACAATTAAAGTGGCCCAAAAATACAAATTTCACACAACACAAAACTTCGTGCCACACGATGACGGCAGTATGTCTGTGACAATGCGTACGGGGGGATTGCGCGCGATAAGTTTGTATTTGACACAATGGGGCGGCAATATCATACCAATCAAACCCCAGGAATTGATAGATGAATACAAAAATTTATTAGAAAAATGTCAAAAAAGTATTGAATAAAAAAAACGCCCAAATGGGCGTTTTTTATTCCCGCCAAATAGTGTTGGGAACCATGGCGGAAATCTCTGTGCGCAGGGCGGTATCATTAAAAAACTGTTCCCGCATTTCCGGTGTTGTTTTATGCGCATCATCTTCGAAATGGGCGATGTATTTTTGAATTGCAACGGTATTTACACCCCGTTCATGTAAATCGCGTACAATCGCAATTAAATCGCTTTTAGATATAAATCGTGGATCACATGTTATGCGAACCTCAAAATCCTTTCCTGTGCTTTGCCAAAATGTTAGTGATTGAATCATGTTGTCATATGCAATTCCGTTGCCAACCAATGATTCATAATGTTCCCGCGTTGCCTTGTAATCAAGGCCAATCCAGTCAACATACGGTTCGGCGCGTTCCAACATTTTTGGGTAAAAACCATTCGTATGCAGTCCGATTGCAAAGCCCAAATCGCGAACACGTTTTACATATTCGATTGTGGCATCGCCCTGCATCAATGCTTCGCCCCCAGAAAAAACGACGGCCTCTAATTTTCCGACGCGTGATTGCAACCAATCGTATATCTTTTCCGGGTCATATGCGCCCGGACCGATTTCCAGCAAATGCGGATTGGAACAATATGCACAACGCAACGGACATCCAACCAAAAACAGCACCGCCGCCAGTTTACCTGGATAGTCAATTGTTGTGAACGAAACCAATCCGCCAATCTGGATATCTTTCATGTGGATTACGCCGCCATCTTTAATAATTCTGCGTGACGCGCACCCGTCGATAAACTGTTTGCTTCGGTAAATGTTTTACGTTCACAAAATTCGGAATATTTTCCAATGTTAAAGTTCGATACCGGACGAATGAATCCCATTGAACGTGAAAAGACTTCGCATGGTGTACGTTGTGAACAAGAACATGTTGTTTGCATTTTTTTCTCCCCTTTTTTTATTTTTTTGTTTTTTTTAGTTATTGGCTGTTTTATTGTCGTTCTGGTTTGCGGCAATTTCCGCATCGCATTTCGGACAAAACTCGTGACGTCCCGGCAGATATCCATGCTTTGGACAGATGGAAAATGTCGGGGTTAATGTCATGTACGGAATACGATAGTTTTCAAATATCGTCCGAACAATTTTTTGTGCGGCTTCGCCGCTGGATACCGGTTCGCCCATATACAGGTGCAACATTGTACCGCCGGTATATTTGCGCTGTAATTCTTCCTGGTGTTCTAATGCGACAAATGGGTCGTCGGTATAGTTCACAGGCAACTGGGTTGAATTAGTATAATATGGTGCATCCGGTGTGCCGGCGGTGATGATATCCGGAAAGTTTTTCTTGTCCGTTTTCGCAAAGCGATATGAACAACCCTCGGCTGGGGTCGCTTCCAGATTATACAGGTTTCCGGTTTGTTCCTGGAAATTGGCCAGGTTTTCGCGGATGAAATCCATCACATCCAACACCAATTTTTTACCCATTGGTGTCGCGATATTTTCGCGGTCGTCCGTAAAATTGCGAACCATTTCATTTGCGCCGTTAACACCGATTGTGGAAAAGTGATGATTCCAATTACCCAGATAACGTTTTGTGAACGGATACAGACCACGTTCCATATTCTTGGTTATAATATGACGTTTGATTTCCAATTGATCACGGCCCAATTCCAATAAACGTTTCAATTCGGTGAATAAACCATCACGGTCACCCTTGTGCGTATAGCCCAGGCGTGCCAGATTGATTGTGAAAACACCAATGGAACCAGTCTTTTCCGCAGAACCGAACAGTCCACCGCCGCGTTTCAGTAATTCGCGCACGTCCAGACGCAGACGGCAACACATTGAACGCACATCGGTCGGATTCAAATCGGAATTAAGGAAATTCTGGAAATTTGGAATACCGTATTTTGCCGCCAAATCAAACAAAGGTTTTACATTTGGATGATTCCATGGGAAATCCGGCGTAATATTATATGTCGGAATCGGGAATGTAAATGGACGACCCAATGCGTCACCTTCGGTCATGACCTCTAAGAACGCTTTGTTAATCATATCCATTTCCGGTTGCAGGTCGCCATATGTGAAATCAACCTGTTTTTTACCGATAAACGGACGTTGTTCACGTAAATCTTTTGGGCATGTCCAATCAAATGTGAAATTGATGAACGGTGTCTGGGTCCCCCAGCGACACGGAACCGCACAGTTAAATACCAATGTCTGCATCGCATTTTTAACATCAGCATATGACATATTGTCAACACGGACATATGGTGCCAGATATGTATCAACAGATGAAAAAGCCTGGGCCCCGGCGAATTCGTTTTGTAGTGTCCCAAGGAAATTCACCATATGTGAAACCGCGGTTGCCATATGACGCGCCGGTTCGCATTGCAGATAACCCGGAACCCCGTTGAACCCTTCGTATAATAATTCACGCAACGACCAACCCGCACAATATCCGGTTAACCAACCCAAATCGTGAATATGAACCGCGGCGGATTTGTGCGCTTCGGCAATGGCGCGCGGATAAAGGTTCAGCCAATATTCCGCCGTAACACGTTCAGATGTCCGCAGAATAAGACCACCAATCGAATAACCAATATTTGCATTTTCTTTGATACGCCAATTAGAACCACCAACATAGCCTTCGATAACTTCGACCGCGTCAACGGACGAGTCACGAATTTCGGAACGTTTTTGACGATATATAATGTATGCTTCGGCCGTTTTGTATGCGTGGGCATCCATTAATGATTCGATAACAGCCTCTTGAATTTCTTCGACTTTTGGGGTTTTGCCGGCAAAACGTTCATCGATCTTGTTTAATGCGTTTTGGGTTATTTGGACCACCATGGCATCATCGATTTCAGTTGTCACGGCCACAGCCTTTCTTATTGCGTCATATATTTTTGACGCATCGAATGGGACTGTTTCCCCGCCACGCTTTTGGACAGCGACCATCTTGGTGCTTAATGTCGGTGTTGCATTGATACGATTACCTTCCTGGGACATGTTAAACGCCTTTTTATTAAAAACACAATATATAGTGTCGTTTTGTTGATTTTATAACAATATATTGTATGCAAGGTTTTTTCTCAACATAATAAAAATGAATTTTTTGTATTTTTTTGCTTTACTTTTAGGAAGGCATATTTTCCGCGCATTACAGAGCGAATCGGAATCGGTATAAACGACACAAAAGAACATTTTGTGTAAAATTTTCGGGGGTAAACATGTCAAAAACGATTCGGTTTTTTATAAAACACACAAAATATTGATAAAAAAGTTTGTAAAAATCGATTCGGAATCAAGATATTGATTTTGTGATTTGTAAATAAAATAAGAAAAAATACACAAAATGGTTGTTTTATTAGGATTAAAAGCATTATAATCAATCCCGAGACGCGGTCAGGTTATCGGAAGCGTAGAATGTAAAACCCAAGGAAAGAATAATGTTAGAAACAATGAAAAATATGTATGAGATGCTGGCAGATGTTTGTGCCCGCAATGGGGACAAAGTTTTCTTTGTTCGCGAAAACAAGACATATGCGGAATTTTTGCGCGCGGTGCAAAAGCGCGCGGTCTTGTTGGTAAAACAGTTTCACATTAAAAAGGGCGATGTTGTTGCATTGCTGTGTTCTAATATTCCCGAATTCATAGAATCGTATTATGCAATTCTGTCAATCGGGGCATGCGCTTTATTGCTGGACACCGGGTTGGCGCATGAAGAACATATTAATATGATGAAACGCACGGGGGCAAAATTGGCTTTGGCGGATCGGCCACATATGTTTGATTGCGATGTCGAAATGGTTAATATCCAGAATGTCGATGATACAGATGAAACCGAATTTATTGCCGCAGATGTAAAACGTTCTGATATTGCGCAAATGTCGTTCACATCCGGATCAACCGGTAATCCAAAGGTGGTGGGGATTACACATGGAAATTTGTTGTCATTGTGTGAGGGGGCCGAAGATTACACCCATGTGGTTAAACCTGGATTTACATTCTATGGGTTTTTACCATTATACCATATATATGGGATTGTAATTAATGTTGTGTGTCCGGTCACGATGCAGGGAAAACTGTTATTACAGCCCGTCCTTAAGCCCGCCGAATTTGTTGCAGATTGGAAACAGTACAAGCCAGAGGTTATTCCCGCAGTGCCACGTATTTGGGAGGTGTTTTATAAAAAAATTGTGGATGGTGCACGCGAAAAACATTTATGGACAATTATGCGAATCATATTGGCATTACAAAAACCGTTGCGCAAAATTGGCATGGGGGGGTTGGTGAACAAAGTCACAAAGCCTGTGCATGATATTTTCGGTGGTCGGACGCGCGTTCTGGTTTCCGCCGGTGCACCATTAAAGCCAACGATTCGTAAATTCTATGAAAAGTTGGGATTTTCGGTTGGCGATTGCTTTGGCTTGACCGAAACAACAGGACCAGCATTGTTTAACTGGGCGGTACCAAAGAAAAACGGCCGTGGCATCCACTATGCGGGGCCGTTGCGTGGTAATGAATTAAAGATTCACAATCCAGACAAGGACGGCGTTGGTGAAATATGGTTCCGTGGACCAATGTTAATGCCGGGATATATTGGTAATGACGAAGCAAACGCCGCTGCATTCGAAGACGGATGGTTCAAAACCGGTGATGTTGGAATGCTTGATTCCAAGGGGCGTCTGGTCGTAAAGGGACGCCAGAAACAACTAATCGTTCTGGAAAGCGGTAAAAAGATTTGGCCCGAAGAAATGGAAGACCTGTATCTGCAAAATCCAGATATTTTAGCGGCCGCCGTTTTCGAGTATAAAATTAATGGCAAAATCGTTCCGTACGCGGTGTTTCAGGTAAAGCCGGGAACCAAGGCGGAATATATTTCACTGTTAGTCAAGGCATCGAATCTTAAAATTGCACAATATAAATGGGTGAAACATTTTGCGATTACCGAAAAAGAATTGCCACAAACATCGGCAAAAAAAATCAAACACCATATGGTCAAAGAATTGCTGGAACGTGGCGAATATCAAAGGTGCGATGGATAATGAAAATGGGGCAAAACGCCCCATTTTTGTTGATTGTTGGACCGGTGGTTGACAAAAACAAAATATGTGCTATATTTAATATGGCCCAGGGAGGTATGTATGGATAAAAAACTTGAAAAAATATCGCGCAACATTCTGAAATATAATACAAGACGCGCATATTTTAGCAAATTTACGGCTGCGGAACTTGACTATGCGCATGGTTTATTGCGGCGCACCCAGAATTTAGATCGGCCGGTAAAAAGTGCCCCCATTCGGGTTGGGCATATCGATGGGTATGTGATTTGCCGGGCGTTGTGGTATGAAATGTCTTATAATCCGGTCCGTTTCGGAACGGTTGCGCCGTTTCCGATTAATCGTGGCGATGTGATTTTCAGATTTTGCGACCATCCGGTGCCAGAAAACACCCCGGGCTATGATATTGTAAAGGATATTTGGTCTGATCTTATTACGTATATGCGGGCAATGCCCGATGCTACTGGTGGGTGGAATCCGGAAATAGAAACCACGGACGGTTGGATTCAATTGGAAAATTTCAGCGTTTATTACAAAAAATTAACTTTATTACGAAAAATCATTCACAAAATCGCAAGCCAGAATGTCGAAGATTTCAAACACAAAGAATATCGGGCCGAGATGTTAAATGTCATAAAAAAACGACATCCAAACGGAACGCGAACGAATAAACCATTTGAACTGACACAAAAACCGTTCGGTAAAACGAGTAATATTTCGATTGCACCACCCATAACGGGGGCGGATAAAAATGACGCTATTGATGATTTTTCCCATGATGGCGAAGAAGAACGTATTAAATACGAGATAGATGAATTTTGGAAAAAAACAAACGTTCATATAACACCCGAAGAATATGAGAATAAAGAAATTGAACAATATCAACAGCAATGTGCAAAACTGGAACAGATAAAAAACAGTATAAAAGGCAAAGAATACAAGTAATGAAATTAAAACGCCCGTTCGGGCGTTTTTAATTACATACAATTACATATGGGGGCAATGATTTGGCTTTATTTATGCCACGCGCGCCACAATCCATGCAATTAAATTTACGGTTTTTCGAATGTTCTGCGTCCAATGGAACCGAAACAGAACGAACAACGGACACATTTGCAATGTATGTGGCATCCGGAAATCCGAAGTAAAATCCACGGGACGAACCATCACAGGTGCGTGCGTTTTCTGGATAACAACGCAAATCATTCAATTTTGATTTGTCTGGCAAACATGTTGCACGGCAAGTGTTCGGATCAATATACTGGGTTTCACAATCCGTACACGAAGATGTCGGAATACGTAATGTTGCACCTTGCTTCCCATATATTACGCCGCCAACCATATGATCGCATTTCTTTGCGGCCTGGATTGCATTCGGGTCCGATACACATTCCCATTCCAGTGTATTATAATTCAGACGCGCAACCATGTTATTCGGACAAGTTTTTTCCGAAAATGGATTAATGCATTCCCACACATCATCAACAATCACAGCGGTTTGTTGGGCCGCACAAAGCGGTTTTCGCGATTCGTCCGGAATACATTCAGATGAACCGGCATCCCAAATCATGTCGCCCGCGCAATTCGTTTTTGTGTTGACATTTACACATTGCCATCGGCTGAAACGATAAACCTTTGCCGTGCCGGCGGGGCATATCATATCATCGGCATCGACGGTTTCATAGTCCGTTTCGGTGTCCGGTACAGAATATTGGGTCAAATACACCAATTGTCCGTTTGTGACTGGTAATTCTTTGAGCATTGCGTTTGGTATATTGCGCTTGGTCCCGCCCCCGGATATGATTTGATTGTCTATAAACACGCCAAAAGTACCAACATCGGCATAGTTCTGTTCCAGAACTTCCATCATATCGTTATATGTGGCGTCCGGAATAGGGGATGTAGTGGTAAGAATGTATGTATATTCTGGCTTTTTATTTCTTTGGTCACTTTCACATGATACAATGGCATTTTTAGCGGTCATACACACAACATGGCTTTCTATCTTATTTTGGGACACGCATACATCATCAAAGTCCATACCGTTAATCGTGGCATTGTGCGCCGCCAGTGTGCATTCGGCAATTGCCCGTAAATCAGCACGAGTTATGGCATAGTCAATTTCTTGTTCGCGAATGCGCAAAGACGGGCTGGAAATCAAATAATATGTTCCCATAAACAAGGCAATTAAAATCATGATAAAAATATTCATCTTTCCCCCTTGCGATTTATTAAAAGTCTAGGTAATATAAAAATAAATTGCAACAGGAAAACTTTTGTCGCAAACAAAAAGGTAAATCGCGTGAAAAAATTATTACTGTTTTTATTGTTGGTCGGGTGCGGGTTTCGGCCAATGTTTTCAGATAATGATACCAATATCTATGTTGCCCCGATTGCCAGTGGTGTTAATGGGATTGAATTACGCAATGCGTTGAACACATATTTTGGTGGACAACGGGATTCCAATGCACAATATACACTGAATGTTGTGTTGTACGATCCAACCACTAAGTATAAGGCTCTGGAAGCAACCGGTGTTTCCACATGGCAAGAAATATCGTTGGTGGCCACATATACACTGTTGGCGGGGGACAAGGTTGTTGCGACTGGACGCGAATCTGCGTCTGAATCATATTCTTTTGTGCGTTATTTAGTCGCATCGAACGCGTCATATAACAGTGCGGTCCAGAACACTATCACCGTATTGGCGGAAAAAATCGCAAATCGCGCTATTGCGGAAACATATAAATATGCAAATACGGACACCAAAAAGCAATGAAATGGAAAGAATCCGATTTTAAAGGCGGGATAACAAAAGTTCGCGCAGTATTAATATATGGTCCGGATGCTGGTCAGGTTGACGAGTATTGCGATCGTGCCATTGAACAACTGGGCATAGAAAAGGATAATTTGTTCGTGTTGGATGCCGATGATTTGGTCACCAAACAAGAAGCCTTGTTTGCGGAAAGTTGTACCCCGTCGATGTTTGGCGGACAAAAAATGGTGATAATTTCTAATGCCGGTGACAGTGATGTGGGGGTTATATCTGAACTGATTTCTCATCCAGGTTTGGCGGCAATTGTGATTATTACCGCTGGGGAATTGCGTGCTGGTGGTGGGTTGCGTTCTTTGTTCGAATCTGGTGATAATATCGCGATATTGCCATGTTATACGGATGATGAAAGAACACTTGAATCATTAATTCGCGAAACATTGTCCGCACAATCTGGTATAAAACAAATTACACCGGACGCAATGGCATATATGACAACGCATTTAGGGGGCGATCGTGGGATTACACGCGGGTTTCTTAATAAAATCGCAATTTATGTCAGTGATAAACATATCGTTGAATTAGAAGATGTGGAAAAATGTTTGCCGGATACCGGTGCCGTTGATACAGATGATTATCTGTTTTCATTAACGGCCGGACATTTGACCCAGACCATGATGGCATTGGATCGTTTATTGTACAGTGGTGCCGAACCAAATATGTTGATTCGAATGCTGAACAGTCATTTCAAAAGATTGTTGGTGGCGGTCGTCGATGGTCAATTACCGCGTCTTTTTTGGAAAGTCGAAGATAAATTCCGCAGGGCATTGAAAATATGGTCTGAATCTGATATAACATCTGTATTAGTGCGATTAAGCGAGTTAGAAGGGCAATTACGCACCACTGGTATGCCAGCGGAAATATTATTACGCGATTTTTCGTTAAAGTTGGCAATGCGTGCGTCCAAATTAGCAATCAAAAAAAGGAATTGAAAATGTTGGCATCTGTATATGCACCAAAAGATTTTAAACGCTTGCGTGTGTCGGGCGATTTGGTTGCGCGTTGTTTCGATTACATATCGCCATATATTCGGGCGGGCATATCGACCGGTGAAATCGATCGTATGGTTGCCGAATTCTTGCGCGAAAATGGCGCGCGATCATCCGATTTGGGGTACCAGGGGTATCCGAAAAGTATTTGCACATCGGTTAATGATGTTATTGTGCATGGTATACCAAGTGATGATGTAATATTGAAAGATGGTGATATCGTCAATGTAGATTTAACTGCAGAATACAAGGGGTGGCACGGCGATGCGTCACGGATGTTTATGATTGGTAATGTTTCGCCCAAGGCGCGCGAACTGGTACAAACATGCCAAGATGCGCTGAACGCAGCAATATCGATATGCGCGCCCGGGGTGCCGTTATCTGAAATCGGTAAAACAATAGAAGCGGTCGTAAAACCACATGGATTTTCGATATCACGCGATTTTGTTGGTCATGGTATTGGCAAAGTCATGCATGATGAACCACAAATATATCACTTTTATGACAAGATGTGGGATCGTGTAAAAATGGTTCCTGGATTGGTGTTCACCATAGAACCGATGATAAATACAGGACGCCCCGAATGTAAAATAGATGCCGATGGGTGGACCGCGCGTACAGTCGATGGCGGTTTGTCGGCCCAGTGGGAACATACACTGGGAATCACCGAAGATGGGGTTATAATATTTACAGAACGCATGATGTAATGGGGGATTTATAAATTGCCGGATACTGATGAAAAGTTTTATGCCGGTCATCGCGAAAGATTACGCGCCAAGTTATTGGATGGCAAATTAACGGATAATGAAAAACTAGAATTGTTGTTGGCATATGCGATTCCGCGACGCGATGTTCGCCCATTGGCGCGCAGTTTGGTGCAACGGTTTGGCGGTGTGTATAAGGTTTTTAATGCTTCTGTTGATGAACTGGTCGCGTGCAAGGGTATTGGCCACAATACCGCCGTGTTCATAAAGTTGGTAAAAGAAATAATGACCGTGAATTACAAAGGGCAAATGAAAGATATGCCCGTGTTTCACGACGAGAAAATTTTACACAATTATTGCCGTATGGTGTTGGCGAACAAACGGGTCGAAGAATTACATTTACTGTATCTGGACCATAATTTGCAACTTATTTCTGATGAAACACACAGTACGGGAACATTTAATACCAGTCTTGTTTATCCCCGGGAAATTGCGCGACGCGCATTGGAATTGAATGCACGTTCTGTTGTGATGGTTCATAATCATCCCATGTCAGACCACGCGTTTTCTCAAGATGATTTGGACAGTACACAATTAGTAATATCTGTTTTGAAAAGTTTGGAAATCGAATTTTATGATCTTATTCTGGTCGCGGGAGAAAAGGTGTTTTCTATGCGCACATACTATCCATTTATAAAAGGCTAGTTGTTGCGTGTGTCCGTATTTTTGACGGGTTCGGAATCTTTTATTGATACATTCTCATATAAATCATCGGTTGTAATCGACATCTTTTTATAACGCGCATCCAGCAATGTATTTAAATCGTATTTTGAAATATTAATGGTTTTGCATCCGATGCCAAAAATGTCATCTCCGTAAATCATGTTTATGATGGGGCCAACCAAAGACAATGCAGCAAACAGCAGAAACAGATTTCGAATATTAATCAGAATATCATTCTTGTCACCGCGTATCATCGATACCGCCCACCCAAATAACAAGAAACCAGTTATTATTGTTATAATAATCCATGCGTATTCCACAAAGGTTTCAAATCCACGCAGAATGCACGATGGGTCTTCGATGTATACAGAATAAGAATCCGTGTCCAACACACGAATGCCAGAATTTGTTAATAATGTGACTATCTCTTCGGTATTCATGTCCTACTTTTTTGTCGCATTAGCAAAGAATCCAGGTATTGTAAAATCTTCATCATTGGCAACACCGGCCCATCCAAACAAGTCGCCCATTATACCATTATCTTGTTTTTTTACCTTTTTGAACGGCAAAATGTTTTTCAGTTTCCCGATTTTGCTACGTGTTTCCGGTCGTGGTGTGACAATTTTATCCGCAGATTCGGCAAATTCCGCCGCCAACAATTCCAATGTGGCATCGGTATCATCGTTTGTCGTTTGTGCCGGTGTGGTTTCGGTCACTGGTTCTGTTTCCGCCACCGGCGTCGGCTTAGTTTTTTCGTCTTCGCCAAGTGGTGTCATACTTTCCAGTAATTCTTCCAATGTTTTTTCGTGATTATCAACCGGGGTGGTGTCATCGGCCAACATGTCGCTAATTGTCACAGATTGTGCATCCGGTTGCATGACCGTGGTATTTTTGGGTTGTAAATCTTCCGCGGCAACCGGCGTATTTGCGGTTTCCTGGGTTGTGGAATCGTTCGATGTCTGATCGTCCGATGTTGCACCCAACACAGACAAAATAGGAATAGCGGTGCCATCATTTGTCGATGGTTCGTTTTCTTGGGTGGTGGAATCCGGGGTGGTTGTCGCGGTGGTAATCGGTATAACCTTAGCCCGCGAAGCGTGTGCCGTTTTTTTAGGTTTTTCAATAACGGGTTCCGGTTCAGGTGCTAATTCGGGCGTATCGATTTTGGCCGACACAACAACATCATCGTTCACATTAGATGCAATTTCGACCGAATCGTCTATAAAGGCCGATTCGACGGGTGTGTCGGATTTATCCACAGCGAATGCATCATCGTTATCAATTGGTACGCCAAACAACACGGTTTCGTTATCCAAAGACAATGCGTCCCGCACCGTATCGAACGCGGCCCGAATATCCGCCATATTGAAAACTTCGCCACCAGAAATATAAATGATTTTTGTTTTCATACCATAAATCCCCACACTTTATGCGCGCATTATATCACATTTTAGAGTTGAACGCATATAAAAAATATCTTAAAATGGCAACATGCCTGATATAAAACAACAAATATTTCAAGAATTGTCCGCACTGGAAGAAGCGACATCGCGTCTGCGGTCGTCGGCCGCGTTTGCGGGACGCCAGACGGATCTTGAGGTCGCAATTTTAACAGAGCAGGTAAAAACACTGCGCGACAAAAACAAACGTGCGGCGGAAATGGTTGATAAGTCATTGAGCATATTAAAGAAGTTATCATGAGCGTAGTTTCGATACCTATTGTTAATAAAAATTATACCATGGGGTGCGAAGATGGCCAAGAGGCGCGCCTGATTGAACTTGGTAAAATGGTTGATGCGCGCGCGCGGGAGATATTGGATAAAATCGGCCCTTTGCCGGAAAGTTCATTACTGGCGACATTGTGTATTGTTATGGCAGACGAAATCAGAAATCGACCAACACCATCCGTGACAGACGCCGATTTGTATGAGATTTTGGCACGAATTCGGGAAATCAAGAATAAGATAAATTGAAAAAACGCCGATTTGGCGTTTTTTTATATTGATCGGTCAAAAAAAGCACACTGTGTATAATATGTAATAAGTTTATTCGGTGTGGTTATACCATTTGGGGAACCTAATTCCTTGTTTGGTGCGGGCGTACATTTTTCTGTACCAATAATCCAGCCTTCTAATCTGCGAATAGCATTCACAACACAATCAATCTGTTCGTCGTTCAAATCGCATAACTTAGTGTGTTTTTGGACACCAACCAGTCTGCATAATGATTTTATATATCTTTCTGTATTATTTTCATGGGGTGGGGCATATCTGCCAATGGCACTTACAATGCTTAAATTGCAGTAATTATCGGATAACAACAGGCGTTTTATCGCACGCATCCCTGTTTCTTCGTCTGGAAATATAGCAAATTTGTTTGCTACACCAATTGCACCCATCGCGGCAATTTTGTCAGAATAACGAATGCATCCAGGATTGTTGTTGCGCCATGCGATACTACCACCACAGCGTTCAACCTTTTCGCCATTGCTAAAAATATAGCATACACCGTCTGGTGTTCTGGATGCACTTATAACTTTTGGGCGAAACATAGCTTTCGATTGTATCTTGGAGATCCCAATTTTATCTAAGTCAATTGTGTTTATTGGCCGATACATTTGTGGTGTCACCGAATCAAACAGCTTTTTATGAACGGCAACATTGTCAACGTCCGCCAATGTTGGTGCGGTACGTTGGATATTTTTTTGTTTTGATTGTGCGGCGCCACCAAGCAAAAGAACTATGCTTGCCAAGATAATAGGATATTCAAATTTTATGATTCTCAACTTCATTTCTACAGTAATATATGACAATAATTTAGTTTGTCAAGGTTAAAATGATTTTTTCTGTTGTTATTTTTTTTGCAATGTTTTAAGTTTTATAGGTAAAAATAAGATAACGATATGTCAAAAAATACGAATTTTGTTGAAAGAATCGATTCCCAGCAGTTGTCCGATGCAATTTCGGAACGGTATCTGTCGTATGCGGTGTCGACCATTGTATCGCGTGCGTTGCCCGATGTTCGTGACGGGTTAAAGCCGGTGCATCGCCGTATTTTGTTCTCTATGCTGCGGCAAAAATTGTCGCCCGCGGCGGCGTTCCGCAAATGTGCAACGGTTGTTGGTGATGTGTTGGGGCATTATCACCCGCACGGTGATTCGTCGGTGTATGATGCAATGGTGCGACTGGCCCAGGATTTTTCGGTTCGTTATCCATTGATTGATGGCCAGGGAAATTTTGGTAATATCGATGGTGACCCCCAGGCTGCGTACCGTTACACTGAATCTAAAATGACCGATGCCGCCATGCTGATTATGGAGGGTATCGACGAAGACAGTGTCGACATGATGCCTAACTTTGATGGCACAACGGTTGAACCAACGGTTATGCCGGGCGCGTTTCCAAACTTGCTGGCAAATGGTGGTATGGGTATTGCGGTTGGTATGGCAACAAACATTCCGACCCATAATGTGGCCGAGGTTTGCGATGCATTGAACCTGGTTGTGGATAAACCCGATGCAACAACTTCGCAGATTATGAAGAAATTGGTTGGTCCCGATTTTCCAACCGGCGGTGTTTTAATAGATAATTTTGATACAATTTGTAAAAACTATGATACCGGTCGTGGTGCGTTCCGTATTCGTGCGCGTTGGGAAATAGAAGATTTGGACCGTGGTGGTTATCAAATTGCTATTACCGAAATACCGTATGGTTTGATTAAGTCAAAGTTGGTGGAACAGATTGCGGGGTTAATTGATGCCAAGAAGTTGCCACTGGTTGATGATATTGTTGATGAATCAACAACGGATGTACGCATTATTATTACCCCAAAAACGCGTAATGTGCCACCGGAAAAGTTGATGGCACATTTGTTCGCAACCACCGATTTAGAATATAAGTTTAATATGAATTTCAATGTCATCGATTCCAACGGTGCGCCACATGTTATGGGAATTGGTGATGTTTTGCGTGAATTTATCACGCACCAGAAAAAAGTGTTGTTGCGACGCACGAATTGGCGACTGGGCAATATCACACGCCGGTTAGAGATACTGGGCGGGTTGCTGATTGTTTATTTGAACCTGGATCGGGTTATTGAAATTATCCGAACCGAAGACGACGCCAAGGCCGTTTTGATGGACGAATTCAAATTGACCGAGTTGCAGGTAGAGGCGATTTTGAACACGCGTCTGCGCAGCCTGCGTAAATTAGAGGAAATGGAAATCAAACGTGAAAACGCGGAATTGTTAGCGGAACAGAAGCAGTTGCAGGCATTGCTGGCCAGCGAAGAAATGCAAAACGAACAGTTAAAGGCGTGGTTCACCGACATTAAAAAACGTTATGATAAAAAAACTGCGCTGGGGCGTCGTCGCACAACCTGGGCGGAACAGACCGAAGAGATTGTGGTTAATGCGGACGAATTTATCGAAAAGGAACCAATAACCGTAATATTGTCCACAATGGGCTGGATTCGCGCGGCCAAGGGGCATTTGGACCTGAACAATTTGGATATGAAATTCAAAGAGGGCGATGAATTATTGTGCGCATTTCATGCAATGTCCACGGACAAGGTTAATCTGTTCGGTTCGTCTGGAAAAATGTTTACGCTAAGCGCGAATGATTTGCCATCGGCGCGTGGGTTCGGTGAATCGGTGCGTATGATGGCGGATATTGGTCCGGATGAAAACATTGTTCGGGCATTTGTGTTGCATGCGGATTCGAAATATTTGCTGGTTGCGCGGCATGGAATTGGGTTCATTGTGTCTGGTGAAAATTGCCTGGCCCAGACCAAAAACGGAAAGCAGGTTATGAATGTTGATGATCGGAATCCGGCGGTGCTGTGTGTCGATGTTGTGGGTGACACGGTCGCGATGTCGGGGTCAAATGATAAACTGTTGATATTCAGTGCAACGGAAATTCCGGAAATGACCCGGGGCAAGGGCGTGATATTACAAAAATACAATGCCGAACGGACATACACGATTGATGCAATGTTCTTTAACGCGGCGGACGGGTTCGGTTGGACAACGGGTCGCGGCACAACGAAACTGGACGATTGGCAACCGTGGGTTGGCAAACGCGCAACCCAGGGTCGCACGATTCCGGTCGGTTTCCCGCGCAGTGGAAAGTTTGGAAAATAAAAAACGCCCATTCGGGCGTTTTTTTATTACATTAATTTTTTTATTTCGCCGATAATTTGGTCATCGCTCATCTCCAGCGCGCGCATCATTGCGACAGATTCCACCAAATCAATGCGTCGTTCGTGTGTTTCAATTCGTGCCACATAACAATGTGATGTCCCCAACTTTTTTGCCAATTCGCGTTGTGTCATATTAATAGATTTGCGCTGGTGAACCATATCCGCGACAAAATCACGGTATTTTTCATCAAAAATAGTTTTCGATTTACCAGTCATTTTTGATATCATTCTGATATCAAATATTACTTGAACTCAAATTGATATCAGATTATAATCCGCAATGAAAGAAGGGAAGTTTTATGCGATTTTTTCACGGTTTTTTGTTGGTTTTATTGGTGTTTGGGAACGCAATTGCGGGGACATGTCCGTCTGGTTTTGACGATGTTACGACGAAATACCCAACGACATTTTACGCTAAGAATCTGGATGGATTGTGTCCGGCGGGCTATGAATCATATACTGCGCCATCGACATTTGATTTTACATTTAATGGTCTGGTCTTAGGCACCGCGCCGACGGTATGTGATTCGGATTCTCATTACGAGAATGGCACATGTGTCCAGAACACGCCCGAAAATTGCGACAGTGGTTTTTATCGTAATTCTGTAAATGGGGCGACATTTTATTCCAAGAACAAGGATAACCTTTGTCCCACTGGATATGAAGCGTACACATATGGCAACAACATGACATTTATATTTAATGGGTTGATATTGTCAAGTGCGCCGACGGTGTGTGCGACAGGGCACTATGTTAATGGTTCGTGTGCGGCATATGACACGGATGGATGTATATCTGGGTATATTGATGTTGGATCGGATGGGGTTATTGCATCGGTTGATGCGAATGGTGCATGCCCCAGTAATTATACTGCATTGGGTTCGTATCAGTCGTGTAATCCAACGACAACGGACAATATATGTACGACATTATGCAATGGTGGGTTATTACGGACGGCGCTGGGGTATTGTTCGGAGGTGTGTCCGCTGGGGCTGCCAGAGATGCATATTGGACCCGGGGTATCGATTGCTGTTTATGGCACACAAACCACAGTTCCGACGTTAAAGATAAGTGATGGTGTTGATGTATGTTATGTGAACATTGCGCCGGGGGTGGGATCTGGGACATTAAATCTTAGTGATGGTACACACACATACCATGTAACCAATTAAAACAAGGGTGGAAAATATGAAACATTTAATATATATACTTTGCGGAATGATGACAATGGCAACTGCATTTGCGGACACGGATATTTGTCGCAAGCGCAATACGGCGGTGATATTACTATCTAAATCGACGGACGGTACATCTATGACATCTGATGCATCTGCGCGTACATGGTCTGTGACATTTGATTACACGACATTATCGGTATTAAACAATACATCCCAAACCATATCCGGCATTGCGGCATGCAATGAAATAAGTGGTACGGCGAACACTGCGAACACGGCGTTATTTACCACGACATCGGACGAAGGTTCGAATTGTTGGTGTGAAATGTGGGCGCCCGCGCATTCATATTGGACATTTACCCAAACATATCAGTCAGATGCGGCGTGTGCATCGGGTTGTGCGGCGGACTGTGCGAATATGGTAAAGACATCGACTGCATTTCGCACGGGAATGTTTAGTGCGATATGGTGATGCCATGACACCGGCCCAGGTATTGAATCTTGATAAGACAAAATTTCCCGCATTTTCGGTATTTGCGCGTGGCAAATTGCCGTTGCCGGGGACCAAGATGCGATTGGACCAGATATTAAACCGTGAAATACTGGTGACGGATTTTCGTATTATGAAATCCAAGCATCACCCGGGCCAGGATTGCCTGCAATTTCAGTATTTGCTGGATGATACGGTTTGTGTTTCGTTCACCGGCAGTGCGGTTTTAATGGATCAGATATCATCTGTCGGTGACAACATACCGTTTAATGCGACGGTTGTTAAAATTGATCGGTATTATTCGTTTTCCTAGTTTTGGGGGTAAAATTGGCAAAACGGTTCAGACATCTTTGGCATGATTTTATTTCCGGTGTAAATCTGGAACGTGCGGCGCGCAACGCGGTGCGCAGCAAAAAGTCCAAACGTGATGTGCGCAGTTTTTTAGCGCATCGCCGGCAAATGATGATGGATTTGATGCACACATTGCGCCGTGATAATTTTCACACATCGCCATACCGCGTGCACCAGATTTATGAACCAAAGCCCCGCACAATATATGTTTTGCCGTTGTATCCGGACCACATTGTGCACCATGCGTTAATAAATGTATTGGGGCCGATATGGCAATCGCGATTTATAAGTGATTCATTTGCGTGTATTCCGGGGCGTGGGTTGCATTCTGCATCGCGTCGTGTGATGGAATTTGTTCGTCGCAATCGTTATGTGCTTAATTGTGACATACACAAATTTTACCCATCGATGGATCATTCGGTAATGATGGATATAATATGTAAAAAGATTGCGGACAATCGAATAATCCGAATATTGGACGATATTGTTCATTCGTGTGGTGTTGGAAAAAACATTCCGATTGGCAATTTGACCAGCCAGTGGCTGGGGAATGTTTACTTGAATGAATTGGACATGTTTGTAAAACATGAATTGCATTGGTCGGATTATATTCGTTATTGTGATGATTTTTGTTTGTTTGGCAATGACAAGCACGCGTTGCATCGTGCATGTGAATCGATACGGGAATTTCTGGCAACGCGGTTAAAGTTGACATTTTCACGTGCATCGGTATATCCGACATCGCGCGGGGTTGACTTTATAGGATACCGTCATTTTCGTAATTTTGTATTATTGCGGCGACGGACGGCGTATAAGATGCGTCGTCGCATAATGAACATAGGGCATCGGAACGACACATCGAATCTGGCGCGGGGGCAAATATCGGCGGCATATGGTTGGTCGCGATGGGCGAATACATACAATTATCGGCGTGACATATGTCATCGGGTTCGTGGGATTGCGAATCCGAAAACGACGGAATTTGTGCGGCGGTATTTGATGGGGTGACTACCCCGTCGGGCGTTGCCCGCCACCCCTTCACTGGGGTGAAGGGGAATAGCGGTATCTGGAATAATTGCATAAAAATAAAGTAATGATTCCAGAGAATAAATTCCCCTTCGCGGTGCGAAGGGGTGTCACGAAGTGACGGGGTAGTTGTGACGAGAATAAAACTCCCCTTCGCGGTGCGAAGGGGTGCCCGCAGGGCGGGGTAGTTGTGGCGAGAGCCAAAGAAAGTAAAAACAAACTGCGTCTTTCTGACTACCCCGTCCGCTACGCGTCCACCCCTTCACTGGGGTGAAGGGGAATGGCGGTATCTGGAATAATTGCATAAAAATAAAGTAATGATTCCAGAGAATAAACTCCCCTTCACATCGTGAAGGGGTGTCACGAAGTGACGGGGTAGTTGTGACGAGAATAAAGTCCCCTTCGCGGTGCGAAGGGGTGCCCGCAGGGCGGGGTAGTCGAGAGTTAAACTCCCCTTCGTTGCACGAAGGGGTGCCCGCAGGGCGGGGTAGTGATAAGAAAAGGAGCAAAACAAAAAACGAAACGAATTTTTTTACGGCCTTGGTAAAAAACGGGATTCCCGACCAAAATCGGGAATGGGGTGCATCGCCGGCGATGCCGATGCGTGCTGTACCACGATTCTGGTGGACCGTGTCCGGATGTGTGTCTGTCTCTCCGTCATTCCTGCGTCCTGCGCGCTCTGCTTGGGTGTACAACAACGCGAACAGTTCCGCGTCTGACTGCGCTTCGAATTGCGCGAACAACTGCGGCAACAACGTCCGCAACAACGCCGACTTCCGCAGGGGCGTGTTCGGGTCGGCCGGCTCCTTGGGGCACAAAACTTAGCAAAGGAAAAAGTTTTGCCAACCTGTGGGACAAAGTGCGGTATTGGGAACTCATTGGCGACCAATACGAAACCACTTTTCGGGTTCGAATGAATCCGTTTGTTTGCCTTGTAAATCAAAAGGCGGGGCGATGTATCCCGTTTGATTGTGGCAACACAATCTTACGAACACACTGCACAGGGTCCCCCGTGGCTAGTAGACGTTTCGTCAGAACGTCACGGGGAACAAGATTTTTTACCGTCGGGCTTCGCCCGCCACCCCTTCACTGGGGTGAAGGGGAATGGCGGTATCTGGAATAATTGCATAAAAATAAAGTAATGATTCCAGAGAATAAAATCCCCTTCGCGGCACGAAGGGGTGCCCGCAGGGCGGGGTAGTTGTGACGAGAGCCAAAGAAAGTAAAAACAAACTGCGTCTTGTTGACTACCCCGTCCGCTACGCGTCCACCCCTTCACGGGGTGAAGGGGAATGACGGTATCTGGAATACCAGCGTAAAGATAACGCAATTATTCCAGAGAATTTAATTCCCCTTCGTTTCACGAAGGGGTGTCACGAAGTGACGGGGTAGTTGTGACGAGAGCCAAAGAAAGTAAAAACTCTCCAGCCTTTCTGACTACCCCGTCGGGCGGGGTAGTGGAAAATAAAAAACAACCAAAAGAAAATAAAAAAAAGGAGCAAACATGAAAAACACATTTCGCATCGCGGTCATACCATTGATGGCCATTGTTGCGTTCGCAAACGCGAACGCAACAACAATGTGCGTTGAATCCGACATGGTGGCAATCGTATTGGATCCCGATATCGCGGGGACTGGTTATACTAATACGTCGGGCGAATGGACCGCAACTTTCCCATATGGCACGGTTTCTGGCATTTCGACATGTAATTCCACATCGGGTTCATATGGGGTGGCAAGACCCAATGCAAACTTCGAGCAGGGCACCACAGGTGTTTATTGTTGGTGCCGGATGCTGCGTCCTGCGCGCTCTGCTTGGGTGTACCGCAGCGCGTACAGTTCCGCGTCTGACTGCGCTTCGAATTGCGCGAGCTACTGCGGCCGCCACGTCCGCACCTACGCCGACTTCCGCGGGGGCGTGTTCGGGTCGGCCGGCGATTGATTTTCGTATTCCCCCGCGCAACGCGCGAAGGGGAATACGACAGAGCGCGGGGGGGCGGGGTCCCACGCGACTTGTCGCGTGGGTCGGCGGGGGGG
>CAJOGC010000001.1 GCA_905234185.1 uncultured Alphaproteobacteria bacterium | reverse complement strand
CCACCTACGGACGCTTTACGCCCAGTAAATCCGAACAACGCTTGCACCCTTCGTATTACCGCGGCTGCTGGCACGAAGTTAGCCGGTGCTTTTTCTGTCGCTACTGTCATCATCTTCACGACTAAAAGAACTTTACAACCCGAAGGCCTTCTTCATTCACGCGGCATGGCTGGTTCAGGGTTTCCCCCATTGACCAATATTCTTAGCTGCTGCCTCCCGTAGGAGTTTGGACCGTGTCTCAGTTCCAACGTGGCTGATCGTCCTCTCAGACCAGCTATGGATCATTGCCTTGGTAGGCCATTACCCCACCAACAAGCTAATCCAACGCGGGCACATCCATCACCGATAAATCTTTCCCGTTTCCGGCGTATGCGGTATTAGCGTTCGTTTCCAAACGTTATTCCCCAGTGATGGGCAGTTTCCCACGCGTTACTCACTCGTGCGCCACTAACTAGGCGAAAGCAAGCTTCCGCTTCGTCCGTTCGACTTGCATGCCTAAGACCTGCCGCCAGCGTTCGTTCTGAGCCAGGATCAAACTCTCAAGTTCTAAAAAACTTGTGGTTTAAGTCCCGTGCATATTAAACAAAGCTGACATTTAATTCAGTTCGTCTTTACATATATGATTATTCGCAAGACAAGTTTTTAACGAGGTTATTTATTCTTGCATTTTATCCGTCACCGCTTACGCGATGCCGAGATAAGCAAATTCACAAAATCAGAGATTTTGGAATTTTCTAACCTACTACCTGTCTAGGATATGCACTTTTGACTTAGTCAAAGTTTGGATATTCCAAATTCAACTGTCTGCACATCCCTTCTTGAATTTTGATGAGCTGCTTTTATTCACAATATTTGCAGTTCTACCGGCACCCCGTTCATAGCGTTCGTCCCGTAAACCGCAGAATTTCAGGGGTTGAGAGTCATACTCGCATGGTTCCCAACTTGAAAGCCCGCACAGTATGAATTGAAACCAAAAAAAAGTCAAGCGTTTTTTGCAAAATAATTATAAAAAAATCACAAAAATCACAAAAACCGCAGAAATCCGCGGTTTTATATTTTTACTATTATCAAACTTTCGACTTGCGCCACCAATACAACGATTCGTTTTTTGTTATTTTCCCGATTCGGGACATGTAAAAAACCGATTCGTTTAGCATCAAAACCGATACATAAACCCAAGTTTCACCATCGGGAAAAACTTGTATTTATTCAATTCATCCTGGGCTTCTCTGATCGCGTTTGCCTTGGCTGTATTAACAACATTTTCCAAAACCGCGTTACCTTCAACAGGGTCGCCATTTTCCTTGTGCAAATTGGTAAACGGCACATTCAACCCAATCTCGGCAGCCTTGCTAGTAAACACGACACCTGCATCTAAATACATTTTAAACCCGCGGAAAAGCCCAATATCAAAACCGGTTCCTGCATATGGGCCATTGAATTTCCACTTCATATCTGCTGTTCCATGAACACTGTTTCCTTCGTAATAATATTTTTTACCGTCCAAAACGAATGCATATTTACCATCCGACAAACCATCTATTTTCCCGGTCAGATTTGTTTGCAGATTAAAATCACCAAACATATAACCACCGGTCAGTCGCCATCCACCCAAGAACCATGTGTTTCCGAACGGATAAATATCAATCAATGCCGCAAAATGTTTAGATTTCAACGAACCACCGTCAATGCGAATACCGTCATCGCCAAGTTCGATATCTTGAATATTATTGTTGATCGCATTGTTCATTGTCTTTTTGATTGGCGCGGTTGATGCAAAATCCAAACGCACCCCCAGGCGTTTACACCAAAAAGATTCCGCTTTTTTATTTGCATATCCTACAAAACCATTGACACCCGTTGATCCAGATAACCCAACCCCAAATTCCAATCCACTTGGGATATAATCGCCAATTCCCGCAAACGCCGGCATGGACGCCATTGTTGTCAATGTTGCAATCGCCAATAATTTTTTCATAATTTTCCCTTTTGTTGGTTACGTACAGGAATATAATCCATACAGCAACAAAACACAAATAAAAAATCTGTTTTTTATCCCACGAAAATGTGATATAATCCAAGGTATGAAAACGAAAAAATATGCTTTTGCATCTCTGCTTGTCATATGCGGGATGACACCTGCCCTGGCGTCTGATTGTACGGGGGCGGAATGTGACTTTAACGAAATGATGTACGCCGATACGGGCTATGTTTCGGCACCGACTGGTTATATTGCCCCGACACCGGTCACAGAATATCGGCAACCGGTTGAATATTACACCGTGACACCTATTCCTATGCGTTCGGTAAAGACTTTATCTATCAAACCCGTACCAGAAGACACACGCCCCGCATTGTGGGATGGTTCGCACGACAAAAAAACATACTCATTCGATAAAACGGTTGATTGGCGCGACGGTGTTCCAATTTGGGACGATTCGATTGCGCACTACAAACGCAAAGATTTTTCAGATTGGTTTCTGGAACCATCACCGGAAATATATTTGCGCGAAGTTGATGCCCCATCATATGCCACCGACCCAATAATTGATTTATACGATCAGAATATGGCGGATGCGGCGGCGACACGTGCCCGTATTGATGAATTACTGGAACCGAATCGGCCAACATTTGATTTTTGGTTCGATGACGGATGCGGCACGACATATGCTCCGTCACCGAAATACACGGCCCAGGATATGACCGAAATAGTTAGTGTCGCATTTGGTCAATCCGATGGTTGTCCATTCGACAGCGAAACAGAATGCGAAATATGGCGTCGCAAACCAATTGTTCGTGAAACCGTTTCCCCGCGCAGTCCGCTTATTCGCACAGATATGGTGGAAGAATTTATATCGGCCGCATCATGCAACGCAAACATTACCGCGAACGATGTTGTTTCTGCGCCGTTACTGGACCGCTATAAAATGTTAATGCGTTCTGCGAATGCATGCTGTACCGACGGGTTGGTATATTCATTGAAACGCGCGGGCGCATCCGACGGGTTGGTTTACAAATTTATGTCGGACGATGCGAACTTTTATGGTTTTGGTGCGCGTTGTTTAATGATGACGGACGCAGAACTGGATGCAAAATATCCAAATACTGCGACGGCGGCGGTTGCCGCGGATGTGCGTAATGGTTGTCTGTGCCGTGGTCGTCAGTGGTTTACGGCAATGTTGGCACCGTTTAAGCAAGTATATTCCGCTGCACCAGAATTCGCGAATCAAAAGTTCTATTACACATACACGGACGGTCTGCAACGCGAAGTGACCGTATCGGTCAATAACGATGTCCAGAACGTGTTAAAACAACTGGAGTTATGTCCATAACAATCCAAGAAGAAAACGCCCCCTGGGGCGTTTTTTAGTGATTAGTTATCATCCCCCCCGAAGGCGGGGCCTGCCCCCTTGTGGGGCGGGATAGAGTCGTTTTACGAGTGAAACGAGTTAACGACTCTTGGGTAGGGGTATTGGCGGGCATGCGCCCGCAGTGTTTGGTCCCTATTCCTGCCTGCGCAGGAATGACATAATCCCGCCATGCGGGCGGGATTTTTTATTAATTTTGCATTCCTGGGGTTATTTGCTGAACCTGGCGATTATCTTTTTTATAGTTGTCTATGGCATTTGCAACCCTGCTGCGCATATCTGTCAAACAATCCCTTACCCTGCTATCACCCGACAAATAACCACACTTGGTTGGTGTGTTTGTATCCTTGTCCGATAACCATGATTTAAACACCTCTACATCTTTCTTTAACTGGTTAGCGGCCTCGGATGTTTTACGGTCGTTCAATGCGCTTAATACGACGCTTAAATTGCCCTGGATACACTGTAACGCCTCTAACTTATCCATAATCAGGTTGCAATCGTTTGCGCCGTCAATAACCGCATATGAATTCCGGTCACGAGATACAGAAATACCGCCCGAATAACCACCCCCAGATGATGATGTTGATGATGCCGAATTATCCGCACCGGCGGCCTGGAGTTTAGTTGTTAAAACGGCTTTTTCCAATTGAGTCTTGAACCGTTTCATCATAGATTCCAGGTATTCGTATTGCTTGTACATCTGTTGCGTCATAACTGTCGATTTCAACGCAACGACATCGCGCATTAATTGCTTTTGCGATTCTGATTTTGGGTTTTCAGTGCGCCCTATATTGTACACATGTGTTGAACACAGCGCAATTTCCGGATTAATGCGATCGTTTTTATCGATATTATCGCACCCATTAGATGTTGCCGCAAACGCACCCTGGGCTGACAACAATGTCACCATACCCAGCACACATATTAATTTTTTAGTAAAGATATCTTTTTTTATGTCCATTTTATTCAGTTTATTTTATTGGCTTCAGAATACTATCCAACATACCTTTTGTGACACTTTCAATATCTGAATTAATTGCGTCATCGTCCAGTTTTACATCACAACTAAGAGTATTTTGGTTCCACTCATATCCGTCCCCGCACTTACATTCCCCGGTTCCAGACTCATATTTTGCCAATACATTACTCTCTTCGCACAAACAGTGTGCCATCGAAATATAACTGGTACCCCAAAGTGATTTTCTGTTTGACCAATCACGGCATTTTTCGTAAATATCGCCATCATCTTCACCGACACGGGGATCGCTGGTTGCCAATTTTTCCATTTCTGTCTGTGTCACACATACGGCTGCGGGTAATGTTTTCAATGACACGATTTTTTCCAAATCCGCATAAGTTTTTTCATTAACCATACAGAACGGCACACCGTCTTTTTCCGGTGTTGTTGAATCGGCGTTTCCCCAACGCGAACCATAAACACTTGGCGCGTCTTGTTCAATGATGCGTTCCAGTGTTTCAATATCAATGCTGGCACCCTTTTTACGATTGCGGAAAAATCGGGAAGACTGCAACGCGCTTGACGCGCAACCGACACGAATATTGCCGTTAAATTCGCCCTGTTCTTCCCATAACCAGTTGCGTTGGACTTCGTCCCCACCGGTCAATGTTTTTTGTAATGTGCATGTGGGGTCGTCTTCGGGTGGAATAACCTGACCGATGACACACGGGAAACCACCACGACTTGTGGAACTGGCCACCGATTTGCCATCCGCACCACAATTTGTACCATATGTCGGCCAACTGCGTGTCATAACAGTTTGTGTTCCCTTTTGTTTATACACCCCGTTTTCATCCCGTTCATATACAGGTTTTTGTATCATACGTTCCGTGGTCGAACACAAATACTGGCCCCATACATTGCAAGAATCATTAAGCATCATATAGATGTCGGTAATGTCCACACCGACCGACTGGGCCAGAATCAGCGCGTCATACAATTCATCCAGCACATTTTCATATGGATCAAAAAAGTCCATTGCTTTTTGCTTAAACACCTTTACCCGTTTTGGCCCGGTGCAATTATTACCCTTGGCATCACAGCCTGCATAATCAAAAACATCGGTCATTGTGGTTTTCAATGTTTTCAATTGCGCATCGGCATTTTCTATTGATGACATAATTTGTCCGGTAATCTGTTCCCGCGCCAGTATGTCCGCCGAAACACCGTTTTGTGCGGCAATTTGTTGTGCGGTGGTTAATGCACCCGCCGCCGCGACCTGGGCCGTGGTTTGGTTATTACCGGTCGTATCGCCCGCCGAATAGTCCACACCAGATGTTGTATTCGTTGCACGTGTGGTTGTTGCATCTGCAATAGCCTGGGCGGTTAATTGTTTTTGTTCTTCCAGCGCGGTTTGCAATTGCGCAACGGTTTCCGCATTTTGTGCCGCCATTTGCGATTGCATTTGCTGCATCTGTTGTTGCATAGCGGCGATTTGTTGCGCGCTTTGCTGTGCGGCGGCATTTGCCGCGGCGGTCTGGGCCGCATTAGATTTTGCCGTACTTTGCGCCACCAGTTGTGCAGAGATATATTCCACTAAATCGTCACCATATTGCACACAAGATTCATTCGACCGAACACAACCCGCAACAATAGTTGATGTGATGTCCATATCCATACACCCGCCATTGGCACACTTTGGCTGGGCACAGCGCAACACAATCGCATTACAATTACCAAAATCCGCAACCGGCATATTTGCCGCATCCGAACCAGAACGCGCGTTCATTAACGCATTCCAGTTATTATTATTCGCCATACCCGATGCGCCGTTATATGCGGTTAAATTGCTGCCACGCGTGGACGGCACCGGCGCTGACTGCGCGCCAAGCGGTGCGATGACCGATGCCACCAACAAAAATCTGGCTATTGATTTCATTTCTCTCTTTCATCTAATTTTATCATAAAAAAGACAAGTGAGCAAGGATTTCTTGAATCGTATTCCAGAGATTCGTCATCCCCGCGAAGGCGGGGATCCATTGCGCCGCAGGCATTTTTTACATATTGCTATCATATCCAAAAGCTTCTAAAACATTTGGATACAAATCCTGCCATTCTGGGTTATCTTTGATAATCAATCGTATTTTCCAATTACGATTCCACTTTTTTAATTCGCGTTCGCGTTGCACCATAATTTTTGTGTTTTCGCATTGTTCATAATACACCAATTTGTTGCAGTTATATTTTGCCGTAAAAGATTTTGGATATACCTTGTTTTTATGCTCAAACACACGGCCAACCAAATCGGATGTTGAACCGATGTAAAGGGTTCCCATTTTGTCACTTGCCATAATATAAACATAAGCGTGCTTTTCCATAACTTGAATATTAACAAGAGAAAGCGGTTATTTCAAGAAAACCCTGCGGGGCAGTGGATCCCCGCCTTCGCGGGGATGACAAAAAGGATATACCTGGATCCCGGGTCAAGCCCGGGATGACACATTCTGAAATTAGAGCACAAAAACCATCCTATTCCTGCCTGCGCAGGAATGACAAAAAGTGTATTTTTAGAAAAAACCGTCGCGATTGCGACGGTTTTTTGTTTATTACAATGGATGTTATTCTAAACTTGTCGTAATCACATCACCGTAATTACCGGCCTCGTCACCGCCAATATAGCATGTAATGTGACGGCCAACCTTGTTCATCCATTCCTGCTGTTCCGCGGTGAAGTTGGTACGATTTTGTTCCTTTAATATTTGCGCCGTTGTAACACCACCGGCCGCACCAACCAACCCCGCGCCAGTAAGGTCAACCATTGCACGACCACCACCATTGTTCCAGAAGTTTTTGTCTTGGGTTTCCCTAAGTGTAGCGTCACTCATTTTGGACAAATCGTCACACGCTTGTGCCAGGGCTTGTGCAGCTGTCACAACCTTTTCTCTATTTCCATTGACGGCGTCCGCAGTGTTATATTGCTCAAGCTTATCATACACACTTTCAATACTATCATAACGATTTCTTAAATTGCGTGCTGAATTTAGGGCAAAATACACCGCATTTGCTACATTGGAATCATCTCTAGCCTTGTCGCTCGCTGCTGTTGCTGCCGTGGTTGCGATTGTTTTACAATCTCTGGCTTCATTCTTAATATTTGCAACGTTGTCTTTCTTGGTTGTTGTCTTTAACAATCCGCCAAGGCCGGTTTGCGATTGCAAAAGATCTGTACCAACACCACCGGCGATTGCAGACAGTACCGATGCACCCGCGACGGCCCAACCCTGGCCCTCGGTCAATTTACCACTGGCGTCTGTACCGGTTTTTTCTTCGGCCACTTTTTCAGAAATTGCCATCAAATCTGATTCTGGAATCCATGAACCGCATGTGAACGAATCACCAACCGCGAAATACGCCGTGGTCCATGATTTGTTGCGCATTGCTTCCTGGATCTTTTTATCGTCGGACTGCAATGTGACGCGCACGCGACAGAACGAACCATACAAATCATTACTGGCTTCGAACTGTGTCGGTTTAAGACCATTCACATTATAACCGGACGGAACTTTCCTTGACGCCTTTAATTTAGCCCACATAAATGTAGAACCCAAATCGCGGTTGCTTAAAATACCGCCTGCTTCATTTGCCGCCAGGCACATATTCTGTTCGCGTGTCAATTTGGCGTTATATGTTGCCTGGGCTTCTTTTTCGATATCAACCATAACCTGTTGCAATAATGTTTCGGCCTCGTTATCCAAAACATAGTCCAAATAGCGCACGGTTTGTTTCACATCATATACACACCCGTTGGAATCAACTGTATCACATGGTGCTAAATCGGATGTTTGACACTTACCCCCCTTGGTATCCGATGGCGTACAGAATCCGGTTTCAACCATTTCTTCGGACCACTGTTCGCTTGCAGTTGTAGAATTGGCATCCAACCATGCATCACGAACGGAACCATTTTCACCCCAAGCACTCTTATAATTATTATTAAGTGTCGACTTTGCCGTCTGTATAGCCAGGTGTTCTTCGCAACTGGATGCGTTTTTAATTGTATCCAGGCACAAACCGATAACAACATTGTTATCCAACACACCGCCCATCTTGTTCATAGACTTATCCAAACCGGTACCAGTATCATAGGACCCGGAAATAATATCTGTCCGATTACGATAGCAATTTGTATAGTCCGAACCACACATGGACTTGATGCACCCCTTGGCCACATTTTCACAAGATTTCTTCATCTGGGCAATCGCCGCATCGTTATAATTAGTCGCCAAGGCTGAATTCAACGCCGCAACAACACCAATTGGATCTTTGTTGGTGGTATATTCTGGGAACAGTGTGCCGAACGCATCATCCTTTATATATGTATATGAATACGCCCCAACGGCACCCGGATTTGCCGCAGCATATTTACAGTTGGCATCAGTATTCACGATTGCTTCGCAACCCGTTTTGATTTCGGAATATGTTGCGCCACCGTTGATACTGTTGTTGCCATTTGTGCCCTTGACCAACGCATAGCACGCCGAACCAACACCGCCGCCACATACGCGCATTGCGCACGATTTAATTGTGTCGGTACATTTCTGTTTCGCCCGTGTATCAAATTTATCAACCAAGTCGGCAATTTTGGCCTTCATTGCCGCATTCATACGTGATTCATATGCCAAATCGAAAATTTCTTCCTGGTTATCTTCGTCGCGCAACTGGGCATTTGTTGGCATTTGACCATTGCCCAAGAATGTCGCATAGCAATATTTATTGGCCCCGATCGTTTCCAAGCAATTGTTTTTAATATACGCCGATATAGACGATTTGTTAATTGCAGTATCAACCATTTCGGTTGTAATTTCGGAACCATTATTAATGGCTTCGACGATATCAACAATGGACTGGCCGCTGTTTTCATAGCATTTGTACGGATTTTGTGCGCACGCCCCCAAGAAGCATTGATCAACCGTTTTATAACATGTTCCAACCGCATTAATTGCCGCCAGTGACGCCCCCTCAGTAATCATTTCACCGATGCGACTTGATGCCGTTGGCATTGCCGTACGACTGGACGAGCCAAGTAATTCTATTACGCCCTCAGACTGGCACCGTGCAAGTGTCGAATCACAAAATACGCGCTGTTTACGGAAATCTGTATTCGTTGTACAGAGTTCAAAATCATTTCCACATACCGAATCCTTGCGCAGGCACGATGTGACACGGCGAACGCATGTTGATGTATCATACTGGTTCAAAATCGCCGCCGCGGTTATCATTTGCCCCAGAACACTGCCATCCGTGGGATATGTATAATTGGTTATTTCGCCATAGGTATTCTTGGTCGCGCCCGATGCCAACGCGGAAATGTTCGATGTGCCGAACAAACTTTCCACACCGGCGGATGAACACTGGGCCAATGTGCTTAAACAATTCGGCATTTTACCGTGGAACAAGACCTTGTTCGTGCATTCCTCGAAATTTTCGCCACACGCGTCTGCGCCCTTGACACATTGGCTGTATGCATCGATGCATTCGGCATTAGCCAACAATGCGGACGATGTCGTCGAACCGGTCGATGTCGATGTTGTGCCGGTTGTTTTGACCGCCATTGTCGGCATACGCGATGACGCGGTTGTGACAATACCGATACGGCTATCCGCGGGACGCGCAGTTGCCGCAAAAGCGCCCGGCGTCGCACACAAAAGTGCCATTAAACCAACAGTTTTATGAAAGAAATGCATTTGTCTCACTCCATTATTTTTATTTTATTATATCATATTTTGGAATTTAGACAAACAAAAAAGATTTAGGATTTATGATTTCTGATTTATGATTTTCGGCGGCACCACAAAATCCGAAATCAGCAATCAGAAATCAAATACTTCAATTCCGACATATCGTCGGGTAATGGTGCACGAAAATGCATTTTTTTACCGGTTATGGGGTGCACAAATTCCAGCACTTCAGCATGCAACATTTGACCACTGTGGTTTTTAAGAAAATCCAATAAATCCGGGTTCTTTACCGATCCCAAACGCGACGACGGCCGACCATAGACCGCATCACACAAAACCGGGAATCCATGTGCCGATAAATGAACGCGAATTTGGTGTGTACGACCCGTCAACAATGTACACCGAAACGCACTTACCCCGACACGTGGCCACACATCCATTACCGACACCAATGTCGTTGCCGGTTTACCCCCAGATTTAACCATACTCATTTTTTGGCGATTGCGTGATGAACGCGCAATATTGCCGGTAATTGTCGCGCTTTCCCAGTTTGGAACACCCCAAACAAACGCGACATATTTTCGCGTTAAATCATGCGCCATAAACGTTTTTACCAAACCGTGATACGCCGCATCTGATTTTGCAAAGACCATTACACCGCTGGTATCTTTGTCCAGACGATGAACCACCCCGGGACGCGTTGTACCACCCGCGGACGCCAACGGTGTATGTGCCAAGATATTCTGGACCAGTGTTCCCGTTTTATTCCCGGCGGACGGATACATAACGACCCCACGCGGCTTGTTTATCACAATTATATCGTCATCTTCGTATAAAATATCTAAATCAAAGTCAGACGAAATATTATCCGCCGCAATCGTTGTTTTTGGTGCATCCGGTATTTCCACAGATAATTTATCACCGACACGCACCTTGTCCGAAAAACGCAGTGGCGCCCCATTACGAATTACGGAAAATTTCTGAATTTCGCTACGTGAAAAATCGGGCATAACGCCGACCAAGAACTTATCGACACGAACGCCCGCATTTAATTCATCAACAATAAATTCACGAATCACGTCAAAACCTATTTATATTCAGACCAATCTTTGCCCTTTTGGCATTTGGATAAATCGATTGTTAAATCACGACCATCGGCATCAACCGGACAAGTAAGCAATCCCGTTCCAGTCGCATCGTCTGCATCGCGTGTTGCATTACGCCACGAAAAATTAATCGTTTCGGGTGCATAAACACATGCAATCCGTAAATCACCATCGTGTTTGTTATTCGGTCCCATCCAAATGCGAACCCCTTCGCCCAGGCCATAGCATGGAAATCCGTCCAGATAATATAATACCAACCCACGGGTCCCAATCAATTTAGAATCAGGCTTGAAATGCCCACGATATTCGTTCAACAACAGACCGGTTATTGCCTGCCAATCGGTGCTGGTGGAAAAAATGCTGACCCGACGAACCAACGCGGGCGGATTTGGCGCATTATCTGCAAAAGACGCGGTTGCCCAAAACATAACCGCAAATGCGATAAGAAGTTTTTTCATCATTTGTCCCCCGTTTGTAATTCGATCGTTATTTTTTCAACACCGTTGGTCGGTGTATTTAACACATGATTAAATTCGACAAACGCACCCGATTCGACCAGTGTTGCCGATGGCATAAACTTCTGACGCGCGATTTCACGACCCGCGCCGTCACGCGACACAACAACCAAGTCCGGAACCCCGTATATTTCAGTTGATTGATTAACAATAACGCCACGTACCGCAAACCGTGGCACCCCGTTTTCATCGGCCACTGTTTTTATTTCGGTTAATTGTGCAACAATTGGTTCACGATTTGCATTTTTAATCTTGGACTGGACCACCACAGCGGTTGCGAACACGGCCGCCGACAACAATGCACAAAGTGACACAAAAAACATCATCCATGCCCCGCGTCGCGATTGAATCGCGACCGTCCACACATGGCCACACACCGCACACTTAACCGGCGTAGTTGGTGTTTTGTCGACCGAATATTCTGTTTTACAAAAATCACATTTTATTTTCATAGTTAATACCTATATCACAAATTATTCTAAATTCAACAAACGATATTTGGCGCGCACCTTGGTTTGGATTTCATTAATTGCGTTCATAAAATCAGCGGCTGTTGCGTTTTTATTTGCGGCGACGCCACCAAAAACCTGGGTTGCAACAGTGGAAGAATCAGATTCTGCCCGCGATATCAATGTCGCCATTCGATTAAGTTCCACCAACGACAAATCTGCCAAATTTGCATTTCCGTTTTTTACATCCCAAAAGAAATTAGAATTGACAGAATCTTCGATTTTATCGCGAACAACCAACCGTGGCGTTATCGATCCGCTGAACCCGACCGTGGTAAACAAAGACGATATGCGCCCCCCCATCATATCCAGACTTTGGTTAACATCCATAAATGTTGCCTTGGTCGTGTCGGCAATAGACACCCCCGACAGTTCCAGATTTGTCACCCATAAATTTTCCGTATTAAATGCCGAAAACTTTCCTAAATCCGTCATGGTTAACGCCCCGCCGATTTCCATATTTCGCGCATCCGAGGCCAGTGTTCCAACACATGTCGCGTTTTTGGTTTCAAATGCACTGTCTATGGTTGTTCGATTAGCAAAAACGACCTTGTTCGCGGCAATGTTGATGGATTGTAAAACCTCATCAAACCCAGCAGATTTTACATCAAATTGTGAAGTGTTTATAATATCGTGCCCACCTAAACTTAGCCCACTTAACATTGTCGCATCGTCCGCATTATCAGACGGAACCCGCCAAAGGTATAATGCATTATCACGATTTACCGGCGTTGTGCCAACAATGCCATTAGTTGCTTCGACCCCCAGATCGATTGTATCCGTGTGCCATGCACCAAATGTTCCGTATGCATGCACACCTTCGACAAAACCCATATCGCGTCCACCAACCGCAACAATTTCACGCGTACGCATCGGGGATATTGTGTCATCGGACATTACAACAACACCCTGTAAAGTGGCCTGGCCGGTGGCATCAGATGATTTCAGAATACGTAATTGGTATTTGTCGGCATTATCTGAAACAATCGTTTCTGGCACACCGTATTCTAATAAATCATTAATTTCTACACGTGTTATCGATTTACCGGCAACGGCAAGTAATTTATCACGATTAATCATGATATATCTTTCCAGCGCAGTTTGTACATCCTGCATCTGGCGAGCGACCGCTATGTTTTCCACGCGCGTTATAGAATCTTGCTGGTACCGAAAAAGAAACGGCAACACGACCGAAACAATTGCGACACTCATCAGCAATTCGACCAACATTCCACCGCGTTGGGACATATCACTGTTAAACATGCGACTATTGCAAACCATTTACGCCCCCAATTTGTTCTGGAACATACATTTGCCAATCATTTGTCATCAAAACCCCGAACTCCGTTTTATTTGGCACCGCCGGCATCGTCGCGCGCGCCAGTGTCAGCGATGTGAAACTTGGTGGTGATTTTGATGGAAACGACCAATTTCCAAATTTAATCGGTGAATTAGTTGATAACATTAACTCCCCTGATACGGTTAATCCGAAATCTTCGTAAAACATTATTTCATTTGTTGTCAAATATGGCGTATACACAGATCCTGTCTTTATTCCGGTAAATCCGCTTATTGTGCGGGCGGTGCTTGATTTAAGATTGAAATTACGCGCAACATTTACCGAATTGGTCACCGTTGCACGATCGGCAATAACGCGCCCTATTGTTGTATATGTTGTCCCATTCAAACGATCGGCATATATGTTTCTGAATCCCATAATGTCACCCGTCACACGCAAAGAATCAATCGACACATTTCCACCAGCCATGTTTGCACCGTTGGAAAAATAGACGCTTTGTGCGGTTAAATCTTCGGTACTCACAAATGTTGCCGCCGCATCCTGGATTCGTGTAGCAGATGCAGACATCCCGCCAACATCATATACATCATATCCACCCATGTTCAAATCGCGCAACATCACATTTAAATCGTCTTCGCCGGACGAACCACGATGCAGGTATTTTGTATTATCTTCACCAAATACACTGCGCGACACACGATATATCAAATCACCGACACCAAATTCTGGGGCACTTACCGCCCATGTTCGGCCATATGCAATACCATCACCGCCAACGACTGCGGCATCTTGACCGATATGATGCGCGATATTTGCCGTTCTTAGGTGTGGTGCATTAATATCAAACGCCAGATAAACATCGGTTATTGTTGTTCCGCGCATTGCATATTTATCAATGAATCCGGCATGTGCACCATCTGCTATTATTTCAAGTTCTTCATCCGTCATGCGAATTTGGGCGACATCGGGCCATTCATCTTGGTTCAAACGAATAAAATTCAATATATTGCCACGCATTTCTGTAATTTTATGCGCCATTGCCATATCATGAATATTTCTGTTGGTTTCCGATATTTGCGAATAAACCAACGGTGCCGCAATGGCAACAATCGCCATAGACAGTAATACTTCAAGTACACTGGCACCACGATTTTCTCTGTCAAAGATTTTTGTTCTAAATACAGTCACTCTTGCCCGCCAACAAACATTGTTTTATATTTATTCTTTTTTCGATTCGTTGCCAATATACATACTGGCATATTATGTATTGTGCCAACGAGTGTTGATTATACACACCCTGTAGCGAATTTATTATTGATTTGCAATCAACTGTGTTGGCACCCGAGTCCGATGGTCGGGCCAATATTTCAAAAACACCGTTATCAATTGTTGCGACATAGGCATCTGGCAACAACGATGTTCCCGCCGGCCGAATGTCCAAAACAACCGCCCCAGAACTGCCACGCGACAACGCATCGGATGTTTGGTCACGCAATGTGATATTTGATGCATGGATCACATTAGTATCAATGCCACTGTTGCTGTTATATTCCAACGTATTCGAGTTAATGTACACATCTTGCCCGCGCGAAGCATTTATAAATGAACTTATATCCAATCGTTCCACACTAAAATTAATCTTGCTGGTGACGACATTACCGTGAATTTTCCAATTTGCGGGTCCCGAAAATCCCGTACGTCCAGCGGTCATGGAAAAATCATAAACAGCCGCATTATTCGTTGTAATGGTTCCGGTATCGCCATACAGCGACACCGTTTTTCCAGAAACAGACCCAACAATCAACGCCCCACGCGTAAGTGACAGTGCGCTTTCCCCGGTGTGCGATTGAAATATAGCCTTGTCTGTGACAATGGTGGAAATATTATTCCGTGCTTTGCGCCCGGTTTCCAGTCCATTGATTGTCAATATTCCTATTTCCGCGCCATCAAATTCCCCGCGCCGCATTGCAACATGCCCCGCCCCAGAAAACGCAAATCCCCCCATATCCAAATCGACCAAAAATGCACTGGATTTTACATCCGTTTCGTTGCGACGAACAACATCAGAATAAATATTATCCAACACTATTCCCACATGAATAGTTTCATCACCGGCATCCGCTGCATAGAACCCAATTCGTCGGACCAATTCCGCGCGTCTTAGTTCATTTAATTTTCCACCCTTTAATTCAATGTATGCAGAAACCGATTCGAAATCTTTGTTTATAACCAAAGACATATCCTGGCCCAGGGCCGTTTTTGGCACAAACCCCAGCGGTAATCCGTACGGTTCAAGTGTATTTGAAAACGCATTTCCTGAAATAACTGTTTGGTTATATGGCAAATTTCCAACATTTTCACGAATGTATATCCGCGCCGCGGTTGTTGCATTATCAATCTGACGCGTGGCGGCATACATCATTGCATCGTTTTCGCGTCCCAACAATTTTATTGCAATAAACGGAACAAACGCGAACAACAATGTCAACGCCAGCAATGCTTGTAATAAAAAATTTCCGCGATTATCGTGCAAAAATCCCTCCTACGGTATTCAGAATAGCAATTGAAAAAAAATATTGCAATCAGTTTTAAGATGCATTAATATCACAAGTGTTTAGAGCGCGGACGACAAAAATCCGCAGAGCAATTTTCCTTTGTATAAGAAAGAAAGAACATGCAAAACAAAAAAAATCAGACCTCGAATGTTGGGCAAATGATTCAACGCTGCCATAAATGGCGTCAAAAAAGGAAACAATACATCGATCAAGCGCGTCAGACTTCGGACGAAATCGAACGCGAACGTCTGCTCCAGGCGGCGGAACACTATTGTCGTATTGTTAACGCCGAACAGGGTAAAATAGATTCTTCACGTGGCACAAATGACAAGATAGCCGAAGTTGCGCCCGAAACATCGGAATCTTCTGATGACGAAGATATTCAATTACCGGACTTTATCGAAAACCTTAAATAATCCATTGCGAAACATATTTATTGTTGAAATTTGAATGCGGTTTGCTATTCTTGCCACAAAAGGAAGTTTACGCATGAATGACAGTTATACCGTTTTGGCCCGCAAATACCGCAGCCAGGATTTTGATTCCCTTATTGGCCAGGATGTTTTGGTAAAAACACTTACCACCGCGGTAAGTACGGGACGCATCGCGCATGCATATATTTTTACGGGTATTCGTGGCACGGGAAAAACCAGTACGGCACGCATCTTAGCCAAGGCACTGAACTGTATGTCGTCCGATGGTCCAACGGCTAAGCCATGTGGCGTATGTGAAAATTGTCGTGCAATTGCCGCAGGTCAGCATATTGATGTATTGGAAATTGACGCCGCATCACATACGGGCGTCGATAATATGCGTGAAATACTGGACGCTGTCCAGTATCGTCCAACTAATGGCCGGTACAAGGTTTATATTATCGACGAAGTTCATATGTTATCGCAAAGTGCATTTAATGCATTACTTAAAACACTCGAAGAACCACCCGCACATGTAATATTCATTCTGGCGACGACCGAGATACGCAAAGTTCCGGTGACAATTCTGTCACGATGCCAGCGGTTCGATTTGGTGCGTGTTCCGGTTGATACACTGAAAAAACACTTCGCATGGATTGCAGAAAATGAAAAAATCGAATTAACAGATGGCGCAAATGAATTATTGGCACGCGCCGCGGACGGTTCTGTACGTGACGGATTGTCCCTATTGGACCAGGCAATTGCCCAGACCGGTGGTCATGTCGACGAAACATCCGTACTTAACATGTTGAAACGCGCCGATCGTGGCGTTGTTATGGATGTTATGGAAACGGTGCTAAGCGGTGATACCGCCGCCGCATTGGACAAGGTGGATAATATCTATAATAACGGTGCCGATTTGTCTATGTTATTAACCGATATGATGGAATGGACCCATTGGGCAACGCGCATGCATCCGTCGATTCGCATGGGCGACATTGCAACCGCACCATATACCGCGGACCAGCGCACAAAAATCCGTGAAATTGATTCGCGTATAACACTTAACACCCTGTCCCGCATATGGCAGGTCATGGTGGCATCTGTCCCGGAAATGGCCGCAACAGGAAATCCAAAGCAATGTTTCGATATGTTAATTGTACGTATGATGCACATCGCGGAAATGCCATCTGTGGCAGACATATTGAAAAAACAGCCCACCACACCGGCGACCACCATAACACCACCTGTGTCCAACCCCGTTGCGCCAAAAACAGTCACGATTTCATCGGCCACAGAACTTGCTTCTGAATTACAATCCGCAAAAGAAATGTTGTTGTATTCTTACTATACAAACAATATCGAAGTTTCTGATTTTTCTGATGGTAAAATAACATATTTCGATCGTGGTACAGATACCGATTTCGCCCAAAAATTATCAAAATGGCTTAACACAAAAACCGGGCATGCATGGACATTAATCCGCGAAGAAAAATCTGAAAATGTCCAAACGGTATCCGAACAAAAGCGCGAAGAATTGGAATCGGACCCTTTGATTGCCGACGCAATGAGCCTGTTTGAGGGTGCCGAAATAATTGGTTCAACAAAATAAAAATGGGGGGAAATATGAAACAAGAATCCGGACGATCTTTGATTGAAATCATCGGGGTTTTAGCAATTGGTGCTGTTATTTCGGTGGCCGCTGTTAAAATGTACGGACAAATCCGTACAACCCAAACACGAACGATTGTTTCCAGTGAACTAGAACAACTGGTCAAAAATGTTAAATTGCTTACCGGCGCGCGCGGTTCATACGCCGGCATTTCAGTCGACTATTTGGTCAAGGCCGGTGCACTAAATTCAACCGCCGCACCAATCGGTGGCGATGGATGGTCGGTCACCCCCAGTTTTGATGAAAAATCTTTTTCTATTAATTTGGTGGGTTTGTCGTCTGGCGAATGCGAATACTTTGCGATAAAAAAGCAGCCCTGGGCAACCACTGTTTTAATTAATGGCCAAGAAATCAGTGGATCATCAAATTGCTTTTCAACAAACACGAACCAAATTTCATTTATAATCGAATAAATTGACTAAGATAAAACACATTTTCGGCACAATATTATGCGTCTTGTTGATGGGGTGTGTTGTATATCATAGCCCAGATCGCGCGACATGGCCAAATTACCTGCGCGGGGCAAGTTTTACAGACATGACCGAAACATCACGCATTGCCAAACGCCCTGTATTTATGGGGGCCGGTGGCACATTGCTTAGCGATGCAACAGAACACACCCCCGCAACAGATTACGGGGACAAAGTCAACAATGATAATACATTGGCTGTATCATACATGGCGGAACTGGAATATGCGTTATATGATGCTTTACGCAAACCCGGCATATCTGTTCAACGCGCTGGCACAGATGTTGTTGTGATTTTGGTGCGTGATGCGATAATGGAACAAAATGTGGCCGATATATCTGTGGACGGTGCGGACACATTGAAAATAATTTCCAAAATATTGAAAAAATACAATGCTACATTTATCGAAATTGCCGGATATACCGATGCCATGCGTGACGCACATGCGACATCGGCACTGTCAAATGATATGGCGATGCGCACTGCGGTATACATGACCAAGCATGGCATTATTCCACAAAGATTATTTATTGTTGGCCGTGGGGCCGCTCGCCCTATTGCCGCCCAGGATAACATCGGTCGTCTAACTAATCGTCGTGTTGAAATTCGCATCGCCCCGGCACGGTAAAACCGTTTTATTTTCCGCTTTATTTTTGTTTTTTTGTTGATATAGTTATTTCGTCACAAACAAAAAAAAGAAAAGGAATGAAAATGGTACAAACAAAAGAAAACTCAGCAATTAAAAGTTATGCAAAAACCGGTATCATTGCGGCAATTGTCGTTGTGATTGCAATACTAGGGATTTGGATTGGTACGGCAATAAATGGTCGTGACGGGGTATCTGTGGATCGCGCATTGGAATCTGTATCATCAGACGCGGTGACTGGCGCGGATTTGCGCATGGCGATTGTCCGCATGGATGCGATTCAGAACGAAGCACGCGCATTACAAGACCTGCGCAAGCAACGCGAATCATTTGAAACAAGATTGCGTGACGAATTAACCGCCCAACAAAAAAAGTTGGAAAAAGAAAAAGCAGAAATCGAAAAATCCCAAGATGTTTTATCCCAAGACGCACTGCAACGACGTGTTGTCGACTATCAAAATCGTGTGACAAAATTGCAACGCGATTTAAATGAACGCGCCCAAAGCATCGAAGAATCTTTCCAAAAATCTTTGGTCGAAATTCAGACAAAGCATCTGGACCCAATTATCGAGGGCATAATCGCCAAGAAAAATCTGTCGTTGGTGCTTGATGGTCGTTTCGCACGCACGGGCGCGGGTGTCGAAAATTTGGACATCACAGACGAAGTCGTTTCGGCGTTGGATAAAAAAGTGTCCAAGGTTAAAATGGCAACACCAAAAGGTTTCTAATCCTATATCCAGAAAAACAACGAAAATGCCCCGCATTGGGGCATTTTTTGTTGGTGTAATATTTTCTTTTATTTTAATAAATCATTGTCTATAATCAAAACATGTTAAATTTTATTAAATCTTTATTAGCACCGGCCGCCACAAAAATGACCGCCGGTGAATTGGCCGACAAATTCGGACTTGAATTGCGCGGCGATAAAAACACAATTGTTCGCGGTGTTGCACCAATCGCGGATGCGAAACCGGGACAATTGGCATTCTATTCAACGGAACAAAACAGTGCGGCATTTAAAATATTGCCGATTTCTGTGCTGGAAAACACACGTGCGTCCGTGATTTTGGTTCAACCAGAAATGGCCAAACATGCGCCACGCGGGCGCACGCTTCTTATTACCGACACCCCGCGTGGATTCATTGTCAAAATACTTGGGGAAATATATCGTGAAAAACCGCGCTTCGGGGTCAGTCACGATGCCCACATTGACCGTGGCGTGTTTTTCCGTAAAAAAAGCACCGTGTATATTGGTCAGTTTGCCACAATTGAACGCGGTGCCGTTATTGAACCCGATGTCAAAATTTATCCAAACGCATTTATTGGCCGTAATGTGACATTGGGACGCGGAACGGTTGTGTACAGTGGCGCACATATTGAAAACGCCACAATTGGTGCCGAATGCGTAATAAACGCAAATGCCGTTATTGGCAAGAACGGATTTGGCTATACGCGCCAGGACGGGCACAATATATTTATCCCACATGTTGGTCGTGTGGTATTGGGTGACCGGGTTTCCGTTGGCGCGAACACATGTATTGACCGCGGGGTTATGACCGACACGCGCATTGGTGACGGGACCAAGATTGACAACCTTTGCCAAATTGCACATGGTGTTGTGATTGGGTCGGAATGTTTCCTGGCATCTGGGGTTGGATTGGCTGGCGGCACGGTTGTTGGTGACCGCACATTGCTGGGCGGGCATGTTGGTATTGCCAACGGTGTTCATATTGGCAGTGATGTAGAGGTTGGCGCCCAATCCGGCGTGTTGCGTAATATTCCAGACGGCGATCGTCAAATGGGATTTCCGGCGTCCCCCGGAACGGAATTTTTCCGGATGTATGCATGGGTTAAAAATAACTATAAAAAAACAACGGGCAAAAAATGATAGATGCACGCGGTATAGAATCAGTTATTCCACACCGTGGCTGTATGCGCATGGTGGACGAGATTCGTGAACTAACAGAAACGCATGCGGTCGGCATTAAACATGTTCGTGATGATGAATTTTGGTGCGCGGGTCATTTCCCGGGCAAGCCTATTATGCCCGGCGTATTACAGATCGAGGCACTGGCACAAACCGGGTGTTTTTTGGCATTAAAACACCTGCGTTTGGACAATGGGAAAACATTGGGCTATTTTGCCACAATGGAACGGATTAAGTTTTCACATATGGTAAAACCGGGCGACACACTGGAATTACATGTCGATTTAGTAATGCATAAAATGCGTCTTTACAAATTTCATGGTATCGCAATGGTTGACGGCCAAAAGGTTGCCGAAGCCACATTTACCGCTGTCATGGACGGTGGCGACAAATAAAAACCTGGACAGCGCGAAAAAAATGCTTTAATATTTGCGCACATTGGATGTTTAGCTCAGTTGGCTAGAGCATCTGCTTTACACGCAGAGGGTCAGGGGTTCGAGTCCCTTAACATCCACCATTTTTGTCATAACAAAACATTACTAATGAACAACAAAATCATTCTTTATACCGAAAAGAAGTTCTTTTCAGAAAACAAAGACCCCGACATATTTAATATCGATTTACGCGATTGCCAACAATGGTTATACAGTCGTGACAAACTTTGCCTGCACAAAGGAAAAAACCTGGAATATGATTATTTATTTTTGGAAACACCGTGCTATATGCGTATTGCCAGCGATTGCATAATAAACATGAATGAAAATTATAGAGAATATAAACAGACCAACGAACAACATTTATCAAATACATCTGACTATTTCAGGGGACTTTATCAAAAATACGTTGATAGCGCCTATACAATTGGTGGCGAAATAATTTTTCCAAAACGTTTATATTCCATTAATGTGATACGCGGGCAAAATACCAAAATAAAAGACCGTTTTGATTTAACACTTGAATGCATAAAACGGTTTTATGCCAGCATTGATAATCCCGATGATGGTATTATTGATAATCCTTTATATGAAACCCTGGACCAGGACAGGGCATTTTTTAGTTTATTTGATGGATTTAGAGACTATGTGAATTTCTTTTTTCTGGACGATTTGGTGAAAAATGACAATGTAAAATTCTATTTTGGAGAATATGACGATGATGTATTTAATCATTCGGCATTGGCATGGAACCAATCAGAATGGGAACAAATGCTGGAAAACCAGTTAAAGTTTTTGGACGCACGCAACACACGAATCCGTGAATTCTGTAATCAGAACAAACAAAAAACAAAAAACGCACAATAATGTGCGTTTTATTTTATACCAGATAAATTACAAAATCTTTATCAGCGCATCCACGAAACCGGGTTTAGTGTTTTGTTGTTGAAAATAATGATTTATGCCAACAAGTCGTGTTTTGTTGTAAACGCATTCGTATTTCTCGGATTTTGCGCCTATCGGCAAAACAACGGGCGTTGTCACAAATTTTATGTTCAGAACATTTTCCAGTGTTTCTTTTACCGACCGACCATTCACATAAATCACATCAAGGTCCAGATTGTCTAAAATGAACCTAAGATATGGTGCATATTCACTAACAAGGGCATTTTTGGTTGCTTCTGATAAATCACGCCACTTTTGACTTGTTGCCCACGGTGTGATATCCAAGTGGACCAGCGTCCCCTCATAATAAGACGCATCATATTTGCGTTTCATAAAACCACTCATGCCATTTTCATTAAATATGCCACCAAACCAGGTTGTATATGGGTTATTTTGGAAATACCCAAGACAACTGTGATACACTTCGCACGCCTCGAATTCTGACAGGGGTGCTGTATCAGCCGGGCAACCCGGCAACCAATCCCTGTCCACAAGGCGTTTGTTGGTCCCTAAAAACTCTTTATCGCTGGGGTTCAGGCTAAGTGTAGCGATTTTAGCATTTTCGATGTCACCAAAAAAGCAAATCGGTACCGAACGCGTGACAACACTTTTACCGACCGGTATCGGTTTTTTGATGAATTCCAAAATTTTGTCTTTGACACTTGTATTTACCATTTTATACGCCCCCTTATTGCATGGAAAATTATATCACACCCAATATGAAGCACAAATATTTTTACATACCCATCATACAAGTATTTATTTCCCGCAACAAACCTGGATCTGAAATTCCCCGGACAACCATTCGGATTATTTCGTTCAAGACCGCGTGATTTGCATTATGTTTTTTGGTCACGGGGTCATTAAACAGCGATTCGTTCCCATTATAGTATGTATAGTGATGACGAATATATGCTACCTTTTGTTCTGGTTCCAAATCATCGTTGTCCAGAATCTTGTATATCGAACATTTGCCCAATAATCTGACCTGGCGTTTGGCGTTTTTCACACTCATCATTCTGTCATAGTTTTGTCTGCGATATGTCATTTTTTTACCTCTTGGTTTTTTGTTTACGATATTATTGTGGGAAAACAAGTGGACAAAATTGGTCCATTATAAAAAATCATATTTTTCTTTGTTGTGTTTTGCACTTTTTTTGATTAATCTGGGTTCCGAACATAAAAGGAGAAAAAATGAAAAAAGCATTACCTATTTTATTGGCTGGCGCATTATTGGCGGGCTGCACAACGACCAATCCATACACCGGCGAACAACAAACATCTAAATTGGTTTGGGGAACCGCACTGGGGACCGCAGCGGGCGCTGCAACCGGGGCATTGGTGGATAAAAACCATGGTCGTGGTGCATTAATCGGCGCAGCAGCGGGTGCGGCCGTTGGTGGCGGCGTTGGCTATTATCTGGACACGCAAGAGGCTGAATTGCGCGCCGAACTGGAATCAACCGGTGTTCGTGTCGTTCGTGATTCCGACAGCATTCGCTTGGTCATGCCGGGTAATATAACATTTAATTCTGATTCTGCGGACATTAATTCCGGTTTTTATCCGGTATTGAATTCAGTGGCCAAAGTATTAAAGAAATACAGCAATTCCACCGTTATGGTTATGGGATACACCGACAGCACGGGATCTGTTGATTATAACCAGGCCTTGTCACAACAACGCGCTCAATCGGTTGCATCATACCTGATGGGCCAGGGCGTAAAATCATCACGGTTCGAGGTTATGGGCATGGGCATATCTAACCCAATTGCATCAAATGCAACCGCAGCGGGTCGCGCCCAAAATCGTCGCGTTGAAATAAAAATTATTCCGAACAAGTGATTAGTGGTTAATAAAACCGCCCAAACGGGCGGTTTTATTTTTGCATTTGTTTTTTTAACCAACTTTCTGCATTTAAAATATATTGCCGCGCCCGATTTATATCAAACCTGTCGTTCGTTTTCAATCGACCCTCGGCATCAATCCAAATACCACGCTGCTCCGGAACAACCGATGATATTTTACAAAGGTTTTCTGAAACGTTTTCTGGCGATATACCGCCCGAATACCCCTGGGGCACATTATGAAACAGGGGCGCATTCCACAAATCTGGGGCAATGCCACGCCCCCCGGACGAATCATACAACACGGAAAAGTGCAATCCCGCATCATGCAACCTATGAATAGCATTGTGTGTATTCGCATTGTATTGGAAAATAAAATATTTTTCCGGATATGTGGTCATTAAATTTTTCAATGCATTAATGTTCAGATTGTTCGCTGTATCGGTCGGCATATTTAACTGCCACCGTTTAACCACCGCATCATACGGATTTTCATCGCGACACATTTCAAAAAAATATGATAACTCCGTCGGGATATGTCCTGTTCTACATATTTCATCGCACCATTCACGATTTACATGCACGGCCAGTCTTATTTTATGCTTATCGTGCATAACATAGCGCACTAATTCGCGAAACCATTCATTACGCGGCATTCCCGGCGACATCTTTGACGGATGCGCTTGGACCGCAATTTCAACACGTGACGATAGTTTTCCAAGTTTTACCAAATCATGAATATCATTAAACTCGCGCGGGTCTGAACACGTTATATATCTAAGATTCATTTTCTTCCTTTTTGTGTTTAAGGCGCAATTGCCCACACGCCGAACCGATATCGGTTCCCCTCTCTCGCCGGATGCGCGTATGAATACCATTTTTTATTAAAATATCCTGGAACCTGTGAACGGCATTACCCGACGGCGATGCAAAATCGCGTTCATCAACCGCGTTCCATGGAATTAAATTCACCATACAATTTTTACCCCGCAATAATGCCGATAATTTTTCGGCGTATTCGGGGGTGGCGTTATAAAGCACCGTTTCACCATTTTCGTTTTTCTTGCCCAGCAAAATATATTCTATCATTAACTGACGATTATGCAGATTTGTAAATTCGTCCGCCGCCGTTAAAACCTGGCTTAATTTATATTTATTATTTATCGGCATAATTTGTGAACGCAAATCGTCGGTTGGCGCATGCAGCGATATCGCTAAATTAATTGGACGTCCCCACTCTATTAACCGACGAATGCCGGGAACAATCCCACATGTTGACAGAGTAATGCGCCGCCAACCAATACCCATATCAGCGTTTGCACGTTCCATAAAACCGATTACATTTTCAGTATTCTGTAATGGTTCACCAGTTCCCATGATAACAATATGTGACACATCATTATTATTTGCATCACCATTTGGACTAATTGATTTTTCATCTGTGTTATTACGCAGTGTCCATTGTGCGACCAATATTTGCGCAAACATTTCATTCACGGTTAAATTTCGTTTCAGCCCCAGCAGTGTACTGGCACAAAATCGACATCCCATGGCACAACCGGCCTGGGAACTGACACAAACACTGTTGCCATAACTAGTCCGCATCAACACGCATTCGATTTGTTCGCCGTCATTTAATTCAAGTAAAAATTTTGTTGTTTGACCGTCCGACGATTCAAGTTTTGCGGTTATACGCACCGGCAAAGTCTGGGCAACATTGTCCAATTCTGTACGCAATTTTTCCGGAATATTTTTCATGGATTCAAAATCGGGTGCACCGCGGTTTAGCCAATCACGAACCTGTTTTGCACGAAATCGCGGTTGTCCCATATTGGTTATAAATTTTTCCAATTCTGAATCTGTAAAATCAAAAAGTATCGGTTTCATAATTTATATCTGTCATCATTTATAATTACAACCGCTTTGCGACGCAGTTGTTTCAACTGTTGATCGGCAACAAACATTGCCTGTTTATAAATTGCATTTTGTTTAATCACATCATCCAATTTTCCATATTCTGATGTTTTTTTGCTACTGCACACCAAAAGCACAGAATCATCAACACGTGGCGACCATGTAAGCACCGGTAAATTAATTACACGATTACGAATATCTGATGATAATTCATACTGCTTGGCAACAAATTTTTGTGGAACACCACCAAGATCTTCCGCCATTTTTATTGCATCATCACAATTTTTTGGCTTGGTTAGTTTTGACGCAACATCTGCCGGGATATCTGTCAAGCGCACTATGGTCATTTCGATTGGCAATCCCTGGGTCCGGGCCAGATCATTTTTCATTGCATTAACATCTTCACGCGTCACATCAACCGTTGGCAAAACAGTTCTGGCGACAACAACCTGCCATGCGATACCCGCCTTGATTGCAGACAGCGCCATGGCTTTCTCTGATTCTGATAATCCAGATATATTCATTCGTTTCAATTCAGCCGCCGCATCTTCATCGGTCGGTTTAACACCGAAATTTGCCGCATAGTTTAATTTCACCGAATCATCAATAATATTTTGTAATGCCTGGCGGCGGTTATCGGTCGACACTTTACCGTCTAATGTCATTAATTTTGTTCGGGCGGTAATATCTGTATCCGTTATCGGCGTTCCATTAACCGTTGCAACAACCGTTGCCCCAAATGCCGGCAACACAAGACAACAGCAACCAAACAAGATTAATAATTTTTTCATTTATTTTCCCCTTTTACCTTTAATATTTTTGACCTTCAATACTTATACCGAAACGGAATTGGAATGTGGTATTACCCTGATAGTCTTCACGAACTGCGTTATCGCGTCTATAACCAAAAGACATGTAATAACACGGATGATTATAAAAAAGCGTTCCCATATGGCGCAAAAATGTGCTCTCTGTCCAATTATAAATTGCTTCGAACTTCATTGACCAACGATCTGTTATTTGAAACCCAACGCCGGCCATGGCTTCGTTAATATCTGGCGCAAGCGTTTGTGCATCCAAAAACTGGCGCGCCCAAATGTGGCCTATGGTAAAATAATTCGCGGATGATCCGATAACTGCCGATGTTTCCGCATGATGCAGATTAAAACTGTCGCGGTTAAAACGAAAACGACTTGAAATATCAAGCCAATCTGAATTATTAAATCCAATGCGTCCAACATAATCCGAACCACCCTTGTGAAACCCGCTGTTTGGATCGGTACCGGCGGCAATATCAGTAAAGTCATATGATTGCCCAAAGAACACTTCGACCGTGCGCCCATCACTGTTGAAAGCGGCCCATCGCGCACCATAATCTGCGAATGTCCCGTTTTCCCACAAATCATATCCAGCAAATCGATTATTGGAAAACAACACCGTATCTGATAAAAATGTACCCGCAGAATCGTTGTTCAACGCAAACTGATCTTCATCTGCTCGGCGCATCACTGTTAAACGCGCCCGCGGTTCGATTGTTTGTGACCATCCGACACCCGGTTTTACAAAAGGCACCCCCCATTCTACATATCCATTTGGCAGAAAACGATTTTTGACCCCAGAAAACTTATCCCCATCAATCATGTCCGTATTATGAAAATTATAAACATCATAACGCGCGGCGACCGATACCGTCAGACGATTACCACCAAACATTGTCCACGGTGAAGTTATGCGCGATTCCCCAATCATGCGTTGCGATGATGTTCCTTTGTCCACCACACTTAACACATCACCAGATAATGTCATATATGTTTCGGCAAACAGTGGTTTTGTTTGATAAACACCACGAACATTCGGCAAAATATTACCACTGGGGATAGTTCCGACATAATCGCTGCGCAGTTCTTGGAATATATGTGCATCAGCAACCGCATAACTGGATTGTCCAAACAATTCTACCTTGGCCCCGGAATCCAGGTATGGTTGATCTTCGTAAAATCCATATTTCTGCAAATATGTTTTATCAGATGCACGTTCAATAAAAATACTTGCGCGGGCATATTCGCCCATTTCGATAATATCATTGTTAAATATATGCCAACGATTTTCGCCGGCGCGGTTATGTGTGTATGAACCGCGGGTTCTGTATTCTGAATGCGCCAGATTAAGACGATGTTCTAACTGGAACAACGGATTTTCCCGTGTCAGATAAGACAATGTAAATGTCGCATCATGCGTATCAGAAAATGACAAGTACAGTGGCTGATTTATTTGCGCACCCATTTTATTTGTTGACTGCAATGTCGGGATTAACAAGCCACTTTTGTGTTTAACCGCGGGGTCCGGCATTGTGTAATATGGGAAATACAACACGGGTATATCGTATATATTGAATACCATATTATGGAAACTTAACATTCGGTCGTCCATATCATGAACTATTTTTGTTGCATTTATTTCCCATGCATTACCAAAACTGTCACACCCAGCGCACGCAGTAAACATAGCATTTCTTGCAATCGTATCGGCACCATTACGCGTCACATTGTCTGATTCTATGTACACATGTTGCCCAAGCCATATTTTCACATCATCGCCAGACAACTGTTCGCCACGCCCCGACAAGTACGAATCCCGCAGTGTCATTCTTTGCCCCGCGGCATTTGTAATTTCGGTCTTGCCCCGTGTTTTTACGGTTCCGGTTTTTACATCATATTCTATTTTTTCAGATTTAATCGTTTTTGGCGAATTGACATCAAATGGTGCCTCGGTCGCGAACGCGCCACCAACAAAAATCATTGATAAAAAAGCGAATATTTTCTTCATCTATTATTTTCTGCACAATGCAAACATTACCAACCCAAGCATTGCAAACACCCCGATTGTCAATACCCCAAAGTCGGTTAAACTGGTCATCATGTTCATTGCCGACATAAACACCGCCATAACAACGGCCATCGCACCCACAGCCGATGCGGGCGCAAAACTGGCACGGCGCCGCAATAACGAAGACCGTAATAATATGGCCAAACACAGTGCCGCAAGAATGATGTTCATTAATGGTTCCAAAAACCGCGTTGCCAGTTCTGTTAATGCATTACGATGGCGTTTTGCCGTTGGTGAATCAAATATATCACGAACCAGTTGCTTCGTAGAAACACTGCGCACCCGATAGGAATTAATTCCCCCTTTGTCTGCAACATTTAAATCCATATCAAAAGTATCAAATGTTCCCGAAACCATCATATTTCCGCGTCCTTGGATTGAACCATTAGACATAACAATAGACAATCCGCGGGATGTCGCGATTAATTTGCCCCTTTCTGCAAAAATCACCATTTCGGATTGTTTATTTCGCATATCAGACAACATAACCTGGGACAGGTCATGCCCAGAAACCTTATCAACATACACAACCAACCCTGGCGACAATTCGGTAAATGCAGCCTCTTGCAATTTGAGATGCGCCAATCCATACCGCAAATTCCATTGCATGTCGTAAAACCGTGCCTGGGTGGACGGAACGACAAAAACATTCATCAACAAATGGACCAACATCATGATTGTCGCAAACGCCAGCGCAGGGCGTGCAATCTGGCGCGGGGAAAGTCCCGCGGACGCCATGACGGTGACTTCATTATCAGAAATTAATTTATTATACACGAAAATTATTGCGATAAATGTCACAAACGGAATGATGATAGATATAATAAACGGTATCATAAGCGCGGTCAGGCCAAAAAAACTGCTTATTTTGACCCCATAGTTAAGGACGAATTTCATCATGGACATTATTTGTATCATCCATGCCAAACCCGCCAAAACCGCCATCAGCATAACGAAAATCATTATTAACTGGCGTAAAAAATACCTGTTTATAATTCTCATGTCAATTCAGTATAGAACGCATCCGCCCAGGTGTCAAATATAGGTTGCAGGTTATGGGTTGTAAGTTGTAAGCGATTTTGTAATATCCCAATGGACAGCCCCCGACAACAAACAGCCCACAACCATTTTTTTCTTGCTTTTTCTCGATTCGGGGTTAATAATAGGCTTGTTCTTAAATGAAGTTTTTAAGGGCGGGGTTGCGAAACCCCGCTCTTTCGGTAAGAAAGACGCAAAAAATACCTAAGGAGATACAATATGTCTTTTGAATCTATGCCACGTCAGGATCTGTTAATCGCCATCGACACTCTGGCCCAGGATAAACAAATAGAACGCGATATCGTCATAGAATCGTTAGAGGCCGCAATCGCAAAAATCGCTAAACATAAATATGGCGAAGAATTTAATATTGTCGCAACAATCGATCGTAAAAACGGATCTATTCATGTCAAACGGTTGTTCACTGTTATTGAATCGCCGGAATCCGTGGGCGAAGATTATGATTCTAATACAATGCTGACCGTGGATGCTGCAAAAAAATATGCGAAAAATCCGTCTGTGGGTGATGTGGTCGAAGATCCTTTGCCAGAACCGGAATTTGGTCGCATGGCGTTTCAGACCGCAAAACAAATTATGACCGCCCGTGTTCGCGATGCCGAACGTGGTCGCCAATACGAAGAATTCAAAGACAATATCGGCGATATCGTGTCTGGTGTCGTTAAACATATCGAATTTGGTAATGTTTTTGTCGATATTAATGGCAAAGCCGAAGGGTATATCAAAAGTTCTGAATTAATCCCGGGTGAAAAATTGGCCGCCGGTGACCGTGTCCGTGCATTAATTATGGATGTCACGCGTTCTAATACGGGACCACAAATATTGTTAACACGCACTCACCCGTTGTTTATGGAAAAACTGTTCGTCCAAGAAGTACCCGAAATATACGAAGGTTTAATTAAAATTAAATCTGTGGCACGCGCACCTGGTTCACATGCAAAAATTGCCGTGGAAACATCCGATCCATCTATTGACGCGGTCGGCATGACCGTTGGTATCAAGGGAACACGCATTCAACCGGTTATCAACGAATGCCACGGTGAAAAAATCGATGTTATTTTGTATTCAGAAGACCCAGCCGTATTTATTGTTAACGCGATACAGCCCGCCAAGGTCGCAAAAATCATCGTTGATGAAGATACCCGCACTGCGGCCGTCGTCGTTAACGAAGATCAGCAATCGCTGGCTATTGGTCGCCGTGGTCAAAATGTGCGATTGGCATCACAATTGACAGGATGGAACATTGATGTCATGAACGAAGCCCAAGAACAAGAACGTCGTGCCACAGAATTCAAGGAAAAAACAGAACTGTTTATCAAGGGGTTAGATGTTGATGAAATGATTGCGCACCTGCTTATCACAGAAGGTTTCCGCACAATCGAAGAAGTCGCATTTGTAGACAGCAGTGAACTTGAATCTATCGAAGGGTTCAACCAAGAATTGGCCACCGAATTACAAAAACGCGCCAAGGCTTATCTGGCGCGGGTTGAACAAGACTATATCGACAACGGACACAAAATGGGCATGACAGACGATTTGTTGCATTTCGATTTTATCAAACGCCCAGTAATTCTGAAACTTGGCGAAAATGGTGTTAAATCATTAGAAGATTTGGCCGATTTGTCATCTGATGAATTAATCGAAATTGTTGGTGAAGACACAATGAGTAAACATCTTGCCGGACGCGTTATTATGAAGGCCCGTGAATTGGCGTATAACATAGCGGTAGAAAACGAATAAAACAAATGTAAAAAGTACAAAGTTCAATCAATTTGGACTTTGTACACCAAACATTAAAATACGGAGTATTTAATGGCAACATTAACACTTGGAAAATCTGTGACAATTGATGCGGTACAAAGCAAAAAAGGCGATTCTGTATTCGTGGAACGTCGCCGGCGCATTGTCGCCCCCGGCAACAAGGAATTGCGTGACGAACCCGTAAAACCAGTGCAAACACATAATGCCGCCGATGAAAAATTACGCGCTGTATTAGAGGCAGCACGCGCACGCGAAGAAGAACGCAAAGCCAGAGAGGCCGCCGAAGAAGCGGCGCGTGCCGCACGCGAAGCGGAAATTGCACGCGAAGCCGATGAATATGACCGCGTAAAAATGCAACTGGCCGCACGTGAAAATAACGCCGACACAGTCGATGCCGAAGAAAAAAAACCAAGTGCCGTTATACCACAAAAATCACAGACCGGTAATAATTTTAGCCGCAATCGCGCCAATCAAAATCATGGTGATATGGACGATGAACGCCCGCAAAAAAACAATTTCAAGAAAGATTTCAAGAAAACCGGTAAAATTTCTATACACGATATTGTTATTGGTGGCGAAGATGACGATGACGAAATCGGTATTCGTGGTGCAAATCGCCGCCGGTCCGAAGCATCGCTAAAACGTTTCCGCGAAAAGGCGCGCGCAGTATTCGCCGCCCCACAAAAGGTCGCACACGAAGTCACAATCGGCGAAACAATCACCGTCAAAGACTTGGCGGCGGCCATGGCGGAAAAAGTCGGCAATGTCATCAAAAAATTAATGGAAATGGGCATGATGGCGTCGGTTAATCAGTCTATTGATGCCGACACCGCCGAATTAATCGCAACCGAATTTGGTGCAACGGTTAAACGCGTTGTTGTTAAACCATATGCCGAACAACTGGAACGGTTGCCCGACCCGGCAAAATTACAACCACGGCCACCGGTTGTGACGGTTGTGGGACATGTTGACCACGGTAAAACATCGTTGTTGGACGCGTTCCGTAATGCAAATGTTGCGGCGGGCGAAGCGGGCGGTATTACCCAGCATGTTTCCGCATACGAAGTAAAATCTAAATCCGGTCCGATGATAACATTTTTGGATACACCGGGGCACGAAACATTTACCGCAATGCGTGCGCGTGGCGCGCAAATGGCGGATATTGTCGTGTTGGTTGTTGCGGCAAACGATTCTATTATGCCACAAACAATCGAAGCGATTAATCACATCCGTGCTGCCAAGGTTCCTTTTATTGTCGCAATCAATAAGATAGATTTACCCGAAGCAGACCCACAACGCGTTAAACTGGACCTGTTGCAACAGGAAGTCCAGGTCGAAGAAATGGGTGGCGATGTCCAATGTGTTGAAATATCGGCAAAACAAAAAATTGGTCTGGATAAATTGGAAGAAGCGATTTTGTTACAGGCCAGCGTTATGGATCTTAAGGCGGACCCAGAAATGCCTGCCGTCGCCCATGTGGTAGAGGCAAAAATGGAACGCGGTCTGGGCGCCGTCGCGACCGTATTAATTCGCCAGGGTACATTAAAGATTGGCGATGTATTTGTTGTTGGCGAAACATTTGGACGTGTCCGTGGTTTAATTAATTCGGTTGGTGAACGCGTGAAATCAATGGGACCGGGTCAACCCGCAATCGTTTTGGGGCTTGATTCTGTGCCACTGGCGGGCGACGAATTACATGTTATGGAAACCGAGGCACAAACCCGCGAAGTTGCCTCATATCGTGTTCAGCAAGCAAAGGACAAAGCCAATGCGGTCAAACGGTCATCGTTGGAAGAACTGTTCGCAAAACGTGACGCGACCAAGAAATTAACATTGCCTATTATTCTGCGCGCCGATGTCCAAGGCAGTGTCGAAGCCATTACCGATATGCTGAAAGATATTCATTCAGACAAAGCCGCAGTCGAAGTTTTGTCTGCTGGTGTTGGTCAAATTACCGAGGGCGACATTCGTTTAGCGGCGGCATCAAACGCGGTTATAATTGCATTTAATGTTCGTGCGGACGCAGCGGTGCGCGACATGGCACGTGGTGCGGGCGTTGATATCCGCTATCACAGTGTTGTATACCGCATTACCGATGAAATCAAAGAAATCTTGTCTGGTAAATTGGCACCGGAACGCAAAGAAAACTTTATTGGCTATGCCGATGTTATCGCGCTGTTCACGGTTGGCAAGGGTATCCGTGTTGCCGGCTGTCGAGTGACCGAGGGCACGATAAAGAAAGATGCGTTCGTGCGGCTCCTGCGTAATAATGTTGTTATTTATGACGGAAAAATCGGTCAACTGCGTCGTGAAAAAGATGAAGTCAAAGAAGTATCCAACGGTGTCGAATTCGGTATGAGTTTTGAAAAATACAACGACCTGAAAGAAGGCGACCGCGTTGAATGCTACGAAGTCCAAGAAGTAAAAACACAGTTGTAAAAATCAATAAAAAACACCGGCAAATGCCGGTGTTTTTTATTCCACAAACTCTTTCAATTCACCGGTGGCGGGGTTATAGACACGGGGTTTTCCCTTGTATCCCATAATTTTATGATGCGATGGTATAAGGAATTCTGGCAACGGCGATGATTCACCCATTAAAACCTTGGCATTTAATGCCTTCTGTATCGGTGTTTTATCCAAGAAATATCTTTCTTGGGTCGCTTCAATTGGACGGTTATAATACCCCTGATAAATCACCAATTGCTTGCCTTCTTCTAGTTTCATTATATCCATTGGCGAATATAACAATTCAGAAGACTTTTCCTCTTTATCTTTGCCATCTGGCCCCTTGACCATTTTGATTTTTATTTTGTCACCCATCATATCCGAAAATCTTTTCGCGGTTTCCGGGTCATTTTGACGCAATACGATTTTAGCGGCGGTTGTCGATATAATTGTATCGGCGGCATCCGCGCCATACTTTTCGCGAATTTGGTGAATATCTTGACCGATAATTAAATATGAAATGTGTTGTCCACGCCCAAGATCAGGCCCCTGAATTACAGCCTGCAACTTCATCATTTTTGGCATTTCATCCAATACGAACAATACTGGATACGGCCCCATTTTTTTACCGTCATGTTCAGAATCGGGCGCATTCGCCAGCAAGAAATTTGACATCAATTCGATAAATATGCCGGTAATAGGATTTAATGCCTGGGCATCAACCATATTGATTGATAAATATACCGACACAGGCTTTATTTTACCATCGCGCGGATCAACCATACCGCGCAAATCAGCAAAGTGAAAATCAGAATGACTGGTCCGATTACGCACCGCCGCATTACGGAAAATCGCCAATCCCGACAAAGCAGTTGATATAATTGATCCGCGTTCTTTATCGGGGGTATTTGCAAGTTGTGTTAATTCCAGAACCGCCCGATGCGAATATGCATAACGGCGCGCCTCATCCACGGCATTCAGAAATAATTTTTGTAAATTATCTTCCATCATGACCATTTGATCACCAGCGCGACGACGTTCTTCTAGTTCATTCGCAATGGAAAGTTGTGCGGCATTTAACCAATCCAGAATCATGGAAAGTGAGGCTTCGCGCCCAACCCATGCATCTGGAATATGTTCCCATGTTCCGACATGAACATAATTGTCCGCGGTTAATTCACCGCGTTGCAACATTGACACCGCCGCATATGCATTAGGATCATCCATCATAGACAGGTAGTAATCAGACAACACCGCCGCATCATCTGAATTAAATGCCCCCTCTTTCAATCTTGCATAGAAATAATCGTCCGCTTTGGCACGTTCAACCTTGGACACAATAAAATGAATCATTCCAGACAGCGCCGCACGTCCAGTTATTGTCCAGTGCGGATCCGCTGATGAACTTGTTGTATCCGGCACCAAAACACTGCAAATAGTATCGATGTACAAATCGCGTTGCTCGCCACTAAATGGGACATGTTCCGGCGATAATGGATTCCATGATGGATAATATATTCCACGCGCCGGATCATCCTGGCCCGCCCAGTTCATAATAAACACCGGCCCAACTGTTGAACGATATGCAGATGTTCTTTGTTTCAATTCTGGTTTTGGATCATTGATAATCATCGAAACATTATCACAATCCAGAATTGTTGGTATTACAACACCCGCGGTTTTACCGGTCCCCGGAGGCGCAACACATAATGCCGACAAACACTCATCAAACATCAGTGGAACATTTTTCCCACTTCTTTTAAAATACCCCAAAACCATCATAAATCCGTTAAACAAGCCTTCTTTATTTTTATGGTTCTGGCCCATTTTTTCGATATCTGCGGCCGTTGCCTTGCGCGAAGATTTTTCGTCCAATTTATCTTTATCGTTGGGATTAAATTCCTTGACCAGTTCGCTGTCCGACATCATGTAATACGCAATTATCGGGAACAGTGGCGCCATACACGCCATGTCGGTATACATTAAACAGCGCCAAATCCACGACGGTATTTCCGCAACAACCGACAACCCAGCGGTTGAAACCATGTTTTGTAAATATATTTTTGTCCAAACTGCGCTTGCCGGCGACCAACCATAACGCCAAACATGTTCCAAAATAAACGATGCGGCAAATGCTAATGCGCAAATAATCCATATAGTCACCACCCAGCGCAATTCCCAGAACATGCGTGCCATAGGGGCGCGTTCGTGTTCTTTGTACGACGCCGAATTGAAAATATTCAGCCCCTTACCCTTACCACCCGCCGATAAAATCTTGAACTGTTCTGCCATTGTGTTATGATTATATCAGAAAAAAAGCATTTAATAAATCATAATCGCAACAAAATAATGAAAAATATACCAAGAATATTCATAGGTGACAACATAAAACCCGGTATGATAATACCGGCCACGCGCGAACTTGCACACTATTTGACACATGTTATGCGTCGCTGTGACGCAATCGCATTTGGCGGCGGACATGAATACAATGCAAAACTGGATGCCGGCGGAAAAAACATCATAATTGGCAATGATACCGGACACGCCGATCCGTCGGGTGATATAACACTTTACTTTGCGCCAATAAAACGCACCGATGATTTAATTAATATGGCGACGCAAATGGGGGTAAAAAAACTTGTTCCGGTAATAACAGAACACACAACCACACACCACATAAATTGGGAACGTATGAAAAAGATAGCGATAGAGGCCGCCGAACAATCAAATCGCAACAGCGTTCCAGAAATTGCATCACCAATTAACTTCGCAGAACTTGATTTATCGAATCTTGCTTTCGCCGACGAACGCGCCGCATATGGTGCATTGCGCGACAACACAACAAAAATTAAATCAATACTCGTTGGGCCCGAAGGCGGATTTTCAGACACCGAATTCAGCGCACTGGACAATGCCGGGGCGATTGGAATATCGTTGGGAAAAACAATATTGCGTGCCGAATTGGCGGCGGCGATTGCAATATCGCGGATAACACAATGAAAGTAAGAATTGCAAAATTTATCGCAGATTCTGGAATTGCATCGCGTCGCACGGCCGAAGATTTAATTGCACGCGGTGCCGTTTCCGTTAATGGCGAAAAAATAGACACGCCTGTATTCTTTGTTGACGAAAACGATGTCGTAATTGTTAACGGTAAAAAGATAGGCACAAAAACCGCAACCAAACTTTATGCATTTCATAAACCAGTCAACACAATGACTACACGCGCCGACCCTAACGGGCGTCAGACAATATACGATGTTTTGCCGAACGAGTATAAAAGCCTTAAATACATTGGACGACTGGACTATAAAACAACCGGATTGTTATTAATGACAAACGACGGCGAATTGGCGCGCAAAATGACATTACCGTCATCACATATTCCACGCACATATATTGCAACGGTCTATGGTGATTTATCTAAATTGGATTTGGCACGACACGGCATAACCGTCCATGGCATAAAATATGCACCGATGAAAATAGATGTGATTGAAGATAAACATTTACGCGTTGAAATAGCCGAAGGTAAAAAGAACGAAGTTCGTATTGTTTTATCCGCCGTTGGCGCACCGGTAAAAAAATTACATCGCATATCATTTGGAAAAATCGAATTGGGAAATTTACCTGTTGGAAAAATTCGCGAAATCAATCAGAAAACAATTGACCTGATTCTAAAATCTTTCTAAAATTGCATCAAAAGGAAGGGAGATTTATATGAAAAAAACCACACCATCACGCACAGTCAAAGGCGCAAAGGCCCCAAAAACCGCACCGGTCACCAAGGTTGACACGAAAAAAACATACAACCCATGGTCTTTGTCTATCTATGTTTATTGGATTATTATTTTGTTCTTTATTGCTGCGACATTTTATATCCTGGGGCGCAGTCATGGTGTTTTAAATCACCGTGTTCCGTTGGGCAATTCGGCAATGGTTTCCGAAGAGGCCCTGATGCAGGCTGCCGACTATTATGAATCTGGTAAAACAAAATTGTTATCTGGCGATGCGGACGACGCGATTGCCGATTTAACAACTGCTATCGAATCTGGAAATCCAACGGTCGATATGTACATCCTGCGGGGCGAGGCATATTTACAAACCGCGAACTATGCCGGCGCGCTGGATGATTTTAATGCGGCCCTGGATTTGAATCCGACAAGTTCCGTTGCATATTATGACCGCGCATTACTGAACATGCGCATAGAAAATTATGATGCGGCTATGGCTGACATCAACAACGCGTTGGCGGCACGCGCAACCACAGACGAAGATGTTTTGCAATTACGTGATTTATACGCCAAACGTGGCCAATTGAATTTATGGTTGAAAAATTGGGATGGTGCGATTGCAGACTATACCAATTCATTGGCGCGACCGGATGGTATTGTTAATCCATCTGTATATGCCGAACGGGCCGAAGCGTACACTGCCATCGGCGACTATGCGGCGGCAATTGCAGATTATTCCACGGCTGTCCGTGTAATATCTGAACAAATCCAAGGGGTTGCAACATCGGCCGAGCGTGAGTCAATGTCTGCAAATGCGATGTCATATTTCGAAAAATCCGCTGCGCTTAATTTGCAAATCGGCAATGTTAATGCGGCTGCAAATGACCTAGAGTCTGCACGAATGATTGCATTTGCGCTAAATGATACGGAAACAATCGACCGATTAACAAACCTTATTACGGAATTGCAATAAACGCGACGAACAAAAACACCGGCTTATGCCGGTGTTTTTTTCCGAGTTAAATTAAAAAGTAATTCGCAATCCGGCGGAAACAAACGGCGTTTCTGTTGAAACACCAATGGACATCCATCCATCAACATTTTCACTATATTTATACCGAAAAGACCCAACAACAACATGATTAAGAAAATCGTCAACATCAGATTGCCATACACCTGTATCAGACAAAGAATACATCAATGAAACGCTGTATTTCAATAAATCATAACTAATTCCCGACCCAACAATAAAACCATCGGACGGAACACCAATTGGATTTCTGTCATAAATTGCACGGCCTGTCACGGCAAACACCCAACTGTTATACTGGACATTAACAGCGGCCGATATTTGTGATCGCCAGTCCGCCGTGACCCCGGGGCCATACACAGACGGACTAAAATTCTTTGGTGAATTCATAAATGACGCACCAAACGAATATGCAGTTTTGGTTTTACCATTTGGCCGACGAATTTTAATTCCGCCATCGATTGTGACATCGTATTTACTGGTAAAACCCGCAACCGACAACCCGTATTGTGCGCCATTTTTTATGGCCGACACCGCATTTAACCGCAATGCGCCATCACCACTGTCCAATGTTGCATCAGAAATAACCACACCATCTGGTTTTATTCGTTTATAATAAAGCGGATCATCATTTACGCGCAAACCACCAACATCCGGCAACCCCAGTCCCAGTTTTTCCGCAACAGAATCCGTTAAACCGATTTCCAGACGACCGTAGCCTTTGGCCTGCCATAACAAAAAAAGGTCATTAATGGCATCGTCGTTTTCTACTGTTTTTTCATCCAACGAATAAACCAACCCAACCCGATGGGTATCATTAAAATCATATGTCATTTGGGCACGCGCAGACCAATCGCCAATAAACTTACCCTTTTCTAACTCGAAATCCGGTTCAATTATTCCGATATTTCCGTACCCGCTTATTTTAGTTGTAAAGTCACCATTTTTATATTCCAATGGTGCCGCATTCGCAACTGACACGACCATAATAATCCACACAAGAGCGGTAAGATTGGTTTTCATAAATTATCCCTGGGTTTCTTTTAGAATGGCATCACGCAGTTTATTAAATGCGCGTTCTTCGATTTGGCGAACGCGTTCGCGTGAAATATCGTATTTTTGCGCCAGTGCTTCCAATGTCAATGCGGGGTCTGTCAATCGCCGTGCGGTCAATATTTCACGGTCACGTTCAGGCAGTGCTGCAAGATGCTTTTTCAACAAATCGTACCCAATGCGACGCATTTCCATTTTTTCCACTGTATCGGCAATGTTTTCGCGTCCGTCTGACATATTTGACAAAATATCAGAAGAATCTTCGTCATTACGCATCGGTGCATTAAGCGAAACATCACGCGCCCCGATGCGCGTCGCCATGCGTTTCACATCACTTTCCGGCACGGCCAGGTATTCTGCAACCTGCTTCGTCTGGTCATCGGACATACTGGTATCCATAATGCCCAGTGCGCGTTTAGCCCGCGCCAGATTAAAGAACACGCGTTTTTGATTCGCCGAAGTCCCAATTTTAACAATAGACCAATTATTCAGAATTGTTTCATAGATCTCTGCCTTGATCCAAAACATTGCATATGTAGAAAAACGAAATCCCTTTTCTGGGTCAAATTTCTGCAACGCCTGCATCAGTCCCATATTACCACTGGCGATCAATTCCCCCATGGGAACACCATAGTTTTTGAAATCATACGCCACCGACACGACCAAACGCAGATGACTGGCCACTAATTTTTCAGCGGCAACATTATCCTTGTTTTTGGTCCATTGGGTTGCATACTCATATTCTTCTTCGGCCGTCAAAATAGGTATTTTTTGTATAGTCTGGATATACTGGGCCAATCCGTTATCATCACTGACGCCACGGGCGGCGACAATACTTGTGCTTTGTGTTGCGGGTAATGTGTTCTTGATTTGCTTTTTCATAACAATTATAGTATAGCAATAAATTAGGAATTATCAAGGGCACCATTTATCATACAGGAGAATACAAATGGCCACAATGCTACAAAGAAATAAAAACCTTAAACCCAAAGAAAAGAAAACCCGTGAAGAGTATGCCCAAGACGCCCTTTATCGCGAAGTTTGGGAAGAAGTCAACAACGATAAAACAACCGAATTTGTGAAAAAGTACTATCGTCAAATGTTAGCGGTGGCATTGGTTATAATGATCGCGGTGACCGGTATTCAGATTGGTGTCCGTGAATATCGCGCACGTCAGGTTGCCCGCGCAATAAATTACGAAACGGCAATTGAAAATGTCGATGCGAATGCGTTGGCGGCGATTGGTGAAAATACATCGGGCGCAACCGCGGATTTAGCATTGTTCCAGGCATACCTGTTGACCAACGATGTCGAAAAAATTGAACGGTTGGCCACCAGTGGTGACACTCGTGATTTTCGTGATTTGGCGCGTCTGCACGTAATCGGAATTCGTGGTGACGAAATGTCGGCAACAGATGTTGAAAAATACCTTATGCCGTTAAACACAAAATCATCACCGTTTTATTACACCGCGTGTTTAACCATCGCACAAAAATATTTATCGGTCGACGACCGCGATGCGGCGAATAAATGGCTTGATAAAATCATAAGTGATAAAGATGCACCGGCATCCATATCGGCATCTGCACAAATGTTAAGATAAAGGTGCCACATGCCTAAGAAAGTACTTGTTAGTTTGATTGGTTGCGTGGCACTGCTGTGCGCGTGTGATAAACACGACCCCATATTGCCGGGGCTTCGGAAATCTGTGTTCGAAACCACATCGATTAAGATGGCGGATGCCAAGATTGCATCATTACCGGACACCGCATTCGAAATGGAACAAACCGATTGCCCATATGTCCAGGATTCGTCCAATACAATCTGGGACGGCGAACACAAGGTGTTTTCCGGATTTCCAACCAGCAATTCCGTTAAAAACGATGCCAAACCGGTTTGTAATGGGAACTATCTTTATGCGGGATTAACGACCGGCGAATTAATCAAAATTAACCCTAAAAATCGCCAAATTATCTGGATTGCAGACATATATCGCCCCAGCAATATGACCGGCGGCGCATCGGTTGTTGACATTATATCGCCGATTGTGATTCGTGGTGCAAATATCTATGTTGGCGGATTGGGTGATGCATTTTGCAAAATAAATACCACCACTGGCACAAAAAAGTGGTGCGTGGAACTGGGCACATCCGAACCGTTTATCATCGCCGGTGACGCAATTTTTGTTGTTGGGACGGATGATAAATTATATGCCATTCGCGACAATGACGGCGCGGCATATTGGACGGCGGAATTAAAGAAGCAGGCCACACCGAAATACGAAAAAGAAATTATCACTGTTGGCCGCGAAAAGTTCGATGCATTAACCGGCGAAAAGAAATAAAAACACAACGCGTCCCCCGTCCCCGGAATGCGCCTTGTTTTCTTGAATCAAATTCCAGAGACTGTCATTCCTGCGCAGGCAGGACCTGCCCCCTTGTGGGGCGGGATAGAGTCGGTTTACGAGTGAAACGAGTTAACGACTCTTGGGTGGGGGTAAAAAGACACAATATATCACCCCACCCAAGATTTTCATCAACATTAAAAATGTTGTGAAAATCTGTCCCGCCCCACAAGGGGGCAGGTAATTATTCATATCTTAAACTGTCAATCGGGTTTAGTTTTGCCGCCTTGAATGCCGGAACAACACCGGATGCCAACCCAACAACAACCGCAACCGTCACTGACAATATCACCGGCCATGCAGAAAACGGAACATTATACCCAAGGATAAATCGCCCCACGCCCTGGGACAATCCAACCCCTAAAATCAGCCCAGCCATCGATCCAATAAACGAAATTAAAATAGATTCAGACAGAAATTGAATAATTATCTGTTTTTCGCGCGCACCGATTGCCTTACGTATACCGATTTCGCGCGTGCGTTCTGCAACCGAAACCAGCATCATGTTCATGATACCAATCGCACCAACCAATAATGACACCGCCGCAATCGCAATAAGTAATAGTTTCAGATAACCAGTGACCGTTGTCATCGTTTCCATAATTTGTTTCATGTCCATAATCTGAAAATCGTCTTCGACCCCATCTTTCAAATTATGCCGTTCGCGTAATATTTCTGTAATTTGGTCAATAACCATATTATTATCGGCGTCCGGGTACAATTTTAATGTAATCATCTGAACAGAGTTAGGAAAACGACTTCCCTGAATCCGCTTTTTAAGCGTTGTAATTGGTATAAGCAGCATATCATCCAACGACCCCATTGCAGAATCACCCTTGGCTTTCGTGACACCAATAATGGTAAGTGGGGTATTTTGTACGCGAATTGTTTCACCCACCGGATTTTTCGACATTCCTAATTCTTCCGCTGTTTCGGGTCCGATTACGGCATATGTTGACGCATTACGCACAGCTGCATAGTTGAAAAAAGTACCATATTCAATCTCTATATTTTGGACATCGGTATATCCAGGATATACACCCATCATTGATGTGGACAAATTTTTATTTCCATACACAACCTGGGCACCGCTGGTTTGTACTGGACTTATTGCTGCAACATCTGGCAATTGAGCAATATATTCAGCGTCTTGAATTGTTAAAGTTTGCATATTACCAGTCCGCACCCCACCCATACGTGCGACACCGGCGCGAATCATAATTGTGTTTGTTCCAAGTGATGAAAATTGGTCAGTAATGGACTTTTCCACCGTTTCGCCAACCGCAACCATTATCACAACAGCCATAACGCCTATAACAATACCCAAAACGGTCAGGAACGAACGAACCTTGTTCCCGCTGATGGATAACCACGATTCTTTCAAAATATCGTTAAAGGTCATTTTGCGTGCACCTTTGCTTCGGATTTCGTCAAAACAGATTCGGATTTCGGCACCGGCCCATCATATGCGATATGCCCGTCATAGATATGAATTATTCGATTAGCATAACTGGCAATATCAAATTCATGAGTAATCATAACAATTGTGATACCCAATTCTTTGTTCAATTTGTTAAAGAATTTCAATATTTCATTACCCATTTTGGAATCCAGTGCACCCGTCGGTTCGTCCGCTAAAATAATCTTTGGGTCACCGGCCAATGCACGCGCAATCGCGACACGTTGCTTCATACCGCCCGACAACTGGGTGGGTAGATATGTTTCGAACGTTTCCAATCCAACCAATTTCAGCATCTCGCGCGCACGACGAATACGGTCGTCCATAACCCAACCGCGATACATTAATGGCAACATTACATTGTCCAACACACTGCGTTTAGGCAATAAATTGAAATTCTGGAATACAAATCCGATAAATTCATTACGAACGCGTGCCAATTCGTCCGCATTCATTGTGGTGATATCACGACCATATAATTCATATACACCAGATGTCGCGGAATCCAGCGCACCGATAATATTCATACATGTGGATTTACCCGATCCAGATGGTCCCATAATGGCAACAAATTCACCGGCATTAATATTAATATCTATGTCAAAAAGAACCTGCTGTTCGCCACCGATTTCCAGTGGAAAACTTTTACAGATTTTTTTCATACAAATAACATTTTCGGTTTTTTTCATGCCACAATCTTTACATTGGTGGACGTCCGCCACCCATACCGCCCGACCGTCCATTACTACTCGGTCTTTGGGTGGATGCACCAAATTTTCCGACAACTATTTTGTCGCCTTCGACAATATCATCGGATACAATTTCTGTTTCGGTGGCACCGGCCAAACCCTTGGTATATTCCACAAATACTATTTTCCCGTCGCGCATAATAGCCAGGTGTGTTGCGGGTGTTGCACCATTTGTTTCCACACCCAACGAATCAAAATTACGAACCAAGAACGCAGAATTCTGAACCTTGAAAGTATTAAACCGTTCATCAACGATAATCGTCACAAATGCGGTCATTCCTGGCATCAACGACATATCAGAATTATCAACCTCGATCACAACAGTGTAAACAACAACATTTGATGTCGTTGTCGGGGACAACCGTATTTGATGAACACGCCCTTCAAATGTCTTGTTTGGATATGCATCGACGGTAAATGTGACGCGCTGACCTTCCTTTACCATACCTATATCGGCCTCAGATACCGATGTTTCAATTTGCATTTTTGATAAATCTTCGGCAATTTCGAACAGGTCCGGTGTTTGGAACGATGCCGCAACGGTTTGTCCCACATCAACCTTGCGCGAAATAACGGTTCCATCAACCGGCGAAGTTATTGTCGCATAGCCTAAATTTGTTTTTGCGCGTTCATATTGTGACTGCATGCGAACTACATCTTGTTCGGCCTGTTCATATGTAGTTTGCGACTGTTCCATTTCCGCGCGGGAAATAAAACCTTCGCTATACAATGTCTTGTTGCGTGTATATTCGCTTTTTGCATAATTGCGTTTAGATTTAGAACTGCTTAATGATGCCTCAGCCTCGCGTACTTGGGCCTCTAATACCGATGGTTCAATTGTTAATAAAACATCGCCCTTTTTAACCTTGGAATTATAATCAACATAAATTGCATTGATCGTTCCAGACACCTGGGATCCAACATTAACGGTATTCACCGGTTGAATTTCGCCGGTGGCACTAACTATTTGCCGCATATCACCGCGTGTGATTTCAACGGTTGAATATCCCGCTTTTGTCGCCTTTTTTTCACCACCGAATATAAGATTTGCGCCAATAACAATAACCGCAATGGTGATTATCCACCACTTTTTACGCCAAATCCATGACCACGCACGCCGTAAAAAAGATGGCCGTTTTGGTGCATTTATAACCTGCTCTTTTTTTGCCATTATTTATTTCCCCCATTTTCTAGTTCCACCTTGATATCACCAATAGCCAGCGCAACGGCCGCACGTTTGATATATAAATCATACTTTGCCGCATTATTCTGCTTTTGTGCATCCAATAATTCCGATTGTGATGTTTGCCAATCAAGCATTGTTGCGCGTCCAACCTTGTACATACCGCTTGTCACCCTTTCGGATTCTGTTGCCGATTTCAACAAAGTTTCCGTTTGTGTTAAAACAGTGCGTGCGGTTTTATAATTTTGATACGCCGTGAACACATCCAGCATTGCGGTATTTATTGTATTGCGTTCTTGTTCCCGCGCACTTTCATAATTTGCCGTTGCCGAACGCACACCATACATATTTGCAAAACCCGCGAATATCGGCATAGACGCACGAATTCCAATTGAACCGTTTATCTGTTCCGTATCAGGGCTAAAAGCACCGGACAAATGATCATCGTTCCAACCCAACGACCCGGTCAACGATATGGATGGCAAATTTTTCAGAAACGCCGAATTGCGCCGATTCCACGCGGCATCTTTTTTTGCATTTGCGCGCAACAAATCAGGGCGTTGTTTTTGCGCGGTTGCAACCAAATCATCAATGCTTTTCATATCGGTATCACTGCCGAATGTGGATTCCATATCTGCGATTGTAATTTCCTGGTCCGCTGGGAAAGACAATTGTGTTAATAATTTCCCCTTGGCTATTTCACGATTATTTTTTGCGCGTTCCAAATCCAGATTGCGACTTGCCAATGTTGTTTCCGCCTTTAATACATCGGCACGCGCAACCGAACCCGCGGAATACTTTTTCTTGGCTGTGTCATGTGCAGTTTTTGCAACATTTTGCGCAGATGTTGCGCTTTTCACATCGGCATCGGCGTTTAATAAACCATAATACGCGCCAATAAGTCCATAAACATAATTCTGGACCGTTTCATCATAGTCAAATCCGGTTGCGCGATATGTTGCCAGTGTCGCCGCCATATCGGACGAACGTTTCCCAAAATCAAACAGCAAATAAGATGCCGATAGCGACGCGCCATATCCCCAGTTGTCCCAACTTTTATTCATATAGTTTCGGCCGGCACTGGCCCCCAGGTTGACAGATGGCAAATATGCCGAGTACGCCGCATTTTTATCGAACTGCGCCGCCCGCAACGATGCATAGGCGGATGCAGTTTGCGGATTGCGACACAGCCCCAGGTCAACAACCTCTGATATAGTCAGCACACGATCCGGCACATTATGCCCCCCCGCACAATCATCGGCGGCATATGCGATACCGGGCAATAATCCTAATAAAATCAAGGTGTTTTTCATCAAATCTCTCTCACGCAATACCTGTGGATACACAATAGCAATTTTTATGTTGAATTACAATATTTTTTTGTCTAGGATTGAAACACAATAAAAGGCCAGGTGGCAGAGTGGTTATGCAGAGGACTGCAAATCCTTGTATGCCGGTTCGATTCCGACCCTGGCCTCCATCTTATCATGATTGAAACACTTGTACTTACCGATTTTCGCAACCATACAATGTGTCGGATTAAAACCTACGGTCGGCATAATGTAATTATTACCGGACCAAACGGCGCGGGAAAAACAGCCATTTTGGAATCTTTGTCTATTTTATCCGGCGATCGGGGTATGCGCGGTGCACAAATGTCCGATGTTGCGCGTTTTAATGGCAATGGCGGATTCTCTATTTTTGCAACACTATCCGACGACACAGAACTGTCCGTATCATTCGATTCGGGTGACACGAATCGCCATGCGAAAATAGATGGCGACAACGCACCATTGACCGAATTGACATCAAAAATACCAATGGTATGGATTACCCCACGCGAAGACCGATTATTTGTCGATTCCGCCACCGATCGGCGCGCTTTTTTCGACAGGTTGGTATCATGTTTCGATACAACCCACATTGGACGCGTCGCGCGATTTTCCAAATTATTATCCGAACGCGCATTTGCATTGAAATCTGGGGGGGATGCCCGATTGCTGGATGTTTTGGACGATCAAATTGCCGCGGTGGCAACAACAATCGCGGACGCACGAATAAAATATGCCGGGGAATTAAACTATTTTCTGGAAAATTGTGCGGTATCCGTATCGGGATTGGCGGAACAAATGTTAATAGACGGACATACTGCGGGTGACACCGAACGCGCATATCGTGAATACTTGGGCCACGCCCGCGAACTGGTCGGCGACAAAATGATTGTTGATGGTGTGCATAAATCGGACTTTGGTGTATTTAATAAAAAACTCGCCCTGCCCGCAAATTTAACCAGTACTGGACAACAGAAAACCGTTTTGTTGGAATTGATTCTGGCGCACGCAAAATTATTGCACGCACGCACAAATCGCCAACCAATTATTTTATTGGACGAAGCGGCGGCACACCTGGACGCGGATGCGCGCGCGAAATTATTTGCAGAACTTGGTGCATCCGATGTCCAGGTTTGGGCAACAGGTTTAGATGCCGAAATTTTCCACGATGTACCGAACGCCACATTTGTTTCTTGCATGGATGGTGAAATAAGTAATATACTGGTTTCATAACGGACGGAAAGATGGCCAAGATAAATTATCAAGAATTATTAGATACAGCGTTAAAATCTGTCGTCAAAGAGGCATTGATTTATGCCCAGGTAAACGGTCTGGGGGACGGAACACACTTTTTCATCACATTCAAAACGCGTGATCCGGGGGTTGTTTTACCGGACTTTTTGCGCATGCGTTACCCGGATATAATGACGATTGTATTGCAGTACTCATATAATAACCTTAATGTTTCTGACCGTGAATTTGGGGTGCAATTGACATTTGACGGACGACCGTTCTTTATTCGTGTGCCTTTTTCTGCATTGGTAGAGTTTAAGGACCCGTCAACAGACTTTATCTTGTCGTTTCATCCGAAATCGGCCCCCACCGCCCCGGATAACGATATGGAATTACCGCTGGACGAAAAACCCGGCACCGTCCCCGACGACAAACGAATCGTATCATTGGACGAATTTAGACGCAAGAAAAACGGATAAGTGATTAGTGTTAGTGGTTAGTAAAACCGCCGGTTCTGGTGGCCTTTAGTTATTCAACCCCCCGGCCCACAGTTCTATTTTCTTGAATCGTATTCCAGAGAATTGTCATTCCTGCGCAGGCAGGAATAGGGTCTTGAAAGTTCCTTGGTCTTGTCGTATGCTCGTATTATGTCACGTGATTATAATTTCTATGTCTATATTATGTTTGATGAACCGGCACGGGCAACCTATATTGGTGTAACAAACGATTTAGAACGACGTATGTATGAACATAAACTGGAATTAATCGACGGTTTTACCAAGGAAAAACATATTCATAAATTAGCATATTATGAATGGTATACCGATATAAATGTTGCTATATCGCGTGAAAAAGATTTGAAAAAATGGAAGCGCGCATGGAAGTACCGTTTAATAGAAACGAAGAATCCCGATTGGAAAGACCTGGCTGCATATATTGACGAGCAAATTGCGTTGGAAAAAGATAAGAAAATTTAATAGTCCCTATTCCTGCCTGCGCAGGAATGACACAGAATGTATTTTGGTATCAAGAAAACGAACTTTGTTTACACTGTCCCGCCCCACAAGGGGGCAGGTAAAAACCGTCGCAATTGCGACGGTTTTAATAAGCGCTTAAAATCCACAACTTATAACCTATAACCCCATCTTATTCAGCATCTCTATCAACACCGGGGTTGGGACGCCCAACCGTTCCGCGCGGGCAATTATGCCGCGCAGTGCTGATATCCCCTCTACCGTGCCGACAAGGGGTTCCCCGCGCGCAATCGCCATGCCACCGGAAAAATTGCGACTGGTTTCCGATGTTGCGGATAAAAACAAGTCCCCTATTCCACACAGATCTAAAAATGTTTCGGTTTTTGCACTCATTTTGATACCAACCGCGGCAACCTCGCCCCAGGCGCGTGTAAATATCATCGCGCGTTCGTTTTCGCCAGCAGACGCCACAAAATTATATCCGCAAATCAGTGCGACCGCGTTTTTACCAACACCACACATTTGCACGCCAACGATATCGTCGCTGTCGCTAAGGTATAGTTTATTAAGTATTTCATGCCCTGCCCTGCGCGCAATTTCCGTCCCCGCCAACGTTGAACCGGTGGGAACGCCACGCGCAACTTCGGCTGCAAACTGGGGACCCGACAACACACCAAAATTACGACACTCTGGTACCACATCTGTTAAAATTTCTGACATAAATTCACCAGTTGTGGGTTCGGCACCCTTGGTGCAAATAATAACCGGTTGACCGCGATAAAATTCACGCGCGCGCATCATTGTTTCACGAAAGAACGCCGCAGGTGTCACAATCAACCACGCGTCCATTTTTTCCATGTCGCCCATGTTTCGCGACACACACAGGGACTCCGGCATTACAACGCCATCAAAATTCGAATATGCGCCATCGTACGACCACAACACAACATCCGCACCACCACGCGCAGACACCACCCCCAGTGCGGTTCCCCATGCACCGGCACCAATTATACCAACTTTCATTTTACCTTCCTTAATTTTTGCCGAACGCGCGGAACAACAACCAATCCATCATCGGACAACTCTATTGCCCGCATATATGCATCCGCCGCCATTTTATTATTACCAACCTGGAAATATAAATCGCCCAGATTTTCGAACAAAGAAGAACATTCGTTTGCCACATCACCAACGCGCGAAATTAGGTCCAGGGCCGCTTCGGGACCTTCGCGGGTTGCAACTACACGTCCCAGCACATCCCACACAAAAACATCCGATGGATTGCGCCTTACTAAATCGAACGCATATCCATATGCCGTTTCTATCTCTCTATTCTGGGCCGCCCATATTTTAGCCTGTAATGCAACTATTTCCGCGTCCAGCCCCAAAACATCGGACGCCGCGTGAATATCCGATTGCGATTGTTCCAAATCGCCGAACGCAAAATATATCTGGGCCCGACACTTAAGGAAAAATGCATGATTTTCATCGGACAATGTCTTGTTATTAAGCGCACGATTAATAATCTTTATCGCAGCACGACGATTACCGGCCGCAATATAGTGCGTGACCATTTTATTAAGCGCAGGAACAAATAACGGATATGCGCGCAATACACGGCGCAGTTTCAGAACATCGCCCGTACCTTCGGCCATGCGCAACATCGCAAACGGATAATATGGACTTGTACTCTTTATCTTGGCAAAATAAGATTCGTATTCCCCGCCATTGCTGAAAAAATACTGCCCCAGATAGTATGAAATCGCATCGTTTTCATTTGCCCTATTCTGATCCACCACCTGCGCAAAACGCAACAACAAAACCGCCAAATCCGAATACATCATCGCCTGGGTATGCGATACATTTTGCACCAAACTGAACGCTAAAACATTTTTATAACCAGAATATTCGATCCAATCTGGAATATCATCAAAATCAGAAACAAACATTCCACCCGGTTGCGCGGTGAACGAATCATGTAAAACATCGGCCGCGTCACCCATATTGTTGTGTCTATAAAAAGACATCATATACAGATAGTCATTTATGTTCATAAAAGCCGGCGAAACCCGGGAAAATTCATCGGCCGCTTTTTTTATATCGCCCGTTTCAGCATATATCTGACCACGAACAAAAGATTTCCATGAATCACTTGTTTCCAGCGAATCTATGAACTTTAATGCCTCGGTCTTGTGATTAATTGCCACAGATGACCATATCCGCAACGGTGCCGCCAATGCAGACCTATCGTTTTTATGACGCGAATACATCTCGTCCCAATTATCGGCATTCACTAAATAGGCATCATAAATCAAACGCGCCGCCGTCCCAGATTCTTTTTTCAAATCCGCAACATTATTCGGCATACGACCACTTAGAAACGATGACATCGTCTTGATATTTTGTACAACCGGCACACCATTGACATCTAAAACATCGCTAAACTGTGCCGCCGCATCAAAATCGTTCGCAAACACCGCATGCTGGGCCGCCAAAAACGCCCCGTATTTTGTCATTTGGATTGTCGCATTAGCCCCATTATCAATACCACCGGTGCGCAACACAATACCCCCCATAACGGCGATTACGCCAACCAAAATCCCACTAACAAATAAACTTTCTATCTTTTTCATAGCAAGTATGCTACAATATTGTTCATGAATAATAAAGCCAAATTTAATCGATACGCCGAAATGTTGCGCGAATGGTCGGGACGCATGAACCTTGTTGCGCCCAGCACATTGTCAGACATCGAAACGCGCCACTTTGCCGATTCGGCACAACTGGCCGATGTTTTACCAAACAATGTCCATGTTATAGATTTGGGAAGTGGTGCCGGTTTTCCCGGGGTGGTTTTGGCGATACTTGGATGGAACGTCACATGCATCGAATCAATTGGTAAAAAAGTTTCTTTTCTGACCGCAATCAAAGACGAATTGAAACTCGAAAACCTGGAAATATACCACGGTCGGGTCGAAGATTTTATCCGGCATTTACCGGCTTTTTCTTATGATTTTATATTCACAGCACGCGCATTTGCGCCACTTGTGAAAATATTAGACTATGTTCACCCGACAAATTACCGGCTTTTTTTATTAAAAGGCCGGGAAATCGAATCAGAAATTGCGACCGCAAAACAAAAATATGACTTCGATTATAAACTTATTCCGTCAAAAACCGGTGACGGTTTTATAATCATCATCGACAAAAAGTAAGTTATTTCACATGAAATAACACACAACATATTGATTACAGCCATTTTTTGGCTTTACAAATCGAAGCGGTTTATCAAAAAAACGAATCGATGGATACGCGTACAAATGGTTATTTCACATGAAATAAGAAATAACACATTGTTTTTACAGATTTTTATCCTGCGGATTTTTATTTATTTTTTATGTCTTGACCGGCAATATTTAATTATTTTATGATTGCTTTTGTAATGGAAGGTTGATAATGACACAAATAATCGCGTTTGCAAATCAAAAGGGCGGTGTTGGCAAAACAACAACCGCGATAAATATTGGCGCATCACTGGCAACGATAAAACGGCGCGTATTGTTAATAGACCTGGATTCCCAGGGGAATGCCGGCACGGGGCTTGGGTTTGTTCGCGCCGCACATCGTCAAAGTGTATTTGGCGTGTTAATGGGAACGGCACGCGCGGCTGATAATATTTTGACCACGGCGGTACCAAACATGCACATTATGCCGTCAACAATGCAAATGGCGGATGCAGAATCTGAATTAATGGACATGGAACGGCCACAATATCGTCTGCGTGATGCCTTGGCGGAAATCGCGCCACATTATGATTACATATTGTTAGACTGCCCACCGGCACTGGGATTGGTGACAATTAATGCCTTAACGGCATCTAATTCGGTTATTATTCCGATGCAGTGCGAATTTTATGCATTAGAAGGCATCACACATATGGTCAACTCTATAAATGAAATAAAAAAACGTTGGAACCCAGAGTTAGAAATATTGGGCGTGTTGTTAACAATGTACTCTAAACAATTTGCTTTAACACGCGCTGTCGAAGAAGATGTTCGTAAAAAGTTTGGCGACACAGTATTCAGAACCGTTGTTCCGCGCAATGTCCGCGTATCAGAGGCCCCAAGCCACGGAAAACCGGCGTTATTCTATGACTTTAATTCACCGGGCGCCCAGGCGTATTTGCGCGTTGCAACCGAAGTTATTCAGAAAACAGAGCAGGGGGTATAAACATGGCTAAATTTGGTTTGGGTCGCGGGCTGGACGACCTTGAAAAAGAAATAGGAACTGTTCCAGATATTTCTGTATTAACCGGCACAGAACGCATAGCGGTAAAACAAATACCGCTTAGTCAAATAGGCGCCAATCCGGATCAGCCGCGTAAAACATTTACGGATTCAGAATTGGCCGAATTGGCGGCATCTATTCGTGAAAATGGTGTGTTGCAACCAATTATTTTACGCCCGGTTGTTGCGCGGCCATACATGTACGAAATCGTGGCTGGCGAACGCCGTTTTCGCGCCAGTAAACTGGCCGGGAAAACGGAAATACCCGCCCTGATAAAACAACTGTCTGACGAAAACACAATGGAAATCGCGCTAATCGAGAATGTGCAGCGCGAAAACCTGAACCCTATGGAAGAAGCATGCGCATACAAAAACCTTATGCACAAGTGTGGTTATACATTAGCGGACATTGTGCGATTAATTGGCAAGTCCGAAAGTTATATTCGCAATTCTATGCGGCTAATGGAATTACCCGACGCGGTTCAGACGATGGTAAAAAACGGCGATTTGTCCGCATCGCATGCGCGCGCAATTGCGGTCACAGAAAATCCCACTAAATTGGCCCAGGAAATTGTTAATAAAAAACTGACCGTGGCAGATACCGATAAATTGGTAAAATCCGCAAAGCGTTCTAAAAAAAGCCGCTCTTATACGACACATACAATCGATGCAAATAAATTAAGTGCAATCGAATCGGATATAAAGTCTGTATTAAATGTGCCGACAAAAATTATCGAAAAACGTGGCGGAGCAGGGCGAATTATTTTGGAATATTCGTCCCGAATCGAATTGGAAGAATTAGTAAAAAAGATCACAAAATAATCGATGCAAAACATACAAAAAACACCGGCAGATGCCGGTGTTTTTTATAGCAATTAAACAATTATTTAACTGTTGTTGTGGCATTACGATTCCACTTCCACACGTTTTCGCCAGTACCCTGGACCAACGGGCGTTCTTTACCATAAGAAATGGTGGAAATACGTTTTGCATCAATACCATCTTTGACCAGGACGGACTTTGCCGCATTTGCACGGCGTGCGCCCAATGCCAAGTTGTATTCTGTGGAACCGCGTTCGTCGCAATTACCAGCAATCTGGATCTTGACACCGTCATGGTTTTTCATATACAAAGACTGACCCAACAAATTAACGCGTGCAGCATCGGAAATTTCCGAAGAATTAAATGCGAAGAATACGCGTTGATCGTTCAGATCGGCCGGTTCTGTAATTTTACTGGACCCACCGCAGGCCGCCAATAAAGCCGCCGCGCCAGCCAGCATAGCAAAGTTTTTTATTTTCATGAAAATACTCCCTTGAGTTTCTGTTACTCGTGGTATAGTGTATAGTAAAATATTGAAAAAATCAAGGAAAAACAAAAAATGTATGTCGAAGAACTTCGTGATTTATTGCAATGTGGCGTAAAGTGGGAATTAAACGAACACCCAACGACCAATACGGACACAGTGTCCAAGATTCAACCACAAACAACGACCAATAAAATGTCAACCACGGTTGTCCCCCCAATTGCACCTGTCCAAACGATTTCACAATCTACGGCGGTTGCGATGGCTGCGCGTCCAAACGACATTGATGCGCTGTGTCGTATGATTGCGGAATTCGGCCATCCACTGCGCGATTCTGCAACCAATGTTGTTTTGCCGTCGATTGCGACAAATCCGAACGGATTAGTCATTGTGACAGATATGCCCGGGGCAGATGATGACGCCACCGGCAAGATTTTATCTGGACAATCCGGCGAACTGATGGACAAAATGCTGGCCGCGATTGGCATGTCCCGTGATAATGTATCGATTATACCAATGCTGTTTTGGCGCACCCCTGGGGGGCGGGGTCCATCACGCAACGAAACAGATTTAGCAAGACCATTTGTTGACAAGGCAATCGAGATGCTGGCACCGCGGGTTATTTTAACAATGGGAACACTGCCCGCCACCGAGTTGGGAAACATTCAACTTGCGCGTGACCATGGCACGGTTATTGATTTGGCCAACGGGATAAAATTGGTCGCTATGTACCACCCAAATTACCTTATTCTTAAACCGACCGCCAAACGCGATGCATGGACAACATTACAAAATATACAAAAATTGTTGAAAACAGTATAAAAATAATAAATAATTTATCCAGAGTTTAACAAAGGAGTTTAACATTAAACCCGCATTTAATAATGATAATCGTCGTGATATGGGCCCGCGTATGAATGGTCGCATATTCGCAAAATCGGTCCAGGTAATTAGTGCAAACGGGCAGAATCTGGGCGTTATGCCGACACCGGCTGCATTACAGTTGGCCATGGATGATGGTTTGGATTTGGTCGAAATAAATGCCAACAGCACACCACCCATTGTAAAGATTATGGATTATGGTAAGTTCAAGTATGATCAGAAAAAACGTGCGAACGAAGCGCGCAAAAATCAAAAAACCATTGAATTGAAAGAAGTTTGGGTCAAACCGTTTATCGAAGAAAACGACTTGAACATCAAAATGAAAAAGGTTTTTGAATTCTTGGATTCTGGCAATAAGGTCAAGATTGCCGTCATGACCCGTGGTAATAAAAAGGTTTTGGCACGTGGAAAAGACGCGGTTCCTGAATTATTTGCCCGCATTGTAGAGACAATCGGTGAACGCGGTGTGCTAGAATCTAAATCGAAACCCGATGAAAGAACAAAATCTATTATTATTGCACCCGCAAAATAGAGAAAAATATAAAAACACCGGCAAATGCCGGTATTTTTATACACGAAACCCACATATTAATCGAATGGATTGTCGGCTTTTTTGTATTCGATTATAATCGGCAAATGCTCCCATTTTAATTCGGTTGCGATTCCGCGCCGCAAATAGCGAGTGTACGATTCCGGTATATCCGATGCGCCACCGACATTGATTGCGATTCGCATTGGGTGATGCCCAACCTGGTGTGCGAATTTTATTTTCATCGGACGTTTAAGGCGCGACATAGGCGGTTGGCGCGCATCAACCAATTTTTCAACGATGCGATTCAACATGCTTGTCGGGACGGTCGCATTTGCCAAATCATATTGTTCGTAAATTCGTTTGAACATATTTTGCACCCCGGTTCCCGTTTCCGCCGATGTGGCCAAAATCAGCGGTTTTATAATCTGATGAAAAGAATTTGTAAATTGATGTTTCAGTTTCAACAATTTTTCATCACGAATTTCTGGCTCAACCAAATCCCATTTATTTAGCGCGACACACAATATTTTTCCCGCATCATAAACACGGCCGGCAATAGACAGTGCTTGGTTTTCTATATTGCGCGTGGCATCGACCATCAAAATGACCACGTCCGCCTTTTCTATGGCGTCCAATGATTTTAGTGCGGATAATGTTTCGACATCATCGATCACACCGGCCTTGCGACGCAGGCCCGCCGTATCCATTATCACAATGTCGCGGCCATAGAATTTCGTTGGTATTTTCACCGTGTCGCGGGTGATTCCGGGGGCGTCTTCTACAATCTGGCGCTTTTCGCCAAGGACACGATTAACAAATGTCGATTTTCCGACATTTGGTTGTCCCAACACGGCAATTTTTATGCGCTCGTTTTTGCCGGTGTTTACCGGCTTTTTTTCAACTTTTTCATTCGCGATATTATCCATAAATTCGTAAAGCGAATCGAAACCCCGTTTGTGTTCGGCGGATATCATGACCGGTTCGCCAAAACCAAGTTTATAGAATTCATTTGTGTCCGCCATGCGCGATGCCGATTCGGACTTGTTAACGACCAATAATACCGGTGATTTAGTTTTGCGACGCACCAGACGCGCCCAATTTAAATCTGCATCGGTCAAACCGACACGGCCATCAACAACAAAAAGGACCGCATCAGATTCGGCAATCGCCCCCACCGCCACATCGGTTGAATCATGTGCAACCCCCGTCCGTGCGCTTTCCAACCCGGCGGTATCCACAATATCATAGTCACGATCACGAACCACACCGCCCAGCGCATCCCGCGTGACACCGGGCCGATCATGTACCAGCGCATCCCGCGTTCCGGTCAATGCGTTAAACAAAGTAGATTTACCTGTATTCGGGCGACCCGCTATTACTATTTTCATATCATTTTCTCGTTGCTTTTTTGCAATTATAAAGCAAAAATATAAATAAGCAAATAAAGGAACCGTCACCATGAAGAAAAAGAATAAAAATAACGGCAACCACATCTGGGACATTATCACGCGCCCCAAACGCTATTTTTCCAAGATTGTTGCAGATGGAAATCTGGACGAATCTATGTTCAAGGCATTTATTTACGGTCTTATTGGTGGGTGTCTGGTATTGGGAATACGGTTATTAGGTGGTGCCACAATTACAATTGGTTCTGTGTTCACCGCCGTTGTCATTATGCCTGTTTTGGCAGTCGCATTGCTTTTTGTTGGTGGCGGGTTGCTTATGTTGGTATCTGAAATAACGGGTGGCGAACGTGATTGGGAAATCGCGATTAAGGGGTTGGCGTCCATCATGTTTGTTTACCCTGTTATATTGGTATTAAATGCCTTGGCTTTCAACTGCACTTCTCTTTGGATTATCAGCATATTGTGCGATGCATATCTGTTGTTTTTATTCTATAACATTGGTGCATATTGTATGCGTGGCAAAAAGTCTAATGTTATAATGGTTGTCGCGATGTTGGGGCTGTTTATGGCAACTGTCTATATGACAAATTATCGCATTGGTTGGTTTATGCTGAAAAATGCTGGTGCGGCATTGGCGTGTTTGATGTAAAATCGTCATAAAAAACCAACTAAAATATTTGCAAACATTGAAATATTCTTTATAATCGCGTTCGACGGGGTGTAAATTGTTCATTTTTGTACTTGCCCGATTAAGAGTGCAAAAACGAATGATTTTTCCCTGTCGTGATGAAATTAATAACAAAAACAACAGGAGAATTAAGTATGTTATTTGGCTTAATAAATAAAGATGAAAAAACACATTTGAATAATCCGGTCGTGGTGGAAATACCATATGGTAATGAAACACTGCGTTTGGAAACAGGTCGTATGGCAAAACAAGCAAACGGCGCAGTTTTGGCAACAATGGGTGGCACAATGGTCTTGGCGACCGTGTGTGCCGAAAAGACCGCGGTAGAGGGTCAGGACTTCTTCCCCTTAACCGTTGATTACCAGGAAAAATTTGCATCCGCAGGTCGTATTCCGGGTTCCCGTGATCGCCGCGAAGGCAAAGCGTCAACCGCCGAAACATTGATTGCGCGTTTAATTGACCGTCCTATACGTCCATTGTTCCCAGAAACATTTAAAAACAAGGTTCAAATTATCGCCCAGACTTTTTCGTACGATAAAAAGAACCAGCCGGACATTTTGGCAATGATCGCGTCAAGCGCGGCATTGGCATTGTCGGGTGTTCCGTTTGCGGGTCCAATTGGCGCAGCACGTGTCGGGTATGCAAACGGCGAATATCTTTTGAACCCGTCGAAAAAAGAAGTCGAAGATTCTGAAATGGATTTGGTCGTTGCTGCGACATGTGATGGTGTTTTGATGGTTGAATCAGAAATCGGCGAATTAGATGAAAAAACAACACTTGGTGCCGTTAAATTCGGTTTTGACGCACAACAGGCTGTTATCAAGGCAATTAACGAATTGACCGAAAAAGCGGGTAAAGAACGCTGGGCAACACCGGAAAAAACACCGGAATATGTCGCAATGGAATCTGACTTTGAACAATTTGCCGGTCAAATCGAAGAAGCATTGCAGATAAAGGAAAAGTTGGTCCGCCTGGAAACATTGGCAAACATTCATGGTTTGGCCAAGGCACGTATTCCAGAATTGTTCCCAGATACAACGATCGCAACAAGCACACTGGAATCAGCAGCCGATGAAATTGTTGAAAACATCACTGCACGTATTATGCGTGGCAATATCTTGGCTGGGAAACCGCGTATCGACGGTCGCGATACCAAGACTGTTCGTCCGATTGAAATCGAATTAGGTGTTTTACCACGTGCACACGGTTCGGCACTGTTTACCCGTGGTGAAACCCAGGCTTTGGTGTCATTGACATTGGGTGGTGGCAAAGATGCATTACCAATTGAATCTTTGGATGGCGCCGAAGAACGCGATTTTATCTTGAATTACAATTTCCCTGGCTATTCCGTTGGTGAAGCCAAGGGATTAAAGTCGCCGGGTCGTCGTGAATTAGGTCATGGTAATTTGGCGTGGCGTGCATTACACCCAATGGTGCCAAGCCGCGAAAAATTTGACTATGTTATCCGTGTTGTGTCGGATATTTTGGAATCTAATGGTTCTTCGTCAATGGCAACAACATGCGGTGCGACATTGGCAATGATGGACGGTGGTGTTCCATTAACACGTCCGGTTGCGGGTATTGCAATGGGTCTTATCAAAGAAGGCGACGATTACGCAATTCTTACCGACATTTTGGGCGATGAAGACCACTTAGGCGACATGGACTTCAAGGTGACCGGTACAAACCAGGGTATCACCGCGCTTCAGATGGATATTAAAATCACATCAATTACATTTGAAATTATGGAACGCGCATTGGCCCAGGCACGCGATGGTCGTATGCACATTTTGGGTAAAATAGAAAAAGCGATTAAGGCACCGCGTAAAACGGTTTCCGAATTCGCACCACAAATGTACACTATCAAAATCAATCCGGACAAGGTTCGCGATGTTATCGGCAAGGGTGGTGTTGTAATCCAGGCATTGACCCGTGATACAAACACAACCATTGATTTAGAAGATGATGGCACGGTCAAGATTATGGCAACATCCAAAGAAGATGCGGATGCGGCGATTGCACGAATCAAAGACATCGTTGCCGAACCAGAAGTTGGCGAGATTTACGAAGGTATCGTATCTGGTGTCAAAGATTTTGGGCTGTTCGTAAAGATATTGAACGGGTTCGAAGCCATGGTTCATATTTCTGAAATCACTGGCGAACGCCTTGCCAAGATTGAAGACGCAAAAATCAAAGAAGGTGACAAAGTCTTCGTCAAATACCTGGGGGCGGACAAACGCGGAAAAACCCGTATGTCCATGGTTGGCATTGACCAAAAAACAGGTAAAGAAACGAAAAAATAATATGTCTATGCCCCACATGCACTGTGGGGCATATTGCAAAAAAAATCGTGGAGAAAGAATAAATGGACATGGAATCATTAATGGCCCAGGCAAAGGAATTACAGGACAAGGTTGCATCAGCCCAGGAAAAATTAGCACACACAAAAATTACAGGCATGGCGTCGGGTGGTGCGTGCATCGTTGAAATGACCGGCAAATATGATTTGTTGTCGGTAAAATTACGCGAAGATATCGCCGGACGTGATGCAAAACAAATTTCAGAAATCGTCATGGCGGCATTTCGTGATGCTAAATCCAAGGCCGATTCTGTTATTGACGAAGTTATGGGTAATGCAACGGCTGGTATACCATTGCCAGAATAGGGGGATTAACATGGAAGAAAACAAATTATCTTTTGAAGAAGCGTACAAACAATTATCCGAACTGGTTAAAAAAATGGAATCGGGGGAATTGCCTTTGGCAGATTCGGTTGCCGCGTATGAACAAGGGATTAAATTGAAAGCATATTGTGAACAAATGCTGAAAGAGGCCGAATTGAAAATCGAAACACTGAAAGTTTCCACCCAAGAATAATGGTATTTGACGTGTCTGAAAAAAGTAAATTAACGCCCGTAATGCAACAATATGTCGATATGAAATCGGAAAATCCCGATGCATTGCTTATGTTTCGGTTGGGTGATTTTTATGAATCTTTTTTTGACGATGCAAAAACAATAAGTGAAAATCTGGGGTTGGTTTTAACATCGCGTGGTGCGGACGGCGATGGGGAAAACATCCCTATGTGCGGAATTCCATGGCACGCAGCCGATAATTATTTTGGCCGCCTGGTTCGTGCCGGATTCAAAGTTGCACTGGTCGAACAAATGGAAACCCCGGCCCAAGCCAAAGAACGCGGGCATAAATTTATTGAACGAAAAATCGTTCGTGTTTTAACACCGGGAACCCTGACCGATGAAAATTTATTAAATCCGAAAGTGTCTAATTTTTTAGTTGCGATTGCACCGAATGGAAATGGCACATTTGATATTGCGGGATGTGATATTTCGACTGGTGAATTTTTTATTGGCGATTCTTTAAACTTAATTGATGATATGGTGCGTGTTGCACCGGCGGAAATAATTTACCCATCTGCCATTGCGGAAATGCCGGAAATCATGCACATACGTGACGCATTTAAAACCACACCAGTATATGAAAAATTATATTTGCGTTCCGACATTGATATGATTGTATCGCGTGTATTTGCCGGTGCGATTGACAGCACACAAAACAAAAGTGGTGCAATTTGTTTGTTGGCTGGATACTTATTCAATACCCAACGCGGGGCTGAAATCACTTTTCGTGCGCCACACGGATTTAAATCCGGAACACAATTATTAATTGATTCCGCGACATGGAAAAGTTTGGAAATAGACGCATCCATTAATGACGGTGGTATATGTTTATTGGATGTTATTGACAAAACCAAAACATCCGCCGGTGCGCGTAAATTGCGCGGCTATTTGCGTTCATTATCGGGTGACCCGGACATAATAAAATCGCGTCAAGAACACATAGCACATATGGTTATTAACCCTAATGTTGCGGGCATGGTGGCATGCACACTGGAATCCATACCAGATGTTGGGCGGTCACTATCGCGGTTGTTATCTGGACGTGGCACACCACGCGATATGAAACATATTTGCGACTTCTTAATCGAATTGCCAAATGCAAAAATGCTAGCGGGGCAATTAGATACCGGGTTGCAAAAAACATTTGAAACGATAAAAACACATGATGCATTGGCATTGGAATTACGAAACGCGCTATCCGATGAATTACCAACATTTTTCCGTGATGGGGGTGTAATTCGTGATGGGTTTGATGTTGCATTGGATAAAATGCGCGGGCTTTCACATGGTGCGCGTGAAACTATTGCGGGATTGCAATCACAGTATGCAACCCAGACCGGCATACACACACTGAAAATAAAGTACAATAATATTTTGGGATATTTCATAGAGGTCCCCGCCACCCGTGCAGACGCGCTTATGACACCAGATTCGGGCTTTATACACCGCCAAACAATGACCGGTAATTTACGGTTCACAACAGAACGGTTGATTAACCTTGATAACGATGTCCGCAATGCCGCGGAACGTGCCGCCGGAATAGAGACAGAAATTGTATCAAATCTTATCGAAAAAATTCGTGATATTGCCGATGACATTTTGTCGGCTGCTGATATGCTTGCAGATTTGGATGTGTGGTTTGCATTATCGTGTTGTGCGCGTGAATACAAATGGACACAACCAAAAATAACAACCGATACGGCATTTGATGTTATTGATGGCCGACACCCTGTTATTGAATACGCATTGAGCAAAACCGGCGATGCATTTGTTAAAAACAGTTGTAATCTGAACATTCGTCCGATTGCATTATTGACCGGACCAAACATGGCCGGAAAATCAACATATTTGCGTCAGAACGCATTAATTATCGTATTGGCCCACCTTGGTTCATTTGTTCCCGCAACGCGTGCCACAATCGGAATTTGCGACCAATTATTCAGTCGTGTTGGTGCGTCCGACAATTTGGCAGCGGGACAATCTACATTTATGGTTGAAATGAGTGAGACCGCAAACATTCTGCGCCGCGCAACGAAACAATCGTTTATTATATTCGATGAAATAGGGCGGGGAACTGCAACCTATGACGGCATGGCCATTGCCCAGGCGGTTTTGGAGTATATGAATCAACTTCGTGCACGAACACTGTTTGCAACACACTATCACGAATTGACCGCATTGGTTGGTGATACACCGAACAAGTTGCAAAATGTCGCATGTTTGACAATCGATGTGCGCGAACATAATAATGAAATTATATTTATGCATAAAATTGTGGCCGGGGTTGCAAATCGTTCATATGGTATTCATGTGGCGCGAATGGCCGGAATGCCAGACGCGGTTGTAAAACGCGCCACAGATGTTTTAGCGGAACTGGAAACACGTGAACCTGCACCGACTGTACAGGTGCAACAACCGGCAACACCCGAAAAACAAGCGCATACCGCCCACATATCGTCGCCAGACCCGATAACAAAACAACTTGATTTATTTGGCTAAACATGGACGGTTGGATAATCCTTGATAAAGAATCTGGTTTGTTTTCACGCACCGCAGGCGGGCGTGTTGCGCGTCTTTTTCGGAATAAAAAATTCGGCCATATTGGCACACTGGACCCCATGGCATCGGGCATATTGCCCATTGCAATCGGAAACGCCACAAAAATGATTCCGTTTGTAGAAGAGACAAACGAACAGAAAAAGGAATATTTATTCAGCATGCGCTTTGGTTTTGAAACGGATACATTGGATATAACTGGAAAAACGATTCGTGACGGCGGGCGCATACCAACAGATAGTGAAATAGAGAAAATATTACCATCTTTTATCGGCGACATCATGCAAACACCCCCGATTTATTCCGCCGTGCATGTTGGTGGTCGACGCGCATATGAAGTCGCACGGGAAAATAAAGAAATTGAAATACCACCACGAAAAATCACAATTTATGAATTGGAATACACCGGAAAAACGGGTGATTCATATGGCTTTCGTGTGATATGTTCGCGCGGGACCTATGTTCGTGCAATCGCGCGCGATATTGCGCAAAAACTGGACACAATCGCGACGGTGGACATGATTCGTCGGACGCGGTCGGGCTGTTTTGATATAAAAAACGCAGTAAAACTTGATTTTCTGGAAAATCTGGTTAATAATGGTGCGGACATCGGGGAATACCTGATGCCAGTGGATTTTGGACTGGGGGACATTCCGGTTCTGAATCTGGACGACAAATCGGCTGAACTATTTGTACATGGCGGATTTGTTAATGTGTCAATGGGCGATGGTCCCGTTCGCGTATATTGCGACAGATTTATCGGAATAGGGCGAATTGAAAATGGCACACTTAAACCAAAACGAACAATATAACAAAAGGAAACCATAATGTCCGTTACAAAAGCAAAAAAAGCAGAATTGATCGCTGCATATAAAACAACCGAAAAAGACAACGGCGGCAGTGCCGCGTCCCAGGTCGCTGTTTTGACCGAACGCATTCGCAATCTTACTGAACATATGAAGGCGAATCATAAGGATGAACATTCCAAACGCGGTCTTAAATTGATGGTCAATCATCGTAAGAAATTGTTGGCCTATATCAAAAAGAACAATGTTTCCGAATACGAAGACTTGATTAAGAAATTGGGTCTGCGTAAGTAATAAAAAACACCGGCATCCGTCTTTGCTAGCGCAAAGCCGCGACTTATCGCCGGTGTTTTTTAGTTGTTAGTGCGAGTGTTAGTGGTTAGTTGTTATTGCAATCGCAACGATGCAATCCAGCAATCACAATGCCCAATGTGTCATCCCCGCGCAGGCGGGGATAGGGACTAAGCAGTGCGGGACAACTGTCCCGCCAATAAAGATTTTCAAGACCCTATTCCTGCCTACGCAGGAATGATATTTCCTTTTTCCGTTTTCTGTGATATAATATGAAATGAATCCAATGGGAATTGGGTTCGGGACTTAGAACATCCCATATTTACGCGGCACAAAAGTGTCGTAATCCGCTTATGGTGCTTTTGTGCCACTCCCTGACGTTTGGTCGGGGTGCCACGCAAGTGGGGCATTCGTAAATATGCTGTTCTAACGCCCCGACCGTCAATTTCATTGGCGGTTGATTTTTTTATATCGGGGAAACCATGCGACGGTTGTTTATTGTGTTTTTGATATTGCTTATTTCGAACGCTTTTGCGTATTCGTTGCATATTGGAAATCAAACCATAGATTTTACAACAACCCAACACACTGTGCCGTCTTTGAATGTTTTAACATCAAACAATGAACTGTATTATGGTGCAATATATTCCGCACCGTTTCCACCACAAGTTTTGCATTTTAAAACAGAAAACAATGAAGAATACTTTCTGGGGCCGTGGTGTGTGGCAGGAACATATTTGCCGGACGATGTTAATCAGTGTGCGCCGTGTGGCATTGGACACTTTTGCACTGGCGGGCGACATCGTGAATCGTGTACATACGGTGTGATTGCGTGTAATGGAACGAATCACACGTTTGACCCACCAATGCCCACGGGCACAGACGGTATGTATAACCGCGCATTAACAATGAGCGAGGTTAATCAATACATTCCCACAACCGATATATCACAATGGGAATTGTTGTATGGTGGCAATCCATCTTATGGTTCCACCTGTGGGGAATCGCCAAACCTTCCTAAATTTTCAGGTCGTGACCAACAAATACCATCAGGCACATATTTAATAATGCATGAATATCGGTACGGAACTGGTACCAGTGCGGTAACAGGAACCCAGAAATATGTATCAACCGCGTATATTGTTGTCTTTGATCATGATGTTATGTATAGACCACTTCATATATGTAATTATTTTGGTAATTTTTTTGACACACAGCACATACCATATCAAGAATTCGACCTAGTAATACCCAGATCTTACTATAGAGATAATGAAAATGTCACAAATGTAACAAATCTTTCTTCTGCTGCGATAACTCTCGGTCTTTATCTTTACCGATTAAAATAAAAAACCCCGCCCGTTGGGCGGTGTTTTTTTATTCTTCTTCCATATCTTCGGAAATCTCTTGTTCTTCTTCGTGCTTTTCGGCCAAGTATTTTTCCAACCAATGATTATCAAACTTTAATTTCCGCACGTCTTCGTTTTTAAGCAAACGTTGTTGTAATGGTATTGTGGTTTTTATTCCCTCTATCACAAATTCATCCAGCGCACGTTCCGCACGCATGATACACGCCGGGCGACTCTGGGCATGAACAATCAGTTTCGCAATCATGGAATCATATGTCGGCGGAATTGTATATCCGGTGTAAACCGCGCTGTCCACACGCACGCCAAGTCCCCCCGATGGCGCATAAAGTGATATTATCCCCGGGCATGGGGTAAAGTTTTCCGGATCTTCGGCATTTATACGAAATTCCATCGCATGTCCATGCGGGATAATGTTTGATTGTGTATAACCCAACTTTTCCCCCGCGGCGACACGAATCTGTTCGCGGACCAGGTCAACGCCATAAACCATTTCGGTGACGGGGTGTTCCACCTGTAATCTGGTGTTCATTTCAAGGAAATAGAATTTGCCATCTTGGAACATAAATTCAAATGTGCCAACACTGGAATATTTCATCTTTTTCGCAGCGGATTTGCATATTTCAATCATATCATCACGCTGTTTCTGGGTAAGTGCAGCGGCCGGACATTCTTCCATAACTTTCTGATTCTTGCGTTGCAACGAACAATCGCGTTCACCAAAAATCACCACATTGCCGTGTTTGTCGCCCAGAACCTGAAACTCTATATGCCGCGGATGCAACAACAACTTTTCCATATACAGTGTATCATCACCAAAACCAGATTTTGCTTCTTGCTTGGTAATATTGAACGCTTCTGCCATTTCATCGGCATTCATCACGGCACGCATGCCACGACCACCACCACCGGCGGCGGCCTTTAACATAACTGGATATCCAATCTTGTCCGCCCATTTCAATGCATCTTCGACCGATTTTATCGCGCCATCAGACCCCGGCACCACCGGCAGGCCACATTTTATCGCGGTCTGTTTGGCATTAACCTTGTCCCCCATTTTTTCAATCATATCGGGTTCTGGGCCAATCCAAATCATACCATGTTGTTCAACTTTCTGTGCGAAATCGGCACGTTCGGACAAAAATCCATATCCAGGATGAATCGCGTCCGCATTAGTTAACAACGCTGCCGTTAAAATTGCAGATTCGTTCAAATATGAATCACGTGCCGGCGCCGGTCCAATACACACAGATTCATCAGCCAACTGCGTATGCATCGCATTTTTATCCGCGGTTGAATATACCGCAACAGTGCGAATACCCATATCGCGACACGCACGAATTATTCGCAGTGCTATTTCACCACGATTTGCAATTAAAATCTTTTTTATTTTTGGCATATCTTATTCAATAACTATCAATGGTTGATCAAATTCCACCGCTGCACCATCCGCAACCAGAACTTTTTTCACAACCCCATCAACATCCGATTTTATCGGGTTAAAGGTTTTCATTGCTTCGACCAATGCGACGGTATCACCGGCGTGAACGGTTGCGCCCACCTTAACAAACGGTTTTGCACCCGGTTCGGGGGCCAAATACACCACACCAACCATTGGCGATTTAAGTGCGTGTCCGCTTACTTGTGGTTCGTCCGCAACCGCGGAAACCGGTGTATTCTTACCGGTTGCGACCGTGGCAGTGGTCCCCTTGGCTAAATGAATACGGCGCGTGAACAATCCGAACAAAAACCGGCGTTCAAAATCAATTTCTGTTATGCCCATGTCATCCATTTTCTTGGACAGGGATTCCATGGTTGCACCAAAAGACATTTTTCAATCCTCTTGTTAATAAATCATTATGTCTTAGTATCTTTGATTTTACACTTATAAACCCGTAAAGTCAAGGTACCGGGTCGTATCCACAACCACCACCCGGTCGGCAACGCAATATGCGTTTTATCCCCATATAAGCACCACGAAACGCACCATATTTGGCGATTGCGGTTGCTGTATATTCGCTGCAACTGGGGGTAAATCGGCACGCGGCACGTCCGCCAATAGTTGGGGAAATATGCCGTTGATAAAATCGCACTGCGACAATTGCCGCACGCGCCAAAAAAGATGGATTATTCGGCATTTTTTGATTGTGGTTTTGGATTTTTCTTTAGGTAAGTCAATGCACGCGCCATGGCCGCGCGACCATCGTCCCGCGATGCATCCAATATACCACGACGCGCGATAAATACATAGTCCATGTCGGGCCGCAAACGTTTTTCATTAAAACGAATCCAGTCCCGCAACAAACGTTTCGCCCTGTTACGGTGAACCGCGAATTTCAATGTTTTTTTAGTCGCCACTATCCCATAACGTGGCACATCTGGTATCGTACACGGTTTCATCCGTATGATAAAAAACGCCGATTTCGCCGTTGGGTTCTCATCGGTCATAAAAAAATCTTTATGGTTCTTTATCGTATCTCGCATAGGGGGCATAATAGCACAATATATAAATAATCAAACTTTTTTATATGGGGTATCTTGATTTTTTGGCTTTGCCGTTTTATAGTGCAAAAAAATCAATATTTTGGGGGTAAAAGATGTATAACTGGCTGATGAAATTCTTTTCTGCGGACATGGCAATTGATTTAGGAACTGCGAACACATTGATTTATGTCAAGGGTCGTGGAATCGTGCTTAATGAACCATCCGTCGTCGCAGTTCAAGAAAACAGATTACAAGGACGCAAAGAAATTCTGGCCGTGGGGGCCGAGGCAAAGAAGATGTTCGGTCGTACACCGGGCGCAATCACTGCGGTTCGCCCGTTGCGTGACGGCGTTATCGCGGATTTTGAGGTTGCCGAAGAAATGATTAAATACTTTATTCGCAAGGTTCATCATCGCAGTCCATTGGCCGCACCATTGATTATTATTTGTGTGCCATCTTGTGCGACCCAGGTGGAACGCCGTGCCATTCAGGAAGCGGCCGATGCCGCCGGCGCACGCAAGGTATATATTGTCGAAGAATCCACCGCCGCCGCGATTGGTGCGGGACTGCCCGTGGAAAAACCGTTGGGTTCAATGGTGCTGGACATCGGCGGCGGCACGACCGAAGTTGCGGTTATGTCCCTGGGCGGAATTGTGTATTCCAAGGCTGTGCGGACCGCTGGCGATCAAATGGATTTAGATATTATCGAATTTGTTCGCAATAATAAAAATCTGCTTATTGGTGAAAATACCGCCGAAGATATTAAGAAAAGTATCGGTTGCGCAATCGCACCAAAGGATAAAGCAAATGAAATGTCCATGAAAATAAAGGGACGCGATTTGTTATCTGGCACCCCACGCGAAGCGGTAATTACTGAAACGCAAATTGCATCGGCTTTGTCCCAAACGGTCGCAAAAATCGTTAATACCGTGCGCGAAGCGTTGGCAAACACGCCGGCGGAATTGTCCGCGGATATTGCCGATCTGGGTATCGCGATGACCGGTGGTGGTTCTATGTTGCGCGGATTGGATGCTGCAATTCGTGCGGCAACGGGGTTGCCCGTGTTTTTGGTTGATAACGCATTGGAATGCGTTGCGTGCGGGTCTGGCAAGATGTTAAGCAGTTTGGACAAGAGCAAGCATATCCTGCAAACAATGTATTAAAAACACCGGCAAATGCCGGTGTTTTTTTATAGCAACAAAAATAAAAAAACGGGGACAACCCCGTAAAACTGGTGGGTGGTATTGGGCTCGAACCAACGACCTCCACGATGTCAACGTGACGCTCTAGCCAACTGAGCTAACCACCCAAAGCAAGCCCGATTATAACAGAGAAAAATCAGATTGCAATTATTATTTCGGTTTTCTTGATTTATAGCATTTTTAATTTATAATTGGCCTGATAACAATAACGGGGCGAATTATGGCAAAGAAATATTTGATTACATCGGCATTACCATATGTGAACGGCGATTTACATTTGGGGCATTTGGTTGGATGTTATCTGCCAAGTGATGTATATGCACGTTTCTGTCGTGCGCGCGGGCGTGATGTATTATTTGTTTGTGGTGCCGATGAACACGGAACCCCGGCCGTTGTTGGTGCCGCCAAAGAAGGTTTGCCCGTTATCGAATACAACAATAAATATTATGAAAAACATTTGCGTGCGGTCCGTGATTTTAATCTGTCATTCGACCTTTACGGACGCACCCACACGGACAAACAAGAAAAATTAATTCATGATTTGTTTTCGCGCCTGGATGCCCAGGGTTTAATCGAAGAACGCGAAACGATACAACCATATTCCATCGACGACGGTATGTTTTTAGCCGACCGGCAATTAATCGGCACATGTCCAAAATGTGGTTATGAAAATGCGCGTGGCGACCAATGTGATAATTGCAGTGCAACATACGAGGCAACAGAACTAAAAAATCCGCGTTCTACGATTTCCGGTTCAACAAATATAGAAATGCGACCAACAAAAAACCTTTTCTTTTTGGCATCTAAATTACAAGGAGAATGGAAAAAATGGTTATCCGAACATGCACCAAAATGGTCCAAGACAGCATCGGCAATCGCACGCGGTTGGGCGGCAGACGAATTACACGATACAAGCATTACACGTGATTTACCGTGGGGCATTTCTGTAAATAAACCGGGGTATGAAAATAAAGTTTTCTATGTATGGTTCGATGCGCCATGGGGCTATGTTTCTATATCAATGGCGGCGAATAAAGACTGGGAATCATGGTGGAAAAACAATGACACATATTACGCACAATTTATGGGTAAAGATAATGTAAAATTCCATGCCGTGTTTTTCCCAGAACAGCAATTAGCGATGCACGATAATTGGAAAACGGTTGATATGTTAAAATCAATGAACTTCCTTAATTTCGAAGGGGGAAAATTTTCCAAATCTGAACACCGTGGCGTATTTTTAGAAGACGCTATTTCGATTGCACCATCTGACGCATGGCGTTATGCGTTAATCGCGTCGGCCCCGGAAACAGACGACAACGATTTTACATTTGCGCGTTTTGCGGACATTGTAAACAAAGACCTGAACGGAATGTTGGGGAATTTTGTTTCGCGTGTTTGTAAATTAACCGCAAAAAACTTCGGGGACGCGATCCCGACGGGCACTAATATAGATGCCAATCTAGAAAAACAAATTAATGAAAAAATTGCCGAATTGACAACCGCATTGGATGCGTGCGAATTTCGTGCGGCAATTGTCGCACTGCGTTCGCTATATGCGATTGGTAATGAATATATGACCGTGATGGAACCGTGGACATTGGTTAAAAACGGCGACATGGCGGCGGCGGGCGCGGTGCTTAATACCTGTTTCCAACTGATTGATTTATATGCGCGCGTGTCGGCACCGTTTATACCAAATGCCGCAGAAAAAATGCAAAATATATTCGCAAAAAAACACGATTTGTCTTGGCCGGAACGGTTTGAGGCGCGTATCGCAAATGGCGAAGAATTTACCGTGCCAGAAAACCTGTTTAACCGTATTGACGACGAAACGGTTGCGCAACTCACTGAAAAATATGCACCAAAGGTCGAAAACAAAATCGTGCCAGTTATCGCAAAAATTACGGCGGTGAAAAATCACGAAAACCGCGAGAACCTGCACATACTGACGGTGAATGACGGCGCGCGCGATTTACAAATTGTATGTGGTGCGCCAAATGTGCATGTGGGGCTGGTTGGTGTTTTGGCGCCTGTGGGATGTGTTTTACCGGGTCAGAAAAAGCCGATTGGTCAACGCACCGTTGCCGGTGTCGAAAGTTTCGGTATGATGTGCAGTGCGGCGGAATTGGGCATTGGCGACAATGGCGATGAAATTATAGAACTGGATAAAAACGCAGAAATTGGCGAAAAATATAAGGGGTAAAAATGTTTTATTCATTGGCAAATTTATACAGAAACACTCGCAAAATCAAAATGATTGAAATGTTGGCGCAATCGCATCTTGTTCCAATTGCAGACATGGAAAAAATCTATAGAAATACACAAAAAGCGATTGAAAAAATAAAGCATACCGGGCATACACGATAAATGCGTCTTGTTTTGGCATCTTGTTGTGCGCCATGTTCGTCAGGCGCGATAAAGCAACTGGCCGATGGTGAAATCGCCGGTGTTGACGATTTTATTGTCTTGTTTTACAACCCAAATATTTTTCCGAACGACGAATACACCAAACGCATGAATGAACAGATTCGTTATTGCAACACGTTGGGTGTTAAATACGCCGTTGGCGATTGGGACCATGACGCGTGGCGGAATGCTGTGCGGGGACTGGAATCTGAACCGGAACGGGGGGCGCGTTGCGATGCGTGCTTTGCATATCGTTTTGCCTATGCGCGTGATTTTGCCATAAAGAATGGATATAACGCGGTTGCATCTGTATTCGGCGTATCAAAACACAAGGACCAGAGTCAGGTGGACGCCGCCGCACGGCGCGCACTTGGTGAAATTGAATATATACCAATTCGGTGGGACGAAAGTCTGCGCCAATCAATTAACCGTGCATCAAACTTTTATCGTCAGAATTATTGTGGCTGTGAATTTAGTTTTCGTAAAACACCACAAATGGCACTGGTTGGTATAAACAGTTGCGAAATGGGTAGTGGCGAACTATAATTTATATATAAAGACCAAGAGGTTATAAAATGTCGTCTGTATTTGTTTTCCCGGGCCAGGGTGCCCAGGCCGTCGGCATGGGACGTGAACTTTATGAATCAAACGCCGCCGCCCGCGCAGTTTTTGACGAGGTTGATGATGCGTTGTCACAGAAACTGTCCGACATTATTTTTAATGGTCCAATGGATGAATTAACCCTGACCGCAAATGTACAACCGGCAATTATGGCGACATCGATTGCAATGTTGCGTGCATCGGGTGCGGTTGTCCCCGAATATGTTGCGGGGCATTCACTGGGTGAATATACCGCACTGTGTGCGGCGGGCGCGATAAGTTTGCGTGATGCGGCGCGACTGCTTCGTGCGCGTGGCGACGCAATGCAACGCGCGGTGCCAGTTGGTTATGGATTAACCGCTGTTGTGTTGGGGTTGGACATTGATGTTGTGCGTGATATTTGTGCAAAAACGGACTGCGATGTCGCAAACGATAATTGTCCAGGCCAGGTTGTTATTTCCGGCGCAAAAGATGTTGTTGAAAAAACAATGGAAGAATTAAAGGCGGCTGGCGCAAAACGTGCAATGCCGTTGGCGTTGTCTGTGCCCGTTCATTGTCGTATGCAGGCACCCGCCGCAGATGCGATGCGTGCCGCATTAGATGATATTGAAATAAAAGCACCGAATGCAAAATTTATTTCTAATAAAACAGCCGATATAATGACCGATATAAACGATATTCGAGAAGAACTGATTTATCAAATGACACATGGTGTCCATTGGCGTGAATCTGTATTGAAAATGCACGAACTTGGTATTACGGATATGATTGAAATAGGGCCGGGAAATGTGCTGACGGGACTTGCCACACGTATTTGTCCGGAAATTAACGCAAAGAAATTGGAGATATAACAATGTTTGATTTAACGGGTAAAGTTGCTTTAATCACTGGTGCAACCGGTGGAATCGGCGGTGCAATTGCAAAAAAGATGAAAGAGGCCGGCGCAACAGTTGTTGTGTCTGGTCGTAACGTTGCAAAAATGAATGCGGAATTCGATGATTCTTTTATCAAGATTCCATGTGATTTAGCGGCGGATGGTGGCGCGGTCGAATTAATGATGAACACAATCGAAGCCGCGGGCAAAATTGATATTTTGGTTAATAACGCAGGTATTACCAAGGATACATTGTTAATGCGTATGACCGATGAACAGTTTGATGATGTGTTGAACACAAACCTTAAATCATGTTTCAAATTATGTCGTGCGGCTATTATGCCAATGATGAAAAATCGCTATGGCCGCATTATCAACATGGCATCCATTATTGGTGTTATCGGTGGACCGGGTCAGGCGAATTATGCGGCATCCAAAGGTGGTATGATTGCCATGACAAAATCAATTGCAGCCGAGGTTGCGTCCCGTGGTATTACCGCGAACTGTATTGCGCCGGGCTTTATCAAAACCCCAATGACCGATGGATTGCCGGATGAATTGAAAGAAACATATCTTAAACAAATACCGGCGGGTCGCTTTGGTGAACCAGAAGATATTGCAAACGCATGCGTTTTCTTGGCATCTGACGAAGCCGCATATATCAACGGCCAAACAATCAATATCAACGGTGGCATGGGACGGTTTTAGGGATTTAGGATTTATGATTTCTGATTTGATAGTGCTTACTATTCAAGAAATAAAGCACCGTACAATCAGCAATCATAAATCAGAAATAAAAAATTATGACTTTTTATGATGTAATCATTGTTGGTGGGGGACATGCCGGGGTCGAAGCCGCGGCGGCCGCGGCACGTCGTGGTGCAAAGACGCTTTTGCTTACTATGCGCGAAAGCGACATTGGCGCAATGTCGTGCAACCCATCAATGGGCGGTCCGGGAAAATCACAAATGATTGCAGAAATTGACGCACTGGGTGGCGTTATGCCACGCGGTGCGGACGCGGCTGGTATTCACTTTCGCACACTGAACGCATCGCATGGTGCGGCGACCCAAGCCCTGCGCGCACAAATTGATCGCGGTTTATATCACAACGCGGTTATGAAAATATTGGACGAACAAAAAAAACTTACCATTATTTATGAACCCGTCGAAACAATCGATATAAAAAACAAAACGGTTAATAATAAATATAAATTTGGCGCAATTGTTTTTACAACGGGAACTTTTTTGCGCGGCCTGGTCACGCGTGGCGATGAAAAAATTCCATCGGGGCGGCTTATGGACAACGGTGAGTATCAATCGCCCGATATGCACATTTCCGAGGTATTGCGGGATTCTGGGTTCCGTTTAATGCGTCTTAAAACCGGAACACCGGCGCGTATCTATCGCGACAGTATAAATTTCAATGTATGTGAATTACAACCCGCCGACGACCCACATGATTGGTTCAGCGCACCAAACATCGACAACAACTATTCCGCGGTTTGCTATATCACACACACAACCGAAAAGACGCACGAAATCATTCGCAAAAATATTGCGGGCGCACCAATGTATAACGGCGATATAGAAGGTATTGGTCCGCGTTATTGTCCAAGTCTGGAAGACAAAGTTATGCGTTTTCCATCGCATACTTCGCATCATGTTTTCTTGGAACCCGAGGGGTTAAACAGCAATTTAATTTATCCAAACGGCATTTCGACAAGTTTCGGTGCCGACATTCAAGATCAATGGATTCGTACGATTCCTGGTCTGGAAAATGCGCACATCGCGCGATATGGTTATGCGATTGAATATGATGCAATTGATGCGCGCGCTTTAAACGATAAATTGCAAAGCAAGGATATTCCATATATGTTCTTTGCCGGACAAATTAACGGCACATCGGGATATGAAGAGGCCGCTGCCCAGGGTATTGTTGCCGGCGCAAATGCTGCCGCCCACGCAATTGGTGGAGATTATTTAGAGTTAGATCGAACTAATTCGATGATAGGTGTGTTGATTGATGATATAACAACATTGGGCGTCGATGAACCCTATCGCATGTTCACATCGCGTGCAGAATATCGATTGAATCTGCGTGCCGACAATGCAATCGCGCGTATTGGTAAAATGGGTGTAAAGTGCGGTCTGATTACACAAAAACAATTCGATGAAAAATATAAATTACATGAAAAAGAAATTGCTAAAAACGACAAATTTTATGCGGGCTATATTGAACGCAATGCACGGGAAATCGCCGCATACAAACGGGACGCAAACCTAAAAATCCCACATGATTTTAATTATTCTGGACTGCCGGGATTAACAAACGAATTGATTGAAAAGTTAAATGCAACACGCCCAGAAAACATTGCCGATATGTCGCGAATTCCGGGAATGACCCCGGCGGGAATTATGGTTGTTTTGCGTAAAATTAAAAGTTGAAAAACACCGGCATTTACCGGTATTTTTTAGCCATTTTCCACCGATTTGTCTTTCTTTACAATTTGCAGGCGACCGTTATGCCACTGGGCAACAAAGATATCGTCAATATCACGAATTCTTTTTTTACGCAATTCGCGTCGCAACCATTTTTCCGACCGATTTATTTTTTCCAGCGCAGATTCATCAATATCACCATTATCAATCACAATTACTGAATATTTCTTTTCACCACGTTTCACAATTGTTAATTCGCCATTTGGTTCAATCTGGGCCATTTCTAGTTCTTTCAGTGAATGTATATGATGTTGGCGCATAGCAACCGCAAAATCGCGTGCCGATATTTTCAACCGTTCCATTTTTTTCACATCTATTTGTCCGTTTTGGACAATAACCTGGGGGTTACCGATAAAAATTCGATGTCCAATATCGGTATAAAATGTAAAGCGGTTAAGTATGCTTATCAACAAACCATAGATGGCAATAACTATGATAAATTCGATTAAATCAATATTCTTGTTCAAAATAAATTCAGACAAAATTGCACTTAACAAAAAATTGATAATAACCGCAAGTGGCGTCATCTGTTTAAGCGTCCCAGACGGTGTAAACAGGCGCATAAAGACGACCGCTGCGAAAATCGCCATAATTAACTTTATTATCATAAACCCATAAATCCAAAAATTTATATGCATTTTGTTCCCCGTTATACCCGAAACATAGCAACACGGAACACCAGAGCCAAGGCGACAAAAAACCTAAAAAAGCATAATTTAATACTGGAAATTGTTAAAAACATAGGGTAAACTAAGCCGCGGACGCCGGTGTAGCTCAGCTGGTAGAGCATCTCATTCGTAATGAGGGGGTCGTAGGTTCAAGTCCTATCACCGGCACCATTCCCCTTCGCCAAGGCTTCGGGGAACAAGCCAAAAAAGAAAATAAAATGGGAACAGACGCAATAATTATTAAAGAATAAACCCATACCGCGCTTTGGCCGTGGCTGGGGCGCATGGGGCGCCCGTTTTTTATAAATAAAGGGATAAAGATATGGCATATCCAAAAACCGATGCACGCGCAAACTTTCCAGAATTAGAACAGAAAATCATCGAATTCTGGCGCACCGATGATACTTTTCATAAATCGCTGGCAAAGACGAAGCAGGGCGAACCGTTTAACTTCTATGACGGACCGCCGTTTGCAAATGGTTTGCCACACTGGGGGCATTTGGGGGTATCTGCAATAAAAGATATGGTATCACGTTATAAAACGATGCGCGGGTACCATGTGACACGCGAACTAGGGTGGGATTGCCATGGTTTACCCGCAGAAAATAGCGTTGAAAAAAAACAAGGTAAATCTGCCAAAAATATTGTTGTGGACAGCGGTATCGGTGCGTTTTGTGATATGTGTAAAAATGATGTTATGACCTATTCAAATGAATGGTTGCGCTACTTTGAACGTATTGGTCGTTGGGTTGATGGTGGTGCGGAATTCGGTTATCGCACCATGGATAAAAACTATATGGAATCGGTAATTTGGGCGTTAAAGCGGTTGTATGACCGTGGTTTGCTCTATAAAGATTTCAAGGTTAACCCATACGATTGGAAAATGGGAACTGTTTTATCCAACAGTGAAGCATCAAGCGAATATCAAGATATTGTTGATGATACCGTGACCGTTTGGTTTGAATTAGAAAACGGCGACCGTGCAATTGCATGGACAACAACACCGTGGACATTGCCGGCGAATTCTGCATTGGCGGTAAACCCAACAATGAAATATGTGCGTATGCGTCACAGTGACGGCCATGTATATGTTTTGGCAGAATCGCGATTAAAAGCATACGATAAAGTTTTTGGTGAATCTGAAAACTTGGGAACTGTTTTAGGTGCCGATTTGGTTGGTATGCACTATAAACCATTGTTTAATTATTATGAAAACAGCGACCCATTGTTACACCAGGTAATCTCTGCGGATTATGTGTCGGACGGCGACGGTACCGGAATTGTGCATATTGCGCCAGCATTTGGTGAAGACGACTTTTTTGCCGCGCGTAATCTTGATGATAAATTTCCGGTTATATTAAATGTTGATGATTATGGTAATTTTGATTCAACTGTCACCGATTGGGCTGGCGAAAATATTTTTGTTGCAAACCCAAAGATTATTGATTGGTTGAAACAAAATGGGCGCTTGGTTCAGAAATCGCAACATAAACACAGTTATCCGTTTGGCCCACGCAGTAAAGAAAAATTGATTTATCGCGCGACGGATGCGTGGTATATTGATGTTCCAAAAATTCGTGACCGTGTTATTGAAATAACAAAAAATGAAACGACATGGACAAGTGCCGGTAATCGTTTTATGTCATGGATCGAAGGCGCGCGTCCATGGGGTATTTCGCGTAATCGTTTTTGGGGTGTTCCATTACCAATTTGGGAAAAGAACGGTGAATATAAAATCTTTGGTTCTATTTCAGAAATGGAAGATTTCTTTGATGTAAAAATAGACGATTTACATCGCCCAACATTGGATAAACTTGAAAAAGATGGTTGGCACCGCATAACAGATGTTCTGGACTGTTGGGTGGAAAGTGGTTCAATGCCATTTGCATCATTGCATTATCCGTTTGAAAACAAAGATAAATTTGCAAAAACTTTCCCGGCTGATTATATTATCGAAGGCCAGGATCAAACACGTGGATGGTTCTATGCATTAATGATTATGGCGGTTGCGTTGTTTGATAAACCTGCATTTAAAACGGTTTCTGCAAACGGTATGATTGTCGATGAAAATAAACGCAAGTTTTCAAAATCATTACAAAATTTTGTAGATCCAACCGAACAACTGGAAACCTTTGGCGCAGACGCCGTGCGCCTTTTTATCCAGGGCAGCCCGTTTATGAAAGCAGAACCAGTTCCTGTTGATAAAAATGGAAATGTTTTCAACGAAACGGTTAAAACAATATTAACACCATTATGGAATGCATATCACTTCTTTACATTATATGCGAATGCTGGGAACATTACCGCAACCGATGATGCATATTCTGAAAATGCATTGGATAAATATATCTTGTCCGAATTAAATGTATTGATAAAAATCGTTGGTGATGCGTTGGATGCATATAAACCAGATATTGCAATCAAAGAATTTGTACGATTCTTGGACGTGTTGAACAATTGGTATATTCGCCGGTCGCGTGCGCGCTTCTGGGACGAAGACCAATCTGCATTTAATACATTGTATGTGGTACTGACAACACTTTGTCGCGCGCTTGCACCATTTGCACCGTTTATAAGTGAATATATTTACAAAAACTTAACTGGTGCGGAATCTGTGCATTTAACTGATTTTCCGACAGCATCTGCGATTGATGAAAAATTATTATCTGATATGCGCCGTGTGCAACAAGTTGTGTCGGTTGGAAAACAGTTGCGCGAACAGTATAAATTACGCAATCGTTTGCCATTGTCTGACATGACAATTGCTGGTGCTGATTTATCAGAATATATTGATATTATCGCCGATGAATTAAATGTGAAAAATGTGAAGTTCCGTGCAAACACGGCGGATGTTGCCGATTCTTTTGTGTATTTAATCACACCGAAAATTGGCGCGCGTCTTGGCGGCGCATTAAGCAAGATTATCCCAGCGGTGAAAAACGGTAATTACACAATCGACGGCGATAAATTGATTGTTGGTGAATATACATTAAACGCGGATGAATTCGAAAATCGTTTAACTGTGCGCGACGGTATCACTGGCGCTGCATTGCCCGACAACACCGCGGTTGTTGTGTTGAATACCGAAATCAACGCGGAATTAGTTGCCGAAGGTTTGGCGAACGATGCATTGCGCTTTATCCAAGATACACGCAAAGTCGTTGGATTAGATGTTTCTGACCGTATCAAAATGACTTATAACGCGGATCCAGCATTGGCGTTGGCGATAGAGGCACATAAAAAACGCATTATGCGTGATGCGCTGATTCGTGAAATGGAAACCGGCGATGGCGAACACAACACAGAAATTGAAGGATATGCATTATCAATCAAAATTGAACGCATATAATGATAACACCGGAGAAATATTTTACCGTTGTTCCAAAATCCATAAATATGGAGATTCGTTCGGAACTTTATTCCACAAACGAATTCACATTTGCTGTGGCGGTAATCTTGTCCGCCCAAGCAACCGATAAAAAGGTGAACGAGGTAACGCCGGAACTTTTCCGCGTTGCCCCGACACCTGAAAAAATGTTGAAATTGGGAATTGATGGAATAAAAAAATATATTTCACAAATATCATTTTTTAATAACAAAGCAAAAAATATTTTCGCATTATCTGAAAAACTCGCTGAATATAAGATTGATAACACCCAATGGGTGTTTCCAAAAAAATATCATAATCGCGATGAATTGATGAAACTGTCTGGAATAGGGCAAAAGACAGCAAATGTTATTATGAATGTTTTATGGGGCGCACCAAATATTGGGGTTGATACACATGTGTTTCGTAATGCGCACCGATATGGCTGGGTCGGCGATTCTGAAAACACCCCTGAAAAAGTCGAAGCAAAATTATTACAAATCGTTCCAAAAAAATATCACGACATTGTAAATCATGTTATGGTTTTGCATGGTCGATATATTTGTCGCGCCATATCCCCAAAATGCGCCGAATGTCCGGTTGCGAAATGGTGTGAATCATGCGACAAAAAAATATAAAAAAAGCCGGTAAATACCGGCTTTTTAATAATTATTTATCCCGCAATTTCGCATTACATTTTTTCTCTACATTGGCGATGACCGCATCTTGTAATTTTTGCAATTCGGCATCACCCATGTTTTCGGTTGGTTGAATTGTTATCGTAAACGCAATAGATTTTTTACCGCCCCCCATATCAAATGCATCAAACACAATTGCGTCCACAATGCGTTTATCAGAGGATTTAGCAACACCAATCAGCGATTCAGCCATTGTGTCAGCATCCACAACAAATGCAAAATCACGGGTTATCGGTTGAAATTCAGATAATGTTTCATGTTTCAATTTATGTCCATGTGGCAAATTATTTATATCGTCAACAACCGCAACAACAACCGGTGTTTTTATATGCAATTTTTTTGCAACCATCGGGTGCAGTGCGCCGAATTCAGCAATTACTTTTTTACCCTGGACAATCTTGCCATATTGGAACGGATGTGCCCATTTTGGTGCATTATCTGTCGACACAGTAAAATTCTGGCCATGCATTAATGCAATCAAATCGGCTTTTACATCATAAATATCAACATTACGATTACGGTGTTGCCAATGCTTTGGCGAAATGCTACCTGTCCGCACAATACAAATTTGTGTGTGCTGTTCACCCGGCATATCACCATCAAATACCGTTCCCATTTCAAACAGATTCAAATCTGGGAATCCGCGTTTTTCATTGTTTGCAACCGCAATCAGCAAGTTTTCCAACAACCCATTACGCGCAGTATCTAAATCATTAATAATTGGATTCGCAATCTTGATTATTGGTTTATCCGACAATAATTCTTCAACCGATGAATTACCAAAACCAAAACTTTGGCATTCGTTAAGTCCACGCGACGCCAACAACATTTTTGTTTTTATATCAAATTCGTCATGCGCGGTTGCGGTGATACCTGTTGTTTTTTTGTTTGATTTTGCGATTTTTTCATAACCATAGATACGAATCAAATCAGCAATAATTGTTTCTGGTATTTCAACATCAACGCGCGCCGCACGTGGGGTGACAATCCAGTGTGATTTTTCGACATCGACCATATAACCCAATTTTGTCAAAATCTTTTGCTGCGTTTTTGCATCTATATCTATACCAGTCTTTTTCATCAACATATCTGGACTATATTTAATATGACGCGGTTTATAATCGTTTTTACCACCAATACCGGTTCCAACAATTTTCCCGCCACAAGTGTCCATTATTATTTTGGCGGCAGACGCCAATGCACGTCCGGTCATTGTTGGATCGATTCCGCGTTCATAGCGATATGATGAATCTGTTGATAACCCAAGACGCTTTGATGTTTTACGCACAGATACCGGATTAAAATATGCCGATTCCAGAATAATGTTTTTTGTATTGTCATTTGTCATACCGCGCGCACCACCAACAACACCAGCAACCGCCAGCACGCCCTTGGAATCCGCAATAACAATATCACTTGATTTCAATTCGTGTTCGTTTCCAAACAGGTCGGTAAATCTTTCGCCATCACGCGCCATACGTACAACAATATCGCCAACCACTTCGTCCGCATCAAAGCAGTGCATTGGTTGCCCCATGTCATAACAAATATAGTTTGTCGCATCAATTGGCGCATTTTTTGGGTTTATACCAATTGCCGCCAAGCGAGATGCAATCACTTCATTGCTTTTCGCCATCTTGATATTATGAATTTCTGCAAAACGATAAACATTACAAAGTTCAGTTTTAACATCAACCTTGCGTGTTGCCTTAACCTCTTTTAATTCCGATGGTTCTTTTGCAATATATTTACCCGCATCGGACGCCGATAAATCCAGCGCAATACCACGCACCGACAAATAGTCCGGACGGTTTGGTGTAATACCCGCATCAAATACAGTTTTCACATTTAGAACGGGTGAACCGATTTTTGTTTTTGGTGATAACTCAATAATTCCACTATGATCATCACCGATTCCCAGTTCACGCGCACTGCACATCATACCGTCACTTAACACGCCACGCAATTTACCAGATTGTATTTCATGACCATCAATAACACAGCCCGGCACCGCCAGCGCAGATACCAACCCAACACGCGCATTTGGTGCACCACAAACGACCTGGCGCAGGGAACTGCTTCCATCGTCTACCTTTAATACATGTAAATGGTCACTGCCATCGACCGGTTTACATTCAATAATCTTTGCCGCAATTGGTGCAATTGGCGAGTATAAATCTTCGACCTCCAGTCCAATACGGGTCAATTCGTCTGCGATTTGTTCTGCGGATAATTTTGTATCCAGGTATTCTTTCAACCAATCAAATGTCCATTTCATATTTATACCCCCGTATTAAAAACCACTATTTTTCAACCAGCGCACATCAGACGCCGAAAATTCACGAATATCATTAAGGCCGTATTTCAACATCGCTAACCTATCCCAACCGAAACCAAATGCAAAACCTTGATATTTATCCGGATCAATATTGCAATTACGCAATACATTTGGATGAACCATTCCAGCCCCCATAATTTCCAACCACTTATCCCCATGCCATTTCATATCAACCTCTATACTTGGGTCGGTAAAAGGGAAATAAGATGGACGAATACGCAATTCTACATTTTCCATTTCAAAAAATGCCGACAAAAATGCACGAATATCGCCAATTAAATCTGACATTGTGATGTTTTTATCAACATACAAACCTTCTATCTGGCGGAATTGTGGTGCATGCGTTGCGTCCATTTCTTTACGATATGTGGAACCGATTCCAAAAATCTTAATCGGCACACCATCGCGTTCCATGGACCGAATCTGAATCGCAGATGTCTGGGTTCGTAAAACATTGCCATTTGGCAAAAAGAATGTATCCTGCATATCACGCGCCGGGTGATGCGCCGGTGTGTTAAGTGCGGTAAAGTTATGCCAATCATCTTCTATTTCTGGGCCGGTTCGCAAAGAATAACCGAAAGATTCTAAAATTGCCGATATTTCGCGCAACGATTGTGTCACAGGATGCAAAGTTCCACGATTTTCCGGCATAGGATTAAGCGACGGGTCCAATTTCTCAGATTTTAACGCCGCCATCATAACCGCATTTTCAATTTCCGCTTGGCGCACACGGAATAATTCGCGCAATTCGGTGTTTTCACGATTTAACGCTGCGCGTGCATCATTATCCATGTCGCGCATCTGTTTAAGACGCGCCGTCATCGTACCATTTTTACCGAAAGTCGCGGTGTATAAGGCCTGAAGTTCTTCCAGTGTGTTAATGTTTTTTATTTGTTCCTGCATAATTCTACCTTTCTATAAATATAAAAGACCGTCACTTGACGGTCTTATTATTACAAAACAAAACAGCTCCGCCAAGGGTTTATTTAGATTCCCCTGCGCTAAATCGTTTTGCTGTATCAACCAATTTGATGAAATTTGCATCACCTTCGTATGCCATTTGGGCCAAAACCTTGCGGTCCAGGGCAATGCCAGCTTTTTTAAGGCCGTTCATAAATTGGCTGTATGTAAGTCCATGATTACGCACCGCGGCGTTAATACGGACAATCCACAAACCACGAAATTCGCGTTTTTTGACACGACGATCGCGATATGCATATTGACCCGCCTTTTCCGTTTTTTCACGGGCGGCACGATATGTTGTACTGTGACGGCCCAGGTATCCCTTGGCACGTGCTAAGATTTTATTATGTTTCTGACGAACGGTTGTTCCGCGTTTTACTCTTGCCATAATTTGCCACCTTTACTTATTTCAAACCATACGGGGCCAAGATTTTCGCCTGACCGACCATGTTTTCGTTCAAATACTGTGCCTTTGACCCGGCGTTATTGGCGCGTTTCGATTTGTGACGCAGTAATTTCTTGTGAGCATTTCTGGCAACACGGATTTTTCCAGTTGCAGTCATAGATGCGCGCTTTTTCAAGTACGACTTTGTCTTTAATTTTGGCATTTTAACCTCTTTTTTTATCTATCCTGGTGGCAGCCAATTGCCACTTTGGACACTTAACTGGCTGTATTCTGACATAATTATTCAGAAAATCAAGTTTTTATTGAATGTTCGTTTTTTAGTGTTTACACTGGACCCGATGATAGAAAAATCCGCATCTTCTAAAATCATGGCTTTGATACGGTCCGCGGCGGCGGCCATGGTTTTACCGGTATTATTCATATATATTATGATTGCAAAGCCAGATTATCGCATTATGAACGGATTGGCACATGTTATATTACCGATTGCAAATGTTGTTGGTGATATTATTACTTGGCCTGTGCGCGTTGTTGGAAATACCGTGGAAAATATTTATGAACTGTCAACATTGCGGTCCAAAAACGAAGAATTGCGCGTTCGTCTGGACGAAGCATTGGCCAATAAAAATATTTGTGATATAGCAATTGCCGAAAACAAAAAAATGGAACAAGAAATAGGTGTAATACGAAATATCCCACAAAAAACCATAATCGCGGATGTTATTCATGACAATCGATCATTACATCATAATACTTTCTTGATAAATCGCGGAACGGGTGATGGAATTGTGCCTGGAATGGTTGTTGTATCGCCATCATATCAATTTGCAGGTGTGATTATAGATACCGGCGATGGTTTCGCACGCGTTCGGTCGGTCACCGATACAGACACTAATATTGCGGTCCGAATTGCTGGATATGAAGTATATGGTTTTTTAACCGGGAATGGATCTACAACGCCGACAATCGGATTTTTCAGTGATCCGCAATTTCGCGCGGCGGCCGGTTTACAGTTAATTACAAGTAATATAAGCGGTGTTTTACCGGCCGGAATATATGTCGGACAAATGAAAAACCAAGACGATGTCGATGTATTACAACCTGGGCGGTTATCCAGTGTGATTGTTTTACGGTTTGATACAGATACGAATTATAAATGAATGAAAAAGTAATATCTTTTTTACGCGCCATATTTCCGTTTATAACGGTTATATTTTTATGGCGTCTTGCTATGCCTTTTTGGAACCCCGGTGGTATATTGGCATTAATTCCTATATTTTTTTGTACGTTTATACGACCAATTCCGTGGTTTATGCCATTTGGACTAATATTTTGTTTTTTGATTGATTATAATCTTTCATCGCTTTGTTATTGGACGGCGATTTATTGTCTGTGCTATGCGATTAATGGTTTTCAGATTTTCGTTGATTTGTGTGATCTGGACTATAATGCAATTGATATATTTATGATATTTATTGGTGTCGGAATATTTTTATCCGAAATAGCATATCTGAATTGGACCGTACTTGGACGCATGATTTGGACATTTTTATGGACGGTGACATTATATTTACCAATAACCAACCTTATAAGAACGGTCAGAAATGATAGATAAAGAAGTTGCAAATCTTTTTGACCGTCGCAGCGCACTGTTTTTAACGGGCGGGGCCATTTTAACATCATTTTTAATTTTAAGAATGGTGCAAATGCAGATTTTCAATCACAAATCATATCTTAAACAAAGCGAAAATAATTCTTTTAGAATACAAATAAATATGCCTCAACGCGGTCGTATACTATCACGCGATGGGGTTCCAATATCGCGCGATACACCTATTTATCGCATATACATCGTTCCCGAAGAATCAGAAAATGTAGACGAGTTAGTTAATATTGTCGCACGCGAATTGAAACTGCGCGAAAAAAGAATCGATAAAATTCGCGAAAAAATCGCAAAACAACCGGCTTTTCAACCGGTGCTGGTAAGTCAGAATACAGATTGGAATGAATTAGCACGAATCCAGGCCAAAAATTTGCCGGGGTTGCGCGTGGCCAGTGGTTATGCCCGATTATATGAAATGGGACCAGCGGGATCACAATTTTTCGGTTATGTTGGTGAACCATTAAAACCTATCGCGACCGCCCCATTTTATACAACCGGAATTACTGGATTGGAAAAAAGATATAATAACGATTTAGCCGGTACACCTGGCCAAACGGTGATGATTACCAACGCAATTGGACGAATCACAGGCGAAGATAAATCACAATTTACAGAACCCGTTCCTGGGGTTGATTTACAAACAACAATTCATGATGGTGCACAACGAATCATGTACGATGCATTAACAACACATCGTTCTGGATGTGGAATTGCAATGGATGTAAAAACCGGCGACATTTTGGCAATGGTTTCAACACCTGGGTTTGATCCAAATCAATTTACATCTGATGATGGTGACGAATATATCGCGTCACTGCGCGAAGATGTCGCAAAACCGTTTATGAATAAAACAGTCGAAGGTTTATATCCACCCGGTTCTACATTCAAAATTGTTGTTGCATTGGCCGCGTTAGAATCTGGTGCAATATCCCCGAAACAAACTGTATTTTGTCCGGGACATTGGGATTATGGCGATCGCAGATATCATTGTTGGGAACACCACGGTCATGGCTATGTAGATCTTAGCAAGGCATTGAAACATTCTTGTGATATATATTTTTATCAGTTAGCATTGAAAATAGGTATAGATGCTATTAAACGCATGGCAATTAAACTTGGGTTTACAGAAAAATATATGGGTGATATTTTGGCGCGCGAAATGCCGGGCATTATTCCAGATAAAAAATGGAAAGAAAAAAATATTGGAACCCAATGGGTTAATGGCGATACCGTAATTTCCGGCATAGGCCAAGGTTTTATTCTTGTGAACTGTTTGCAACTGGCGACTATGTTATCACGTGTTGTTTCTAATCGTATTGTAAAACCGCGTCTTATTATGTCATATAAAACACCAAGATTTGCAAATCTTAATCTAAAAGAAAAAAATATAAAATATGTTCTGGACGGACTGGAAGAGGTCACTAAACCTGGTGGAACCGCCGCGGGCAGTGCAATAAATGTTAATGGCGCACGAATGGGCGGAAAAACCGGAACATCCCAGGTGCGCAGTATTTCAAAAGCAGAACGTCAGCGCGGTGTTTTAACAAATGAACAATTACAATGGAATATGCGAAATCATGGTCTGTTTGTGGGATATGCCCCCACAGATAATCCAAAATATGTCGTATGCGTTATCACGGAACATTCCGGTGGTTCTGGACCGGCGGCAAGAACAGTTGCCACTGTAATGAAAGAATTATTGAAATCTGGGGTATAAAATGCAAAGACAACAAACCCGTGTTTCTAATGCTAATATGATGCGTCTGTCCGAAAAGATGTCCCGTTTTTCATGGGCACTTTTCACACCTATGTGCATTGTTTTGGCTATTTCTGTGGTTGTTTTATATTCTGCTGGGCATGGTTCATGGCAACCATTTGCATTTCCACAATTGTTGAAAATGTCGCTGGGGTTCGTTGTATTTTTTATAGCATCGTTTTCCAATATTAAATTATGGATTAAATCTGCATATCTTATTTATGCCGTTGCTTTATTAATGATTATTTTGGTCACTTTTGTTGGGCATACCGGTATGGGGGCGCAAAGATGGCTTAACCTGGGATTTATGAATGTCCAACCATCTGAATTTATAAAAATAGCCCTTGTTATGGCACTGGCGCGTTATTTCGCATGGATGAATTCGTTAGAATTAACACAGATAAAAAACTATATTATTCCGATACTTATGTTGTTTATGCCGTTTGGATTAATTGTCGCACAACCTGATTTAGGAACTGCGTTATCTTTGGGGCTTATTACAGTTGGAATATTTTATATTGTTGGTGCCCCGAAAAAATGGTTTATTATCGCCATTATTTTGGGAATATTAGCGGCACCTGTTGTATGGTATGGTGGCATGCATGACTATCAACGCGACCGTATTATAACTTTTATTAATCCAGATCATGATGCACGCGGTGTCGGATACCAGATAAATCAGGCAAAAATAGCATTCGGCAGTGGCGGATTCCTGGGCCAGGGGTATATGCATGGTTCCCAATCACAACAATCGTTTTTACCCGAAAAACAGACTGATTTTATCTATACAATGCTGGGCGAAGAATTCGGATTTTTGGGGGCATTTATACTTTTGGGAATATACACATGGATAATAATGATTTTATTCTGGTGCGCAAAAACATGTCGAAATCGGTTCGGGCAATTAATGTGTTTTGGTTTTATGTTGAACTTTTTCATTTATTACTTTATAAATATCTCTATGGTCTTGGGATTAATGCCTACCGTTGGGGTACCATTGCCATTAATGTCTTTTGGTGGCAGCAGTTTGTTATCGCTAATGTTCGGATTCGGTTTGGCACAAAACGCACATATACACAAAGACCAACAATTATCTGCAAGGGGAAGTTGAAAAATGAATTTACTTATCGTTGAATCACCATCAAAAGCAAAAACCATTGAAAAATACCTGGGGTCCGGGTGGCGTGTTATCGCGTCTGTTGGCCATGTTCGTGATTTAGTCCCTGAAGACGGCAGTGTTGATACCGAACATAATTTTAAAATGCGTTGGCAAATCATGCCTGGTAAAGAAAAGCAATTGAAACTGATTACCGATGCGCTGGCCAAGGCTGATGCGGTATATCTTGCATCCGATCCTGACCGCGAAGGCGAAGCGATTGCATGGCATATTTTGGATATATTAAAATCCAAAAAATTATTGACTGGTAAAAAAGTGTATCGCGTCGCATTCCATGAAATTACTAAAAAAGCGGTTTTGGCGGCAATTGAAAATCCGCGCGAAATAGACGACAATTTGGTTGATGCATATATGGTTCGTCGCGCATTAGATTACCTTATTGGGTTTGGTATTTCGCCGTTATTGTGGCGTCGTAATCTTGGTAAATCGGCTGGACGCGTACAAAGTGTTGCGGTTAAATTAGTCGTCGACCGTGAACGCGAAATAGAAGATTTCAAGCCTGTTGAATATTGGTCATTAGACGCCAATTGTGAAATAAATAAATCATCGTTTAAATCATCGTTGATTTCTTTTAACGGTAAAAAAATCGAAAAAATGACCATTGAAAATAAATCAACCGTTGATGATATTGTATCGCAAATAGGCGAACCGGTGATACCGGCACATATTGAAAATATTGAACGAAAAAAAACAACACGGCGGTCATATGCACCCTTTACCACAAGTACACTTCAACAAGAAGCATCGCGTAAATTATCTTTCTCATCAAAACGCACAATGTCCACCGCACAAAAGTTATACGAATCTGGTTTAATAACATATATGCGTACAGATGCAACAAATTTATCCGATGACGCTGTGCGTGAAATTCGTGCATATATCGCGGAAAATTATGGTGATAAATTTGTGCCAAAAACACCGAATATATATATCACAAAATCAAAAAATGCCCAGGAAGCACATGAAGCAATCCGTCCAACACATTTTGATAATAGTGAAAAAAATCTTACCGGGGACGAAGCAAAATTATATGATTTAATTTGGAAACGGACTATTGCGTGCCAAATGACAAATGCTGAATTTGATTCTGTTGCCGTTGATATAAAAACAGATAACAATGTTGCAACTTTTCATGCGGTTGGAACAACACGAACATTTGATGGTTTTATGCGTGTATATATTGAAACGCGTGATGATGACGATGAACAAGATGAAAATAAATTACCCAAGATGAATGTCGGCGATAAAATCGATGTTAAATCTTTATTGCCAGAACAGCACTTTACACAACCACCGGCACGTTATACCGAAGCATCATTGGTGAAAAAATTGGAAGAACTTGGTATCGGCCGCCCATCAACATATGCAACGATTATGTCGACTATTGTTGATAGAAACTATGTTGAACAAGATAAACAACATCGGTTCCATCCAACATCGGGGGGGTGGGTTATTGCATCGTATTTGGATAAATATTTCACAGAATTGGTCGATGTTAATTTTACCGCAAAAACCGAAGATACACTGGATGATGTATCAAATGGTAAAACAAAAAAACTGGATGCATTGAACGATTTCTGGGGCCCAACAAAATCAATGATTGATGGTGCACGCGGTATTACAACAACCGAAATTATTGATCAGATAAATTCATTTATGCATAAACATTTGTTCATTGATGGTAATGATAAATGCCCGCAATGCTCTGGAAAACTTGGTATAAAATTATCCAAGTTTGGTGCATTTATCGGTTGTGAAAATTATCCGAAATGTAATTACACTAAAAAATTATCTGATGTTGATGAACCAGTAAACACAGAAAATACAACACAACAAAAACCACAACAAACATCCGTTGAACTTGGTGATGGTATATCATTTAAAATCGGTCGTTATGGTGCATATGTGACAGATGGCAGTAAAAATGTATCTGCTAAAAAATATAACGCCGAAACAATTACAATTGATATTGCGCGTGAATTATTGTCCGGCGAAGTTAAAAAGGCTGAACCAGAAAAATTGGGTAAAAACCCAGCAACCGATGCTGAAATATATTATTATCCAACAGGGAGATATGGTGCATATATATCATCTAACCGCGTCAATGTTTCAGTCAAAGATAAACCTGATTTGGAAACCGCGATTGATTTGATAAATAACAAGAAACCAAGCACAAAGAAGTTTTTCCACCGTCAAAAATGAACAAAACATATAACAATAACTTTACCGACGAATTAAGACAAAGATTATCAATTGTCGATGTTATATCGCGTCGTGTTCCATTAACAAAAAAGGGACAAAATTATTGGGGATGTTGTCCATTCCATAATGAAAAAACACCATCTTTTTCGGTAAGCGAGGATAAGGGATTTTACCATTGTTTCGGATGTGGTGAACACGGTGATATTATTTCGTTTACAATGAAATCTGAAAATGTTGATTTTAAAACCGCTATCAAAGAATTAGCGGATATGGCCGGATTACCCATGCCGGAATATAAACCACGTGATCCGGCGGCGGTGGCGCGCGAAGAATCATATGTTCAAATCACGGATCGCGCGGCAAGTATCTATCAGCAAAAATTATTTGAACCGTCCGGTGCACACGCATTGGAATATATTAAAAAGCGCGGTTTTACCGATGATATGATTGAAAAATATCGCATTGGTTATGCACCAAAAAATAATATTATTTCCGGAACTTTTAATAATGTTAAACCCGATGCGTTAATTGCAACTGGACTGGTGCGCCGTGGTGATTATGGGTTATATGATTTCTTTCGTGATAAATTAATGTTTCCCATTTTTAACGCACATAATCAAATTGTTGCCTTTTCTGGGCGTTCGTTGGACGGGTCGGAGCCAAAATATATAAACACAACCGATACTGAATTATTTCACAAACGACAAACTATATTTGGATTTAATTTTGCACGTGAAGCGATTCATCGTGCAAACCGCAGTATTGTAGTCGAGGGGCAAATAGATGCAATTCAAATGCAAAATCATGGTTTTCCAGAAACTGTTGCGCCACTTGGCACCGCATTGACCGAAGATCATATTGCGATTTTATGTAAAGCAAACCGTAATATAACTTTTTGTTTTGATGGCGATGCGGCTGGGCAAAAGGCCGCGGTGCGCGCATGTGGTATTGTTTTACCATTTTTGCGTGATAATTCCGATGTTAAGTTTGCGTTTGTGACCGGCGGTAAAGACCCAGATGAAGTCCTTAAAACCGGTGGTGTGGATGCTATGAAAAAAATTATCGATTCATCGGTTGGATTAATTGATTTTTTATGGGATACAACAAACAAAAGTTATTTAATATCGACACCGGGGGGCCGGTCAATGGCGGAAAAATTCCTTAAAAGCCAAATTGAAAAAATCGTTAATGTTGATTTCCGTCGTGAAATTGAAAACGAATATGATTCGCGAAAATTTAATCAATGGCACAAATGGAATAAAAAAGATAACAAATTACCACAAATACAATTACCGTCCGTTGATGAAATTACCCAGAAAACATTAGTATACATCGTGAATACATATCCGGAACTTGTTGAAAGATACGGGGAATTTTTATCCGGATTGAATATTAATTTTGACGCCGAAATATCAAATGATTTAGTGTTGGATGTCAAATCGGCGGAAAAATATATCGTGTCACTAAAATTACATAAATATATTGAAAAACTACAATCTGATAAAAAAGAACTTGTCCAATTAATGTTATCGGGGGACGCGGGCGCAAAATCACAAATTGAAAAAATAGATAGTGATATTTCTACCGCAAATGAAAAGTTGGAATTATTAATAAATGATTAAAAAACACCGGCAAATGCCGGTGCTTTTCACTAACCACTAATCACTGGCCACTAATTATTAAATAAGAAATGGCAAATGTCGCCATCTTGCATCACATAGTCACGACCAACGGTGCGCATTTTGCCGGCTTCCTTGACCGCTAATTCGCCGCCCAGTTCCAACCAATCGGACGGTGATATAATCTCGGCACGAATAAAACCTTTTTCAAAATCAGTGTGAATTTTGCCCGCGGCCTGTGGTGCGGTCATACCACGCGTTATTGTCCATGCATGCGCTTCTTTGGGTCCAACTGTATAGAAAGTTTGTAATCCAAGTGTTTCATAACCGGTTTTAATAACCTGGTCCAGTCCAGATTCATTTAACCCAAGTTCGGTTAAAAACATCTTTCGCTCAATTGGATCAACAATTTGTGCAATCTCCATTTCAATTTTAGATGAAATTATTAACACTGGCGCTTCATTACCAAATTTATTTTTAACCATATCTGAATATTTATTACCTGTTGCCGCCGATTCTTCATCAACATTACATACATAAATAACCGGTTTTGCAGTTAATAAATTAAACGGCGTGCTATCGACCCCTGATTTACGCGCCGGTGTGCCAGATTCCAGCCCCTTTTTTATTGTATTAGCATCGGCCAATAATTTTATTGCGACTTTATCCAGTCCATGTGCTTTCTTTTCAAGGTTTTTGATTTGTTTTTCCAAACTTTCAAGATCAGCCAACGCAAGTTCTGTTTCAATTGTATCAATATCGGATAATGGGTCTATTTTACCATTTACATGAACAATATCGTCATTTTCAAAACACCGAACCACATGAATAATAGCGTCCGTAGATAAAATATTACCCAGGAATTTATTTCCAAGTCCTTCACCATTAGACGCCCCTTTTACAAGCCCCGCAATATCAACAATTTCAAGTTGTGTTGGTATGATTTTTGCCGCATTTACAGTCTTGGCCAGTTCCAGTAAAGTTGCATCCGGCACAACAACACGACCGGTATTTGGTTCAATGGTACAAAACGGATAATTTTGTGCATCGGCCGCAGCACTTTGTGTTAAAGCGTTAAACAATGTTGATTTACCAACATTTGGCAATCCAACAATTCCACAATTGAATCCCATTTAAAAATCCTTTATAATTATGTGCGTAATATGTCATACATGTGGGATAATTTCAATATAAAACCGTTTCCCGCGGAAACCATTGTTTACCGCGATGGTGAATATTGTGCCGATTTATCAACTTTGCCGAATGACACAATTAATAAAAATTATGATTTGCCAGTTCATATTATATATGTTGGCGAAATTGCCGGTAAATGCCGGCTAAATATCGATGTAAATGTGGAAAATCAAAAAGTTTATTTATCGGTAAATATAAAAAATAAAAAGCCGGCCTTTTTGAATATTTTTATCAAAAACACCGGGAAAAATTCTGAAATTCGTGGTCATATTTTATTGGATAATTATGACAATTTGACATATGATTGCATGGCGCGTCATTTGTCGGCAAATACCGGTATTTTTTTACAAAATAAATTAATCGCGAATAAGAGCAGTATTTCCAAATTATCTGGGGTCGCGATTATCGATAAAAATTGTCCGGAATGTGATTCCAATATAAATTTTGCCGCCATAGCGGCGCGTGACGCAAAAATAGAATTTTTACCAGCACAACGAATTTCATCGGTACCAGAAAATGCCGGACACAGTGCATCAATTTATTCTCCAAAACCGGTCCAGATTGAATATTTACGCGCTGCGGGGTTGGGGACACTGGAAATCGATCAAGTTATGCGCGAAGCGTTTATGAATGATTTTTCATTATTTTAGAATAAAAAATATTCCGCAGAACGATTGCCCCACGGAATATCAAAAATTTCCACGCGCAAATTGCACGATATAGATTTATTTTTTCTTAAAGCCTTGTTTTGCTTTCAATTTAGGATTATCTGGATCAATCAAGATAACCTGTTTACCGCGGCGAATTTGCTTAATATTGCCACGTTTTTTCCAAGCCTTTAATGAACTTAAAAATTTCATGTCTGAATCCTTTTTGCCCGCTGATTATAACCGCTTTTTACAAAAAATCAAATATTTATTAATATTTTTGTTGTTTTTGTTATGTCTGTTGAAATTGTTGAAATTAGTTTTTGTCGTGTTTATCAACATGTTTTCAACAATTTTTTACCGGTTTTTAGGGATTTTTTATAAAAATGTTGAAAATATACAGTGATTTTCAACATGTTGAAAAAGGCGTTTCTTTTCCACATTTTCAACATTTTAGATATTTTGTTTTTTATGCTTGTTGAAAATTGTTGAAATTGTTATAATTCAATTATCCGGAGAGAAAATGAAACAGCAAGTATTGAAAGCATTGGCTAATCCTGCGCGCATATTTTATGTGCCCTATAATCTTGCTGTGATTAATTTTGCAATACAATTTCTTGTTTTTATTGTGTTTTTTATAATTGGTTTGGTGGTAAATGGTGTGGCAATAAACCCGTTATATTTTATGATATCGGTGATAATAGTTCATTCTGTTTTAGCGGTATATTCAAAGCGGGATCCACAACTGGGGCAGATTGTTGCGGCAAAAATACAATTGTTTAAACAAAAAATACCGGGGCGGTTGGTGGCATAAATGGACGGATTCTTTAATTATTTTGCCGGCGGAGGATACTCTATAACCATGACAGTATTGGTTATGGCGGTTGTTTTTGTATTTATCGTGCTTATGATGTTTTTACCGGCATTGACACGGCGAATATTTCCTAATTTTGGTTATATGCATTATGCGCAATATTTGCCATTTAAACGTGTGTTTAATGATGATTCGTTAGAATTAACCGACGGAACACTTGTTCGTGTTTACCGTGTTTCTGGGGTACAAACCAGCATGCAAGATGACGCGACGCGTGAAAAGTTTCTTGATTTAAGGGCGCAATTATTCAATCAGATTCGTGACCAAAATGTGACATTGCGTTTTTATATGGTGCGTGATGCGGCAAATGATAATATGAATTACGAATTTGATGGGCGTGTATTACAGGCTATTTATAATAAATGGCGATCCCAAGGTTTAAGAATATTTGTTAATAATTATTATATTGTATTGTCTGTTTCTGGGGCTGGGGCGCGTGATAAATTAAATCAATATGGAAATTATATTGAATCTATTTTGGCGGCATATAAACCAAAATTAATGAAAAATAAATCAAATGACAATATGGCTCGATTTTTTGGACGGATATTATCGCCTGTGACAAAGCCGGCACCAGCGGTTGCTGATAATAAAATATCTGAAAATGTTGCGGTTGACAATGTCTATTTTGATGATGATGGTGTAATAAGGTATACCAGTGGTGATTCGCAAACATTTGCAACGGCGATTTCTTTCAGAATTTCACCGGATTATTTAGATGAAGATTTCTTTAATTCAATATCAACAATACAAACAGAAATGATTTGTATGAATGGTTTTCATATTATGGGAAACAGCGATGTTGAATTAACACTGCGTCAACGTCGTGCAACCGCAGATGAAGAGGAAACATCAACATTAACCCAGGTATCCGAAGCACAATCAGCAATGGACGAAAATATTTCCGGAAATCAAAGTCTGGTTAATTATTATCCGTTGTTTATTTTATTTGGTGCGTCACGCGATGAATTAAATAAATATGTTGATGATTTCAAGAAAATCGCAGCGTCATTTGGTGTGTCACCAATTGTAGAATCTTTTGCAGCAAAGGTTTCTTGGTTTGCCCAGATTCCTGGATTTGATGTCTTTCCGCGCAGTTTCAAGTTGTTATCAAAAACGGCAGCAATTTGTATACCAATGTCCAGCACACCGCGCGGTGTTGAAAATTCTGATTGGGGCCCGGGTCCATTGGTTGTATTCCCAACAGCCCAGGGAACACCGTATATGTTTCAATTTCATGTATCCGACAAACCAGCGGCGGTGGGACATACACTTACTATTGGTCCAACAGGTGGTGGTAAAACAACATTATTTAGTTTCCTTATTGCGCAATCATTACGGCACCCAAAATTGAAAGCGTTTTTCTTTGACCGGAATAAAGGTGCCGAAATATTTACATTAAGTATCGGTGGCAAATATATAACTATGCGTGGTAAAGAAAAAAATGAAAACGCAGTTGAAAAATCGTTCGAAACGCGTCTTAATCCGCTTAAAATGCCAGATACTGCGGAAAATAGGGCGTTTTTACGGCGTTGGTTCGCGATTATTTCCGGGCAAAATGATCCACAGTCCGCTGATGAAATTGCACGTGCTGTATCTGTTAATTTTGATTATTTGTCAGATAAAGACAGATTGTTGAAAAATTTATGGGAAAGTTGTTTTTCATCATCTGGTCCAATGCGTACAGCGCTTAAAAAGTGGGTTGATGTATTACAATATGGCGATATGTTCAATGAAAATTCAGATACCCTGGATTTAGGTGCACGGCTTACCACATTTGATTTTACAGAAATTTTACAAGACGAAGTTTTGTCCCCAGCGGTTATTTCGTATATTTTACATCGTATAAATACAACAACGGTTTCTGGTGGAAATCCGTCGCTTATTATGATTGATGAAACCGCACCTATGTTGGAAAACAAAATGTTCCGTGATAATTTTATTGCGGGGCTACAAGAAGGGCGCAAAAATCGTCAGGCTTATATGGTCGCGTTCCAGCGCGCAAATGTTTTAGATAAACTGGGGATTGGTGATGTTGTTCGTGGCCAGGCGCAAACGGTATTATTCTTCCGTAATCCGGCGGCAGACGCAGCGGATTATGCGCATTGGAATCTGAATCCACTTGAAATGGCATTTATCCAGGGTAAGGCGTATCCTAACCTTAAACGCGCGGTATTGTTGTCGCGACCCGTTAATGGTGAATCTGTTATATTAAATACAGAACTTGGCGGGTTGGGAAACTTATTACGGTTATTTGAATCTGGACGTTCATCGGTGTTATTGGCCGAAGAATTGTATAAAATGTATGGAACAAATTTTGTATCTAAATATCTTGAAAAACAGTCCGGTGGCAATGTTTAGAACTATTTGTTTTTTGTATGTTTTATTGTTTGTTTTTGGTTTTGTGAATATTGCCAATGCCGTCGAATGTAATGAATATAAAATTACCCCAAAAATAGCGATAAAAACGCCTGATTGGAATAAAACCATTGTTCAACCCAAAAAAACAATGGATTTATTACATGGTGATGTTATTGCAACATTGGTTGATAATTATGAAATAGATACAACAATTACCCCAATAAATAATGGATTTTGCATAGGATTAAAATCTGTGGATGCAAAGATTGGATATAGTAATTTTTTAGTCCAAATTGATATTAAACATATTCCAGAAACATGTTCATATAATGCTATTTTGGAACATGAAAATTTACATATTAACACATATTTATCTGTTATTGATGATAATATAACAGAATTACATAATGCGTTGTATTCTGCGGCGGATTCAATAATGCCTGTGTTTATAGAAAGTAAATCAGATATCGATGCAGCGGTTGAAAAAATTAATAAAGAATTGAAATCACATCCGGATATTGTATTAATAATGCAAAAAATTCATGCAAGTGAGGAAATAAAAAATAAAATAGTCGACCAAAATGAAGACTATATAAAAATAAAAAAATGCCTTTTATAAAAAAATAGACAATTATATCTTTTTGTATTAATATGACCGTGTAGTTTAATAAATGGTGTTAAAATGAAGGGTATAATTCTTGCAGGTGGCAGTGGTACACGTTTATATCCAGTCACAAAAACAGTATCTAAACAATTATTACCGGTTTATGATAAACCAATGATATATTATCCTTTGTCAACACTTATGCAGTTTGGTATAAAAGATATTCTTATTATATCAACACCAATTGATACACCGAATATCAAAAGGTTGTTTGGTAATGGTTCACAAATTGGTATGAATATAAAATATGCTGTTCAACCGGAACCAAAAGGAATCGCACAAGCGTTCACAATAGGTGCAAAATTTATTGGAAACAGCGATGTTTGCTTAATACTTGGGGATAATATATTTCATATGGACAATTTGTTGTGTGATAAATATAAAAATCAAGTTAATAAAAATATCGGGAAATCGGCAACTATTTTCGCATATGAGGTCCCAGATCCAGAAAGATTTGGTGTTGTTGAATTTGATAAAGATTTTCGTGCTATATCTATCGAAGAAAAACCAGCAAAACCTAAGTCTAGCTATGCGTCTGTGGGGTTATATTTTTATCCATCTGATGTTGTGGCCAAGGTATCGAAACTTAAACCATCTGCACGTGGGGAACTGGAAATAACAGACCTTAATAATCAATATTTAAACGAAGGTCGCATGTCTGTGGTTCCAATGAAAAATGGTGTTGCGTGGTTAGATGCCGGAACCCCGGACAGTTTATTACAATCAAGTAATTTCGTCCATGTCATAGAAAAGCAATACAAAACCAAGATAGCATGTATAGAAGAAATCGCTTTTTCCCAGGGATTTATTAATGATAAACAAATGTTAAATATCATAAATGAATTACATAATGGAACATACAAAGAATATCTTCAGAAAATATACGGAGAAAAAAATGAACTTTATAGAAACAAAATTACCAGGGGTAATCATCGTTGAACCTAAAATATTCAAAGATGAACGCGGTTATTTTTACGAAAGTTATAACAAGGCAGAATTTAATCTGCATGGTTTGGGGTATAATTTTGTCCAAGATAATCAATCTATGTCATCATATGGTGTTGTTCGTGGATTGCATTGTCAAACCGGTGAACACGCACAAACAAAATTAGTTCGTTGTTTATATGGAAATGTTTTGGATGTTGCTGTTGATTTTCGTCTTGGGTCACCAACATTTGGAAAATATGTGGCGGTCGAATTATCTGGTGAAAATAAAAAACAGTTATTGATACCACGCGGTTTTTTACATGGATTTTCTGTGTTGTCACCAACCGCTGTATTTGCATATAAATGCGATAATTTTTATAACAAAAGATCTGAATTCGGTATTCGTTATGACGACCCAGATATTAATGTCGATTGGCGCATACCGGCGGATAAAATCATAGTTTCCGAAAAAGATAAATTAGCAAAAAGGTTACAAGATGTTATTAATCACGGGCGGTAATGGGCAACTGGGGACAGAATTATCTAAACGTTTACCAAATGCAATTCGTACAGATGTTGACGATTTAGATATTACACGCGAAAGTTTAGTTGCAGATTTTGTTAAAAAATACAATATCGATACAATCGTAAATTGTGCCGCATATACCGCCGTTGATAAAGCCGAAGATAATATTGAATTAGCAACCAAGATAAATGTTGATGGTCCAGCAAATCTGGCAAAAACTGGCGCAAAAATAGTTCATATTTCTACAGACTATGTTTTTGATGGAACGGCACATAAACCATATAGCCCCGATAGCACCAAAGATGAAATAAATCCAATTTCTGTATATGGTAAAACAAAATTTGCCGGTGAAGTAAAGGTTTTAAGGTATGCAATTAATTCGGTTATAATTCGTACCGCATGGCTTTATTCACCATATGGAAATAATTTTGTAAAAACTATGCGGAAACTGGGGTCTGAAAAAGAATCAATAAATGTTGTTGCAGACCAAATTGGTACACCAACATATGCCGGTGATTTAGCAGATGCAATTGTTAAGATTTTACCACAGATTAATTTAAAAAATCGTGGTATATATCACTTTACAAATATGGGTGTTTGTTCGTGGTATGATTTTGCACATGAAATCATGGATTTATCTGGATTACAATGTCGTGTGAATCCAATAAAAACGACCGAATATCCAACCCGTGCAAAACGTCCATATTACAGTGTTTTGGATAAATCAGATATTATAAATACTTTTGGTGTTGAAATCCCACACTGGAAAGATTCACTAAAAAAATGTATTTTGGAACTGGAAAAACAAAAATAAAAAACGCCCATTTGGGCGTTTTTTTGTTATTTTCGTTTTTTATTTTTTTGATAATACGATGTAAGGCAAAAAACAATAATCAAAAATGCCAAATCAAGTGATGCAATAAATATAACACCAATTTCCGGGGTTTCCAATAACACATATGACAAGTAAGATAAATCAGCGGTAATCCAGATAAACCAACTTGTCAGACTTAAATCATCCGCGTGTTTTGTTTTTATTATTTTAACAATTTGGGGCAAATATGCCGCAAATTCCAATATTGTATAAAGTGATAATAATATAAGTGCAATAATTTCTTTCATAAAAAATCCTTTTTAGGACTTATATCATAAAGTAATATAAATATCAAAAAATATGTGAATATTTTTGCGGGGAATGGATTTAGCGACCTTGGCTCGTTCGCGTTGCTCACCGCCATACCTCCGTCTGGCTCTCGCCGGCGGTTGAACCACTTTATTCGTGGTTCAAATCCAACACAACACACATATTTAACAAAAAAACACCCACAAGGGGGTGTCTTTTGTTAAATCTTGGTTGCGGGGAATGGATTTGAACCACTGACCTTCAGGTTATGAGCCTGACGAGCTACCGGACTGCTCTACCCCGCGATAGTGGTGTTTATTATATATCAAATAATCATGGTGTCAAACGAAATGTGTGCTATGCCGGTGTTTCTTGCATATTATATTTTTTATTGCTAAAATCGGGCTATGGCACAACAAAGAAGTCTTTTTCGGCGCGCTTGGAAGGGTTTTTGGGATTTTTTCCTGGGGCTGGCTATAATCCAATGGATTGTCGCAATTATTATCGCGACGCCAATATGGTTAATATATTTTACATCGCGCGTTAAAATTACGAATTATGAAATATTCAAACAATATCGTCGCAAACCGGCAATATTTGTATTCTGGCACGGGCGCAGTATGATGTTGTCGCCAATTATTGCGGTTGGACGTATGCGTGCCTATGCGGTGGCAAGCAAACATCACGATGGTCGTATAATGGCAAAATTACAGCGTCTGTTCGGTCTGCGGCCAATATATGGTTCAACGGGGCGGGGTGGAATGGATGTTTTACGTGGGGGATTGCGCGTGCTTATGGATGGACGCTATTCATTATGTATTTCGCCAGATGGGCCGGGTGGACCGTCGTTGCGTGTCCAGGATGGAACAATGTATTTTGCAAAAATGACGGGCGCACCGATTATTCCAGTGTGTTATTCTGCATCGCGGGCAAAATTTGTAAATCGATGGGATAGATATTTATTAGTGAAGCCGTTTTCAAAAATAAATTGCATTGTTGGTAAACCAGTGTTTGTTCCGCGCCGTGCATCAGACCAAGAAGTAAAAGAAATAAAAGATTCGCTGGAAAAATATATGGTGGAAACAACACATAAAATGGACGGCGAATTTAATCATATGATGGTTGAACAGGATTTAACCGCCAGTGAATTTAAACGTAAACTTCGTGAAGAACGCGCCACGCGTAAAAACAAGAAATAAGGGGGGATTTATGAAAACACCATGGTGGTTTATGCATAAAACACCGTTGGCAATAATTTTATTGCCGGTTTCGTGGGTGTATTATTTATTTTCACGAATTGTGTATTGGTTTCGCGGATTACGCGCGTATAAATCAAGACGGACGGTGATATGTGTTGGAAATATACTTGCGGGCGGGGTTGGTAAAACGCCTGTTGTTCGGGAAATTGCAACATACCTGGATGCGCCGGTCGTTATGCGTGGTTATAAGAAAAGTGCAAAAACCGGAAATATAGGGGATGAAGCGTCCATGTTGTCACGCGCCGGATTAATTGTTCACACGGGTGACAGAAAAAGCAATTTGGTTTTATTGGATAAACAGTCTAAACAAAAATCACCAATTGTTATGGATGATGGATTACAAAACCCAACCGTTGAAAAAGATGTATCTATTTTGGTTTTTGATGAATCTATTGGTTATGGAAATGGGTTTTTATTACCGGCGGGGCCGTTGCGTGAACCCAAAAAGCATGCCGCGCGTGCAGATGCGATAATAATTATTAAGTCAAAAAAACCACGAAAAAACTTTACGGTTCCGGCGGGTATACCGGTGTTTTATGCGAAAAATCAAACGGTGTCACCGTATGATGAAAATGAAAGGTTGGTCGCATTTTCTGGAATCGGATACCCAAAAAAATTTTTCAGGTCTTTATCCAATGTTGTGGCAACACGTGCCTTTGCCGATCATTATCAATACACAGATGACGATATTGAAAAATTAATTGCATTAGCACATAAAAAGGGTGCAAAACTTATCACAACGGAAAAAGATTGGGTGCGATTACCGGAAAAATATCGTAATAAAATAAAATATGCGCGACTGGATACAAATATTGATAATTTGTTTTGGAATTGGTTGGGGGAAAAAATTAAATGACAACATTAGTAAAAACAGTTCGTTTATCGGGTAAGGGAATTCATTCCGGATTACCGGTTGATATTGTTATTAAACCGTCTAAGAAACACGGAATATTTTTCCGACGGGTTGATATTGATGCTAAAAAATTAATACCGGCAACATATGATAATGTTGGCGAAGCAAAAATGCGTAATACCACAATAGGTAATCTAACCGGCGCGCATGTCCAAACCATAGAACATTTAATGGCGGCATTATTTATATCTGGGGTTGATAGTGCAATTATAGATATAAATGGACCAGAAACGCCTATTATGGACGGCAGTGCCGATTTGTTTATAAAAGAAATTGCGCGGGTCGGTACAACCGGTGGAAAAATGGTAAAATTTATCGTCAAAAAACCAGTTGTTGCATATACGCGTGAAATTCGACGTACTTTACCCACTATGTTCAGAATAAAATTATGGATTATGGATAAATTAGCACATCGTAAAAGTGATGGTTTTGTGAAATTATCACCTAATGATGGTAAATGTTTGGATATTACAGCAACATTGATTTATCCAGAAAAAATCATAGGATCACAGACATTTAACTATGTATATGATGAAACAAAAAAATCATACAACACTTTTATAAAACAAATTGCACGGGCGCGGACTTTTGGAAAATATTCTGAATGGGAATATCTTAAAAAACACGGTATGGGACGCGGTGCGGACGAAACGAATGTGATTGCGTTAAATAATAATGGGGACGGAACATTAAACAAACTAATGTGGCCAGATGAATTTGTTCGACATAAAATAATTGACGCAGTTGGTGATATGGCGACAAGTGGTGGAATGATTTGTGGAAAATTGGAATCATACAAGGGCAGTCATGCACTTAATAATATCGTTCTTAAAAAGTTGTTCAGTGACCCGTCAAATTATGATATAATTAAGGGAAAATGATAAATCGGGGGATAAAATGAAGAAAATTTTTGCGCTTTTTGCCTTTTTATTATTGGCGGCATGTGGTGGGTTAATAAAAAATGAAAACGGTAGTGAACACATTGTTCAATTAGATGCCGAACCTATTGGCTGTACATTTTTATATAAACTTGAATCAGAGGTTTCTGTATATGATGCCGATGATGCACGACGTTATATGGAAAACCGTATTGCAGATCAGGCGCGTCCTGGTAATGCATATTGGATTGTTTCGCAACGCACACGTCCAAATAAATGGGTTATTTTTGGACCGGAACGTGCATTTGTGTTGACCGCAAATGTATATGATTGTCCACACCCGGGGTCTGTACGCACCGCGCGTGATGGTGGCTCAGATACCGTGTCGGTAATGCCGGAACCAGCACCTAGTGATTATCCATATGGGTACGAGGTTAGTGAATGTACAACCGTATATGGACCATGTGGTATGTAATTGAAAAATCCCCGTCAAAAAAATGACGGGGATTTTTATTCTGTATTTGCCAAGACAATCCTTTTTGTGTTATAATTGCGTCAAGGTAGAGAGAAAATTGGCAAATCAAACAATATCTGTTCACAGAAGAAAGTATGCAATCGGGTTGTTTTGGCAACCTGTGACGCCCGGAAATACTGGGCGTTCACTTGCGTGGCGTTTGTCTCGTTCGGTTGATGGACATTATGGTTTATATACAGAGTATAAACAGATGGTCGGTCTGGGGATGCGTCGCACGGGACAAAAAACCGGAATGCCGTCCGCGGCCGCCGAAGTTTCAGAGGCACTGGCCGAACATTCATCTTTTTTGGCTGTGTTTTCGGTGAACGGCGGATTTTATATGGTCGCTGTTCGTAATGGTATTATTTTGGTTGATAAGTTTTTTGACCGAGAATCTGATGCGCGGGCTAAATATACGAAAATGTCACAAATGCCGGATTGGGGGGCATTTATCGCACCATCCAAGTGGGGAATGCCACGGGCAGTTGAACGCGAATTGGATGATGTTATTACGGGACGTGCGCATGCGATTTTGCGTTCGATTAATTTAACAAATTCTATAATATTATCGGTATTATTGGTTGTATTGTTTGTTATTGGATTCATATTTATTTATCGTGATTCTGGAATTAAATCTATGTCCGTGCGTCCAGATATGCAACAAATAGATCCGATTAAGGCCGAAGAATATCAACGTCAGGTCGCAGAAAAAAATAAAGAATTAGATGAACAATTCCAGATAGAGAAAAAATCAGAACCCGATCCAATTGTTCCGCCATACGATTTATTGCCGGATGTTGCTGCACGTGCTGAAATATGTTATCGCGCAATGGGATTTTTGATGCAACCTATATCCGGTTGGACCCAGGTGTCGGTTAAATGTGACGAAACACATGCAACAGTTAATGTTCGTCGTACATACGGGACGATTGGTGATTTCTATACGATTGCAACCGAACTTATGCCTGGTGCATTTGTAAAGGAATTGTCCGAAGATACATTGACTATTCGTGCTAAATTACCAAAGTTAGATGCGTCCCCCAGTCGTGATGAACGTGATGCGGATACGGTTGTTCGTGATGTCATGACGGCGTTTCAATCAATCGATACACCCGTCGATATTCAAACCGTTGTGGATACGGTAAGTAATGGCGTTGAAACACAAGTTTACGATGTTGTCGAAGTTGCGGCATCATCTAAATTAACACCGATGCAGTTTATGCAAATATTCGATAATTTCGGCGGTGTTTATATGACAAACTGTGATTGGAATGCATCTAATCGCACATGGAACTATGAGGTGATAATCTATGCCAAATAAAATAAAAATGTTTGCGTTTTTTGTATTAATTTCTTTGTTTTCGATGCCAATTGCGTCGCGTGCCAACGAAGAAATAATTGATGTTGAACAAATATCAGCGGATGCGGTTGCAGATTATGAAATAGAGGGCAGTCTGTTTCAACAAATTACTGATTTGGAACAAGAAAAAGTTTTAATGCAACTTGAAAAAGAACGCGCACAATTGGATTTAGATCTGGATAGATTGGCGGCCGAAAAAATTAAATTGCATATGGAAATAGATGCGCTTTCTGGTCGCGCTGAAGCACAACAACAAGAATTAGAAACCGAAATGGCAAAGTTAGAAGCCGAAGCCGCCCGGTTGGCACGCGAAAAAGAATCATTGGAAAAAGCGGCCGAAAATCCGACACCGATTAAACCTGCATCTGCAACAAGTAAAAATGTTGTCGAAGAACCAGAATCAAAAATTGGTGAACGGTTTAAATTGGTTAATGTTGTCGGTGCGGGTGCACAATTACAGGCCACCGTTGCAGACTTAACCACAGGACAAAATAAACGAATTTCTGTCGGAAAAGTATTAGATGGGTGGACTGTAAAATCTATATCGTTGGATGAAGGTGTTGTTTTTGCAAAAGATGGACAGACCCAAACATTAAATGTGACAAATACAAAATAATGTGGATGGCGTATCGTTATGAATATAGAAAATTATAGCGATTTAAATAATACAGGCTCGATGGAACAAAAACCGTCGGTGCCGGTCGGACTTGAAAACGCAGAAAGCAAGGATATTATCGAATACTTGTTTTCTAATGGCAACAGGTTGTTAACCGCCACCGGTGGCGCGATGGAATTATCTAAAGATATGCAGAGTTTGGTCGCATATTTTTCGGGTGGGGAAATAATTGTATCACGGACACATCGCTATGATGGGCGCGTTTTGGCATTTATTGATTTATTGAAACGAAAATCACACATTGTCAGGGAACCTTTTTATTCTGATTTAGGTTTGGTTTCGGGGATTTATCGTGAATACCAGGAACATATTGGTGGTTCCACGGTGGCCCGTGGAGCGCGCGATTATGATAATCAAATGCAAAAGGATTTTGTTGATATTATCGCACGGGCTGCTGCACAGAAGGTTTCTGATGTTCATATAGAGGTTGCAGATCAAACAACAATATATTTCCGCATAGATGGCAGTATGCAGCCAGTTTTGGAATATAATTCTGCATGGGGGGAATCTTTTGTTCGTGCCGCATTTGCATCCGCCGATATGTCAAATGCAAACTATGCCCAAAACGAATACCAATCGGCCCAGAAAGATGGCAGAACACCATTACGCGGGACCAAGGATTTATATTTGCCTGAGGGGATTTTAAGTATTCGTATGCAATTTAATCCTATTGCGTTCGGGTCGCGTTATGTTGTAATGCGTTTATTATATGACAATCCAAACGCCGGTATTAAAACAGAACAGGAATTTGGACCGTATGAACAGCGTCTGCTTATGCGTATGCGTTCGTTTCCAACGGGATTAGTCATTGTTGCGGGCCCCACCAGTTCTGGTAAATCAACAACCCTTGTTCGTAATATGTCCATGATGTTAAAGGAACGCAATTACGAAATAAACATGATTACCGTGGAAAACCCGGTTGAACAAAAGATTTTCGGTGCACATCAAATGCCGGTGACAAACGCAATGGACGAAGATCAACGCGAAGAAGCATATACCGAAGCGTTGGCGGCCGCGTTACGAAGTGACCCCGATACACTTATGGTTGGGGAAATAAGAACATTGGCCGCGGCGAAACTAACGGTACGTGGGGCGTTATCTGGTCATAATGTGTGGACAACATTGCACGCTAATTCGGCAATGGCGGCATTGACGCGGTTGCTGGATATGGGAATAGAACCATTTAAATTGAAAGAAGAAACACTAATGCGTGGATTGATTTCTATGCGTCTTTTCAAAAAGGTTTGTCCGCATTGTCGTGAAAAATTGGCAAATCACCCTGAAAATTCGGCTTATAAGCGCGTACAGAACGCATTTGGTGATGTTGGCTTGAATCAGGTGTTTATGCGTGGACCCGGATGTGACGCATGTAATGGAACCGGAACAATCGGTCGTATCAAGGCGGGCGAAATAATCATAACAAACAGTGAATTTTTATCACTTGCACTGGCGGGTAAAACAGATGAAGCCGTTAAGTATTGGCTTGAAGAAATGGATGGCCGTACATTGAAAGAAGCAGCAACAGAATTAATGTTGCTTGGGACAATAAGTGTTGATGAATTAGAACGTTGGGTTGGATTACTGGATCGGCCGGGGGTGTATTGATGGATAAGTTAAATAAGTGGTACGCACGGTTTATTTTTCGAATCAATACAGAAAAACGTATTGCAATGTTGCGAAAGTTGGCGTCTTTGTTACGGAATGACTTTACATTGATGAACGCACTTGGGCGTTTGGAAATGATTGAATCTAATAATGGTAAAAATCCAAACGAACCGTTTGCAATCGTTATGCGCCAGTGGCAAAAAAACCTTGAACGGGGGTTAAGTTTTTCTGATACAACCCGTGGGTGGTTGCCGGACGAAGAAACTTTGCTGGTGACATCTGGAAATATTTCGAGCCTGGTCATCGCATTGGAAAATACCGTTCGTGTTGTAGAAAGCGAGGCACGCATTCGTCGCGCGGTTAGAAATGCGATTGCATATCCACTGTTTTTGTTGGTCTTGACATTTGGTATTATTGTAATGGTTGGTCTTTATTTAGTGCCGCCATTAATAGAGGTGGCAGGCAGTGATATTATTTGGCGTGGCGCGGCGCGTGGTTTGATATCTTTATCTGATTTTACAATAAAATATTGGCATATTATAACTGTTGTATTTTTGTGTTCGGTGTTTTTCATATGGTTATCATTGGAAAATTGGTCGGGTCGGTTGCGTGCGACTTTTGATAGATTACCACCGTGGAGTGTATATAAGATTCATATATCTGTCGGGTGGTTAATGTCGTTATCATCGATGATAAGTGCCGGTATTACTATGCCAGATGCAATACGAATGCTTGCCGATAATGCGTCTCGGTATTTGCGCAGTATATTAGAAGAAACATTACATTATATTGCCAATGGTGACAACCTGGGGGTGGCACTTTTGCGTACAGGACGCGATTTTCCAAACAAAGAAATTATCGGCGATTTAATGATATATGCAGATATGACGGATTTTGACAAGAATATAACATCAATCGCTAATGATTACCTGGATGATTCTGTGCGGAAAATGGAATCGTTGTCGAATGTTCTTAATGGAATCGGTATTATGATGGTATCTGCTATTATTGCATGGGTTGTGCTTGGCACTTTCCAGATGCAGGATCAAATTACAGCGGTGCTTAGTTAATATAATAAAAATGCCGGCAAAAGCCGGCATTTTTAATTTTATTTTTATACCATAAACGGCAGGTTTTCCAGTGTGCCTTCGGCGACACGAACATTGACATCGACCATCATAAATATCGAATCAGGTGTTTTAGGAATATTGCCTGAAAAAATTTCGGTTCCCAGCAAGTGCGATGTATTAACCGATATTTTCGTAATTAAATGGTCGTCATCCAACAGTGTGTAAATAGGACCGATGTCGCGCGGTGTATTGTCGCCGATTTCGTGTTCATTTTGTGGACAGCGCAGGCCGTCAAACAGTGTTTTTATACGGTTATCAATATCCGAACGCGAAACACCAACTATTTCAGGATGCAACATTTGAATTTCCAATTCGGCCAATAATTTAAGGTTTGGTGTAATAATCGGGTTCCAGTCTATCCCACCAATGTGCCGTGTTGTGATGGGGCTTTTTGTAGGGTTGGGAACCATATATTGCGTCAAATTGTCCCATGGACTGTGTTCCAGTAATTTTTTCAACTGGGGGTGAAACTGCATGCGGATATCGGATATATGTTGGGCCCGTTTTTTCGGGTTTACCAAAATATCACCGAAATAGAGTAGTTTAAATTTCATTTTTCTACCGCTTTTCTGGCTTGTTGTTTCAAGTATAATTCATGTGCTATTTCTTCGGCATCAGGGTTCAGCATAAGGTTTAATCCCGTTCTGTGATCTGTGCGGTCGCGTATGACCATTTTGCGTGGACCACCAACCCCTGGAATTGTCCGACTTTGTCGTTCCATGGCAACCATGAATTTCATTACATCTTTTTCGGCTTCGCCCCATTTGGCGGCGACATCTTTTACTTTATTCTTTTTTAGTTCTTGTTTATTTGCTACCATTTTTTACCCCTTTTTTCTTGAAAATTATACCATAAATTGCTATGTTTTACACGTTAAAAAAGAAAGGATTTTAAATATGGCAGTGACAAACGAATATACCGGTGATTCTATTAAGGTATTAAAGGGGCTTGAGGCGGTTAAAAAACGCCCCGGAATGTATATTGGTGACGTGGGCGAAGGGGGATCTGGTCTGCACCACATGATTTACGAAGTTGTTAATAATTCTATTGACGAAGCGATGGCGGGATATGCCGATACAGTCTATGTTTCGCTTAATGCGGACGGATCGGCGACAATTCGCGATAATGGTCGTGGTATGCCGTTTGATATTAATCATGAAACGGGGCGGTCTGCGCTGGAACTTATTATGTGTGAATTACATGCCGGTGGTAAATTTGATAACGAAGGCAATGGTGCATATAAGGTTTCCGGTGGTCTGCACGGGGTTGGTGTTTCGGTTGTGAATGCGTTGTCCACATGGCTTGAGGTACGCGTATGGCGTGGCGACCAAGAAGCCATTATGACATTTGCCGATGGTGTGCCGACGGCGGATTTGAAAATTATTGAAAATAAAACACATCATGAACACGGGACAGAGGTGACGTTTAAACCATCACCTGATACATTTACCGGAACCGAATTTAGTTTTGATGTTATGGAAACATGGTTGCGTGAACAATCTTATCTGAACGCGAATGTCAAAATTATTTTGGAAGATTTGCGTGGTGCGGAAAAGAAAGAGCGCGAATTTCACAGTGTCGATGGGTTGAAGGGTTTTGCAACATATCTTGATAAGTCCAAGGAATTGTTAAATCGCGACCCTATTCAGATGATTAAGCAAATCGAAGACACATACATTGAAATCGTTTTGCAATGGACAACGGCATATACGGAAACATCACTGTGTTTTACAAACAATATTCCAAACCGCGATGGTGGAACACATCTGGCCGGATTTCGGGCGGGGCTGACGCGTGCGATTAATAAATATATTTCTGAACACAGCAACAAGAAAGATATCGCGCTTACCGGTGAAGATTTCCGTGAAGGGTTAACCAGTATCGTCAGTGTCAAGGTTCCAGATCCAAAATTTGGTTCCCAGACCAAGGATAAATTAGTGTCGTCCGAGGTTCGACCACTGGTTGAAAACACTGTATCGGAATTGTTATATGAATATTTAGAGGAAAATCCGGCCACTGCAAAGTTGATAATTGATAAAATTGTCGAAGCGGCCACCGCACGTGAGGCGGCGCGTAAAGCCCGCGAATTGTCGCGTAAGAAAACCGGACCAGAATTGGGTGGTTTGCCGGGTAAATTAGCAAACTGTTCCGAAAAAGATCCGGCAAAATGTGAATTGTTCATCGTCGAGGGGGATTCAGCTGGTGGTACGGCAAAGCAGGGACGTGACAGAAAGACCCAGGCGATTTTGCCACTGCGTGGAAAGATTTTAAATGTTGAACGCGTGCGTTTTGATAAAATGTTGGGGTCTGATACAATTGGTGCACTTATTACCACAATGGGGACCGGTATTGGGCCAGATGAATTTGATATCGAAAAAATGCGCTATCACAAAATTATTATCATGACCGATGCCGATGTTGACGGTCAACATATTCAGACATTGCTTATGACATTCTTCTATCGCCATATGCCAGAAGCCATTGAACGCGGATATATCTATGTTGCAAAACCACCGCTTTATGGTGTGACACGTGGCAAACAACAGATTTATTTACAGAATGATGCCGAAATGAATAACTATTTATTAGATCAATTGGCAACCGACGGTATGATTGAAACAGCAGACGGTGTTGCGGTATCTGGTGCTGATTTGAAACGGTTGCTGGGGTTGGTATTTAACATGAAGAATACTTTACAGTCGTTGAACCACATTATGCCGTTGCGGTTCATCGAAGCGTTGGCACTGAACAAAGTGTTGGAAGAAGAATCACCGGAAAATTTGGCGGCGGCGGAAAAAATGCTGGACGCCGAAGAACTGGAATTTGAACGCGGTTGGCATATTTCCAGTGATGCCGCGGGTATCACAATCACCCGCACATTGCGCAGTGTCACCGAAACGCATGTTTTGCCACGCGAACGCGTTAATGGTCCTGAAATTCGTGCATGGCATCGTATGGATGGGCATGACGAATTGATTGAAACATTCAGCAAACCAACAACATTGCGCGTGAAAAATAAATCGCAAAAGATTTGGGGCGCTTTTGCCCTGTTGGATACCGCAATTGAATATGCGAAAAACGGATTAAAGATTCAGCGGTATAAAGGTTTGGGTGAAATGAACGCGGAACAATTGTGGGAAACCACAATGGATCCAAACCATCGCTCACTGTTCCAGGTTAAAGTGGCGGATGCGTCCCAGGCGGACGAAGTTGTATCCATGTTAATGGGCGATGTTGTTGAACCGCGTCGCGACTTTATCGTTGAAAATGCGCTGGATGCGAATCTGGATGTGTAATGTTTGATAAAGATTGGTTCTTTGATCTTGAAAACAGAATCCGTAAAATGGGCGCCGATAGCGACGCCCAGTCTTTTGATGAAATTCGGGAAAACCTGTCGCGCCCCAAAAAACTTTCACCAACCGAATTCGCCGATATGTGTAATTATGTGATTTTGGCGGGTGGCTTTTCACAAAAAACGGCGAAAAAGATTCATGGCACTATTACAGAATATTTGCATAAAAGCGGTGCGAATTTTGACGAACTTTTTAATATGTTTCACAATAAAAATAAAATAAACGCGGTGTGTGAAATCTGGAATAACAAAAATGCGCTATGTGCAGAATATTACGGTATAGACAATTTAGAAGATAAAATTAAATACCTGTCAAAACTGCCGCATATCGGTAAAATTACCGCAAATCATCTGGGGCGAAACCTGGGTGAAAATGTTGTGAAATATGATATCTGGATTCAGCGTCTGGGGGCCAAATATGCGAATAAAAATCTGGAAATAGATAACGGTAAATTAAATCCGGAAACAAAACAGGCGTGTGATGAAATGTTTGCGCATTTATCAAAAGATACAGGTTTGCCGATTGGTTATCTGGATGTTGTCTTGTGGAAGGCGTGCCAGTTGGGATTGATTAAATGTTAGGGGGTGGATAATTCCCCTTCGCGGGCGAAGGGGACGGGCCAGCGCAGCTGGCGGGGTAGTGGAAAACAATTTTTATTCTAATACCACTACCCCGTCTTGTTCGCGTATGCTCACAATCCACCCCTTCGCAAGCGAAGGGGATTAAAATGGATGTAAAAATAGAACAATCTTGGAAAGATGCGTTATCCGGGGAGTTTGATAAAGATTACTTTGTTAAATTAACCGATTTTGTGCGCAGTGAATATAAATCGGGTAAACAGATTTATCCCGCGGCAAAAAATATCTTTAATGCGTTTAATTTGTGTCCGTTAAATGATGTACGTGTCGTTATTATTGGCCAGGATCCATACCATGAACCAGGTCAGGCACATGGACTTTGTTTTTCCGTCCTGCCACCGACACCGATTCCGCCATCGCTGCAAAATATTTATAAAGAAATTGAATCTGACCTGGGACGGCCATCATCAACGCATGGCGATTTGACCCATTGGGCGCAGCAGGGCGTATTGCTATTAAATGCGACACTAACTGTTCGTGCACATGCGGCGGCATCGCACGCGGGCATGGGATGGGAACAATTTACCGATGCGGTAATTCGTGAATGTGCAAAGCGTGAAAATATTGTCTATATGCTGTGGGGATCATATGCCCAGCGCAAAGCGCAAATTGTTGACCCGGACAAAAACCTGGTATTAAAAAGTGTTCATCCATCGCCGTTGTCGGCATATCATGGATTTTTCGGAAATCATCATTTTAGTCAGGCAAACGAATACCTTGCCCAGCATGGAAAACAACCAATCGATTGGTAATTTTAGAAATTACGGTTTACGCCAAAACCATAAAATGCATACGAATGATTTTCGTCGGCGGTGTTCGCGTTAGAAAAATGCTGGGCATATAATTCGATTCCCCATTTTTCATTTATATGATACCCATAAAATAATTTGAATTCAAATAACAACTTTGCGCCCAAACGTTCGTTTTGTTGTGCCTGTAATCCCACGCCGGAACCAACCCCGGCATACCATTTTTCGCCGTAAAGTAATGCTGTGTCACCCGATATAAAAACAATAGGAATTGTGTATTTTCGCCAATCCCAGCCATATTTTTTACCCAACCCCACAGTTTCAGCCAGATTCATAGACATCCGCGCCGGCAGGCGGAAGAATGTCGCGGGTTGGGAATATTTTGCCTGAACCATATAAAATGGAACCGCATGATACGGCAATGCAACAATATAACCGTTGTCAAAACCCTGGCCCAGATAGAAAGATATTTGGTTTTCCGCGTCGCCCATAAACGGGTTTGTTGCCGCGTTTGCGGTGCACATACACATAGAAATAAATAAAAGTGCAATATACTTTTTCATAATGGTGACAATGGTATCATTTTTTTGTTTTTATGCAAAGAGATTTATTGAAATATCCTTGCAATCGCAAAAATGTCTGATATAATGCGCAGGCTTGGCGGGATAGCTCAGCTGGTTAGAGCAGTGGAATCATAATCCACGTGTCGGGGGTTCAAGTCCCTCTCCCGCTACCACACTTCGCTAAAGTTACGTGTGGCAAGCCACAAAATTTACAAAAAACCGATAAAAATCCCAGAATTTATCAAATTGTCTACATAACGGCTACACGAAGTGTGCGTAGACGGACGGATGTCACGACGAAGTGAGCAACGCGAACGAATACAGACAATGATATGTATTATGTGTATATTTTACAAAGCATAGATTTATCAGAGAGATTTTATATTGGTTATACCAATGACCTGAAAAGACGTCTTGCACAGCATAATAGCGAACATCTCGGCCATACCGAAAAATATCGTCCGTGGCGCATCAAGAATTATTTCGCTTTCGATGATGAACAAAAAGCAAAAGATTTTGAACAATACCTAAAATCGCAATCCGGCTGAGAGTTTATAAAAAAGCATTTTTGATATACAAAAAACACCGGTAAATGCCGGTGTTTTTGTTTTAAAATTTCAGTGCCGCGCCGTAGCCATAGAGAAGGCGGGCTTGATATAATTTGTTTTGGTTCCTTTTCCCTAGGCTCAAATACATATTGATTTTTCGTTGTTGGTTTAATATTATGAACTTACTAATTTATATTCAAAGGAAAGATAAGAATGGCGAAAAGTGAAAAGTTAACCATGGAAGAAATGATTGCACGCGTAGATGCCGCGAAAAAGGCGAACCCGTTGGATTTGTCGTCTGATCAAGATTTATCGATTGCGTTGATGAATCTTATTTCTTTGGAAGAACATTTCTTTTTCAGTGGTGCAAAAACGCAAAAGCCGGGATTTTATGATTTGTTGAATACAACCCGTGAAATGCGTAAAGAATTGATGACGCGTATTGTTGATAAATCAGGCACCGATGGTGGTGAAGTGTGGTGTATATCTAAACACTTGCTTGCGGCATCAATGCGCCTGATGGAGGTTGGTACAAAGGCACTTGGCGCAGGGAACAAGGCTGATGCCGAGGATTTGTTTGCAAAAGCATATGATTTATATTCGTTGTTTTGGGGATTGAATATGCACCTTATTGACTTGGGTGGTGTTCATGAACAGATTCCAGAGTTCTATGAAGCGGTTATTGTTAAAAAAGAAACCGACAAAAAAGGCGAATCCGTTCCCGCTGCGCGGGACCGCGACAAGAACACCGGCGATAAAAAGACCGAGGGTTCGGCGGTAAAGCGCCTTGGCAAATGGGTTAAAGAAAAAGTAAATTGTTGTTTAGAGTGATAGTGATTAATTCTAGTGGTTAGTAAAACGCCGGCTTTTGCCGGTGTTTTTTATTTGACTTGTTGGGCGGTTGTGTAAAAATCAAATTATGAGAATTGATGTTGTGCTGGTGAATCTTGGGCTGTTTGAATCGCGGACACGTGCCGCAAATGCGGTACGCGATGGGGCGGTGTTTTATGACAACAAACAGATTACAAAACCCAGTTTTGATGTGGAAAATCCGGATTTAATTTCTGTGCGGGGTGCGGTTATGCCCTATGTTTCGCGCGGCGGGTTAAAATTGGAACATGCACTGGATTATTTTCATATTGATATGACGGGGCGTAATATGATTGACATTGGTTCGTCAACCGGTGGATTCTGTGATGTCGCGTTGCGGGCGGGTGTCGCACACATTGTTGCGGTGGATACTGGGACCGATCAAATGCATCCGTCTTTGCGCGATAACCCGCGGATAGATTTGCATGAACAGACCGACTTTCGCTATATAGACGATTCCATTGTTGCGGATGTTGATATTGCGACAATTGATGTGTCGTTTATTTCGGTGACCAAGATTTTGGATAAATTGGCAACATTGCCGAAATTGCGTGATGTTGTTTGCCTGATAAAGCCACAATTTGAATGTGGACCCGAAATATCGGCGCGGTTCCGTGGGGTAATTCGGGACGAAGCGGTGCGGGCCATCGCGGTGGAAAGTGTCTGTGCTGCTTTCCGTGAACACGGCTTTGATTGCCGTGGTGTGACGCAATCGCCGATTGAGGGCGGATCGGGGAATATAGAGTTTTTGGCGCATTTTGTAAAATAACTACCCCGTCCGCTACGCGTCCACCCCTTTGCACAGCAAAGGGGAATAACCGCTTGATTATTTAAAAATCGGTGGTTATAATAGGCGGGCGTTGCCCTAATAGTCTAGTGGTAAAACACGTCCTTGGTAAGGACGAGTCGCAAGTCCGATTCTTGCTTAGGGCACCACAAATGCATCATCTGCTTTGCGTTTGTTTGTTTTTGTTTCCGGTTATGTATGTTAAATACACTTCCGTCACAAAAACTGCACAATACACAGCATCTAATACATTTGTGACATTGAATTAGTACATAAATTTTTCGGGGGCGGGGCGTTGAAGTGTCTGACAATCACAGAGCCTTTAATCCCAGTAAAAGTAATAAATGCGGGGTGGCACCGCGCAGGAATCTGCGCCCCTGCGGTATGTAAAATGGGTGCCGAAATCCTATTTTGATTTTTGTACCCAAATTCCCACTTTGCCAAGGCTTCGTGGGACAAGCAAAAGGGACCGAAATGTTATCTTTGAAATCTAAATACAGAACGCATACGTGTGGTGAACTGAACGCCGCAAATGTGGGCGAAACCGTCACTTTGTCTGGGTGGGTGCATCGTAAACGCGACCATGGGTCGTTGTTGTTTGTGGATCTGCGCGACAATTACGGCGTGACCCAGATTGTTTTTGATGGGGGCAATGAAGCACTGGAAAAAGTTCACCCAGAATCGGTGATTCAGATTACTGGGACGGTTGTTGCACGCGATGCAGACCAGGTGAATGATAAAATTACAACAGGTGAAATAGAAATTCAGGCCAAAGAATGGCGGGTTTTAACCGCATCTGCGCCATTGCCGTTCCAGGTTTTCGGAGATGATGATATAAGTGAAGAATTGCGTTATAAATATCGTTTTCTGGATTTGCGGCGTGAAAAATTGCACAAAACCATTTTAATACGAAACAAAATGATGAAGTGGTTGCGCGACAAAATGTGGGAACTTGGGTTTTCAGAATTCCAAACGCCGATTTTAACGGCTGATTCGCCCGAAGGGGCAAGATGCTTCTTGGTGCCAAGTCGTTTGCATCATGGTAAGTTCTATGCGTTGCCACAAGCACCCCAAATGTTTAAGCAGTTATTACAAGTTTCTGGTTTTGACAGATATTTTCAGATTGCACCTTGTTTTCGTGATGAAGATTTACGATCGGATAGGCTGCTGGAATTCTATCAGTTGGATTTGGAAATGTCGTTTGTTGATCAACGCGATGTCCAGGCGGTCGGCGAAGCAATCATGCCGGATCTGGTTCGTGCGTTTGCCCCAGATGCAAATGTATATCCGGAAATTCCACACATTTCATTTGATGATGCAATGTTGAAATATGGTTCCGATAAACCTGATTTGCGCAACCCGATTTTGATAAGCGATGTCAGTGAAATATTCCGCGGGTCCGATTTTGGAATCTTTGCGAATGCGGTCGAAAACGGTTCCGTTGTTCGCGCGGTTCCGGCACCGAATACCGCGGACAAGCCACGTTCTTGGTTTGATAAGTTGGGTGAATATGCGACCAAGGAATTGGAATTGGGCGGCCTGGGTTATATCGTTTTTGCTGAAGAGGCCAAAGGTCCGGTTGCGAAAAAATTGGATGCGGAACGGATTGCCAAACTGCGTGAAATTGCGGGGGATAATTCGTCATTGTTCTTTATTTGTGATGAAGAAGAAAAGGCAGCCAAAGCCGCGGGTAAATTGCGCAATAAATTGGGCGCAGATTTGGGATTGGTAAATCCGCGTGACTTCGCTTTTTGTTGGGTCGATAATTTCCCGTTCTTTGAACCAGATGAAGATCGTGGTGGCGCGCCAAAGTTTACACACAACCCATTTTCATACCCGGTTATTGATTCCATAGAAGAATTATCAACGCGTGATCCGTTCACAATTAAGGCGGCACAATTTGATATGGTGCTTAATGGGTTGGAAATTTGTAGTGGCGGACTTCGTAATTATAATCCAGAGATTATGAAGAAGTGTTTCGATATCGCCGGGTATCCAATAGAGGCGGTTGAAAAGAACTTTTCTGCGCTGTATACCGCATTTCAATATGGTGCACCGCCACATGGTGGGTGCGCGTTTGGAATTGATCGTTTGGTTTCGGAAATTACTGGTTTTGGCGACAGTGTTCGTGACACAGTTGCATTTCCGGCGAACCAACGCGGCCAAGATTTGTTGATGGGGTCTCCGAATGAAGTGACCGAACAACAATTACGCGATGTTCACATTAAAATCAGGGCGAAAAACTAAACAAAAAACACCGGCAAACGCCGGTGTTTTTTTATCAAAATCTGTCATGTGTTTTCACAAATTCGCGCATGTATGCCGGGTCAAATGTTTGCATGATTTCCGATAATGAAAATAAACGTTCGCCGGACGGTGTTATTTCCACATCAATTGGTGCCGGTTCAGGTGCCGTTCCGCGCAAAACAATATAAAGTTGCGATGACATTATTCCGTCGTTTATCTGTAAAGCACCGGTTGCATCCGCATGGGGCATAGACAGTGTAAATGGTTCGGTCGTTGTAAAATTACCGTTATCATATTTACCGATTATGTGCAGCGATTTCAACCTTGTTTGCCCGTCGTTTAATGCCGTTGACAGTGCCACTTCGGCATTAAGAATATGAATGGAATTTGCAGATGCAAAGAAGTCGTCTATGCCCAGGCCAAATACATAACCTTGGTCGAATGTTAAATCCAGTTTTCCATTTAAGTTGTATTCCAAATCATTTGCGATCATGCCGTGGGTTTTCATTTCTATTTCACCGGTCACATATGCGTCGGCAACATTAAGTGGCATTTGTTCATTTAATATCTTGCCATGTGTTGCGAAACGGTTAAGTTGTAATGAAATATCGTATGAATTACCGTCATGTTCTATTGTGGCAAGTATGTTTCCACGGTAATCGTCCGATATAGAAAACACCTGGGAATTTGGTTTTAATGAATATACAAAATTATTATACTCGTCACCATTAAGTATCAATTTATTCGCCGTAAGTGATATTTTCGCGTGAACATCAAATGGCAACATTATCGGATGCATAGTCAAAAAAGACATTTCTTCGAATTTGTTCCAATAATCGCCCGACAAAAAAGAATCAATATTTAATACATCTGTTTTCAATGTAATTAAATCATTAACCACAGATCCAGTAAATACATGGTTCGCAATATTAATTGTCAAATCTGATATTACACCATTTTTATATTCGCCGGATATCGTATAAATATGGTCACGCAATGATTGTAAATCTATATTCGGAAACCACACTTTGAAATTATTTCCATAAATGTAAAAGAAATCGTTTTGTGTCGCCATTTGCCATGTGCCATCATGTGGCTTGAACACCACAGCACCAGATTCCCATTCAAAATCACCAATTGCATTCGCCATAGATTCCGGCAAAAACGGTAATTTTGCACCAAGCCAATCCAAGTTTTTATTTTTTGCAAATGTAAATTCTGGACGCATTTTGTCGCCATCAATTGTTAATGTACCCGCGGCGTCTTCGAATGAAAATTTAACAACACCATGTGTTCCATAACGCAGGGCATTTTTACGAACAGTTGTTATGTCAGGCATTTTTATTGGGGCATTAACGATAATATCGAATTTGTCACCATTAACATGCAATGTACCAGATATATTGCCGTGTGTGTATTCACTGCATTTCCAAGCGTTTGGGGTTCCGCTGAATAAACATATTGTATTTTTGCCATGCAGTGGCATTGTTATCATAATGTCGTGTGCGCCGTTCGTATCAATCGTGCCACCGTTAAACACAATATCATCTGCAATTATTGTACCTATTTGTAGTTTTTCATCGGTGCCAATAGCATCAATCTTTACATGTTTGAATGTTTTGTCCAGAAAACGAATATTACCATAGAAATCTAGTTTAAGGTTGCTTCCGCGCAACACCTTATTCGGTTCGGTTAAAAACGAAAAATCAAAATCCATGTCGTTTGCGACTAAATTTATATCGCGTCGTCCGTCTGGATAAAGTCGTATGTTTCCCGATAAATTATTGGCAGTTATATCTGTAAAATTAAATCCGATATTGCCATCCCATTCAAAGTTCATGGTCAAATCGACGGTTTCATTGATTTTTGGTTCCGGAAATTCAAACCATTTGTTTACATCGTTTGTGATAATAGACATTTGGCCACGTGCGGAACCGTCGGCATATAATTTACCAATAATTTCAAGTTGGTTGTTTTGGTTTCGAATAATAAAGTCATCATTTTCATATGTGACATCATATTTATGCTGGTTAGTGCGTACGGTCCCAGTAAAACGACCGTTGTCCAATTCGCCACGAATAATGTCATAGTCATGATTATGAAAACGAACAACAGAATTATAAAATATGATTTTCGTTCTGAAATTAATAGCATCAAGATTTTGTACGACAAAATTAGCACCATATAGTGAAATCGGGCCCTTTAATTTAGCGTCCGCAGGATTGAAAACACTTAACCATGGGACGGTAAACATCGCCGAATGAATTGTGCCAAATGGTACGACTATGTCGCGTGCGACAATCGTTGTGTGTCCCAACATGCTGAAATTAACATCACCATTAAACTCTGCTGTGATGCCGGTTTGGTCATATACGGCCCCGGCTAATTCTGGCTTCATAAAATTTAATGTAATTGTCGGTGGCACAAAAACCAATGCAATAAATGCGGCCACCACGGCACCAATAAGTGTCCATGCGATTCTGCGCTTATATCTGGGCTTTAATGCCATGGATGGTATTCTCTCTTTCCCTTGTTTTTTGATTATAATAGATTATATTGTTGTTTGTGAATAAAAAAATGGCAAAAAAAGTATTTAATCTTGAAAGTTCATATGCTCCAATGGGTGATCAGCCGACCGCAATTTCTGAATTAGTTGCGGGGGTGCATTCTGGTCGCCGGTCCCAGGTTTTGCTTGGGGTGACGGGTTCCGGGAAAACTTTTACAATGGCAAATGTAATTGCAGAACTGGGGCGACCGGCGTTAATTATGGCGCCGAATAAGATTTTGGCGGCGCAACTTTATACCGAAATGAAATCGTTTTTTCCGCACAATCATGTGGAATATTTTGTGTCGTACTACGATTATTATCAACCCGAAGCATATTTGCCAACGACCGATACATATATCGATAAAGATGCATCTATAAACGACCAGTTGGATCGTATGCGTCACAGTGCAACGCGCGCCATGCTGGAAGAACGAGATGTTATTGTCGTGTCGTCGGTGTCGTCAATATATGGTATGGGATCACCAGAAGAATATTCCGGAATGAAGGTTTCGTTGCACACGGGTGATAAGATTGGCGTGTCGGATGTTATGCATGCGTTGGTTGACATCCAGTATAAACGAAATGATATGGCGTTCGATCGTGGAACTTTTCGTGTGCGTGGTGACACGCTTGATATATTTCCGTCGCATTCGATGGACCGTGGGTGGAAATTGTCTTTCTTTGGTGATGAAATTGACGAGATTTGGGAATTCGATACATTAACTGGTGCAAAAATAAACAAACTTGACCGAATTGTAATATATCCGAATACACACTATGCAACGCCGATGCCAAGTATAGTCCAGGCGATTGGTGAAATAAAAAAAGACCTGGATGAACGGTTGAAATATTTTCATGATAATATGAAATATATCGAAGAACAGCGTCTGCGTGAACGCGTGAATTTCGATATCGAAATGATGGAATCAACCGGAACATGTCGCGGAATTGAAAATTATTCACGATACTTAACGGGACGCGAACCGGGAATGCCGCCGCCAACATTGTTTGAATATTTACCAAGTGACGCAGTATTATTTATTGATGAATCTCATGTGACTGTTCCGCAAATTGGCGCAATGTCGCGCGGTGATCGGGCACGTAAAGAAACATTGTCGCAATATGGTTTCCGACTGCCCGCATGTGTTGACAATCGGCCTTTAACTTTTGAAGAATGGGACGGGTTGCGTCCGCAAACGATTTTTGTATCGGCGACACCGGCGGAATGGGAACTGGAACAATCCGGTGGAATTGTTTCGGAGCAGGTTATTCGTCCAACGGGGCTGCTTGACCCAATGTGCGAAGTTCGCCCGACAACACACCAGGTTGATGATTTGCTGGATACATTAAAGGGTATATCTGGACGTGCGCTGGTGACGACATTAACAAAAAAAATGGCGGAACAGTTAACCGACTATTTATGTGAAAATGGTGTTCGCGCGCGATATATGCACAGTGATATTGATACACTTGAGCGCATCGAATTATTGCGTGATTTGCGTATGGGTAAATACGATGTGTTGGTTGGAATTAATTTGTTGCGCGAAGGGCTGGATGTGCCCGAATGCGAATTGGTTGCGATAATGGATGCGGATAAAGAAGGATTTCTGCGTTCTACGCGTTCGCTGATTCAGACAATTGGTCGTGCGGCGCGTAATGCTAACGGTCGTGTGATTTTGTATGGCGACACAATAACGGATTCTATGCGTGCGGCGCTTGACGAGACCGCGCGTCGTCGTGAAAAGCAAATGGCATACAACACCGAACACGGTATTATACCGCAAACTATTACCAAGGCGGTGTTTGACGAAGTTGCCGATATAGCAGAAAAGACCGATAAAGCGCGTCAATTTGTGTACACAAAAACCGGTGGTGTTATGGACGCGGAAAGTTTGCGAGCCGAAATAAAGAAGTTAACAAAAAAGATGCGTCAAGCCGCCGAAGATTTAGAGTTTGAACAGGCCGCCGAATTGCGCGATACTATACACAAACTGGAAGACGATTTGTTATTATTGGAGTAGGGCTATGGAATACATATTAAACAACATTGATGAAACGCGAGCGTTTGCACGCGAATTTGCAAAAACGCTGCGTGCGCCGGTTTGTGTGGCATTGCATGGTGATCTGGGGATGGGGAAATCTGAGATCGCGCGCACAATAATTCAGACGCTGCGTGGTGCGGATACGGTTGTCCCAAGTCCGACATTTACAATCGTGCAATCTTATGATGGCATTTCACACTTTGATTTATACCGAATAAACGATGCGGCCGAATTGGTGGAAATTGGTTTGCCATATGCGATTGCGAATGATATTACATTAATCGAATGGCCAGATGTTGCCACCGATATGTTGCCAGAAAATACGATTCATTTATATATAACAGAACACGGTTCTGGGCGAAAAATAAAAATCCCCTTCGCTGGCGAAGGGGTGGCGTGAATACGCCGGGGTAGTGGTTTAAAATGAAATTACCACAAAATGAATCTTTACGACCATTGGCGCGCGAATTAAGAAAAAACTCCACGTTATCAGAAGTGTTATTATGGAACCAAGTAAAAAACCGTCAATTTTTTAATTTGGATTTTGACCGACAAAAAATTATTGGAAATTACATTGTGGATTTTTATTGCCCGCAAATAAATTTGGTCATAGAAATAGACGGTGGTTCACACGATAATAAATTAGAATATGATTTGAAACGTGACGAATATTTGAAGTCATTGGGGTTACAGGTTATACATTTTTCTGATAGTGATGTAAAAAATAATATGTCTGTTGTGTTGGAATATATTGGTGGTTTTATTACCACTACCCCGTCACTGTCGTGACACCCCTTCGCCAGCGAAGGGGATTTTATTTTTTCAATAGACTTTGTACCGCGACTGGAAAGTCCGATGCGTGTGCCAAGTATGAACCAGAAACCAGATAGTCCGCGCCGGCATTCCAACAGAGTGGGGCGGTTTTATCATTTATGCCACCGTCCACAGAAATCTTGAAGTTCAGACCATATTTTTTACGCGTTGCGGCCAGCAGTGAAATCTTGTGCAGGCATGCCGGGGAAAAATCTTGGCCAGCGGCACCGGGTGTGACCGCCATTACCATTACTTCGTCTAAATCACGAATAACTGGTTTCAATATTTCCGGTGGTGTATCTGGGTTCAATGCGATTCCGGCGCGACGGCCAGATGCCTTGATTGCGCGAATTGCGTTTTTAACCCCCGATGTGTTTGTTGAAACAATCACCGTGTCCGCGCCCGCCGCAATTGCGTCCATTGCCCATACGGACGGACTTTCCGTCATCAAATGAACATGCAGGTGTGCCGTCGTTTTGGCGCGTATGTTGCGAATTTGTTCCAATCCACCCGCAATCCGATTCACATATAAACCGTCCATTATATCGACATGAATCATACTTATTCCCGCCGCATCGAATGTTGTGTATGTGGTTGGATCGTTCATGTTGAAACAAAGTGTGCTTGGCATAATCGGGACAAATGTGCGCCGTGGTTTTGGTTTACGATGAAATATTTTCAATATACGTTCTGTGCGTGCATTCCACTTATCTTGTTTTGCGATAATCTTGGCCCGCTCTGGTGCGGTTGTATTCCATATAAATTCGCCCAATGCGCGAACAGATGCGTCGTCATGAAAACTTTCACATTCCAGACCAAATGCATTTGATACAAAATCGGTGACATTGTTGGCGTCCGATGCGCCACCGGTAATAATAATGTGACGTGGTTTATATTTATCAATGGATTCAGCCGCGTTATTACGAATGTCATTAATGATATCGGTCATGTATTTTATGATGATATCGTTAACATCGGCACGGGAAAAATCATACGCGACATCCGCCGGTGTAAATCGATCAGTTGGACCGGGCAACATTGTAAATACCGCGCGTTTTATTCGATCCGCTTCGGCAAAACTAATATCAAAATCGGTTGCAATTTGTTGTGATATATTTGTGCCACCAATGTGCAATTTATAATGCCACATTGGACCACGATCCGTCCAAATAGATGCAGATGTAAATTCCGCACCAAAATCTATAAACATCACAATGTCTTTGGGTTTGCGAAACGCGGCGTTCTGGACAAATTGTGGATCGTAAAAACCGTTCGTCTGCATGTGAGCATGACGCATAAATGTATTGATTTCATTAATATTGGAAACCGGATAAAATATTGCACCAAATGCAGATACTAATTGTGTATCAACACGGCCAATCGGTGTTCGTAAATTGTGAACCGTTGTTGTGTCATATCGCAGTGGCACGATATGTAATGGTAAATATCCGTCCGGTGGTGTTATTTGTGAAATCTGGGATCGGACATCGGTACCAGATATGCGGTGTTCGTTCGACCAAACAAGATTTTTAATAGTCAAATCGTAAGACGATTGTCCAAAATTTCCGGTAATGTATGCATCGTCAAAATGGCGTCCGATTTGCGATTCAAGTTCATCAAGGACCGCCTTGATTGCGGCGGTTGTATCAAAAGATTCGGCCGTGAACATTGCAGATTTTGCAATGCGCGCACCACGCACACGATGTGCAATACCGTGAACAGCCGATGATCCAATGTCCAAACATAAAAAAGCAGAATCAGTCAGATTCATTTTATCGTACCAATATGCGTGACGGGTCGCGCATGTCTATTATTTTTATATCCCGCCCGAGAATATTCTGGGTCTCGTTTAATGATATAAGTTCTCGAACCGATGCCAATGGATCTGATTCAGGCAACATGATGGTAATGTCATCATTTGTGACGATGTTCCATCGGCGGTTTTCTATCCATTCAAGATAATCTATTATCTGGGCCAATGGTTGGGTTGCCTTGGTAATATCAGATATGTCATTTGGCAATGTTCCACGAAAAACAATCGCATCCGTATCCCGCGTGGCGTTCGGGGTTTCAACGGTTGTGCCGTCCGCAGATAGCGGATAAAACGCAATCCCATCAGTCCATTGGGCAACCGCCCGATGCAATTCGACGCGCACCCGTAATGTTCCGTTCGGCAACCGTCGGGTCGCTGCATTGCGTACAATTGGGACCGACATAATTCTATTGTTTAATATTTCCAGGTCCAGTGATCCCGTAGGCGCCCCAAGCCCCGCCGTCGCCATGGATTTTACCATCGACAAATCGTCGGTAGATGAATCAGCAGTAATAGAAATATTATGAATTGTTGTCAGTTTACCGTGTCCCAAACCAATCATAACAATTCTGGTCGTAAAATAGATGCCCAAAATAATGGCAATAACAAAATATACCCAAAACATAATTGAACGTTTCATGGCAACAATTATATCACAAAATTATTTCATTACAAAAATTATATCGCACGCAGTAAATATCCGCGCCGAAACATGCACTTGCGATAAGACCCGACCGATTTAGATGTTGCATTTCGTGGAACAGACATCAGCGACCGCTGGCCCACATCTGTATATTCATTTGATTGAAATGTGACCCACAGCCCATCCCAATCCGGCATCATGCCACTTTGGTTCGGTGCTAGTAATTTAGCAAGCCGTGAACGCGGTTTATAATTATTGTCTTTTATCCCCAGACATGCCTTGTGATCACGGACGAATTGTTCTGTGGTGACGGCCTCATTCTCCCAGTTCAGGATAGTGGCGTTATCAATACTGCCGCTGTTTACAGATGCACATGCGCTAAGTAATAATAAAATGCCGATTATTTTCATTCTCATAATTCTTATTATAATTTAATTGCGTTCGGGGGGCAATAGTTTTTATAATGTAAAAAATAGGGAAAGGATTTTTATATGGCGCTATCAGTTCAACAATTCATAAAACTGGCTAATTATTACAACCAGACGGCTGTTTTGATGTCCGCAATTTGTGTGCAAAAGGGTGGCATACCAATCGAAAACTATTCCGGTCGAATGTATGCGGCCGATGTGCTGGAATATATTGTTGAATATGCGCGCCGTTTGCGGGCGAATGGAAAAATAGCAATCCCGGCGGATGTGGCACGGGCAATAGAACAGTTTGATGCGCAGTATAAGCGGGTTAAACATTTAACCACCCCAACACAAAAGCCTATTTATGAAATGTCGTTGGATGAGTTCGAAAAGTTTATGAATATCTGATAACAAAAGGGAAACAGATGAAAAAACATGTTTTTGATTTTTTGGGTGCAATAAAGTACGCGATTATTGCGATGTGTATTTGTATTGGTTTGGGGGCTTGCCAAAACGCGAATCAAGATGATGAACCAGAATATGATACGGTCACGGTTATAAATAACCTTGTCATTGATGAAAATTCGGTTCCAATCTTTCCAAAAAAGGCTGCGTTAACAACCGATACGGCACGACGTTTTTCAATCGAATTACCAAAACGGTGCAGTGTTGACTGGGATAACCAAAGTGTTGTTTCCGTTGTTCCCGAAGAAAAAATCGAAGTTGTCCGGTTGAATACAGGCGATGAATTGCCGGAATTGAAAGTGTCTGATTATGAATTTAAAAAATTAACTGTGCGCCAGGCACTTGATAAATTACTGGATGGAACCGATATTTCGGTTGAAGAAGATGGCGAATTAATCGAAAAAATATCGGGAACAATTTCATCTGGTGCGTTGTCTGATGCGGTTGAGTTAATGGCAAAAATGGGGCGCGTCTATTACTCATATGATGAAGATGAAGGGGTAATACACCTGACTAACCGTGCCAAATGGTTAATCAAGATGCCACAAAATGAAACCATTATAATGGCTTTGTTGGACGCAATGCATGGGGCGGACATGCGCAATCTGTTGGTGAATTGGGACGATAAAACCATTGTGTTCGAAGGTAATTATCAAACCGAACGCGAAGTTGCGCGTATGATTGCCGATATTTCGTCTAAAAAATATATGATGGCATGGGACATTGATGTGTACCGTGTGTATCCACGCACAGACAATCCGATTATTTGGATGAACCTTTTCCCGGCATTTGGTGAAAAAAATATCAAGATGTCGATACCGGGGGTCGTTGGACGCGCGTTGGTTGTGGGACCGGAAATCAATACAAAGACTTTACAGGAATTTTTGTATCAACAATCGAATGTCGTCCTTATATCCCAGGGAACATTTGCAATTCCAAACGGGTGGCAGTCCCGATTTGATATTGGTCAGTGCGGCAAAGAAGAAAGATTGGAAACAGATCTTACTATTGGTGCAACGGCGACATATGGCGATTATGGTGGATTAAACAAAATAGATGCAAAAATTGTTTTGCGGACATCTAATGGTGAATTGTCGTCGTTTACGATTCCGTCCAGTGTTGGTGATAATTATGTAATTGTCGGTATCCCGACACATGCATTCGTGACAACACCAGAAACATTAATAAGTCCATTTGCCGAACTTGTTGTGTTTATGTCGCCGCGCCTTATTTCTATTGTTGATCCGGCATCAATTAAATCAACGCCGTCTGATATGCTGGTTGGCGACGCGTTGCGGGCTTTTCTGAACGATTAAGGATAGAAAGATGTTGTTTACAAAACTGGAAAAAAAAGTAGCGTTTCGGTATCTGGCGATGAAAAAGCGGGGCTTTGGTTCTGTTGTTTCGTGGGTGTCGTTGATTGGTATTACACTGGGGGTTGCAACATTAATCGTTGTAATGTCGGTTATGGGTGGGTTTCATGACACATTACTGTCGCGTATTGTGGGTATGAACGGTCATGTTGTTGTGTATCACCAGGATGGTGCGATAAAGGACTATGATTTCCTTATTGAAAAAATGGCACAGAATAAGATTGTCAGTTCGCATACAACATCGATTGTGCCGATTGCCGAAGGTCAGGTTATGGCGACCGCAAATGGAAATAATACAGGCGCAATGATTCGCGGTATTCGTATGACGGACTTAGCGGCAAAGTCGGGAACCGGCGCGCGCATTTATGGAAAACCGTTGGACGCGATTTCTGATGGCGAATTAGTTGCAGGGGCGTCATTAACACGGGCGTTAAATGTGACAATGGGTGATAATATATCGTTGGTGTCGGCGAATGGGGCAACGCCCACGCCGTTTGGAACAATGCCACGAATTATGGCATATCCGGTTATGGCATCGTTCTTTATGGGAATGTACGAATATGATTCTGGTTATATTTTTATGCCATTGGAAACAGCACAGAAGTATTTAAATATCGGCGACGCGGTGACGCATATTGATTTGTTCCTTAAGAATCCCGAAGATACAACACGGGTTTTAGATGCGCTGGTGCGATTGTTGCCGGATGGTTTTGTCGTGCGTGATTGGCGCGATTTAAACCGTGGATTTGTTGGCGCGCTTCAGGTGGAATCAAATGTAATGTTCCTTATTCTTTTATTAATAGTAATAGTCGCAGCATTTAATATTGTGTCGTCATTGGTTATGTTGGTTAAGGATAAAAATAAAGATATTGCCGTCCTGCGTACTTTTGGTGTGTCGCGGAAATCGATGATGAAAATCTTTATTTTATCGGGAACCAGTATAGGTGTTATTGGTGCGTTCTTTGGCATGATTTTTGGGATTATTGTCGCGATTTATATTGAACCAATTCGTCAGTTCTTTCAATGGGCGACCGGGCGCGATTTATTTCCGGCGGAATTATATTATTTATCGGAATTGCCATCAAAATTAGTGGCAAGTCAGGTCATTGGAATTGTTGTGTTGGCAATCGCGCTGGCGTTTTTGGCAACACTGTATCCGGCGTGGAAAGCGGCGAATACCGATCCGGTTGATGTATTAAGAAATGAATAGGAATGTGATATGGCAAGTATTTTGAATTCTTTATCACGGGTGAAACGCGGCGATGTAGTTTTGTCGGTGCGTGATATTAAACGGACTTTTGTAGAGGGTGGCCAACCGTTGCATATTCTGCGTGGTGGTGGGTTTGATTTGCATCGCGGGGAAATAATTGCGCTGGTTGGACCGTCGGGTTCGGGTAAATCGACATTGTTGCAATGTGTTGGATTGTTGGATAAGCCAACATCGGGCAGTATTATTATCGCCGGAACGCCTGTTCAAAAAATGAGTGAAGATTCCCGTACAATAATTCGTCGTAAAAAGATAGGATTTGTATATCAGCGGCATAATTTGCTGTCGGACTTTACGGCGGTTGAAAATGTTGTGTTGCCGATGCTGGCAAATGGTGTAGCAGAGGAAGATGCACAAAAACGTGCAATAAAATTACTGCGTGCGGCGGGTGTTGCACATCGTGCGGAACATTTACCCGGTGAAATGTCCGGCGGGGAACAGCAACGCACCGCGGTCGCGCGCGCTTTGGCGAATGAACCCGAAATATTATTGGCAGATGAACCAACGGGAAGTTTGGATCCGGCGCATGCCACAGCGGTATTTGACCAGTTATTAACACTGGTGCGTAAAAATAATATGGCGATGCTGTTTGTGACGCACGATATGGGATTGGCAAATCGTGCCGATAAAAAAATTACTATTGCAAACGGTATTGTAAAATAGTTAAAATAGATAATATAAGTTTAAGAGCCCAGAGGAGAGAGAAAATGAAAAAACAGACCAGAAAAACAAAAACACAAAATACAAAAATGGCGGTCGCAATGACGCGTGCGGTGGTTGTGCATAATCGCCGGCAACGTTTTTGGGGCATTGTTGCGTTGGTTGGTCTGTTTTTCTGTGGGTTCTTTGTCGGTTTGGCTGTTAACAGACCGGTGAATACTGTTTGTCCGGATGGTGTTGCGAATGCGCAATTAGATACAGAGCAAGCCTATGTTGATGAACCACAACGCGTGTGCTTGGAAATAGAAAGGTTGTTGTTGGGACATTTGCCGGTGGCGTCAGATAATGTAGATGATCGGATTGGCCGCGCAAAGGTGTATGCGTCGGTCGCGGAACGCGGATGTCCAGAAAACAGCGCGGCGTATGTCGATTTGGCGGGGCAAGAACTGGATATTGCACGTGCAATCGAAGATGATAATTTTAGTCACCAAGAAACAATCGATGTTGTCGAAACTTATAAGCGTCTGCATATGCAGGCGGCAGCCGAAGAGATTTTCGAGAAAGCAAAAAAATTAACAGATCCGGCAATTGATTTTATATTGCAGGTCGAACAAATTATTAATGAATAAAATTGGGGGCGGATATGAAATTGCCAGCGTTGATTTTTGGGGGCCTCGTGTGTGTTGGGGCGGCGTTTGCCGACGATAATACCGTCCAGAATTTGACAGCGCGCAAAACATGTGCCGAAATAAAATTTGATATGGATGCTTTGTCGGCAATGGAAAACATTGACGATGTAAATGCAGAAAAATTAAAGCAATTTCAGGTGTATTATCGCGCGAATTGTGTGCCAAAATCATCCGGACGTCGAACGGTTGCGCGAAATATTCCTGTTATTGTTAAAAATACAGAGCCAATAACAACATCAGATGCTTTAAGTGAATATTTTGCGAATAAAAAATCAAATTGTGAAAAACTTAATTCCGAAATTGCCAAAATGGCGGCAGCAAATGACGAATCTAAATCTGATGCATTGGCATCTATGCGTGGTGTGTATGATATGGACTGTACAGAAAAGCCCGTGGCAATGGCGCCGGCCGAACCGGCAACACAGACCGATGAAGAATGGGCCGCAGAATATGACGCGAATTTGGCGGCGGGGCTTTGTGGCGACGGAACGAAACCCAATCGGTTTGGTTGTTGTACGGGTGAAACTTTCAAGGATTTGGGAAATGATGGGTTTGCGTGTTGCCCAAAGACGGGTGGCATGTGTTTTCCCCCAATGAAATAGGGCGGAATAATTACTTGATTTTCTTGCTGATTAAGATATAATCGGTTCGCTTACGATTTGTCGCGGGCATAGTACAAGGGCTAGTACGCAAGCCTTCCAAGCTTGATGTGCGGGTTCGAGTCCCGCTGCCCGCACCACCCTTCGCATCTGTGATGCTTCGGGTGGCAGGCCAAAAGTTAAAGTTCTGGGTGCGCGCCGGAGTTGGAGAGCCGGGGCAGACTGTAAATCTGTTGGCTATGCCTGAGGTGGTCCGAATCCACCCGCACCCACCAAAACACAAACCGACCGAAACGGTCGGTTTTTGTTTTGCCGGGCGCAGGTAATGCCTATCAAGTAGACAATTCCAGTGGTTGGTTTGTTTTTGGTTGTCATTTTATACCCCGCTTAGTTGAAAAATTAGACCACCAAGAAAATTGGTGGCCGGGGAGGTAGCAATTTAATCAATGAAAGATCCCGTCAATGACGGCTCCCCGACCGAGGGCCAGGGTTGATAACGATGCATAAGCACCGAAAACATCAGATTACGATGCTTTTGCACCGCATTGATTAAGGCTTGCTACGGCCCCGAACCCAATCTCTTGGATTCTTGTCGTATTATAATCTTTTTATAAATAATTGCAATAGAACAGATTTTTTGTTCGCTATCTTGTGTTCTTACATTATACTAATACCAAAAGGAGATTGTATATGAACTATATCCTTGTTGCTGATAAACAAGAAGCCGATAATGTCAGAATCCCAAAAGAAGTCGAAAACGAAACAGAGATAATTGTGCTGGGCATTGGGGGGCCTGCGGTGCTTAGAACATTGTCGCCATTATTATTAAATGGTAAATTTACTGCAAATGATCGATTTTTCAATATCGGATATGTTGGTTCTAACGAATTTCCGATCGGAACTGTGGTAAGTGTCGGTGAATCGCATCGTGAATTTCCATCGGTTAAGTTCCCCGAAAAAATACACATAGTGGACCCAAAATCAAAAGTTAAATGCTATACATCAAACGATTTTGTGGAAAATACACAGCACACAGGCGTTTTTGACATGGAACTGTACACATTGGCATGTTTGTTTCCAAATATAAAATCCATCAAAATTATATCTGATAATTTGAATTTTAAAGACTGGAAACATGTGGATATAAAGGATGCGTGGGGCTATGCAAATAAACTTTTTGCGGATTTGTTGACTACAAAGACCTTGGATAAAATATCTTAGGCCAATCTGTTTGGTGAAAATCCCTTTGTTGCTTGAAAATCGGGAAAATTTTGATTACAATATGACCTGTGTTTCAACAATAGGGATATGTTATGCAAAAAAATCCACGGGTATCTGTTTTAACGCCGATTTATAATACAAATCCGGCGCATTTGCGCGAAATGATAGAATCTATACTGAATCAAACATTTACTGATTTTGAGTTTTTGATTCTTAATGATTCACCAGATAATACAGAAATTGAAAAAATTGTTTTGGAATATGCCAAACGCGACAAACGCGTTAAATATTCTAAAAATGATAAAAACATGGGTATTACACCGTCGCGCAATAAATTGTTGAAAATGGCCCACGGGGAATATTTGGCAATTTTTGATCATGATGATATTTCCATGCCACAAAGATTACAAAAGGAAGTAGATTATCTGGACGCAAATCCGCATATAGGTGTTGTGTCCGGCTGGCTGCAATATTTCGGAACCGACAACAATATATGTCAAACCCCGGAATATGATTCCCAGATTCGTGTTTATTTGACGGAAAATTGTTTTGTTTTACATACGGCATCTATGATACGAAAATCTGTTTTGGTTGATAATAATATCGAATATGAAGAATTTTATACCCCCGCCGAAGATTATCGTTTGTGGGCGCGTTTAATGGATGTGACGCATTTTCATAATTTGCAAGAGGTTCTGGTTCATTATCGTTGGGATGGCGACAATACATCACAACGTATGAATGATGCCCGCGAAGAAGCCGCTGCGAATATTCGTATGGAATTATCGTGCAAATATCCGGAATATCGTCGCTGGGCGGAAAAAACGATGCTGCCGGGAACGCGGTTTCGTCTGCGTCTTTTCGGAATAATTCCGATATTGAAAATCAAGCATAACACGGTGTTTTTGTTCGAGTTTATTCCGCTTTTCAAAATTAAATGGAAATAAAAAGTATGAATTTTGTGGCATACAAGATATTGAAAATATTATGTGAATTTATTCCTGGGAAAAAGTCCAGGCATCGTGCGCGTCGTGTAATTCAACCGCGCTATATGGCGTTGGCATATTCCAAATGGATTGATGATTTACATAATAACAAATCTTTGTTTGTTCCGATTACAAATAAACCATTTAAACGCAAATCAAATACACCGAAAATATTTGCATACTATTTAACCCAGTTTCATGCCATACCTGAAAACGATGCGGCACATGGTCGTGGTTTTACCGAATGGACAAATGTTGCGGCCGCAACCCCACAATTTGTTGGACATGTTCAGCCCAAAATACCATATGATTTAGGATTTTATAATTTGTTGGACATAAATGTTATGCGTCGCCAAGCGGAATTGGCAAAAATGTATGGTGTTTATGGATGGTGTTTTTACTATTACTGGTTTTCCGGGAAACGCGTTTTGGAAAAACCACTGGATAACTTTCTGAAATCGGACATTGATATGCCGTTCCATTTGTGTTGGGCGAATGAAAATTGGTCACGACTTTGGGACGGTGGGAACCAAGAACTAATTTTGGAACAAAAGTTGCAAGATGGTGATGCAGAAAAATTCTTTGCCGACATTTTGCCGTTTATAAAAGATAGCCGATATGAAAAGATTGATAATAAACCAATATTGATGATTTACCGTCCGGCAATGTTTCCAGTGGAAAAGATAAGGTCATTTTTAGACACGCTTGATACATTGGCGCGAAAAAATGGGTTTGATGGTTTTTGGTTTATGGCCAGCAATGCATTTAATTTTGACAAACCGGTGGAATATGGATTCCGTGGCATTATTGAATTTCCGCCACATGGATTGGGTGGTATGACGGATATTGTTGATAAATTGAAAATTTCAACAACAGCGACATTCACCGTTTCAAGTTTAACGCGGTTCATTAACGATGCTCTGTATATGACAAAACCAAATTATACCCTATTCAAAGCTGTATTTCCGTCTTGGGACAATACCCCGCGCAAGGCGTATTCCAATGGTAATTGTATCGATATTTCTGGTGATGAATATAAACAATGGTTAAACGGTGTTATAAAATGGACCCGCGAAAACAATCCACAAAATCAACAGTATATCTATGTTAACGCATGGAACGAATGGGGCGAAGGTGCCGTTTTAGAACCAACAACGCGTTACGGATATAAAAATCTTGAATTAACAAAACAATGTTTGGAAAACTTATAGCATAATAGCAAGGATGGCATCATGATAAATTTCAATGTACCAACACATAATGATAAAACGATTGAATATATTATCGATTCTTTTGCAACCGGACATGTTTCCGGGGATGGCAAATATACAAAGCTTTGTCACAATTGGTTGCGGGAAAAAATGCATGTGGATACGGCGTTGTTGGTGCATTCTGGAACGGCGGCGTTGGAATTGGCGGCGATTTGCGCGAACCTTGAACCTGGTGACGAAGTTATAATGCCGTCATTTACATTTTGTTCAACGGCAAATGCTTTTGTTCTGGCGGGCGCAAAACCGGTATTTGTTGATATTCGTCCGGACACATTAAATATTGATGAAAAATTAATTGAGGGCGCGATTACCGATAAAACACGCGCAATTGTTCCGGTGCACTATGCGGGGGTTGCGTGTGAAATGGATACTATTATGGAAATCGCGCAGCGTCATAATTTGCTTGTTATCGAAGACGCCGCCCAGGCATTCGCGTCGTCTTATAAGGGCAAAGCACTGGGAACCATTGGTGATATGGGGTGCTTTTCATTCCACGAAACAAAAAATATTATGTCTGGCGAAGGCGGCTTGTTCGTCACAAACAATACTGAATTTGCGGAACGTGCCGAAATTATTCGTGAAAAAGGTACAAATCGCAGCAAGTTCTTTCGTGGCCAGGTTGATAAATATACCTGGGTAGATAAGGGGTCAAGTTATTTGCCGTCTGATATTATTGGCGCATACCTTTATTCTATGTTGGAAGTGGCGGATAAAGTTCAAGCAAAGAGAATTAGCATTTGGAAAAAATATTATGATGCATTCACACCATTTGCCAATGCGGGAAAAATTCGTTTGCCGATTATCCCAGATGATTGCACAAATAATGCACATATGTTTTATATCTTATTCAATGATTTAGAAACACGAACCAAATTTATTTCTTTTATGCGTGAAAAAGAAATAATGACACCGTTCCACTATATACCGTTGCACAGTGCGCCGGCCGGCCAGAAATTTGGACGGGTTGCAACAACAATGGATGTGACAAACCTTGTATCTGATACATTGGTGCGATTGCCGTTGTATTTTGATTTGACCGATTATGACCAAGAACGCGTAATAAACACCGCATGCGAATTTATCAAGGGGTTATAATGTTCGACTGGTTAAGCCAAATAAGATATAAAAAAATCCGTCGCGCATTTAACATGAAATATGATGCGCGTGAATTCGATGTATCTGATATTGATACCCGTATTTGTGATTTAGCCGATGCGATATATTCTAAACATAAATCTGAATTTCATATTCCGCATTCTAATAAAAATGGTGTCGGCTTTTTTGCAACGGCATTGTATGATGTTGGTGGACATACACTCTGTTTGGTGAACCAGATCGAATCTATGTCGGATCGTGCAGATATGCATATATTTTGTTCCATGTTGGACGAAACGACTCGCTGTGCGCCGACAATGTTGGCAAAGATTAAGGATTGTGCGACAATTTCTGGAATAAATTTATCGCATAAAAATTTTGTAAATGATTTAATATATTTGTACAACCAAATCGCTGATGATTGTCCGTCCGTATCATTTGTGTATATTCATATGTGGGATTTGCTGTTTACGGCGGTTATGCATCTATTAAAACGCAACACCGGAATGAAAATAGTGTTTTTCAATCATGCAAGTCATTTTCCAAATGCCGGCATGACATTGGCAGATGTGATACTAGAAGGCATGCCAACAATTAAAAAAATTACCGAAGAAAAACGTCATTTACATAACTGTCAAATTATTGGTCTGCAATCTGTGGGGCGTGACGATACACATTATTATTCCAAATCTGAAATAGATGCAAAAAAATCTGAACTTGGGATACCGGTCGATGCACCATTAACCGTGACGGGCGGTTCGTCATATAAAATGTTTGACGGTGATACATCGCCGTATTTCAATATGATTTTGGAATTGTTGCGCGATAACAAAAAATTACATCATTTGGTTATCTCAGATATGAACGATAAAGAATGCGCTATACTAAATAGTATTTTTGTTGGACATGATGATTTGCGTGCGCGTTTACATATTGTGCCGATGACCGCCGCGTATGATTTATTGTTTCAATGTGCCGATGTTTTTGTGGACAGTTTTCCAGTATCTTCGGCAATGACACAAATCGATTTAATGCGTATGCGGGTGGCGTCTGTGGTGAAAATAAATCGTGAAAAACCTATATTTTCTTTTCACGAATATATGCCAACCGATTATCCGTACATGTTCGATAATGTTGCGGACATGAAACGTGGTGTTGAATATTTGTTAAAACATCCGGCGGCACGACGCAAAATAATAGATGACGAATATAAATACTGGCTGGCAACATATGAACGCGATATAGTGCGTGATAGATATATGCAAATAATAAAGGATTTAACAAATGCAAATAATTGATGCGTTTTGGGAAAAAAGAAATATCGGGGTTGACGCCGTGGAAATGCGTGTGTCTGTGGACGACTTGTCGGACATTCGTTCCATTGTTGATCGTATAAATTCCGATGAATTTACGGGAAAATATGTGACGATAAAGCTTCCCACTGGAAATCTTGAAATTGTGCATGCGTTGGAAAACATTGGGTTCAGATTTATGGAAACCCAATTTCATATGGAAAAATCGTTGGTTGATTATGAACCCCCGGCAACATTGGCGAAAATGCGTAATGCATTGGTTCAACAGTATATCGAAAAAACCGAACAAGCGTGGCACAGTGTCACCGATTTAATGTCTGACGACATGTTTCACACCGACAGAATATATCTTGATCCAAAATTGGTTCGCGATACATCGTGTCGCCGGTACAGAAACTGGATTATGGATTTAGTTAATGATCCGAATGCCCACCTTTTTCTTTATACATTCAAAGATTCACCTGTGGGATTTGGACTTGTTAAAATGGATCCAGAAACACATATTGTTGATGATTTATTGGAAGGTATCTTCGAACAATATCAAAATACAGGGTTCGGATTTATGATGTTTGATTTGGCATTGAAATATTATCAGCAACATGGGATGAATAAACTTATCACCAGCATTTCATCAAACAATCAACCTATTGTTAATCTTGATTTGTTTTTCGGTTATACGATTGCGTCCCAAGAATATGTTCTAAGAAAGTTTGACCAAGGAGAATAGTAATGGAAGAAAAAATAGCACAAATATTATCCAAGATTCTGAAAAAAGACATCAAGGTTGGCGATAATGTATCCAGCACAACCGTTGAAAATTGGGATTCATTAAAGTCAATTGAAATTATCATGACAGTCGAAGAAGAATTTGATATTTCATTTAATCCCGCCGATATTCCACAACTGAAATCGATGGACGCGATTGTTAAAAAGGTCAAGGAATTAAAATGCTAAACACCAATTTATACACCGACAACCTTAAACGACTTGATTTATTAAACGCACCGATTGGTGGCACAAAACTGCGTGTCGCCGTGTATCGAAACCACTCGTTTGAAATGGTTGCCAGTGTTATAAATGCGTTTTTACACGAATCTGGTTATATTGCTGATTTTGTATACAGTGATTATGATGACAGCCTGAATTTTGATTTTCACGATGCCAATATTCAGTTAATTTGGTTGGATACAAATCGTTATAAATCAAATGATTTGGTTGGTTTCTTATCCGAACGGGTTAATGTTTTACGGTCACAGACAACGGCGCCAATTTTGGTTGCATATACCGGTGATGCCGCATTGAATTTAGATAATTTAACGACCGATTGTTTTGCGTTGCGTATTACCGATGTCATCGGCATATTCGGTGACGCCGCATACGATGTTGCCAAAGAGTCTTTTTCAGGAACCCGATTATCAAATAAATCGTGTTTGGAAATTGCGCGCGTGTTGGGTATGCGGTATTTCCCCGCCATGGTCGCGCCGGCATTAAAGGCGGTTGTAGTTGATTTAGACAACACATTATACAGCGGTGTTTTGGGCGAAGATGGTGTTGATAAAATTATTCCAAACAACGAATTTCAACAACAGTTGAAAGGCCTGAAAGACAATGGATTCTTTCTGTGCATTGCATCAAAAAATGAGGAAGTTGATGTTATAAACATGTTCCAAAAACGCACCGATTTTATCTTGCGTTGGGACGATTTTACGGTGGCTCGGGTAAATTGGAAACCAAAAGATGAAAACATTATTGAAATTGCAAAAACATTAAACATTGGTACGGATGCAATCTTGTTTATCGATGATAATCCCGCCGAAATAGAAAATGTCGCAACAACAAATGTTCACACCATATTGGCAACTGATAATATTTGTTCGGTTATGAAATACTATCCGGGATTATTAAAACTGAAACATTCAAGTGAGGATAAATTGCGTGCCGATGATATACGCGCAAATATTGAACGCGCAAAACTGGCACAGAGTCTGACGCCGGCTGAATATTTCGCAAAATTGGGAATTTGTTTAGAATATCATGTGAACGATTTGTCACAAATGACGCGTGTTGCGGAACTTTTTGGAAAAACGAATCAATTTATTTTGACCTATGCACGGTATAACGAAACGGTGGTTAATGAATTTATGACAACCCCAGGTCGGGCAATCGTCACAATTAGAATGTCCGACAATTTATCAGACAGTGGTGTGATTGCTATCTTGGCAACACACAAATCCGGTGCATACCTGGTCTTGGACGAAATGACGGTGTCTTGTCGTGCGTTGGGTCGCAAATTAGAAAATGTTATGTTGCCATATTTGTTTGCGGTCGCGGCCAAACAACTGGGCACGGATAATGTCATAGAAATAAATTACAAACACGGCGAACGCAATGGACCGGCGATGCAGTGGTTAGCCGAATTGGCTGGAACAGAATTGGATGCATCTGGGTGTGTTGCATATGAAATACCGGAAAATATCGATTTAACCGGATTAAAGATAGAGGTTATGTAATGGCAAAAACCAAATTTCATCATATCGGTGTGGCATGTCGCAATATAGAACGTGAATTGAAATATTTTGAAATCCTTGGGTACAAACCGGTATCCGATGTGTTTATTGATAACGAACAAAAAATTCGTGGGTTGTTTATTTCATCAGATGGGCAACCACAATTGGAATTGCTGGAAAATATTTCTGATGACGGACCATTAACGGCATATTTAGATAAAGGGACCAAATTTTATCATTTTGCATATGAAACAGACGATATTGAACAATCTGTGCGTGAATTTGTCACAAATGGCGCGATTGTTGTAAAACCAATCGTAGATGCGGTTTATTTTCGGCGCGTATGTTTTTTAATGTTGAAAAATATGATGTTGGTTGAATTGGTCGAAATAAATAATAAAAAGGAACAGTGAAATGTCATTACGAAAATTGTTCAGAAACATAAAACTGTTGTCACATATTGACCTGCGTTCACATACCCATGAACCAATCGATTTAGCCCAGGTGTATGACAATTTATTTTACGAAATATCCGATGCGGTTAAAAATGGTGATTCGCATACGGTTTGTGGAATTATGGAAAGTTTGGATTTCTTGATTAAATCCAAGGCCAGCATGGTGCGCTTTGGTGATGGAGAAATAAGTTTAATGTGCGGTGACAGTATTCCTTTTCAGTCCGCATCACCATTGATTGCAACGCGGTTAAAGCAGGTTTTGTCGGCATGTGATAAAAATTTGATGGTTGGAATACCATCTGTGTTATACAAAGATAAATCTTGTTTACAACCATATGCGCGCGATTTTTGGCGGAATAATGGAAATAAGTATCGTAATATATTGGAACAATATATAAATTTTGATAAAAATACTTATTACGCCGCGGAAATGACATTGGGATTTGCAAATCGTGGAATCGATAAAAAGGCTTATTTTTCCGGATTCAGAAAAATTTGGAACAAAAAAGACATTGTCATCGTTTGTGGAAAAACCGTGTTTGATAAAATTACGCATAATATTTTTGACAATGCAAATTCTGTGGAATATGTTTATGCGCCATCATCAGACGCGTTTGCAAAATATGATGAAATTTTCAATGATTGCATGAAATGCGCTAAAAATAAAATTTTTGTGGTGATATGTGGTCCAACCGCTAAAATTTTGTGTTATGATTTATTCTTGAACGGCCGTCGTGCGTTGGATGTGGGGCATATTGCTAAATCGTATGATTGGTATATGAATCATAGGGAAATAGATACATTGGACAGTGGTATCGCTTTCTTTGCACCAGACTAATAGGAAAAATAACAATGCATAAATCATATGATATTATTTATTCTATTGGGCGTGATTGTGCGACCGCGATGTATATGAACAAATGTAAAATGCGAATTACATCGGGGCCGTTCGATTGGCTGACCAATGCGTCGTTTGAAACACGAATGAATCTTATTTTGACTGATTTTGCTGACTTCTTGAATATTGATGATATAAAGTTTTTACCCAAGGATCCAAATGTCCTTAACGATGACAAATGCGATTATTATGAAAATATTCGGAACGGTTTTTATTATTATCATGATTTTCCGGCGGGGAAAAATTTGTTGGAATCAATGCCGGATGTGACCGAAAAGTATAATCGCCGTATTGCGCGTTTTATAAATAATATGCATAAAAAATCTCGCATTTTATTAATCTGGTTTTCCCAGGTGCACAATACACCAAACGATGTGATTGTTGACCTGTGTAATCGGGTTTCGGCAAAATTCGGAAAAACCATAGATTTTATGATTATTGAACATATGGAAAATCAGCGGTCCGTTGTTCGCACGGATTTAGCACCAAATATTGTTAAATATAATGTGCACGCCAAAACTTTTGATGATTTGGGGCGTCCCACAACCGAAGGCGACACAGCGGTTATTACACCACTGTTCGCCCAGTTTCGGTTGCGGACAACACTGCGACATAAAATTATAATGTTTCTTATAAAACTGATACCGTTTCACGATATGCGGCATCGCATTCGCACAAGTTATATGAATAAATAACTATTCCTGGCACGGAATAAATTTGATATAGGTTGCAATTGTTCCCATGGCACGCGCCGGTGAATATCTGTATGTGTCACCGGCCGCAACAGGAATGCATATGGAACCGCTGCTGGCGCCGGCCGGGGCAGTGGCTATTGCATTTATTGTATATGTTGATCCATTTATTGTTATTGTTGATGATGCGTCGTAATCGTCATAATATACCAACAGGTATCCATTCTTTGCCGCGGTATAGTCGGTGTTGATGTTTTGATCAACAACGGCGGACCAGTCCGGTAAAATCTTTTTCATTACATTTTGTGTAATGCTGGATTCCAAGTCTGTTAATTCATCGGCACGCGCAAGTGGAGTTCCGCCCGCGGTTTCACCGTCATGTACACGCAGTGTTTTATTGGTTGTATCCATTGTGATTTCACCGATTGCACCGGTAAACGTGCTATGTTCGGCCGCGCTGCCGCGCCGAATTTGTATTTGTCGTGACATTTTGTTTTCCTTTGGTTTTTGTTGAAATTTGGAAATAAAAAACGGGACTAAACCGTCCCCATGTGCGATCGATATTATATCAGAAAAAGACAAAATTTACAAGAACAAATTGACACGGGTTGATACACTAATATATACTTTTCCCGTATTATAAAAAGGGTCATAATATGTCACATGTTTGTCAAAGTTGTGCGATGCCGATGGCGGATGAATCGCTTTATGGAACAAATGCGGACGGTTCCAAAAATTCAGATTATTGTATTTATTGTTATAAAAACGGAAAATTTGTCCAAGATTGTACTATGGACGAAATGATAGAACATTGTGCGGGGTTTATTGATGAAGTTAATAAGAATCTGGAACACCCAATAACAAAAGAAGAATATATCGGCCAAATGAAAATGTATTTTCCGCATCTGAAACGTTGGCGCAGCCAAATAACCATTTCAAATGATATGCCAGAAAATCCATCTTTGTTAGGGGTCAAAGAACTTGTCGCTAAGATGGCGGATACATTGCCAATTACATTTATATCATCGGTTGACCAAGACGGGTTCCCGTGTACCAAAGCGATGTTGTCGCCACGCGTTCGTGAAGGCATACGAGTGTTTTATTTTACAACCAATACTTTTTCTTTGCGTGTGGCTCATTACCGGGCGAATCCAAAAGCATGTATATATTTCTGTGATTCAGAAAAATTCATTGGGGTTATGTTGCGTGGCACAATGGAAGTGTTAACGGATGTAAAGTCCAAAGAGATGATTTGGCGTGATGGTGATACAGAATATTATCCAGGCGGGGTGGCCGATCCAAACTATTGTGTTTTGAAATTCACCGCCACTGATGGACGTTTCTATAGTGATTATTATCCGCGCAGTTTTGTGATAGAATAGGACGATAAAAAAGATGAAAAAATAAAAACCGACCAAATGGTCGGTTTTTTGTTTACTGTTTCTGAATCGGATATTTTCCATCAATCAAGTTTTGGCGCACGACATGGTGCTTGACCTTTTGCGTGCTGGTCGTTGGTAAATCGTCCGTTGTCATCGCGAAATGTGTGACCCATTTATAGGACGCAAGTTTTTTATTCGCATTTGCAACCGCTGTGGCCAATTTTTCAATTGTCATTCCTTCTTCAACACTGAATACGGCATATGCAACAGCCTTGTTGTCCTGTCTATGTTCAAATACGGCGACATTTTTTACACCTGGTATTTTCATAAACAGTGCTTCCAATTCATCTGGATAAACATTTTTACCAGAATCAAGAACAATCACTTGTTTCTTACGTCCGGCAAAATGTAATTCACCGTTTTTATCCATAGATACCAAGTCACCGGTATTAAAGAACCCATGTTCATCAAATACCTGGGCATTGACTTCTGGGTTGTTCAAATAACCGTCAAACACCTGGTGCCCACGAACCCACAAAACACCGATGCCATCAGCATCTTTATTGCGAATATCAACCTCGTTATTTGTGGTTGGTGCACCAAATGCAAAAGGCAGACGTTTTTTTGTTCGTTTGGAAATACAGATTGGTCCAACCGTTTCTGTCATACCATAACCCTGAATAAATGGCATTCCAAGGCGTTCATAGAATGTTTCAACCTCTGGTTTTGTCGCAGCACCACCAGCAATCAACAAAGTGACACGACCACCAAATATGTTGCGAACAGGATCTTGGACTTTGCGTACCAGAAACCCAAGGCCGATCTTTTCTAAAAACTTACCGTATTTCAATACAATCGAAGCAAATAACCACAAATGGCGCGCTTTCAATTGATCAATAATACGATTGCGGATGATTTCGTACAAACGTGGTACCGCTGGTATAATTTGTGGTTTGAATTCTGCAAAATCTGCCATAAGTAATTTTGGGTTTATGCTTGGTTGTAAAATTACACCACACCCATATTCGATTGTTGCCAATATTTCCACAGCAAATCCGAAAATGTGATACATTGGCAAGAAACCATACATGTAATATCCCTGTTCAATGTATTCCTGCATATCTTTCAAGGAATGCGCACACTCGATTAAATTAAAATGTGTTAATGGTACAATCTTCGGTGTTCCTGTTGAACCAGATGTAAATGACAGGGTCGCGATATCCAACGATTCAACAGCAGCCGGTTCCAAATCTGGATTTGGTTTGCCGTCTTTCTTGGTAATGTCATAAAATGTAAAGTTTTTCGTTTTATAGAAAAATGATTCTTCAGCACAAACAAAACGGCAATCTGTGATGCTTGTCATGTTGTCATATTCAAATGGTGTTAGGTTTGTGTCCAACATCAATACACGACCACCCAAATACCAAATTGCGAATAATGTTATTGGGAACTCTGGAATATTATGTGACAGAATACCGACGACATCACCCGACTTAATACCAGCTTTGTGCAATGATGCGGCGCGTGCTTTAACCAATTCTATAAAATCGGCATATGTGACTTTTTCGCGAACCAGAAATAAACTATCTGGGAACTGCGAAACAGTGTTTTCCAAAAACTTGTACATATTCATGATATAAAATCCTTGTTTTTAATAATCTGTTGGGGGTATTATAATACATAATCAAATGGATTTCCAACATGAAAATACTAACATTAAATATCAATTCTATACGGGCACATGCAGAGAGTTTTTTAGATATTTTGCGTGGTGGCGAATATGATGTGGTTATGATCCAAGAATTAAAGGTCGAAGACGCGTCTTTCCCGCATAACTTGTTTGATGAATATGGATATAATATCAAGGTTTTTGGACAGAAAAGTTATAATGGGGTTGCTGTTTTTTCCCGTTTTTCTATCGAAGATGTGACACGCGGATTACCTAATTTTGCCGATGCGTCGGCCCGATTTTTAGAGTGTGTAATCGATGGACAATATCGTCTAATAAATGTTTATATGCCAAATGGTGATACGGTTGATTCGCCAAAGTTCCCATATAAATTGGATTGGATGCGTGCGTTTGGTGAATATATTGCCCGATATCTGGATAGCGAAGAACCTGTTATTATTGGTGGGGATTTCAATGTCGCACTAACAGATCGAGATGTTTGGAAACCGAAAAATTATGAGGGTATTGCGATTGCGGCACCGGCGGCACGCAGTATTATGCAGTCGTGGCTGAATTCGGGGTGGACGGACGCGTGGCGTAAATTACACCCGGATGATACGGGGTATACTTGGTATGGGTATCGGGGGCGTGATACAGTTGGCAATGGCCAGGGTTTGCGTTTGGATTATTTTCTTTGTAATCGGACCGCGGGTGCGCTGGTTGCAAATTGTGAAATAGATATGTGCCCACGCATGGCCAATCGTCCGACCGATCATTGTGGTTTGATGCTTAAATTGAAATAACCGGAATATTATAAATCGTCAATTCGTGCAAGATCATCGTACACTTTGTACCGAATGTCACCGGTTTCGTGATATTCGTATGGCGCGTTTCCGGCCGTGTACATATTAAATAATGCGGTTGTTTTTTCCACGGCGGCATCAATCATTTGTTGTGTTGTTTCGGCATCATATTCAATTCGCGCGACATCGTTATTGCGTAATTGCAAAAATACCATAATTGGTGTTTTGCTGCGTATGGTTGTTGATATTTTGAATCCACCAGATTGCAACATGAATGCTTCTAGTGGTAATTGTGGCATATTGCCGTCCATTAATTGCGATTTTGTTGGTGCGCCACCCGTTTTTATATCCATAACAACGCCGTCTGTAATGCGGTCTGCGCGTGCACGAACGGTGCGGGTTGCGCCGGTATCGCCAACGGGGATTTTGACTTCGCCTGGTATTTCACAGTCTGCATCTGGGGTTGCTTTTACTTCGTCTAAGATAAATGGGGCAATTTCAAGAAAACGTTTGTGCCAAAAATGAAACAGCACACCGTTTGTTCCCAATATATCATGTGCCATCGAATCCATGCGCGAAACAAGTGTTTCGGTGGTATCACATGGTTTTGCGTTTTTAGCCACATCGTGAACTAAATCACCAAAACGGCGGGCGTCTGGTTCGGCCCAATAATCATCAATCGGATACAGCCGTAATATATGGCGGGCATAAAATGCATATGGATTGTGTATAAGTAATTCTAGTTCTGTGACATAAACGTCCGTCCAATCGGCGGGTGGTGTCGGGGCAGAATAATTTAATGGTTGTAATTCAACATCATCTTGTTCGTGGACAACAGACAATATGTCGGATGCAACATTTGTATCAAAATTTCCGCCACGCGCCGCAACACGCGAAAGAAAGCGTGATTCAGGTGTTTTAATTCCACCAGATATTTTGCTGCGCAACCAATATACATCCGCCCCACATGACAAATTCATAAAGTCAAGTGACATCAATGATACTTTTCGGTCTGGTGACGGCAAACCTATCTTTTCAGATATATTTCGTGGCAACCATGAATTTTCATATCCGCGCGATGGAAACATTCCATCGTTAAGACCTGTTAAGATCACAACATCGGCCGTTTGCATGCGCGATTCTATTGTCCCCAATACGCATGTATGTACATTGTTTGCCGGGATTGCGCGTATGACAACACCAGATAATGTGTCCGCAATAAATGCGCGCGCATCCATCACATTTAGTTCGATTCCATTATTGATTAGTGCGTTTGACATGTCGCGGATTGCTGTCCATATGGGCATGTTTGTTTCGTCCGTTGGATTAAATTGCGGTGCCCAAATATCACGACGCGCATCTACTAATTTGACAATTGTTGTAAATAAATTGTGGTTTTCCGCAGTATAGATTTCGTTGAATGTATTTGATTTCTTTTCAATCCAATCATCAAATAAATTCAATATTGCGCGTCCCACAGGATGCATCGTTGCTGGTGTTCCACCCGAAAAATCGGCCGGTATGTTTTGCGCAGCAAACGCGGCGGCAATTCGTTGGTTCCCGGCGGCATCGGGCGTTATTACCAAAACAGATTTATTGCCTTTGATTGCGCGTGCAGTGATTTCCGCAACAGCGCACGCTTCAACACTTTCGCGATCGCATTCTATTAAATGACAATGAGAAACCGCATCCGGATTATTTGGCTTAGTTGGATCATTGCCAAATGCCGCGTTCATAAAATCAATAGTGTCAGATTGGCCGACATCAATGGGTTGGATATGGGACGGTGTGCATCCGATACGTGTCAGGAATTTGTATTCGGAATAATATGGATTGGTTGGCAGAACAAAGTCTTTTTCGCGTCCAGCGATTTTTCCGGACAGTATAATTTTACCAAAAGGCAATTCAGCAATGGCCACCATTAAATCCGCGGTTGCGGGAACACTGGCGGTGGAACCACAGACAATTACAGATTTGTATTTATTGTTTCTTGATTGTAAAAACGAAATCCATTCACGAATGTCCGCATTACGTTTTGCCGTTGTTGTCATGCGATTGTGGGTAATTGCGGGCATATTTTTAGATAATATTTCAAGTATCTGCGCCTTGCCACGAAAATGTTCAGAATATTTTTCATCGATTAATTCGGACCAATTAATTTTTGCAATATCTATCCCTTCGTTTTCGAGATAGTCTGTCATACGAATTAAATCGTGTGCCACGGGCAGCGCGGTCGATATGTTTCCAATATTGGCATCCATTGATAATATCTTAGCGAGTATAACAACGCGTTCTGTGTTTGAAATAGTGTCCGTTTGTGCGGGTTCATATTCATCTGTTTCATCAACACCTTCGCCAAGTGCAACCAGGTGTGGCAATATTATTGCATGCCCGTGTTTTTGGACCAGCATTTGTTCCACAGTGCGAACTGCGCGGCGACTTGGTAAAAAAATCAATGTTGATTCCAGTGGCACACCCGATGCCTCAATGGTTTTCCACAGGGCGTCCAACATACGCGCCGGATTTGATGCGGTAAAAATATTCTTATTTGATACCAATGATTTTCCTTAGACTTTCAATGCCGGTTTTCTTTTCAGCCGATGTTTCAATTATGTCGGATACCATTGCACCGTGATGAATATGTTCGATTTTCAATTGATTCTTTTCGCGAATGCGTTTGTCCGTCTTGGTATAAACAATTTGATATTGAATCGCATTTTCGTCACAGAATTCCATTAATTCCAAATCAGAATCGCGTGGACCAATTCGTGAATCAATCAAAACGAACAATCTTTTTAGTTGTCGGCGGGTGGTTAAATATTCTTCCAGTCTTTCCAACCAACGCAGAGCATCGACCTTGGAAATACGGGCATAGCCATAGCCGGGCAGGTCAACAATCATTACACGGTCGTCTATATTGAACAGGTTTAATGTCTGGGTGCGCCCCGGGGTGTTTGATGTGCGTGCAATCTTTTCGCCGACAATCGCGTTTATTAATGAAGATTTGCCAACATTGCTGCGCCCGACAAAGGCGTATTCGGCAAACTGTGTTTTGGGTAAAGATTTAACAGTATCAAAACCGCCCACAAACTTAATCATTGTCGCCCCCATGATTTAACATGCGTTTGTATGCCTCTTTTTTTGATATACCGGTGCGGCGCGCCAAGTCGACCGCCGCCGATTTAGTGGATGCGGACGCAATATCATTAACAATTTCTGTAATTTCACTGTCCGACATTTTATGTTCGGGGGCGGGCGCGATAACAATTACAATTTCGCCACGTGGCGGCTCTATATGCATTAAATCCGCCGGATATCCGATAATCGTTTCTTCGTGAATTTTGGTTATTTCACGAACAATCGCAATTTGTCGTTCGGGCATTACGCGTGCTAAATCGGCAATTGTGTCCATTATTCGGTTTGGACTTTCATAATAAATTATAGTGTGGCGAATACGGTTGTCATCGTGAATTTTCTTTGGATCATAGAAACCGCAAAATGTAAATCGGTCGGTTGGAAATCCAGACAAAACCAGTGCAGAAATTACCGCGGTTGGACCGGGAACGACAAATACCGGAATTTTTTCTGCGCGGGCGGTGCGCACAAGGCGAAATCCGGGGTCGCTGATTCCCGGCATGCCGGCGTCACTTACCACCGCGATTGATTCGCCGTTACGCAATTTTTCAATCAGATCAGGGACAATATCGCGTTCGTTGTGGTCGTGGTGCGATATGCGTTTGGTTTTTATATCAAAATGCGATGCCAGTTTACCGAATACGCGTGTGTCTTCGGCGGCAATTAAATCAACACTGCGCAGAATCTCAACCGCACGTGGCGACATATCGCCCAGGTTTCCAATAGGTGTTCCAACAATATAAAGCCCCGATTGCATTTTTATATCCTTTATAGTAAAATAATACAGAAATAAATGGATTTTTCAATGCATATAAAAAATATTTTCGGATATTTAGCACTTTGTGGGTTGTTGGCGGCCTGTGGTGGTGTTGGGGGGCGCTGGTCGGTGGAACAAAATGATGCAACAACAACGCCGGCGGCAATGTACGGAACATTTACCGATTCATCATCGCACCGTATGGCGGTGTTGTTGCCATCGTCGGGTGATGCGGCGGTTGCGGGACGCGGCATACGAACATCTGTTGAAATGGCGGTGTTGGAAACCGGGGCGAAAAACCTGAATGTGTCTTTCTTTGATTCGGCGCGTGGGGCGGACGCCATTAATGATGCATTGAATTCAGACCCGGAAATCATTGTCGGGCCATTGTTCGCGAATGATGCGCGCACGGTGCGGGAATTAAAGCCGATGGGGCTGCCGGTGTTATCGTTTACTTCGGATGCAACGGCGGTTGGTGATGGCGTTATGACAATGGCATTAATGCCGACGAATAGTGTAGAGGCAATAGTTCGTGAGATGCAGACGGACAAGGTGCACAATTTCATAATCTTGGCACCGGATACCGAAACAGGACATTTACTGGCGGGGGCGGCACGTGCGGCGGCGGATGCATATAATGTGCCATTGGTCGGTGTATTTTTCTATGTTGAAAAAGATTCGGATTCGATTAAGTCTGCAACACAATTGGCAACAATGAATGTGGCGCGGACTGCGGCACACACACGGGCGCGTGAGATTTTATCAGATGTTTTAACCAATGAAAGTTTAACGTCAATCGAACGTTCGTCCATTATTCGCCAGTTGGATAAGTTATCTAAGAATGATGTGATTGGTGATTTGCCGTATGATGCGGTTTTGTTCCTGGGAACGGGTGACGATACGAAATCGTTGGCATCGTTCTTGCGCTATTTCGGGGTGGGGGCGCACGATGCAAAAATGTATGGAACGGCAATGTGGGACGGCGCGGATATTGCGCTGGACATAACTTTGTCGGGTGCAAAATATGCCGCGTTGCCGGAAATAAATGAAATGTTTGTTTCAAAATATGAACGCGTTGCGGGGGCAAAACCGAATCGTTTGGCTTCGTTTGGTTATGATGCAACAAACATGGCAATTGGTATGATGTATTCCGATAAATTAAACGCGGCATATTTGTTGGACCCGTCGGGATACACGGGAAACGATGGGGCGGTGCGTTTGCGTCCGACCGGCGAAAGTGAACGCGCATTGCGCATTATGCAACTGACTGGTGATGGGGAAATCAAAGTTGTAAGGGAAGCCGTAACGGACTTTATGACACCACTTTATAATATTGAACAGCGTCATATTACGCCAATGGGCGAATTGTCACTGCAAACACGCGGTGTGAACCCGATGAACTATATCACGATACCGGAACGGCTGCGCGGGAAATATAAATCAAAAACATATGGCGCAAATATGACCGCGCAAACAAATGCGCAACTGGTCGATGTCGTGACAGTCTTGCCCGAAGACGACCGTGACCCGATTGTCGCTGAAAATTACAAACCTGTAAAATTGGCACCGGTAAAACAGACCTATATTGATAGTATTGAAGTGGAAGAGTGATTTAAAGTTCAAAATTCAAATATAATAAAGTAGTGCTGGCGAAAGCTGGCACACATTATTTGAACTTTATTCTTTGCGCTTTTGTAAAAATTATTTCCCCAAACACAATTGTGAAAATGTGGCATCCATGACGTCGTTCGCGATCCTCAAGCCGTCATCCCGGCGGATGCCGGGATCCAGTTTGCGAAAGCAAACTTGCGATGCCAATTAAATAATGTTATTATTCAATTATGAAAAATGGTGGTTATGTTTATATAATGGCATCAAAACGTATGGGAACAATTTATATCGGTTCCACATCAGATTTAATCGGGCGCGTATTTGAACACAAGAACAAGGTCTATCCAAAATCTTTTACTGCAAAATACAATTGCGATAAGTTGGTGTATTATGAATATCATGAATTGCTGGAAACCATGGTTAAGCGAGAAAGACAATTAAAAGAGTGGCCGCGTAATTGGAAAATAAAATTGATAATTGATAAAAACCCGGATTGGCATGATTTGTATTCTGGATTACTAGAAAGTTATGGTTACAGTGTGGAATAACAAGTCGCCGTTGGCGACTGGATCCCGGCATCCGCCGGGATGACGCGGAAATAGAGTTTTGTGCCACATACAAAGGGCAAGTTCCCCCGTCGACGCGCTTTCACTAGCCACTAACAACTACTTCCCTAAACACAATTGTGAAAATGTTGCGTCCATGACGTCGTTCGCGGTGATGGTACCAAGGATTTTGCCAATGCTATCGGCCGCCGCGCGAACATGTTCGGAAATTAAATCAAAGTTATCACCTCGTATTGTGGTTGCATGTTTCAATTCATCGTGTGCGCTTTCCAACAATGTTTTTGTGCGCGCGTTTATGACCAAATTGTCTTCCAACCCGTCGGTCAATTTATGCAACCGTTTGCGAATAATTTTCAATAAATCGTTCAATCCGTCACCGGTTTTTGCCGAAACATAAATCGCATTTTTTGCACGTTTTGATTTTAATAAATCAGATTTATTTATAACTACAATTTCGTTGTCGGCAATTTTTGCTGTGCCGGCTTTTTCGCTATATACACGAATTATCAGGTCTGCATTTTTTATTTCGTTTTCGGTACGTTCGATTCCGATTTTTTCGATTTTGTTCCGTGTGTTTTTACGCAGCCCCGCCGTATCTGAAATATTTACCAAGTATCCGTCAATATCCAGATTGGCAGAAACAACATCACGTGTGGTGCCGGGGATATCGGATACAATTGCGCGGTTCGACCCCAGTATTGCATTAAACAGTGATGATTTACCAACATTTGGTTCGCCAACCAACGCGATATTAAAACCGCCGCGTATGGCGCGCGCCGCCGCATAGCGCGACAATGACTTATCTATTTCGCTATATAATTTTTTGATTTTTGTTTTGATTGTCTGACCAATATTTTTCGGTAAATCGTCTGCATCATAGTCCAGAATTGCAGCACTGTATGCGGCTATTTCAATCATGTCAGTACGCCATGCGTCATATATTTTACTGTCGCGGCCCATCATGGACGACAACGCCGATTTACGTTGAACATCTGTTTGCGCATCCAGCAATGCCGCCAGTCCGTCAATATCGCTTAGGTCCATTTTGTTGTTATAAAATGCGCGACGCGAAAACTCACCAGGGCGCGCCATGCGCATATTGTTCGCGGATAAAAAGTCGAATATTTTTTCGATAACTGCGGGTGCGCCATGCGATGCAATTTCAATAACGTCTTCGCCAGTGAAAGAGTGGGGCGCAGAAAAATATGTGACAATGCATTGGTCAATGGGTTCGCCCGCGTTATCATTAAGGTTCACAAAATAGGCATGTCGTGGTGTGATGCCAAATTTGCCAACAATGCGTTCCGCAAAGTCAGACAAGTTTTCGCCAGATATGCGAATAACCGCGACGCCCGATTTCCCATGTCCAGATGATAATGCAAAGATAGTGTCGTTATTCATGCTATTTATTCCCGCTTATTTGTTTCAGTGCGATTGGAACCAATTGTGCAACATCTGCATCTGGATTTTCGGAAACTAATTTTTGTGCCATGTCAACAATGTCCAAACGGCGATAACCCAAACTTTCCAGTGCCGCCAACAAGTCGGGCAGGGTGCCCGCCGTGGAATCGCCCGATAAATCGATTGAGCCGCCGCCGATTTTAGATTTCAATTCGACAATGATTTTTTCTGCAACTTTCTTACCCACGCCCGGGGCGGTTGCGATTGTTTTTGCGTCGCCCGTTGCGATTGCAGACAACAGTGTGTCGGTCTTTATAGTACCCATGATGGCCAGCGCGACCTTTGGCCCAACGCCGGAAACGGTCGTTAACTGATTAAACAGGTTCTGAGCGGCAAGGGTCGAGAAGCCGAAAAGCCGGATGGAATCTTCACGCACAATTGTTTCAATCCACAGGGTGACCGTGGACTTTGGTGTGAGCATTTCTGGGGTAAAAACCTTGTACCCCACCGGGCCCGCCATCAAGATTACAAATCCGTCGCCGATATAATCAACAATACCTTGCAATTTTCCAATCATTTGTTATCCTTTTGGGGTAATTTTAATCTAAAATAATCAAAAGGTCAAATATGAGTGGGCACAGCAAATGGCATAACATTCAGCACAAAAAGGGGCTGGTTGATGCAGCGCGCAGTGGTTTGTTTACCAAATTAGCGCGCGAAATAACAATGGCGGCAAAGTTGGGCGATCCAAATCCGGATAACAATCCGCGTTTACGCCTGGCGATTTTACAGGCGCGTAAAAACTCTATGCCGAACGATAACATTAAACGCGCTATTGATAAAGCGTCGGGTGGTAATACTGAAAACTATGTTGCAGTGCGTTATGAAGGATATGGGCCGGGTGCCGTTCCTGTTATCGTAGAAGCATTGACCGACAACCCACGCCGCACAGTGCCCGAGGTTCGTAATATCTTTGCGAAAAACGGTGGCAACATGGGCGAAGAAGGTTCGGTTGTATTTATGTTCACACGTGCGGGTCAGATTATGTATCCGGCATCAATCGGTAAAACCGAAGATGAAATGATGGAAATCGTTATGGATGCGGGGGCGGATAATCTGGAAAGTTCGGAAGAGGGTTTCATTATAACAACAAAACCAGATGACTTTATGACGGCGCAAAAGGCAATCGCCGATGTCCTGGGTGAACCAGAAAGCGCGGAATTGACATGGATTCCAAACATGCCGATGGATTTGGACGATGAGGCCTATGCCAAGGTTGAAAAGTTAGTCGATGCGTTGAACGACAACGACGATGTGCAAAAGGTATTCACCGCCGCCGCGTAAGGTTGTTGGTTGTAAGTTGTAGGTGATTGGTGAACCGCCCGTTCGGGCGGTTTTTAATTCCCCTTCGCTAGCGAAGGGGTGGCGGGCGAAGCACGACGGGGTAATTGTGATGACAGTTTGTAATAAACTACCCCGTCTTGCTCGTTTTACTCGCAATCCACCCCTTCGGCATCCGAAGGGGATTTTCCCCCGCACAAAATATATTCATTTTTCGATTTTATATGTTATAATACGAATTGAACGAAAACGGGGAAAATATGCACATAGCAGATATTTTTAAAAGAGCAAAAAGCAAAGTGATACATAAAAAATATTATCATGGGTCTGTTGCGGATATTACAGATGGTTATCTGCGTCCACGTGAACAATTTAACCATGTTCAAGATGGTGTTGTTACAGGTGTTTTTATCACGACAAACTTAGATTATGCTAAATTTTTCCCGATAAATCGATGCATAGGCAATGGGCATTGTCATTTGAATGGTAAAAAAATCTTTCTTGAAAAACTGCGCCCAAATATTACACCGTGGTTTTATGTTTACTCTGTGTATGAAACACCAGATAATCATTTCGTGCATGATCGTGGAACAGAATATTATTCAACCAAGCCGATTAAGATAGTAAAACGTGAAAAATTCAATACTGCACAAGAGATAGAAAAATTAGGATATGAAATATATGTGCTGGATGAACCGTTGAAAAGTAAAGTTGATAAAAAATCTGGAAATAATTTTGCCATGCAACAAGAAATGACGGACGCTATTAAACAAAACAAATATCATCGTGTTGATATAGCGTATATGATTGCACAACAAAATAAAATTAATGTGATAGGCAAAGATAACTATAATTTATAGCTTATTATTGTTTATATTCACGGGCAAGTTTTGTAAATATCGACATATCAGAATATGTACCGTTGGGGTATTTGTAGGAATCACGAATTCGACCGTCACGATGGAAACCATTTTTCATAATAGATTTTTTGGAACCGATATTCTTGATATCACATTGGTATCCGATTCTGTTCGCCTTTAATTTTTCAAATGCGATTTTTTCAATGTTTTTAAAAATTTCTGAATTAAAACCATGTCTTTGTGCAGCGGTTATAAACCAAATATTTCCACTTTGTATAGAATTATTAGATTCATGATAAAAAATACCATGATGTCCAATCAGTTTACCATTATAAAACACATACCATACAACACCGTTGTGTGCGGTGTCATATGCATCTTGCTTCATTGTTTCCAGTGTTTCGTCTAATGATTCCGGAAATACCTTTTTATATTTTGGTGACCAGAATATAAATTTAAAATTTTTGGGATTTTCGTTTTTAATCGCATTCCAAACAAGTTTCGCATTTTTTTGTGTGGGTTCCAAGATGCGTAATTGTAGGCGTTCTGTTTTTATATCGCGTTTAAATAATCTAAAGAACTTTTCCATTTGATTTCTTCTTTACTTTATAAACCTTTCAAGTGCTGACATATTACTGTGGGCCAGGGCGATGGCGATTGCGTCCGCTTCGTCCGCGGTTTTGGGGTGTGCGGCGGGCAGTAAAATTTTCACCATTTTATCAATCGCACTTTTGTCCGCATGGCCCGCGCCGGTTAATGCCTTTTTAATCTTGTTCGGTTCGTATTCATAAATTGGAATATCGTGCGTTGATACCGCAACAATTGCCGCCGCGCGCGCATGCCCCAGAATAAGTGTCGTCTTGGGGTTCATGTTAACAAATGTAATTTCAATGCTGCATTCGTTTGGTGAAAATGTTTCAACCAGTTCGGAAACACCACGGAAAATTATTGCCAAACGTTCGGGCAGGGTGCCGGTTGCCTTGGGCAGAATTACGCCACTTGCCACATATTTGCGGTTCGACTCCGCGGTATCTATTACCGCCCAACCAGTATGCAAAAGTCCCGGGTCAATGCCCAATATGCGTGTCATTTTCGCCTTTGATTTTATCACAAGGGTGGGGGATTATAAAGGGAAAAAGAATTGTCATCCCCGCGTAGGCGGGGATAGGGACTATGAAGTCGCGGGACGAATGTCCCGCCAAGATAACGTAGTCGCCAGATGTCGGTTTTAAAGACCCTATTCCTGCCTGCGCAGGAATGACAAGGTTTGCAATATAGACTATTTTCTGAATGTCACTTTGTTCACTGCATCGTATCCAAAATATTTATTTACGCGTTTTGTTATTTCGGCGGATTGATATGATAATTGTAATGCAAACGCCGGGTTCATTGGACGAACCGCAATATTGAATTTTCCATTGGGTGTTTTCTTTATCGCCGCCAGTGTTGATACGCCACCAATGTCCGGTCCCATAATTTCCGCCCATCGCGCCGCCAGGTCCGCGTCCGACACGCGTGCACCAAAAATGCGAAGCAGACCACCAACCGCGCCAGCCAATGTATGCGGGCGCGCAGTGCGTTCAATCATTTTCTTATTTACTTGGTTTGACATATTGATATTCCCGTGGCATCAGTAAAAACATTTTGCCCTTGGCATGTTGACCGTGTGCATACTTATATGCTTCGTCACCCTTGCCAAAGAATATGTCGGCACGAATCCAACCGCGGATGGCGGAACCGGTATCCTGGGCAATCATAAGTCGTTGGAACTTGCGCCCGTCAGACAGGTTCGTGCTTATATATACGGGCATGCCCAATGTATAAATACTGTCGTCCATGGCAACGGAACGGATTTTGGAAAGTGGCGTTCCCAATTTACCGATTACATCCGGCGGGACCGACTCATAGAAATAGACATAGCGTGGATTTTTATAAATCACATCGCGTGCCAGTTTCGGATTCTTTTTCAAATGGGTCCAAACAGCATCGGCGGAATAGCCACCGTCGGGACGAATGCCACGGCGGCGCAATTCTTCGCCAATAGATTTAAACGGCATATCGTTCACGGCGGCAAAGTTCAGTTTAACCATTTTGCCGTCGTCCAGTTGCAGCATGCCGGAACCCTGAATCTGAATATTCTGGACATCGACAATGTTTGCCCAATACAGAACGCGACCAATTTTTTGTTCGACGATTTTTTTCTTTTCAACGCCCTTGTAATTGCGGCCGTCGGTCGGAACCCCCATTAATGGTTCGTTGTATTCGGCGGTTTTTACACGACTGCCCCGAATGATTGGCGAATAGTATCCGGTGTATGTTCCTTTATCCGAACCGTCATCATTATATATTTTATATGGCTGGAAGTTAGATTCAAACCATGCGCGAACGGTCGGTGTGTCGGCGGATGCAGATGGCAAAGTGCGACATTTTTCTTCGAATAACGCACGGTCGGGAATTACGCGCCCCTTATATTGAATCTTTGCTTTACAAGAATTACGGAATGCCTGGAGCGCATAGCGCACATCGTCATCGCGCCAACCGGGTAATTCGGAATAAGATACTTTTTTCAGGTTGCTTGATGGTGCCACCGAATCGTCGCCCGTATGCGTTGGTGTCGATAAATCACACGACGCCAATACAAACCCGCAAAGCGCGATACAAAGTAAGCGACTTATCATTTTTCTCATTTTTTTCATCCCCCCACTTGTAAAATGCAAAAATAAATGCTATATCTATGATACCATAAATTGACGCGTAAAAAAAGGAGCAATCGCGATGGCAAAATTTAATATTATTTCTCAGTTCTTAAAGGACTTTTCATTCGAAAATCCAAATGTGCCGGAATTATTCTTTAAACAGGAAAATACCCAGGCTAAATTGGAAATCAATATTGATATCCAGATAAAGGGTTCGGAAAACAACCTGTTTATGGTTGATTTGATTACCAAGGTGCATTCTAAACTGGAAGCGAATGAAAAATCTATATTCCTTATTGAATCAACGTATTCCGGTTTGGTCCAGATGGAGGAAGAAAAGGACGAAGAAGTTAAAAAACGTACATTGTTGATTGATGTGCCAACATTGCTCTTCCCGGCGGTGCGTGCACTTATTACACGCGTGACAAGTGAATCTGGGTTCCCGGCATTTACTATGCAACCGGTTGATTTCGCACAATTGTACGCGCAACGTAATGCGAAAAAGAGTGATTAGTTGTGGGTGTAAGTTATCGGTACGGGCGCAATGCGCCCGTTTTTTACTGCCAAGTTATAACCCACAACTTACAACTAACAACCGAGAACTTTTTATGATATAATGGGTGGAACAGGGAGAGAGATGCATATAAAACATGGCGGGGGATAAATACATTTCTTTGGGTCGGGCCAGTGGTTTTTCGTTTGCAAATATGGGGATATTCACCGGTTTTGCAGATGGTATTTATAATGCCGTATATTCATTGGTGATTTTAGAGATTTTTCGTTCCAGTGCGGTGGTCGGTTTGTATGTCGCGCTTTATTCGGCGTTTTGTATGTTTGTGGGGTTGTTCGCAAATGAAATATTTCGCCGTTTTTCCAAGGTGCGCGTTTTCTATTTTGTGCTGTTAATGTTGGCGGCCGGTTATGCGATGATGAGTTTTTCGATTCTGCCACGGACATTTATCACACTGGATTTTACAACAGGGATTGCCATCACTTTAAGTCAGATGTTGGTTCCGCTTTTTATGTCTGATTTTGCAGGCAGTGTTGGTATGGCACGAATTAATGCACGGTATCATTTGTGGCTTAACATCGGTGCGTTATTTGCACCAATGATTGCTGTCACAATAGCAACCGCGTATGGTAATCGGTCTGCATTTATGGCATCGGCAATCATATATATACTGGCGTGGTTGTTTTTTAAATGGTTCCATATTGTCCAAGCAGACAAGGAAATCAAACCGGTTAACCCCCGGCGGACTTTCCGGGCGTTGTGGCGAAACGCACGGGCGTTTTTTGCGGCACCTGGTATGTTGCGGGCATATCTTATAAACTTTGGCTATTATTCGTTGCGGGCGGTGCGTTTATTGTATGTGCCGATTGTTGTTATAGAAAACGGATTTACCAAGGATATGTTGGGGTTGGTTTTAACGCTTGGTATAATTCCATACATCATATTGTCCGAGGTTATGGGACGTGCGGTACGAAAATATGGTAAAAACATATGGCTGATTCTGGGGTTTGCGTCATTTGCGTTATTTGCGGCGGCTGCGACACTGGTGGTCGGGTATCCATTGTTGGCCATATTTGTGTTGTGGCAGTTTTCGGGGGCGTTTATGGAACCAGTGCATGATTTGATGTTCTTTGATAATGTAAAACCAGGGCAACAGACGCGGTTTTATGGTGTTTTCCGGACAAGTGTTTATTTGCCAAACTTCATAACGCCGGTGTTGGCGGCGGGATGTATTACATTTTTTGGTGCAACATCTGCGGTATGGTTTATACCCGCGGTTGTTGGGGCATTGACGGTCGGAATTATTATTACGCCACACAAATAAAATCTGTTGCGTGGTGCGGTTTTTCTTAGTATGATTTGCCTGTTAAGTAAAGGGGAATTTTAATGGCAAAAAAAGAAGTTTCAAAAGAAGTATCTGCGCCGACAAGAAATCCGGCGTTGGAATCTGCTTTGGCCCAAATTCAGAAGCAGTTTGGTAAAGAAGCAATCATGAAAATGGGCGATGGTTCGGTCCAGAATATAGAGGCGATTTCATCTGGTTCTTTGGGGTTGGATATTGCGTTGGGAATCGGTGGGTATCCGCGTGGTCGCATTGTTGAAATATATGGTCCGGAAAGTTCTGGTAAAACAACGTTGGCATTGCACGCTGTGGCCGAAGCACAAAAGAAAGGTGGCACATGTGCATATATTGATGCGGAAAATGCGCTGGATCCATCTTATGCGAAAAAATTGGGTGTTAATGTTTCTGAATTAATTATCTCTCAACCTGATTCGGGTGAACAGGCATTGGAAATCGCGGACACCCTTATCAAGTCTGGGGCGGTCGATGTCGTGGTTATCGATTCGGTTGCGGCATTGGTGCCCAAGGCGGAATTAGAGGGTAATATTGGCGATTCGTTTGTCGGAACAACCGCGCGTTTGATGTCGCAGTCATTGAAAAAATTGGCGGGCAGCGTATCACGCAGTAATACATTGCTTATCTTTATTAATCAGATTCGTATGAAGATTGGTGTTATGTTCGGTAATCCCGAAACAACATCGGGCGGAAATGCGTTGAAATTCTATGCGTCGGTGCGTTTGGATATTCGCCGGACGGGGGCGATTAAGGATAAAGAAAATGTGGTTGGAAATGAAACGCGGGTCAAAATTGTTAAAAACAAGGTTGCGCCGCCGTTCCGTACCGTTGACTTTAAGATTATGTATGGCGAAGGTATTTCCCGTATCAGTGAAATACTTGATATGGGGGTGAAATACGATTTTATTGAAAAGGCTGGTTCTTTCTATTCATATAATAATGAAAGAATAGGTCAGGGTGAAGCAAACGCGCGCCAGTGGTTGAAAGACCATCCGGATGTTCAGCAAGAATTGCTTGATAAAATTATGGCGCGTTCATCCGGTATCGCCGAAGAAATGACAACCGGACCGTCCGAAGAAGACACGGTTGATGTTGCAGAATAAGTATGTGTGGGACGGGTTTCATCCTGTCCCACAATGATTGTTATAAGGATAGCAAGATGAAAATATTGAAAACAGATTTTGAAGGATAATAAAAAGGAAAAATATGAAAATAGCACGTATGTGGGCGTTGACCAAAATTGTTATTCATGGTCATATATTAAACTGGCCGTGGCGTGAACGCGCCGCTCGTCGCCGTGTTCGAACAGATTATACCGCCAAGATAGCAACGAAATATTTTAGGCGCTATTTACCCGCGGCGGCCACGGTTGTTGAAGAACCCGTTGTGAACAATGATAAAAACGACAAAATTTGGACAATCTGGTTGCAAGGCGAAGCAAAGGCACCAAAGTTAGTAAAGGCATGTTTCAAGAGTGTCAGAAAACACTGTAAACAGGAATTGGTTATTTTGGATGCAGATACGATTTTTGACTATATCGATTTGCCGGTCGAAATTGTGAATAAATATCGTGACGGGAAAATAGGTAATGCACATTTTGCGGATATTTGTCGTGTAGAATTATTATATCGCTATGGCGGATATTGGCTTGACGCAACGGGGTTTGTGACATCGCCGATTCCAAAGTGGATAAGTGACGAAGACTTCTTTGTATATTTGGCGGGGCATAATTATAACATCGGGGGCAGTCCATATTCGTTTATGCAGAATTGTTTTATCCGCGCACGACGGGGGGCTTATTTGTTAGCGGCGTGGCGTGCTATGATTTTGGATTATTGGATGCACGAAAATCATACTTTTGATTATTTTATGCACCAATTATTATTCAGAACATTGGTTGAAAATGATTCGCGCGCGAAAAAACATTTCAAAAAAATGCCGCACGTTGATCAAGATCCCACACACGCGTTATGGTGGGCGTATCAGGATAAACCATTTGATAAAAAGATATTTGATAAATTAACATCAGAATCATTTTTCCAGAAAACAACTTATCGTGGAACGGAACATCCGATACCCGGATCATTCGCGGATGTCATGATAAACAAGATGTATAAATAAAACCACGGGGGCGCCTATGCCAGCAATATCTATAATAATACCGGTGTATAATGTTGAAAAATATCTGCGGCGGTGTTTGGACAGCGTTCTGAATCAGACTTTTTCTGATTGGGAGGCAATTTGTGTAAACGATGGCAGCCCCGATAATTCTGATAAAATATTAGCAGAATATGCCGCGCGGGATAAACGGTTCAAAATTGTGAACAAGAAAAACGGTGGTTTGTCAGATGCACGAAACGCCGGATTCCCGCATGCGCGTGGCGAATATATCATGTATCTGGACAGTGATGATTTTATCCATCCGCAAACGATGGAATTGGCTTACTATATGGCCCAACGGGATAACTCTGATATTGTTTCTTTTACATATGATCGGCATTATCGACCACAACTTATCGTGCGGCATTTTTTGCATATGCGGACGGATAATGTTGTGCCGCGTCGTCTTTACAAAAAATATAAACCTAATAAAATAAAGACATTGGTCACAAACGATGTGTATCAGTATGCAACAGAACGGACACATAATATGTTCCATCCCAGACGCAAATGGCTTATTAAGCATTGCCAGGTTTGGAAGAATATGTATCGTCGTGAATTAATTGCCGATATACCGTTTATTAAGGGTATTTTGTTCGAAGATTTTCCATGGTGGTCCGTTGTTATGTTGAAAAACCCAAGGGTCACGATTATGCCTTTGCCGTTGTATTTCTATATACCGAATTTTAATGGCATTGTGTTGGCTGCAAAACAGTTGCGAATTATGCAGAGTTTGTGTATCGGCATCGAAACTTCTTATGCGGCATATCGTGAACATGCCACACCTTATCAATTGAAAATGTGGGCGGATAATTTTATGTGGTATTTTGTGCATTGGGCTTTCCGCAAGGTGCGATATATGGAAACACCGGCGGATCGTGAATCTGCGCGTCAATGTATGCGGGATTTAGTTTTGTCGGGGGCGTTGGAATGTCCGACATGTGAATGGTGTGATATGAAATATAACCTTATACGATTTGCGCGCGGGGATATTAAGTAATGGTGAATAAAAAACGCAAAATTAATGTTGCATTTTGTTTGCGTGACATGAAGGTCGGGGGGGTCGAAAGTGTTCTTGTGCGGACACTGGATAAGTTGTCGTCATTTTCGGATTTGAATATAATTGTGATTACATATACACCAATTCGTGACAGATGGCGGCGGTGGTTCGATGTGCATAAAAATATTTCTGTGCGGACATTGTATCCATGCAAATATCTGGGAACTGATTTACCACATTTCTTTGTGTGGCGTGTATCAAAGCACATAGTGCGCGATAGTTATCGTTGGATGTGGCGATTGTTATTCAACAAACGCATGTTCCGTGACATAGATGTTGTTGTTGATTATTATGATTTTGATTGTGTGCGTGAAATTGCTAAATTGAATATACCGAAAATAGCGTGGTGGCATTCTTCGACAGCAAAATTTCACCATGGTGGATATGTGCGTTATTTATCTGAATATGACCGTTTTGTTGTTTTGACGGATGCTTTTGCCGATGAATTGCGCCACGAATATCCACAATATGTCGATAAAATTATACGAATTTATAATCCGTTGGATTTAATCGAAATTCGCAATATAGCCGCCAATGAAACCGGGTATGATGGGGATTATTTTGTATGTGTTTCGCGACTGGTTAATGGTAAGGATATTGAAACCGTGATTCGCGCATTTGATGCATTCTGGCAAAAAAACAATAAACCGGATATTAATTTGGTAATCGTTGGTGATGGTTATTCGCGGCCACAATTGGAATCGTTTGCGCGTGGCGTGTCCGCAAAAGAACATATTATATTTATGGGTACTGTTGAAAATCCGTTCGGATTTATGCGTGGGGCGCGTGCGAATATATTGTCCAGTGTTGGTGAGGGGTTTGCCATCGTGTTAATAGAATCAATGGCCGTTGGAACATTGAACATAGCATCTGATTGTGCCTTTGGTCCGCGAGAGGTTTTAATGGACGGACGGGCGGGACTGTTGTTTAATGTTGGTGATGCGGGCAGATTGGCACAACACATGGATGCCGTTTACAATAATACGGTCGATGTCAAAAAAATGATAAATGTTGCAACAAAAAATCTGAAACGTTTTGATGCGAATGAAATTGCGACCCAGATAAAATCAGAAATTATAAATCGTAAATCTTAAATCTTTCTGGTATTTTTACAACGCGTTTTAATCCCAACATGCCAGGTTTATCAAAAGCATATATAGGGCGAAAAATTTGTTGCATAATTCGCGCTATGTGCATGAATTGTTCGGGTTGCGGTTTTTTTGATGTGACGGCGTTAATGGTGCCATTGCCACGACGGTGCAGATGGTTTACCCAATCGGCCCCGCGTTTTTCCGCTTTTTTTATCAGCATGTTCATGTCAACCGCGCCAAAATGCAAAAGATATAAATTTGGGTCTATGTGAAAATTATGACTTTTTATACTGTGAAATCCGCTGCCCCAACGGACAGGTTTGTTTATGACAACGGGTTTTGTGTATCGTGTGGAAATCAGGGCATATTCGCGTTGTTCTAATAATGCCATATCACAATCCAACGGTTTTTCCAGTTTCATGTGTTGGCCAATGTCCAGGCCCAGCCCAGATACGGTTGTTTTTATGTTTGATTCAGATAGATATTCCGCCAATGTCTTTTTTGTGTTTGGGTCAACAACCAGGAATTCATCAGAATCACAGCCAATCACAATATCATAATTTTTCAATAACTCATGCGCTAAATCGGTCAATTTACCAATACGATATTTATCACCCGCGGCGCGCGACATAGCCGTGTGTGCAAGTTTCTTTATGTGCGCGTTTCCGGCGTTTGCGGGTTTTTTCTGGTCGGTGCCATCCAATAAAATATACAGGTTTTCCGTCCCCAGTTGTTTGCCATAGTACGCAATCCAGCGTGACAAGAAAAATTCATCGTCGCGTGCCATTGTAATTGCCGCAATTTTTTTCGATTTTTTCATATTTCGCCACTTTTTAGTTTTTTATGTGCATATTTAATGTTGCGAATCATAATCTTTATGGGGTTGCTGGTTAATAGCCAGTTCATATACCCAACACCATAAACCCGGTTCGCAGTATTAATTATAGCGTTGCATGCACCTTTTGCACCATGACACAATACATATCTTATTTGTGCACCGGCGGCACCATTATGTCGGGTAAAACATGCGCGTTTTATAAATGGACAGCCGCGTTGGAATAATCGTTTGGGATGATTGTATGTATAGCGTCCCCGTACAGTATAAACGGCCGCAAAAGAACAACCATTGTTTCTGATAATGTTCGTCAACCCATGTTCATATTTTACCGTTATAATATATTTATATTCTTCGTGTTGAACCGATGACATAAATGCGTCAAACCATTTGGACATAAATATTCGCTTGTTTAACCGGACAAACCAAGATTCCATATATTCATGTGTTTTATGGGTGGCGATAACCAAACCGGTGGCGTCTGTTTTTGTGGATTCCATTTTTCTTATTGTGGTTGCCACATCATATAATGGGCCAAATACAGAATCATTCACAAGGTAAATATTATCATAATGTGTTAATATTTTTTTATCGCGTGCCCAAACATAGGCCCGTTTATAAGAACCAAAATCATATTCGCCATGACGAATCGCAATTGGATGCAAGACAAATGGCTTTATTTTATCAAGTTCTGATTTTTTACAGTCATTGTCCATGCATAATATTACATCGCCATGTCGTGATAATGCGCGCACATAGTAAATTAATGCATCGTCAATAATGCCATTTGCATCATAGCCCGCGAAAAGAAACAAACGTTTTGTCATGGATTTTATTCCTTTTTCATAATATAATTTACACGTTTTGAGACGATTTTGCAACAGGGTAAAACAATGTCACATAAAATAACCATAATTATTCCAATATATAATGTCGAAAAATATTTACCACGATGCCTGGATTCGGTGTTGAATCAGACTTTTTATGATTGGTCTGCGATTTTGGTTGATGATGGTTCACCTGACGATTCCGGCAAAATTGCGGATAAATATGCGGCACATGATGACCGTTTTATCGTTGTGCACAAGAAAAATGCCGGTGTTTCAGCGGCGCGCAATACAGCGTTGGATATGGCCGATGGGGAATATATCATGTTTCTGGACGCGGACGACTGTATTCATCCGCAAACAATGGAAATTCTTTACAAGATTGCACGGCGAGAAGATGTTGATGTGGTTGCGTTTGAATATGATCGTGTGGCACATAATGCGCCGGATGCGGTCAATTTTCCACCGGACAAAATGCCCGAATCATTTAAAAATAAATATGATACAGATAAGATAAAATATAAATATGTAAAAAACCTTATTACACGATCAACGAACAGTGATTTTGGACCACGGTCATGGTATGTGCAAAATGGAATGATATGGATGCGCATGTACAGACGGCGCGCAATAAACGACTTGCGCTTTGATACAAAAATGCGCGTGTTCGAAGATACACTTTTTTGGTCAATGGTATTGATGCGCCGACTAAGTGGTGTTATTACGCGGTTGCCATTGTATTATTACACTGTCAATGCAACATCGGCATTGCATGCCGGGGCGGGACAAACGGCGGTTGGAACCATTGCTGGTTTTGGTAAGATGGCCGATGAATATCGCAAAAAGGCGAATCGGCGTGATGCGCGAATTTGGTATAAACGATTTTTATGGTCGATATTAAGTCGCGTATATCGTGATGCAATGCGGACAACAGATGTCGCAACTCGGCGCGACATTGCCGATGCATTCAAAAAATTACAAACCGTTGGCGTACTGGATTTAGCGCCGGGAATGCATGCGCGTCGATATCGTCGACGAATATTAGATTTTATTCGCCAGAATTCATAACGTGCAGTTTTTCGATATATTTATCCATGATGTCGTCATAGACTTCGTTGCGATCATACAGTTTGAATTTTTCCGCATTCCGATATTCGCTACTTTCGCCGGTGGCGGTGCCGCGCTTGAATTTGGCCATATATTCTTCGTATGATTTAGTATAATAATGATTAAGTCGCAGATTATTATACGCCGGTGGATTTGTTGATTGGTGTGTATGCCCCAGTTTTTTACCATTATTGTCAATCGTCCATCCCGCAACAAGGTTTTGGTGCAAGCATGTATATTCCACCAAAAGACGCGGATTTACAATGGCCTTGATTCCAAATGTATTCTTGGCATGATGTTTGTAGTTTTCCATTAACAATCCATCGGGTTTTGTTTTATGGCCCGATGATCCATATATTACCCATGTGACAATTAACTGGGCAAAATTTGACGGCATAGTATGTAAAAATTCGGACACTGTTTCGTGGTGAACCGGAACTAAAAATTCGTCCAAATCGATTAATGCCAACCAGCGCGTGTCATCCGAATGATTGTTTATAATTTCCAGGTATGCCGGCAATTGCATACATTTGCCCGGGAACCAGTGATATTCGACAATGCCACGTTCGATATATGGTTTCAATATGTCGCGCGTATTATCGGTCGAATCATTGTCATAAAGATAAAATTTTGTAATTCCGACAAGGATATGAAAATCCAACCATTCTTTTAGATAGGGCCCTTCGTCCTTCATAATGGCACCGATCGCAATCTCGTTTTCGAAGTGTTTTTTGCGGTCATTACGCAAAACGCGCCACCGTTTAACAAGGCCAAATTGCAGCATGCCGCGAAATGCACGGCGATATTTCTTGGACGGAATCCAGAATGTTAAAACTTGGGATAATATTTTCCTTGGTTTTGAAATGTGTGGTAGTGCCATGTTTAATCCTTTGATTGAAAGATAACCGGTTTATGATTGCTTTGCAACAGAATAAACTTTTACGATATTTCATACTTGCGAACGCGGGTGGGTGGGGTGTATAGTTCGATGTGGGTGTGGTGATTGAAAATGGTTACTATTTATTCGGATTTTTTCTATAAATTTTGGTTTTGGCGTAATACATGTCGTTGTGGCATTCGGGAAAATAAAATCGTTCATATAAAAAAAGGCATCATTGCTGTTGAAAATGGCAGTTATGGTGTTTTTGACAACAATTTGCATTTTGTGCGGGAAAGCTTCAAAACACGTGGTAATGCGCGCCAACGTATACCGAAAATATCAAAAAATGATATCGATTTTGTGGACAAAGATGTTGTGTATATTGGCGGGGTAATGCCTCATTTTGGACATTTTTTGTTGGAACATTTTTGTCGGATGTACGCCATGCTTGGTAATGATATGCATGATAAATATGTGGTGTTTGCTAATTATAAAGGGGTTGCTGTTCCGCAATTTATGTACAATATGGTGGAAATGGTTGGTGTACCCCGGGAACATATAATCATAATCGATAAAACAACACGTTTCAGAAATGTGTATGTTCCGACCCAATCGTTTGATATGTTCAGATATACATCGCCGGAATATGGAAAAGTTTTTGATTATATTGTAAAGAATATAGATAATGGGGTGGGGCGGTATAGTAAAAAACTTTATATTTCGCGTGCTAAAATGGGAACACGCAGAACACTGGGCGAGGAAAAAATTCAGAACATTTTCAAACGGAATGGGTTCAAAATAATTTATCCGGAAACAATGTCTCTGCGGGACCAGGCGGCGGTTGTCGGGCATTGTAATATATTGGCTGGGTGTGCTGGGACAGGACTGCACTTGGCATTGTTTATGCCGCGTGGTGGTACCGTGATTCAGATTAAACGAAATCGTAAAAATAAAGATTCCGCTGGTACACAAACATTGATAAATAAAACCCGTGGGTTACGCGGTGTTTTTGTGTCCGCGTCCGTTGAAAAAAATAAAACGGCACATTATTCCGATGTGCCACAAATTATTGGTATGACAAAATATATGCGTAAATTTATGGACGATTTTGGAATAAAATATAATGATGACGATATGGATATGAATAGGTCTGATTTGGATGAATATAATCGGCTTTATGAAATTTATAATGATACGCATACGGCGGAAACATGCATATACAAGATATTAAATGTGTTTATAAAATTGTCTGCGTGTGTAATCCCGGGACGCGATAACCGTAAAAAATATCGTGCGTTCTTAAGGTCGAAAATTAGATAAAAACATACCGCCCAGTCGGGCGGGTTTGTTTATTCGTCGGTTTCAGCGAACCGATATGCTTTTTTGCGTTTGCCGCTGTCCAGTTCCTTTTTACGCAGACGTATTACCGCGGGTGTGACTTCGACCAATTCGTCATCTTGGATGTATGACAAAGCTTCTTCCAGACTCATTTTACGGGGCGGGGCAAGGAACAGTTTTTCGTCCGCCGTTACCGAACGAACATTTGTTAATTGCTTACCCTTGACCGGATTAACCTCTATATCATTTTCTTTGGAGTGTTCGCCGATAATCATGCCCGAATAAACTTCGGTTTGTGGTCCGATAAATAATGTGCCACGTGGTTCCAGATTGTGCAACGCATATGTTGCGGCCGATCCGGCCTCCATAGAAACAAGCACACCCGGACGATATTGTGAAATGGGACCACGATATTCATCATATTTATCAAACACACGATTCATAATACCGGTGCCACGCGTGTCGGTGCGGAATTCGGACAAATAACCAATCAGGCCGCGTGACGGGGCGGAAAACACGATACGTGTTTTGCCGGCACCCGATGCCTTCATTTCTGTAATTGTTGCCTTGCGCTTGGTCATCTTTTCAATAACCACACCGGAAAATTCGTCATCAACATCAATAACGACTTCTTCGATTGGTTCCAGTTTTTCGCCGTTGGGACCCGTTTGCATAACAACGCGCGGGCGGGACACAGATAATTCGAATCCTTCGCGGCGCATTGTTTCAATTAAAATACCCAATTGTAATTCGCCACGACCAGAAACCTCGAAACTTTCGTTGTTGGCGCTTTGTGTGACTTTTAGTGCGATATTTGTTTCGGCTTCGCGGAAAAGTCTTTCGCCAATCATACGCGATGTTAATTTTTTGCCAGATTTACCCGCCAACGGTGATGTGTTAACAAAAAATGTCATGGTAAGTGTGGGTGGGTCAATCGGCATTGCCGGAATAGGCTCTGTCACAGATGGGTCACAAAGGGTATCCGCCACGGTTGCCTTGGAAAATCCAGCAACAACAATAATATCGCCGGCGGACGCGCTGTCACGGGAAACCTTTTCCACACCACGGTGTTCAATTATTTTTGTAATTTTGGCGTTTTCGATAAATTCACCGTTCATATTAATTGCCTTGACCGTTTGGCCAACACGAACGGTGCCTGATTCCACTTTACCCGTTAAAATACGACCAACATATGGGTCGGCTTCCAGTGTTGTTGCCAACATGGAAAAAGGTGCATCAATCTGGCATCGCGAACCATTGCAATCAGGTGCCGGCACATGGTCAACAATCAATTGAAACAGCGGGGTCAGGTCTTTGTGTTCATCGCTTAAATTACGAACCGCCCAACCATCACGGCCAACCGAATACAGGTATGGAAAATCCAACTGAGAATCAGTTGCGCCTAATTTATCAAACAAATCAAATGTTTCTGTTAAAACTTCGTCTGGACGGGCGTCGCTTCTATCTACCTTATTTATGCAAACAATTGGACGCAACCCCAGTTTCAATGCTTTACCCAGAACGAACTTAGTCTGGGGCAAGGGGCCTTCTGCGGCATCAACCAACAGGACAACGCCATCGACCATGGATAAAATACGTTCAACTTCACCGCCAAAATCAGCGTGGCCTGGGGTGTCCACAATGTTAATTTTATATTCGCCCCATTGGATAGATGTTGGCTTTGCCGAAATAGTTATACCGCGTTCGCGTTCAATGTCGCCACTGTCCATAACACGGTCTTCGACCTTTTCGTTTTCACGAAAAGTTCCGGCTTGTTTCAACATATTATCAACCAGGGTCGTTTTTCCGTGGTCAACGTGTGCAATGATTGCAATATTGCGAATTTTCATCTATTTTGCCCCATATTTTGCATAAATCGGACATAGATTATATCATTTTTCGCGATTTTCAACAAGATAGAAGAAATTTTTACAAAAATATTGACATTTTGTTTGTTTTGTCTATATTTATTAGCGTGACGGTGTACGAACAAAAGGAGGTTTGCATTGTCAAAGGTGAAAATACAAGATTACGATTTAACGATAATGAATTTCGTGGCGGATGTTAACGGTTGGTTGAAAGATCGTTTGCCGAACAGAAGCGAGTACGAATATGAATACGAGGGTGGTCGCAATATTGTCCATGATGATACCGACAAAAAAGATGTTGTAGATACAATGGAAATGTGGAGCCATGTTATGGCCGATCCATTTAAATATACGGAATACGGGAACTTATATGGCTATGTTTGTAATCACGAGCGTGGGTTTTCTGTAAAACGCGGGTTTAACCAATATGATAATTCTATGCTGATTGCGGTGAATGATGTGTTGGTTGCTATTGGTAATTATTATCAGGTCAAAGGTGATTATCAAAAACAAGAGTTAGCAAAAGCGATAAAAAAATACAAAGTGTTGCGTGCAGAAAATATATTCGAACGGTTGCGGGTCACATTAACAAATCCCCAAAAACTGTTGTCAACAAAACAACGTTAATAAAAAACCGGCTTTTGCCGGTTTTTATTTTTAGTGTTTACCACCAATTTTTGTCCTTCCGCCCATCAATGGTTGTAATTTTTTCGGAATATTAACCGAACCATCGGCATTTTGATGGTTTTCAATAACCGGTACCAGTGCACGTGGCAGGGCGATGCCAGTATTATTTAATGTCGCACAGAATTGAAGCGTTCCGTCGCCCGCACGATAACGCGTGTTTGTACGACGGGCTTGAAACTGACCAATCGATGAACAAGAACCCAATTCACGATATGCATTTTCGGATGGAAACCATGCCTCGACATCGTTCATTTTAACCTTGTTGAAACCCATGTCACCGGTGCAATTTGCAATCACGCGATACGGTAATTCCAAATCTTCCATAACTTCACACAGGTTGTTCAGAATGTGTTCATGCATTTCGTCGCTTTGTTCCGGGGTGCAGTATATATATTGTTCGACCTTGTTAAACTGATGAAAACGAACCAGACCGCGTGTGTCGCGACCAGCCGCGCCGGCCTCTTTACGGAAACATGGTGAAAAGCCCGCATATTTAATTGGCAAATCCTTTTCATTTAACACCTCGTCCGCATGCAACGAATTCAGAATAATTTCCGCTGTTCCGGCCAAGCATCTATCCGTATCGGTTAACATAAACACGTCGTTATTCATAACCGACAAATCAGATCCCTTGAAATGACCGGCATTAAAAATGGTTTGTGGTTTTGTGATTGATGGACATTCAACAAAACGGAAACCTTTGCTAATCAGTTTCTGAATCACATATGTTTGAATTGCCAACGATAACTCGGCGGCTTCGCCCATTAAACAATATGTGCGTGTGCCACATATTTCACCGATTTTTTCCGGCGCCCACCAATTGTTCATATCCAACAAATCCCACTGGGCACGCGGTGTAAAATCAAACTTAGGCGGTTCGCCGACACGACGAATTTCAACATTATCACCGTCGTCACGACCAATCGGCGCATCTGCTGACGGAATTTGTGGGACACAATGCAATAATTCGTTTAATTCCGCTTCTTTATCCGCCAATTCCGCCATATCGGCCGCAATCTCTTCACCAATTTTTTTAGATTGTGCGATCAGTGGTGCCTTGTCAGTGGCGGTTGGGATTTCACGCGTGATTTTATTTTTTTCCGCGGTCTTGGTCTGCGTAATTGTTTTAAGTTCGCGGACGCGTTTGTCTAACGCTAATATATCATCAACATTATCGGCAAAGTTTTTCACAGCACAGGCATTTTTAACAATATCTGGATTTTCACGAATAAATTTAATGTCTATCATAGTGTGTCCCCATTTGATTAAATCATGCGCGGATTATAGGATGTTTTTGCGTCAAAATCAACATATTCATGGGGCTGATTTTTGGGTTTGCGTTGCGCGCGTGATATGTTATGATTCTGGCAACAAGAAAAGGAAATGATATGGAAATCGAAATGTATGATGTAATTATTTTGGGGTCTGGACCGGCGGGATTGACGGCGGCGTTGTACGCGGGGCGTGCAAATAAAAAGGTTATCGTTCTGGGTGGACCGACACTGGGTGGCCAGATGTCCGGAATCGCAAAGTTGGAAAATTATCCTGGTTGGACCGGTGACGGATTAGGGCTGGCCGAATTTATGAAAAAGCAGGCGGAATCGTTCGGTGCAAAAATCGTGTTTGTATCGGCGCGTTCTGTTGATGGTGATGCGGAAAGTGGCTTTAATGTCTTAGGTGATGATGGCAAAAACTATGTCGGCAAAACGGTTATATTTGCGACCGGTGCATCACCACGAAAATTACAGATAGATGGTGCCAAAGAGTTAATGGGACATGGCGTGTCATATTGTGCAACATGTGACGGTTTCTTTTACCATGGCAAAGATGTAATTGTTATGGGTGGTGGAAATTCCGCATTAAATGACGCACTGTATTTGGCGGACATTGCGAAATCAGTCAAAATTGTTTATCGCAAAGGCTCATTTTTCCGCGCCGAAGCGGTCCTGCGCAATCGTGTCGCGGAACGTAAAAATATCGAATGCCTGTTCAATACTGATTTGAAGCGGGTTGCCGCGGTGCCGGGAACGGACAAGATTGTTGTGACGACATTAGATGATAAAGAAATCGAAGCGGATGGTTTGTTCGTTGCGATTGGACACGAAGCGAACACCGATTATCTGGACGAAGGGGTGCCACGCGATGAAATGGGCCGTTTGATACCGGAAAAATTGCCGGCGGGTACATTTGTTGCGGGCGATGTGCATTCTGACATCAAGATGCAGGTTGCAACCGCCGTTGGCACCGGATGCACCGCCGCCATGAACGCAATTGCATATCTTAATTCACGGGAATAAGTTCCCCTCCTGTGGGGGGCGAAATCTCAGCGTAGCGACAGCGGAGACGGAAGGACCCGCAGGGCGGGGGGGTAAGAGACTTCTTGCTTAAAGAACAAAAACTCTAACCACCTCCCGCTGCGCGGACTCCTCCAAAGGAGGAGAACTTGAAACGCGTGATGGTGTGTTTTTTATCTTTCCATATTTTGATTTTTTATGAATTTTTTGTGTGTCAAAATTAAGTCTATGTGCACGTGCGCATGGCTTTGACGTGATTTTCATTTCTTTCCAAAATATTTTTTAAGTGTATCGTATGCGCTGGAAACCTTGGCAAATTCGGTGGCGGAACCCGAACGATCGGGGTGGTGCTTTTTCGCAAGTGCGCGATAGCGCACACCGACATCGCGCCATGACGCACTTATCGGTAAATCAAAAACTTTCAATGCGTTCATCACTGGACCGGGCAGGGCGGTCTTTTTCGGCATATGGTCAAACGCACTGCGACCATTTATAAAATCATTAAGGAATTTGATATATTCCGCTTCGTCCGCGTTGGCTTTATTTTTATCTTTTAATGGCGATCCAAATGTTTCGCGTTCCCAATCTTCTTCTATTTCATCCGCGCTCATTCCCGCATAATAATTCCAATTTTTATTATATTCGGCGGCGTGTTCTGTGCAGAAATACCAATATTCGCGCAAGTCGCGTGTTTTTGGACAACGGCATGATCCCGCCTTTGGGCAACCCGCATGGTCACATCGTTTTATCATTTTTTATTACCTTTGTTAGCCAATGGATGATGCAGGGCAATTGTCTCTTTCAATTGTTCCGGCATAATATGTGTATAGATTTGTGTTGTTGAAATATCTTCGTGGCCCAGCATTGTCTGTATCGCGCGCAGGTTTGCACCACCGGCCAACAAATGTGACGCGAACGAATGGCGCAACACATGCGGACTGACCCGGTGCGGGTCTATGCCGGACAAAACTGCGCATTTTTTAAGAATCTTGAAAAAACCATCGCGCGTAATGTGGCCCGATGCACCGTTTGATGGAAATACATATTTCGATGGATTATCGCCACGAATATCTAACCATTTATTTAATGCATGGACCGCGCCAGGATGCATCGGAACGATTCGTTCCTTGGCCCCCTTGCCATGAATAAGTAATTTATCGCCCAGGTTTGCCGTCATTGGCAATTCGCACAATTCAGATACGCGCAATCCCGATGCGTATACCAATTCCAACATAGCGCGCAGGCGCACCGCATTTTTAATGTCGCCAGCCGATGATATTAATAATTCAATTTCTTCCGCAGATAAAAATTTTGGCAATGTGCGTGCGCGCTTTGGCAATTCTAGATTTGCCGTCGGATTTTTCGTAATAATTTTTTCCAACATCAAGAATTTGTAAAATCCCCGCAGAGCACTGGCATGGCGTGCGACAGATGATGGTCGGTCCGGCAGAGATGCCAGATAGTTTTGAATCGCGTTTTCGTCCGCACCCATCAAACCGCCTGGTATCGTTTCGTCTGCGTGCTTAAGGTCGGATGAATACGCAATCAATGTTTTGTCAGAGCGACCTTTTTCTGCAGACAGTGCTTCTAAAAATATGTCGATATAGTTCATTATGACAGCACAACCTCGGTCATATTTTGGGGGGCAGGGAACGATATAATCATCAATATCAATATAATGACGATAATTGTGATAACCGCGATTTTGCGAAAACTTATATTTTTCTTTTTGCGTAATGGCATGATGACCTCCATGTATTAAATTGTATCGAAACCGGCAATGAACACGCCGGCACCCGCAATAATAATAAGTGGTGGCGCAATAATCGCCAGTACCGGTGGTAATACGCCCGTTGCACCCAATGCATTAAACATATTTATTACGAAATATGATGCAAAGCATGTGACGATACCAATGCTAAACTTTGGACCAAAACTGTAATTTCGACGTTGACGTGTTTGGGAAAAAGCAATGCCTAGTGTCGCCATCGCTATCATAGAAAGTGGCAAAAACAGCAATGTCCAAAATTGTACCCAATGACCGCGTACCGGTATGCCAACATTTTCCATTTTTCTTATAAATGTCGGTAATTGCCAGAACGATATCTGGTCCGGTTGCAGATAGCGATCAAGGACCGTGCGGGGGGTTAACTGTGATTCGGCATGCCAAGCCCCCTTTACATCACCGCCGATACCGTTCCAAATATATGCAGATTGAGAATCCATGCCATTGTCACTAAGGGTTATATGTTTCGCTGTGACACGTTCTGTTAATCTGAATTCCGGGTTTTGTACGAATATGGTCGCGTTGTTAAATACCAGGTTTTTGTTATCGCGGTCCAATGATTCCGCACGTAAAGTGATGTATCCGTTGTCATTACTTTCGCGCAACCAGATTGCCCCATCGACTAACTTTAGATGATTTGTTGTGATTTCGCGTGTGCTAAGATAAACTGAATACGGGTTTATAACCGTCGTTGCAACAATCCCGATTAATGTGGCGCCAAATAAAAAAGGTCGCGCCATTTGATATGGTGACAGACCCGCCCCGGAAATAATGATATTTTCGCTGGATTTTGTCAGATTGTATGACGCCAAAAGTGTCCCCATAAATATGGCCATCGGTAAAAACATTGGCACATATTCCATAAGTCGTGTCCATGCATCCATTAATGCAGCAACGGCGGTTGGATTTGACGGCAACCGTTCCACAAAAGTCACAGCAAATATAATTCCGCATACAACCAGCATAACAAGGCCGACACCGTAAAAAAATCGGCGCAGCAGAAATCTGTTTAAAATCTTGTATCTGAACATCGTTTATATTATATATGTATCAATTGCTGATTATAACTTGTTCATTTGGCAATTGCAAAATTAAAATGTTATTTTATAATTATGACACTAAAAAACAGGAAGCAAAGATGGAAAAGTATCCAATATCGCGCGCTGGTTTTGATGCGATTGTCAAAGAATTGAAAGACTTGAAAGAGGTTCAGCGCCCCGAAATCCTTAAAACTGTTCAGTGGGCGCGAAGCCTGGGCGATTTGTCTGAAAATGCGGATTACAGTGCGGCACGCGAAAAACAACGTCAGATTGATAAACGAATTCAGTTTTTAGAGGGTATCGTTGCAAATGCCGATGTGGTCGATGTGGACAATTTATCGGGAAATCGTGTCGTGTTTGGTGCACGCGTGGTCGCCGAAGACGAAGATGGTAATAAAATGCAATGTCGTATTTTGTCTGATATCGAGGCCGACGGTAAAATGGTAATATCATGCACTTCGCCGGTCGGACATGCGCTGATTGGGCACTGTGTTGGGGATTTGTGCACTGTTAAATTACCGAGTGGTGAAAAAGAATTCGAAATTTTGGAAGTAAAGTTTAAGGACTAGACTTATATGTCTGTGCGCGTGTTGCCCGATTTTCTAGTGAACCAGATTGCCGCCGGCGAGGTTGTTGAACGCCCCGCGTCCGTGGTCAAAGAATTGGTGGAAAATGCGCTGGATGCGGGTGCCGACCAAATTGTTATCGATGTTGTTGATGGCGGCCGGACATCAATTTCCGTGATAGATAACGGTTCGGGAATGTCGCGCGAAGATTTGTCGCGCGCAATTATGCGGCATGCAACATCTAAATTGCCCGACGATGATTTACAACATATAACATACATGGGATTTCGTGGTGAAGCATTGCCGTCTATTGCGTCTGTATCGGATATGACAATCGATACATGTAATGGCCTGGATAATAACGGGTGGCATATTAAGTGTTCCACGGGGGATGTGCGCCCATCTGATTGGCAAAGTGGCACACGGGTACGGGTCCAAAATCTTTTTGCAAATACTCCCGCCCGATTAAAGTTTTTACGCGGAGATCGTGCAGAAATGATGTCTGTGCTGGATACGGTAAAGCGCCTTGCCATGGCACGCGGCGATGTCGGATTTACACTTAACAACAAATGGCGTTTCCCAAAAAATCAAGAAATTATCGAACGAATTGTCGCCGTTATGGGGGACGATGTTATCGATCAAATGTTGTCGGTGGATGCATCGTCTGGATCTGCAAATATGCGACTGCATGGATTTGTGTCCAAACCGACACTGCGACGTGCTTCGTCGGTGGACCAATATCTGTTTGTTAATGGACGTCCTGTAAAAGACAAGGTTTTGGTCGGTGCATTACGGGCCGCATATATGGATGTTATGCATGCACGCGAATTCCCGCTATGTGCATTGTATCTTGACCTTGCGCCGGATGCGGTTGATGTAAATGTGTCGCCGGCGAAAACCGAAGTGCACTTTTTGGAACCGAATCATGTGCGATCATTTATTATAAAATCAATACGCGATACATTGGCAAAAACGATGAATGAAAATGCGGGCCAAAATGTCGCAACACCACAAAACAATGCACATAGCGCCCAAACAATGCATTTTAATATTCCAATGGTAGGTGTTTGTCATGTCGCAGATAAACCATCGTTTGTGAAAAATGTGTTTGATAAAAAATCGTCTGAAAATAACACACCTTTTGAGATTGATGTCATATCACAAGGCGATGTTTCCAATGATTTACCCTTGGGACGCGTCCTGGGTCAAATTGCTAATAAATATATTTTAGCCCAGGCCGGTGAAAATCTGGTAATTGTTGATCAGCACGCGGCCCATGAACGTATCACATATGAACAGTTGCGTCGTCATGCGATCAAAGGGCAACCTTTGTTAACCCCCATAGTTGTTAACCTGCGCACAGAAGATGTTATGGCGATTATGGCGATTGTGGGCGAATTACACGATTCTGGATTGCATGTTGATGCGTTTGGTGATGATGCAATCGCGATTTTTGAAAAGCCCGCCGATTGGGATATGGATTGGGCGGCGGTGTTGCATGACATTGCAGACGAAGTTCGGGACAATGGGCATTCGTCTGGATTGAACGAAAAACTGCATCTGAAATTGGCGAACTATGCGTGTCATCACAGTGTGCGTGCTGGCCAGAAACTGGACTATGCACAAATGGATGCGCTGTTGCGCGATATTGAAAATACAACCCGTGGGGGACAGTGTAATCATGGTCGGCCGGTGTATAAATTTATACCGCTGAGTGATATAGATGGGTGGTTTGAACGGTCTTAATCAGAGAGAAGTGATAGTGCTTTTTGTGCTTTACACTCGGGGGATTTTTTACTATTCTGAACACCATAAATAATAAAGACTAAGGAGAAAATAATGCCAGAAGTTGATCAGGCGACCATTGATACCGTGGCAAATACCGCACAAAACGGGAATGTTTGGGGAATGGTTCTGTATCTAATTATTATATTTGGGGTAATATATCTGTTTATTGTGCGTCCGAATAAACGTCGCATGGCAGAATATCAAAAAATGTTGGATTCGTTGCAAATTGGTAATCGGGTTTTGGCCGCGGGTATTTATGGCACAATCAAAAAAATAGACGATACAACAATTGATGTTGAAATCGCCAAGGGTGTTGTTGTGACGGTTGCTAAAAACGCGGTTGCAAATGTGGAAAAGTAAAGACAAGGGGTAATGGTGATGTTGAAAAAGTTAGCAATCATTTTTGTTGCGGTGTTTGGGGTGTTGTTGGCGGTACCAACATTTTGGCCTGGGGCCGCACCATATTTTCCAAAATGGATTAAGCCGGTACCACTTGGACTGGACCTAAAGGGCGGGGCGCAGTTATTATTAGAGGTCGATACCAGCGCTATGTTCAAGGATAAATCGAATCAGTTGTATGACGAGGTTCGGTCTGCATTAATCGATAGAAACAAGGGTGTTATTCGTTATTCTGATTTGCGGAACAGTGACGGGGTTATTTCTTTTTCTGTTCGTGAATCGGATGATGTGTCCCGGGCCAAGGGACGCCTGCGTGGGATGCTTGGAAACACCGTTGATATTGAATCAAGTGGTGATGTTATAAAATTGTCTTATTCGGACAAGCAGAAAGAAGAAATGGTCCAAGATGCGCTGGCGCGCAGTATTGAAATTGTTCGTCGTCGTATTGATGCGCTGGGGACCAAGGAACCATCAATTCAATCCCAGGGTGGAAAATACATCCTGGTGCAATTGCCGGGGGTTGATAATCCGGAACATATCAAGGAGTTGATCGGCCAAACCGCAAAAATGACTTTCCATTTAGTAAATGAAAATGTTTCACCGGAACAATTGGCGGCGGGGCGTGCACCAAGTGGAACGGACTTCTTGCCGTATATGGAAATGCCGTGGCAAACGGTTCCGGTCTATTCGCGGGTCGAGGTGTCTGGTGAATCGCTAAAAGATTCCCAGGCCGACTTTGACCAAAATAATATGCCGGTTGTGACAACGGTGTTTGATGCCGCGGGGGCGCGTAAGTTTGCAAAATTAACAACCGAACATGTTAATGAACGTTTTGCAATTGTGTTGGACGGCAAGGTTTTGTCCGCCCCAAATATTCGTGAACCAATTCCGGGTGGCCGTGGTCAAATTTCGGGTGGGTTTACATTACAGGGCGCAAAAGATTTAGCCGTTTTGTTGCGGTCTGGGGCATTGCCGGCGCCGTTGACAGTTATCGAAGAACGTACTGTGGGTGCGGGTTTGGGGGCCGATACCATTGCGTCCGGGACATTGGGTGCCGCGGTTGGCTTGTTGTTTATTGTATTGTATATGCTGATGATTTATGGGGCCTTTGGTATAATTGCCGATGTGGTGTTGCTGGTCAATCTTATGATGATTGTTGGAATGTCCGCATTGTTTGGGGCGACTATGACATTGCCGGGGATTGCTGGTATCGTGTTGACATTGGGTATGGCCGTGGACGCGAACATCTTGCCGTTCGAACGTATCCGTGATGAAATAAGGGCCGGAACCCCGACTTTGCGTGCGGTGGATTTAGGTTTCCATCGTTCGAACAAGGCGGTTTTGGATGGTGAATTAACGAACCTGATCTGTGCGTTGATTCTGTTCCAATTTGGTGCAGGGCCGATTCGTGGATTTGCCGTAACGCTGTCTATTGGTGTTATGACAACATTGTTCACATGTATCTTGTTGTCCAAGGTTCTGATTGATTGGTACATGGGGGGCAAGAACAAGAAAATCGGCTATGCAAATAGAAAAGTGTTTATGTAAGAATTAAATAAGAAATGCAAAGGGGAAAAAAATGAAACTGCATTTTATGAAATATCGTAAATTATCATACTGGATTTCTGGGGCATTAATTGTCTTGTCAATTTTATCATTACTGTTCCGTGGACTAAATTATGGCATTGATTTTGCTGGTGGTATTTCGATGGAAGTGACGCCAGTTTCCGCAGAATATACAATTGATAAAATGCGCACGGAATTGGCACAGTTTTCACCGGAATTACAGCAAATTGATGGTGGTTCGGTTTTGATTCGTGTTGGCTTACCCAAGGGGGCGACGGATGCAATGCAAAACGAACGTGTTCGTGAAATCAAAAACATTTTGGGTGATAATGTGACTTATTCCCAGGTTCAGATTGTTGGACCAAAAATCGGTGGCGAACTGATTCGGGGCGGTATCTGGGCGATTTTGGTTTCTTTTATTTTGATGTCGGTGTATATCTGGATTCGTTATCGCGGTGGATATGCGGTTGGATCCTTTGTGTCGTTGTTGCTGGATTTTGTTTTGATGTTCGGGTTCTTTTCTATTATGGGTCTGGAATTTAATCAGACAGCGATTGCGGTCATTCTTATGGGTGTTGGATATTCTATTAATGATAAGGTCGTGAACTATGATCGTATTGATGAAAATATTAAAAAGTACCACAAAATGCCAATGGACGATTTGATTGATTTATCGGTTAATGAAATGTTGTCGCGTACGCTGCGAACCAGTGTTTCAACTATATTGGCGTTGGTTGGTATTTATATTTTCGGAAATCAGATGTTGCGTGAATTTTCGATTGCGATGACTTTTTCTATCGTGATGGGAACATTGACCAGTATCTATATTTCTAATGTTATTTTGTATCACTTTAATTTGCGTGAAACAAAATATTAATAGGTTGTATAAAGGGGGGGACGGCGATGATGAATGTAAAAAATTTATTTAAAACATTGGCGGTTTTTGTGCCTGTGTTTTGTGCATCCCCCGCGTTTTGTGACGGCCTGTTTTTCCCCGATGAACCGGTCCAGGACGGTCTGCATGTATTTGATATGTCGGATACTTTTGCCGATATTTATGAAAAGTTGGATTCGGTTAAATGGGGCGGTAAAAGTATAAATGTCGCGATTGAAAGTTTGGAAAACCTGAACAAAAACGCGCATATCGCGGCGACTGATGAACGTGTCGTGTTGGTGTGGGGTGATTCGATTATTGCAAATTATCCGCGCCCAAGTGTGAATGACTGGAATGGTTTTGGTGAAATTACAACGGCACTGGTTCTGAAATTACGTGCAAATGATCCGGTGATGCATTCCGCGACAGAAAGTGAAACATATCAAATGGTTGTGGACGCATTGATGCGTGGCGTTGATGAACGTGGACGCTATATCTTTTCTCGTAAAGCCGAAGTTGCTGAAGACGGTCGGATACTTACCAGTGTGGGGCTTAATGGGGCGCGTGACGCGCGCGGTAATTTTCGTGTCCATGGTGTGTTCAAGGGGTCGCCTGCCGATGCCGCTGGGGTGCATGCTGGTGATTTAATTGCTGAAATAAATGGGACGCGTGTTGCGGAAATGTCTGATGCAGAAATGGAAGCGGTGATAGATGGGTTTAATTCCGGAACATCAAAAATAAAATTGATAACGCCGTCCGGTAATCGTGATGTTGTTTTGCGTCGTGCAACAATTGTTTTGGCGGATGCGGATGTCGTGCATCGTGCAACGGATGATAATGGCGGTATACTGGAGATTGTTATTCATAATGTATCCGATGGGGCGGTGTCTATTGTGAATGAGGCACTGGCCAAACATCCGGATTTAGAGGGTATAATTTTGGATTTGCGTGCGTCAACCGGTGATGATGAACGGGCGGCGGCAAAATTGGCGGGGCTTTTTATCGGCCAAGAACCAATTATGCGAATCGCACAAACAGCGACCGAAGAGGTCGAGGTTGTACCAGGATCAGACGCGGTGACAGATGCACCAGTTGTTGTTTTGATGTCTAATATGACGCGGGGGACCGCCGAAGCAATTGTCGCGGCGTTTTATGAAAATATGCGCGGGGTGTTGGTCGGAACGCCAACAGCAGGATTGGCACGAATCGCGACGCATATTGATTTGGAAAACGGTGGTGCTTTGGAATTGATGAACAAATCGTTAAAGACGGGATCGGGTCGTGAAATAGATGGTCGTGGTATGTTCCCGATTGTATGCTTATCCAATATACGTTCCGCGCAACAACAAAATGCATTTTTCCTTAATGTTATAAATAATTACTTTAATGCAACAGATTTCAATAAAATGCCAGAAGTCGATGTATCGGATATTCGTCGTGGATGCCCGACAATCACCAGTGGTGCCGATGAAGATGCGCTTTCTGTGGGCGTCGCCGTTAAAATTTTGACCGATAAAAAGGTTTATAATCGTTTAATTGCAGAATAGGGATTTTAAAATGTTTTTAACAGAAAATAATAAATTGAAAACTAAATGGTTAGTGTGGGGCGCATTTATTACCGCGATTATCGTCGCGTTGGGTATCGCGTGGTTGGATAAACCGCTGTATGTTTTGTTAAGCGGTTTTGATTGTTCTGCTTGGCATGTGTTTGACTATATTTTTGATGTCAAGGTGTGGCTTGTTTTAACGGCCGTTTTATTAATAGTTGTTTTTGTAAAAAAATCACTGGAATCAGGCATAAAATATAAAAATACGAAAAGCCGGTTTAGCCTTTCTGTGTTAGTGAAAGATTTTATGAACAAGGTTCGCACGAATTATGCGTTTCTTATTTTTTCATCTGTGTTGTCGGCAAGTATTGTTGCGGAAATTATTAAGGTTTGTATCGGACGCTTTCGCCCAATATTTTTCGAGGCACTGGGCATAACTGGGTTTCGCCCGTTCTCGATGGAGTGGGCGTTTAACTCGATGCCATCTGGACACACAACCGCAACATTCGCAGGGTTGGTTATGGCTGGGATGTTGGCACCGAAAATAAAGCCGATAACATGGACATTGGCGATAATAGTTGGCTTGTCGCGTGTCGCGGTTGGTGCGCATTGGCCAACGGATGTTATACTGGGCGCATTTATTGGTATGGTCGCCGCCGATGTTGTTAAATACCTTGCATTCAAACGGAAATAATATGACCGCCAAATTGGCGGTTTTATTTTTTTTTATATCGCGCTAACACTTTTGATATTTTTATGATAAAATGCATCATATGAAATCACAATCTAAGTTTTTACCAGACAGTGTTTCCGGTGCATTGAAAACATTGATGATGCGCATGTGTGGTGGTGCAATATTGGTGTGTGGGGTGCTGTTGCTGGGGGCATTGTTTTTTCATCGGCCTTATTTAGACGGATTTGCGTGCGCAAGTTCGTTTGGAAACCAATCCGTGGTTGGTAATGTTGTTGGTTTTATACGATATTTAATTGGATGGATTCCAACGGCGTTTTTGATTCTGGGAATAATGCGATGGGGGGTATCAATGGCGATGAATTGGGAACCAGAATATGCGCCAGAGTATAATATTTTGCGCGGATTTATCGCGGTGTGTGTTGCGGCGATGGCATTCGGTTTAATTGCACCAAATGCGACCTATGGCGGTTTGTTTGGTGCAATTGTGGCAACAGATGTTACCGCATTAATTGGTAATTGGGGTGTAATCGTTGGATTTGTTTGTTTGGGAATTTTCGTACTTATTGGTGGGACGCTATTGCATATAAAGTGGTCGCATGTTATGTCGATATTAATGTCTTGTTGGCGTGCCATTCGTTGGGTGTTGTCGGCGTTCCATTTAGTACCACCCGCCGAAGCGGATGCAGAAGAAGTCGAAGAGGAAGAAGCAGAAGAGGTCGCAGAAACTGCCCCAGAAGAAGTAGATGCGCCAAAACGCAAACCGCGCGCTGCGAAAAAACGCACGCCGGTTAAGCATGGGGCCGACGAATACGAATTACCCGATCCGATGTTATTAGAGGCATCTAATTTTGGTAAAAATGTTGTCACCCCGGAATTAAAGCGTCAGGCATCGATGTTGGAAACGCATTTCGCCGAATATGGTGTGTATGGCAAGGTTGAAAATATTAAGCCCGGACCGATTGTCACACTGTATGAATTTTTACCAGATGCAGGTATGCGCATTTCCAAAATTTCTGATACTGTCAAAGATATGACACGCGCCATGGCAACCGCCAGCATTCGTATTGCACCATTGCCGTGTTCTAATTATATCGGTGTCGAAGTGGCTAATGTCAAACCGCACACGGTGCGATTTCGCGATTTAATGGAAAGCGACTTGTTTGTTAATTCTAAATACAAGATTCCATTGGGGTTGGGGGTGAATATTGGTGGTGAACCCATGTATTTTGATTTGGCAAAGATGCCACATATGCTGGTCGCGGGGCGTACGGGATCTGGTAAGTCTGTGTTTATTCAGTCGATTATAACATCCATTGTTTATCACTTTACGCCCGATAAGTGTAAGTTGATTATCATTGATCCAAAGGGGGTCGATTTCGGATTCTGGGATGATATTCCGCATCTGATTACGCCGATTGTCAAATTGGATCCTGGGGCGGCGGTTAACGCACTTAAATGGGCGGTGCGCGAAATGGACGATCGGTATAAGCAGTTGCAATTGCTTAATGCCCAGAATATAGAACAATATAATGCAAATGCGGCAAAAAAACGCGATGCTGGTGAAACATTAACGCGCCAGGTTCCAATAGGAACAGATCCAGAAACGGGTGAATTGTTGTTCGAAACCCAAGAAGTAGATTTGTCGGACATGCCATATATTGTCATTATTATTGATGAGGTCGCAGACCTTATGGGGGTTGCGCGCAAAGATGTCGAGGCGTGCGTCCAACGCATTGCCCAGAAAGCACGTGCGGCCGGCATTCACCTGGTGATGGCGACCCAGCGTCCCGATGCAACAACAATTACCGGTGTTATCAAGGCTAATTTTCCGACCCGTTTATCTTTCCAGGCCAGCAGTCGTATCGATTCTATGACGACACTGGGGACTACGGGGGCGGAACAATTGCTTGGGCGCGGTGATATGTTGTTCAGCGAAGGTGGCAAAGCCCCAGTTCGTGTACATGCGGCGTTTATTGATAACCCCGAATTAGAACAAATTGGTGACTTTCTGCGGTCCCAGGGAGAGCCTGAATATGATGTTGCCGTTGTAGATGGCGGTGGCGATGATGGTGGAATCGGTGTTGATGCCGGAATGGGCGGGACATCCGGTGGCGGCAAAAAGGACGATTTGTATGCCCAGGCGGTTGAGATTGTTCGGCGCGATAAAAAAGCGACTATTTCATATCTGCAACGTCGGTTGGGAATAGGGTATAACAAGGCCGCGGGTTTAATGGAACGCATGGAACAGGATGGTGTTGTCAGTGCCGCCGATGCTAATAATAAACGGCATATTTTATAGAGTGGTTAGTGTCAGTGAGTAGTGGTTAGTCAATATGGGGTTATTGATGCTTTTCCTATCCTCCAGCACTAACCACTAACACTAATTACTAGCCACTAATTCTGCTTTTTTTATGACTGGTTTTATGATATAATTTTCATCAAAAGGAGTAATATATTATGAAAAAACAGTTGTCTTTATTGGGTGTTGTGGCTGCGCTGGCGGTTGCATTGCCGGGGTATGCCGAAACAAATTGGGGAACACGCGCGGGGTCCAGTGCTGATTTAACAAACGGGCCGGCGACACGTACACGCGAAAATGTTGATTACACGAAATATCAAACACGAACAACTACTAAAACATATGAGGTCAAAGACGGCAAAAACATGTATTATACTCAGCCGGCTAACCGCAACGCATTGTATAAACAGTATTCGTCTGGCAATTCGACATCGTCCCAAACGGTGCGCACGAATCGTTCCGAAACGGTTCGGACCGAACTTAAACGCAAATATTATTTAGCCCATCCATTCTTTCAACCGTTAAAGGGTAAATTCGGATCTATTACGGATTTCTCGTATAATATGGGTTCATATAATATTGATTTCACAACCGTTGATACATCTCAGTATGTGTTCGACCTTAGTGATAATAAGTCTAAGTGGGACATGAAACAATTCGCGATAAAAGAAGATTTTAGTTTTGGTATCACAGATCGTATCGCGGTGTTGGGTATGTTGCGTTATGAGGTGAATAAATATAAATTCGATTGGTCGACCGCGCCAGATGATAAAATGGACGATGACGGATTGAATATGTTCGGATTGGGCGCCCAATGGCGGTTTGTTGATAACGCGGATTGGATTGCAACATTGTCCGGATATTTCCAGCATCAAAAAGATATTTCTAATAACTTTATTTTAGACCTAAAGGCTGGTTATAAAGTTTCCCGTTCAACTATATATGGTCTTGCGCGCGGGTGGTATGTCGACTTTGATGGTACTGCATATGGTAATGGTATTACGGGTATAAATGTAGATGGTCACGAAGAGGGCGTGTTTATCGCCTATGACGATGATGCAAAACATGCGTTCTATGTCGAAGGTGGTCTTGGCGTGTTCAGCGTTTTGGACGAAGATTGGACATTGAATGTCGAAGGTATCTTTGGCCACTATGATTGGAACAATCAGTTCTCTATCAAGGGGGCAATTGGATGGCAACCGAATGATTGGTTCGCGCTTAACCTTTACGCGAAAACATCGTTGTATGACAGTGCAGAAGACAAGAAACTTGGTTTCTGGTGGTGGGGTGCGGAAAAGACATCTGAACCTGGCACATATATGAATGATTGGATTCGGGCCGGTGATGCAAAAATCAGTAAATATAACGAAACAAGCGTTGGATTACAGGCTATATTCCAATTCTAGTATAAAAACGATGTGAACAACCGGACATATGTTCGGTTGTTCGTATCAAACGGTGGTTCATATGAAACGTTTTTTTGGTATTTTTTCGGTAGTCTTATTTTTGCTTGCGCCAATTGTATCGCATGCGGAATATGATTTGGAAACAGATACATCTGATCCGTTATTTGTGTTGCGTGATGATGCAATATTATCTGAAACGGATGTGTCATATGGACGCGATGTGTTTCGTTTGGGCCAAAAAATGTCATATGGATTAAACGACAGACTGTCTGTATCTGGGCGGGTTCATTATCAGGTTGATTTTGTTGGCCCCGAAGATGGCTTTTCCAGTATCGATATCGGCGCATTGTATCGTATGGCGCGGGCGATTGATAATGATGCGCGTTTAATTTCGGATGTGTTATTCGGGTTCAAATTTGCGGGGTCGTCACGTGTGCGGACACCATGGTTTGCCGATTCGTCATACTATGCCGGATTGCGATTTGGCCGTCAATGGGCGGGTGTTTCGTTGGCGGGCACAATAAAATCAACATGGATTTTTGATGAAACGCGCGGAATGTCATATATTGATTTTATACCGGAATCTTATTTCAGACTGGATGAAAATTGGCGTGCGGGATTTGGTTTTACTTTCCGTAAGTCAACGAATCCAGATTATAATCAGGAATGGTTAAATCTTAAAATGGTGGCCCAGTTTGGCCGGACACAATACATCGGTCATTTTGATTACGAGTTTGAAGACGAAGAAGCGCGTGTCGGCGCAAAAATAAATATTTTATTCTGATTTTTGTCCATATCGGCAATCGGTGCCGAGGGCTTCGTCCGTCGTCATAACATTCACGGTCGTGATAATTGAGATTTTTTATACATAAAATATATTTTCTTTTTGCTTTTATATGTTATAATTCGAATTGAATCCAATGGGAATTGGGTTCGGGCTGTGGTAAGCCTTCAAAAGCCGGTGCAGAAGCATCGTAATCTGATGTTTTCGGTGCTTTTTGCATCGTTATCATCCCTGACTTTTATGGTCGGGGAACAGACTTGCTTTTTGGTCTTTACCACTCCCCGACCGTCAATTTCCGTTGACGGTTTTAAATTTTTCCCTGACGGGGGGGCAACAAGCCCGTCCGTTGGCGCGCCCACCCATTTACGGGGTGAAGGGGAATACAGGTATCTGGAATCGGATTTCAGAGAACAAAACGGGGGGAACATTTGCGATCAATCGCAATAATTTTGTTTGTATTACTTATGCCGATTTCGGTCCATGCCGCAACATGCAGTGCCGGGTATTATGTGGACAACGGACAATGTGTCGTGTGCAATCCCTATAGAACACCGTATTATTGCCCCGGGGACGACACAAGATACCCATGTCCAACAACTGATACCGATTATGATGTGATTTCCGGATATCATTATTTGGTTGGGTTTAGCCCTCTAAGTGGTCAAAGGGTTGGCGAGGCAACTGCCGCAAGAGAGCCAGCTAGATTCGTGCATGATTGTGTTGGCAGAATGTATTTTTCCGATAATTATGGCAGTATCTTTTTAATAGAAGGTTATTATGACGGTAATGACTATTGGCAAAACAATAATAAGCTGTGGTATGTAGCAGGAGATGGATATTATTTATCTGGTTATAGAGGTACTTCATGGGAAGATTGGTATGCCACCGTTAAACCATGCACGAATCCGCATCCCGCCAATTCACATTACAGTGGTCCCGGCACCCCAGATAGTGTGGACGGTACAATTGTTGATGCGAATGATTGCCCGTGGGCATGTGATGACGGATACGGTTTACACGGAAACGAATGTTTGCCACTATGTACGGCCGGTCCGACGCGATTAAATGTTGGAAACGGGTTAAGTTTCAATCTGTATCGTGACAGGATTACGAGTCCGTCAATCAATATAATGTTTGACAGTGGGACCGTTTGTTATATAGGTGTTGCGACCGGTGCCGGGAAACTTAATATCGGTGATGGAACAAATGTCTGGCACGCAACGAATTAATAAAACCATTAGAACAAAGTGATCGCATAGCAGCGATTTAACATATAACCTACAATCATTTTTTGCCCAATTGTTCACGCAGGGAATTCCAATATTCAAGACGCTTTTTGATTTCGCGTTCGAAACCGCGTTCGACCGGTGTGTAAAATGTGCGGCGTCCCATTTTTTCAGGGAAACAATTCTGGCCGGAAAAACCGCTTTCGGTGTCGGGTTCATATACATAGCCCGCACCATACCCCATATTTTTCATCATGCGGGTTGGGGCATTTAAAATGTTTTTTGGTGGCATTAACGATCCTGTTTCAACCGCCGCCGCATATGCGGCATGAATCGCCTTGTCCAACCGATTGCTTTTTGGTGCGGTGCCCAGGTATACAACCAATTCCGCAAGTGCTATATCACCCTCTGGCGATCCCATTCTTTCATACGCGTTCCATGTTGCAATTGCCATTTGAATCGCGTTTGGATCGGCAAGCCCCACATCTTCCATTGCGAATCTTGTCAAACGACGGAATATATACATTGGATCCTGGCCCGATGTCATCATCCGCGCAACCCAATAAAGCGCCGCATCGGTGTCAGATGCACGCAGTGATTTATGCACCGCGGAAATTAAATTATAGTGTTCATCGCCAGATTTGTCCGATAATGGTGCACGTTTTTGAATCGCGTTGTCCAGTTCGTCGGGCGACAATTCTTTTTTGAAATTTGCGTTTAATAAATATTCAATGGTGTTTAATAAAAACCGCGCGTCGCCATCCGCCATTTGTGCCAAATGTGTGCGTGCCGATGCGTCCAGTGGCAATTTTTTACCTGTAAACTTTTCAGTGCGGTTCATCAATTCCATTAAATCGTCGGTGCCCAATGGTTCCAGAACGCCGACATGGCAACGCGACAGCAACGCGTTGTTTAAATTAAACGATGGGTTTTCAGTTGTCGCACCAATAAAGACAACAGTACCGTCTTCTAAATACGGCAATAATGTATCCTGTTGCGTTTTATTAAATCGGTGAATTTCGTCGATGAACAACAAAGTGCCACGACCGATTTGTTTGCGAAGTTTTGCGGCCTCGACTGCCTTTTTAATGTCGGCGGTACCGGAAAATACCGCGGACATCGGCACAAAGTCCATATCAACCGAATTTGCCAATGCACGCGCGATTGTGGTTTTGCCACAGCCCGGTGGCCCCCATAAAATCAGGTTGGATAATTTCTGGTTTTCAACCATGCGGCGAACCAAGCCATTTTCACCCAGTAACGCGACCTGGCCCAGCACTTCATTGATAGTGTTGGGACGCATTAAATCGGCCAAAGGTCGGTTGTCATTATTCATTTTACTTATATTTTACTTGTGTTTTATTTGTGGTATAATAATTGTAATAAATAAATAAGAGGTTATCAATTGGTAAATAATGCAAAAGATGCCGAAGTTGCATTGGCGGTCGCAAACCTGGCGGCGGCGGCAATGGCGGCGAATCCGAAACTTACCATGGCGGCGGCGGTGGCCCAGGCGCGAATAACCCTGTTGGGGCATGCGGCGACCGAATCGGAAATTGCGAAATCTGTGCGGCCGGATCGGATTCAGTGCCTGGAAGACGGCACATGGCACATCATGCTGCGTCGGTATATAAAGCGTAAATATAATTTAACCCCGGATCAGTATCGTGAAAAATGGGGGTTGCCACATGACTATCCGTTTGTGGCGCCGAACTATGCGGTCACGCGTTCCAAAATTGCCAAGAAAACTGGATTTGGAAAGAAGTAAAAAGGAATATAAATGTCAGAGAAGTTTCGTAAAATTGTTAATGCACCGCATCGTGCTGTTGGAAATGTTGGTAAAAAAATCAAAAATACAAATCCACAAAAGACAGGTGGTAAAATCGCACGTGGTGCGGGTATGGGAACTGTGGCGGCAATGCAAATAGTACTATGGTTGGCGGCGCATGTTCCATTGGACAATTTTATAACACGGGGCGGTGAAAAAGTTTTTGCAAAGGTAAAAGTTGGAAAAAATAAAAACGGTAAAGAAAAAAAGTTCCCGAAATTCGTAAAGAAAAATCCGAACTTTACCGCAATCGTTTCGTGGTGGATGTTGCTGGCAAGTGTGGTTGGTGGATATAAGGTTTCTCAAGATCTGAATTCTGAAGATTCTGTTATCAAAGCACGTATAGAAAAAGTGTTGAACGAAATACGGCACCATGATGGTGAAGTAGAAGGATTTAAATTAGATCCAAACGCAGATGATGAAACATGGAAAAAACAAATAGATGCGATTCATCCTTATGTGGTTGCACATATTTTTTCAAGTGAGGGTTTTATTGCGGATTCTTATGATGATAATGGTGGTAATGGTACATCAACAGTTGGTGCCGGATTTACCATAGACGATGAGGTGCACATTAAATTTGCAGAACGTGTTTTAGAGAGACCCGTATCATCTAGTGATTTTCATGTCACTAAAAGTGAAGCACGATTGCTTGCAGAATCGTGGTTAAAAGAAAGGGTGTATCCAGAAATCAAGGCGGAATTTAAAAAACCACTGGATTACAAGTTGTTCACTATTTTAGCGGTTGCTGGATATAACAGAGGCGATAAAACATACCGTGATGGGAATACAGGGCATGTTGTGCGTGATGCTGTAAACGCAGGAAATTCTGACGATGTTATTTTACAGACATATATAAATGCATTTGGTGGTCGTCGTTCGACACGATGGGGTGGGTTGGCCAATAAATATGCGGTTAGCGCATTGTATTATGCCGGGAATGTGCGTGATACAACAATATTGTACGCGATTGCCGAATCGCCATATACAATAGAAGATGCTGTAAAAAAATATCAAAAAAATAATCATACATCTGGTGAAGAACCTGGACGCCTGTTAACATATGGCAGTAATGGTCGTGTAAATGGAATAATTGTTCCCGACAATATTAATGAAATGTTATTACAAACAAAACATCGTAAAACAATGGGGACGATTCAAGAACCTGTTATGAACTATCTTACCATGGACGAAGTTGATGTTATCAGACGTGGCCGTAAGTTTGACAGCGGTCCAAAAGAAAAAATAATTCATTTAAGGTCTGATGATGTCAAATCTAAAGACAAGATTACAAAAAACAACGATTTTGATTCTGAATATCAATATGCTCTGGGGTTATATAAAAGTAGAAAGTATAACGATGCCGCATCTAAATATGAGGAATTAGTCAACAAATACCCTGATAATGCATTGTTGCATAATGATTTAGCGGCCACATATAATCGATTGAAACGATATGATGATGCAATAAAACATGCCCAGGAAATTGTTAATCGTATTGGTGATAAATCACAATATGCCGCCGCCCAGTATAATGCTGGATATGCATATGAACAAAAAGGGAATTTGCAAAAGGCATTGGCTAATTATAAATTATCTGTTGCAAATGGTAATAGTCGCGTTCAGTCAGATGTCACCCGTGTTGCAAATATGATAAAAGAACGAAATACAACAAATACAAAGAAAACTGCTTTTAATGAGGCGTCTGCACGGATTAAATCAAAGGTTGTAAAAAAAGATGTCGTGCATAATATTAAAAATGCGGAATACCGCGCCTAGATGCACATAGAGAGGAAAATAACATGCAGGTTTATGTAAATTATAATGATAAACGTTGGGAAAAATACGACATTGATTTTGCACGTGTTGCAAATGCGGCGGGACCAAAAAATAAAGATGCCGAAGTGTCGATAATACTTACCAATGATAAGGAAATACATAAACTTAATAAAAAATATCGCGGTATGGATAAACCAACTAATGTTCTGTCATTTGAACTGGGGGACGATTTGTTATTGGGCGATATTTATATTTCATTAGATACAGTGATGCGTGAAGCAGATGCGGCTAATATATCTGTCCAGGAACATGTGGTACATATGGTTGTTCATGGCATGTTGCATCTGCGTGGATATGACCATATTTTGGATGACGAAGCAAAAATTATGGAGTCCAAAGAGATTTCTATTATGAAAAAATTAGGTTATAAAAACCCATATGCAGATGATGAAAATATATCATGTACAAATGGTAAATGTTGTCCTGGATCACACACTATTGCGTTTTTAACAAAGTTGAAAATCCGTGAAAACGGTTTTTGGCAATATGCGCTATATGCATTGTTTGGTGGCATAGCGGCGTTTGGGTTTGCACCTTTTTATTGTTGGTTTGCAACCGTATTTGGAATTGCAGGTGCTTATTGGTTAACGATACGGCGGACAAAATACGATGTCTTGTGGCGTGAGTTTTTGCGTGTGTCACCGTTTGGTATTATGTATGCGATATCAATGTTGTGGTGGACCCTTGATTCTATATATGTTGTTCCAGAATTAACGAAACAATTTGCAATATGGACTGCGCCGGCATTAATAGGAATTGGTGTTTTTGGGGCTATGTTCTTTTCTGTTCCGTTTGTATCCATTGCGCGTGGCCGTATAACACCTGGGGCACGCGTGTTCATGTTTGCCGGGGTTTGGACATTAGTTTTATGGATGCGTGAATGGATTTTTTCCGGGTTCCCATGGAATCCTGTTGCGAATATAGCATTGCCGTTCCCGATGATTGCTAATTCAATGTCATTATGGGGGGCATTGGGGTTAACATTTATCATTGTTGGATTAATTGCCGAGGGTGTTGAATTATTACGAAATGTTAAATCAAGGCGTTCCTGGGGTGTGTTTTTGTTCTTTGTTATAATTGCGCTATGTGGCGGATTTTACGGCATGTATAATATTCATGTCGCATCGAATGATAACAAAACAAATGCAATGATACGCATTGTTCAACCCGCACAGTCACAATCTCAAAAGATGGTTTATTCACGTGCGGACGCGCTGAAACGTGCCGAAGAAAACATGATTCGTTTATTTCAATTGGCAGCGGACGCAGAGAATCCTGATTTGATAGTTTTTCCGGAAACGACATATCCATATACGTTGATTGATGGTGATGATATGCCGTTGGCAAGTGCATTGAAAACAAATGTTATCATAGGAACAAATTATTTTTCAGATGGAAAATCATATAATTCTATGGCAATCGCGTCATCTGATGGCAATATTTATAATGTATACAACAAATCACATCTGGTCCCATTTGGTGAGTATAGTCTTTTTGGGTTTATGCCTTCGCCTGTGCACTTGGCGCATGGGGGCGGGGCGGAACTGATAACAATCGATACGGAAAACGGCGAATTTATTTTTGCCCCGGCAATTTGCTACGAGATTATATTTTCTGATTCACTGGTTCCACGTGCAGATTTAACCCCAAATGCGATAGTAAACATTACAAATGATACTTGGTTCGGCAAAACGCCCGGAACATACCAGCATTTGGATATGGTTCGTCGCTATGCAATTGAATCAGGGTTGCCGGTTATAAGAGCAAATTATTCTGGTATAAGTGCATTTGTATTATCAAATGGCGAAATATTATCATCATTGCCAATAGGTCAAGCGGGGGTTTTAGACGGTACTGTATGGGGTGCGCACGACACGGTGTATCGTAAAATCGGCCGAGACGGAATAATGATTATAATTTTGATTCTTGCATGTATCGGCGTAATATGTATGAACGCACCGCAGACGAAAGATTAGATTCAGGTGAACGAGTGTCGTCAATATTTTGTATAATCGATGCGACAGAAACTTTATCGTGTTTTGAAATTTGATTAAGCGCATCTACGAATTCTGGTTCCAGCGAAATACTGGTTTGGTGACCCGATAAAGATACCGATATTTTTTTCATATTAAAATTTACCCGCGATTAAACAATCGGACATAGCCCGATATGGATCGTCATATTTTTTTAAAACGCGCAAGTTCAGGTTATCAAGCATATAGAACGCGCCGAACGCATCGAATGCGAACCAAAATAAATCGTTTCGGCCAAACACTGTTTTGCCGAATAAAGCGTCATTCCCAAGCATGTCCATATTAATTTGGACAATCGAAGGTATCGGAAAACGTGTGCCACGTGCGCATTCGGTTGGTCCAAAAATATATCCAGTCCCCAGGTTAATGGCAGATGCCGATTTATATAAATCAATAAGAACGGCCGGAATCATTGCACATCGGCGCGATTTAAGCACATCGTTTGCCAATGTGGTGTCGCGTATGTCCGTGGGGGGGTATAGCGTTGCACCATGGGATTTCATCAAAGATAAAAATTCGTTTGTATTCATGTTTCTATTCCATTCCACGCGAAGCCGCGATTTGCGCGGCCATTTGGCTTAATCGGTCAGATGTCGCATTTCCACCGTCACCACCATTCATCATGTGTACAGGCCAATAAACCTTTTTTGCGGGATTTGGCATCCAGATAAGGTCGTTGCCATTCTGTTCAATTATAAATCGGTCCATGTTGTAGGAATGTGGAAAAGTCGTACATAAAAACATATTGTCTGGTTCCAGTTTGCCGCCCCAAACCAACGGGGTGCGCAGTCTTAAGGATAAGTTATCCGGCATGCGATGCCCCATAACCAAGTCTATAAAATCCCCCTGGGGCAGGTTCATATATGCCAGTTCAGAAATAGAGTCGCCAAGTGTTTTTACAAATTCGTGAATAAAATCGTGATATTTTGTGTACCAGTCTTGGGGTACCGGGTGGGGCAATGGGTGTATTTGGACCAGTGGCAAATCTTTCATGCCTAAATCTGCTATTCTTTTTTCTGCAACTTCCTGGGACCAGTGCATTATATCTTTCCTATGTAATCCATAACTGTTCCGATGTATCCAGAATATGCGTCAAAATTATCCGCTTCGTCCGCATCCGGCGGCGTATTTGGAACATCGTTTATATAGTTGCGCAAATCTTCCACAGATGCAAATTGTAAAATGTCTGATGGCGCGTTTGCAGCATCGGGTGCGGCGATTACAAATGCACGAATATGGATTTCTATGTCTTCCAGTGTATCGGTAAATACGCCAGATAATGTCTGGACTGCGCGTTGCATATCACTATTTTTAACATCAACAGCACCAATCCAAAGAATCTCGCCTGTACCAATAGCAACCGTCGCGATTTGCACATTCTTGATTTTTGGCATGCCCTTGAATACATAGCCCGCAGATTCGAATATATTGCGGATATCGGCGTATTCTGTTTCGGGATTTTTGTGTGTTATTTGGGCGGCGGCCAAAGGAACGCGTGGCACGGTTTCAGTGCGGGTAATCGTTGGGATGTTTAATCGTGGTGGCCGGTCGGCGGTCGATGTTATGCCTGTGTCGGGGCTATTGTTGTCTGTTGTGGACATCTGGGACGTTGTGGATGCCGATGCAGTATTCTCATATTGTTGTGTTTGTTGGATGGCTGGCATCTGGGGGGAGGTTCCTTGGTGCTCTGGCATGGGGTTGTCAGATAATTGTAGCACTGTCTTGCGAAAACGCGGCTGCAATAATTTATATAAACCGAACATGGCAAGTAATACTGCAATAACAACAGAAATATAAAATGTCGGTTTTACGGTTTGACCCGTTGCCTGGACATAGGCAAGATGTTGCCAGTGTTGAATCGAAAAAATATTGAAACCGAACATTGTATTGAACCAAAATGTCGAACCCAATGTCACGGCCAACAGCCAAAGCAACCCGATTAAAATGTTATTAATTTTATTCATCATTTGTATTGTAGCATATTTATGATAAAGTAAAAAGTACAATGATGGAACAAAACAATTTTTTAGACCAGGTGCGTGATAATATGGGGTTGTGGTGTGATGTGAATTGTGTCGGTGCCGATTTGGCGGCCGCGGCGGGTACCGCGATTACTAATAAATTACGCGCAATATCGATTTTGCCGGGGGCGATTACGCAACTTTGGCCATGGATTGAAAATACGAATGTAAAAATAATTACACGTTTTATGGTTGATAAGTCACCAGATGATGCGGTTATGTCTGATTTATCATCGCGGATTACCGGGGCTTTTCGTGATGGTGCGGACGGGGCGATTGTTTTTGTTCGGGCGCGCGATATGGACCGATTCGTTTCAGAATTGAAATTTGTTCGGGATGATTTGTTTTTCAATAAAACTTTGTCTGTTGGAATCGATGTAAATGAAATAAATCACGATGATTGGGAAAATGTATTCGGGGCGTTGCGGGCCGTGCGGGCCGATTCGTTAACTTTGTTTTTGTCGCATGACGATGGTGATAAATCTGATTTTGTTGGACGCGTATATGCGATGCTTAATACAGATATGGGCGATTGGCACGGGGAACTGCATTTTATGTTGGGTGAAAATGCCGCGCGTATAGACCAATCGTTCCGTTTGGTCGAACAATTACGTCACGATACGGTATCGAAAACATTATTCTGGATTGATAATTGAAATTGTTCTATGCGCCAGAATGGTGTATATAGCGCGTTTTTTACTTTTCAATAATAATGTATTTTGGGGCGGTCGTACCCGCCTTGTTTTTTTCGGCGTACCGCGTATGAATCGTTTTCATGTCTGGGGTTGAATATTTCAATTTTGTGGTGGTTAATTGTGCCAAAATCCAATCAAAATATTCCCAGTGGTCCGTGCCGATAATAATCTGACCTTGCTTTTCAAGATGTGTTGCCAGCATTGTTATAAATTCGGCGGAAAGCAAACGGCGTTTTTCATGCCGTGCCTTGGGCCACGGATCCGGGTGCAGAACCCAAATTTGCGAAAATTGCGAATCGGTTTCACGCAGGTAATCACGAACATCGTCCGGCCATATTCTGATATTTGTATATTCAGGCAGAATTTCATTCGTCTTTTCGTCGCATATGGCAGAAAGCAGGGCGGCAACCCCATTTGCAAATGGTTCCGCACCAATAATAATCGAATCGGGGTTGACGTGTGCCAGGTCGCGCACATGTTCGCCATTTCCGAACCCGATTTCCAAAATCAAATTCCCGGCCTTTTTTACATTTTTTGGTAAAATCACCGGTAAAATATTATCCATCAGCCACAATTTTCGTGCGGAGAGTTTTTTGCCATGACGCCGGCCAAAAGTTCGTATCTCTTGATTTTGCATATATTTAGTATAAAATCATAATATTTGAAAAACAAGGATGATTATTATGGCAGAGTTTCCAAAACAAATAAACGTTTATGAATTTGTTTTGCGTCCAGTAGAGGCGACACATGATAATGCAAAGATGTTGTATGACATATTCTCTAAGGATATGAAAAACTTACGTTTTTGGGTGCCAAATGATGATTATCAAAGTGCGCTTGATGTGTTTGTATCTCTAAAAATGCGAGAAGGATATACACAGCCATATTTGTACGGCATATACAAAGGTGATGAATTTTTAGGTGAAATTGGGTTAACAGGATTTTCTGGGGCAAACAAATTTGCTTTTGTTGGGTATTGGCTAAAAGAATCTGCACGGGGCGCGGGTGTAATAAATAAATTGTTGCCAACAATAGAAGATATTGCTTTTGAAACCTTGGATATAAATAAATTAAAGTTAAATTGTAATCCGAAAAATATTGCATCTCGTAAAATTGCCGAAAAGAATGGATATACATTGGACGGTATTATGCGTGCCGATCGGGTATGGCCGGATGGTTCGATTCATGATAGTTGTGAATATTCTAAATTAAGGTCAGAATGGGAAAAAGGAAAACAAAATGCGTAATGGTTTAGATAAAGATTTAATTGCACGTGTATTGGGCGCGGAACCGAAATGGACAATCGCGGAATTAGAGGCAAAGTTTCCGCCACGTGATTTGCCAGATGGGGCGTTCGTGACGCGTTTTGCGCCAAGTCCCACGGGTTTTATGCACATCGGTAATTTGTACAGTATGTTGATTGATTATAAATTAGCATCACAGTCGGGCGGTGTGTTTATGTTGCGTATAGAGGATACAGATACCAAGCGCGAGGTTGAAGGGGCTGTGGATCTTGTTAAAAACGCAATACGTGATTTCGGATTTAAGTATAACAATGATGAAATATACGGCCCATATTTTCAGTCGCAACGCAAAGATATTTACCGTTCTGTTGCGGCAGAATTGTTGGCGCGTGGATTGGCATATCCGTGCTTTTTGACCGCAGATGAAATGGAAGAAATTCGCGTCAAACAAAATGCGGCGGGGTTCGCGACGGGTATCTATGGCGAATGGGCGCGTGATCGTGATTTGACCGCGGATGAAATTATTGCGCATTTGGACAATGGCGAGGTTCCTACGATTCGTTTGTATTCAACTGGCGACCCGAATAAAAGAATATTCTGCAAAGATGCGGTGCGTGGTTCTATATCGTTCCCAGAAAACAATGAAGATTTGGTGTTGATAAAGTCGAATGATGGTTTGCCGACATATCATTTCGCGCATTTGTGCGACGACCACTTTATGCGGACAACACATGTTGTTCGCGGTGAAGAATGGTTGCCGTCGTTACCGTTGCATTATCAGTTGTTTAACATGATGGGGTGGACGCCGCCGATTTATATTCATACGGCGACACTTGATAAAATAGATGCAGAAACAGGCAAACAGCGAAAAATGTCTAAACGTAAAGATCCGGAAAACAATCTTGCATTTTTCTTGGCTGGTGGTTGGCCGACCGAAGCGCTGATTGAATACTTGGGAAATATTTTGGCACCGGGTTATGAAGAAGCAAAATTAAAAGGTGCGGTCAAAACATTTTGGGATTATGAAATGAAACCCAAAAAGATACCTATGTCCGGTGGGTTGTTCGATATGAAAAAATTGGAATGGTGGGCCAAGGAATATATCGGCGCAATGCCAGTTGCGGATTTGGTCACCGCTGTGACGAACTGGGCAAACGAATATGGCACCGATGAGAATAAGATGCAGGTGGCGGATGCAAAATATCTGTCTGCGGTGCTGGGCATAGAACGCGACAACCCGAAACGCGTACGCAAAGATTTTATTACCTGGAAACAGACATTGGAAAATGTTGCATTTTTCTGGGATAAACTTTTCGTGCCGGCGATCGATTATGAATATAACCGTGATGTGTTGCGGGCATTTTTGGAAACATATGACCCGGCTGATGATAAAGATACTTGGTGGAATAAAATTGTCGCGATTGCGGAGAAAACCGGAATTAAAAATGGTGATGTTGCAATGAACCTGCGTGTGGCGTTGGCGGGTCGAACAAACACGCCGGACCTTTATTCCATAATGTCCGTTATGGGTGGCGACATGGTACGGGGGAGAATAGGGAGAGTATTAAATGGTTAAATCAAGAAAGGCTGTGCGGAAAAAATTACGCGAAGTAAAATGCGATTCGCATGCGTGTAAAATATTAAAGGCGTTGCGGGCAACGGGGCTGTTTCGTTGGGAACGCCCAAGTACGCGTGGCGAAGAAGCACTAAATGTTTTGACACATGGTATTGGTATTGGACTTGCGATTGCGGGATTGGTGTTGTTGGTTGTATATGCCGCGATTGCGGGTGATGCATGGGCGGTTGTTTCCTGTGCGATTTTTGGTGCAACGATGATAGCACTGTATTTGGGATCCACAATGTGTCATGCATTGATTGGTAAACGCGGCGAATGTTTTTTCGAGGTTTGGGATAACATCGCCATCTATGCGTTGATTGCCGGCACATACACGCCGTTTATGTTGGTGAATTGTCGCGGGCCGGTGGGTTGGTCGGTGTTTGGTTTGCTGTGGGCGATTACATTGTATGGCGCATATATTAAAATTCGGAATCCGCATCAACAGCCACGTGGAACAGTTGTTTTATACCTGATGATGGGGTGGACATTGTTGCTGATATTGCCGGTTATGATACGAAACATTCCGCCGCGTGGTTTATGGTTTATTCTGGCGGGCGGTTTGTCGTATACATTTGGGGTGATATTCTATGTATGGCGTAAATTAAAGTTCAGTCATGCGGTGTGGCATCTGTTTTGTATCGCGGGAAGTGTGTGTTTCTTTTTCGCGGTGTTATATGGGTGTATAATAGACTATCCAGTAATCGCTATATAGGTAAAACCGCCAATTTGGCGGTTTTTTCTTGCACGGTTTCATTACAACCTTTACTTTATAAAATTGTTTTGTTATTATCCGATAGCACAGCGAGTTGTTGTGTGGGCGTCAGAACCCGTCATAGAGCATCAGATAAGATGTAAAAATCTCCAACAAATTGGTTGGAGTGTGCTTGAATATATCGAATAAGGCACGCAATTCTCTATGATTGTTCTGAAACTCCAACCACCAAGAATAAATGCTTGGTGTTTCTTTTTCAGAAAAAAGGACATAGAGATGAAAAAAGCAATAATCAGAATATTCGCTTGTTTTATACCAAGTACAAAAATACGAAGACAGTTCAGAACAAAGATGCTGAATTATTTTGTGTATGGACCAGAAAAATTACAAAAGTATAAAGAAATAAAAATTAAGTGGTATACAACAAATAACGGTGAAAAATTATTACCTGGGCGATTCAACGAATATGACTTGGTGTTTGCTGTTGGGGCCGCGTGCCCAATGACGTGGGAATTAATCGCACACAAATTACGAACTTTCTCAAATCCTTTTGATTGGACTGCTGGTATACGCCCGGGGAATTGGTTGACAGATATAAATGTATGGCGTGATACAAGATTTATTACAAAGATAACATCGCTATGTAGTGATTTTTCGGGTTTTTTTAATCGACCTGATATTAAAATAATAAGCAATGAAAATCCAGTGGTGCATCATGTAATAAGTAATGCGCGAACGAAAATAAACTTTTTACATTTATTTCCGGTTGATAAAAGTATTGATGATTCTTGGGAAAGCATATCTTTAAAAATAAACAGAAGATGTAATCGATTAATAAAAGAGATAAATGGGTCACGTAGGGTGTTGATTTGTTGGGGACACAGAATGATGAATCAGAAAGATTTGTTGGATAAAACTGTCGCAGACACCGATATAAAAAAAGCGTTTGAAATGTTGAACAAAAAATTTCCGAAAACTGATATAGACTTAGTGTTTTTTGAACATGACGGCACTAAAAAAGAATTTGAATATTCCAAAATAAAAGTATGTAAAGGGGGATATAGAATAAAATCAAACCATTATATTGTGACCGACAGTTATGAAATTGTTTGTGCACCGATATTTTTTAATGGTCAAAAATTAGAATACAAGGAAAGCCTTGTTGTTGCAGAGGCATTAGATAATGTAAATTTGTCTAAGAAATAATAGGTTTTCCTTTACTTTTTCGTAAAAAGTGTCTATAATTAGTGCGTTATGTTTATGAATTTGTTTATCTTTACAACAACAACTACAACCCCCGCGGGGGGCATGTGATTTATGATTTCTGATTTCGGATTTATGATTTTGCCTTTCAGAAATTTTTGTATTAAAATCAGCAATCAGAAATTATAAAGTCAGAAATAAAAAGGGTTAATTATGTCTTATCCAATTGAAACGGTTCGTCATTCATTGGCGCATGTGTTGGCGGCAGCGGTGCAGAAGTTATTTCCAGATGTTAAATTTGCGGGTGGTCCAGCGATTGAAAACGGGTTCTATTACGATTTTGATACTGAACACAGATTTAGTGAAGAAGACTTTCCAAAAATAGAAAAGGAAATGCGCGAATTGATTAAATCAAACGGTCGGTTTGAACAACGTTTTGTCGACCTGGACGAAGCCAAGGGGTTGTTCAAGTTCCAACCATACAAAATGGAATGGTTAAACGAATATGATGCGGCGGGTGAAAAGTTGTCGGTTTACACTTTCCGTGACTTTACTGATTTATGTCGTGGGCCGCATGTGGAAAGTTCCAAGGATTTACCACGCGATTCGTTCAAGATACGGACTGTTGCCGGTGCGTACTGGAAGGGCGATGCAAAGAACAAAATGTTGCAACGTATCTATGTTGATGCATTTTTGACGCGGGAAGACCTGGAACAATTCTTGAAGATGCAGGAAGAAGCAGCTGCACGCGATAATCGCAAACTTGGTAAAGATATGGATTTATTCCATTTCGAACCAGAATATGCGCCGGGTGCAGTGTTTTGGCACAATAATGGATATCGCATATATCGTAAATTGATTGAATATCTGCGTGCGCGTCAGGAACGTGCGGGATACCTGGAAATATCAACACCGTCAATTATGGATCGTTGCTTGTGGGAACGTTCGGGGCACTGGGCAAAGTATGGTGCGCATAATTATTCTGGTAAAACGCAAGACGGAAAAACTTTCTGTGTGAAGCCGATGTCTTGTCCGGGCGGTATGTTGGTGTTCGGTCAGGGTATAAAGTCGTATAAGGACCTGCCGTTATATTTGGCTGAATTTGGTAAAGTGTGTCGTTACGAGGCCGCCGGCGGTTTGTCGGGTCTGATGCGTGTTCGCGAATTTACCCAGGACGATGCGCATATATTCTGTACCGAAGAACAATTAGAAACCGAAGTTGTAAAAATATTACGCTTTATTAAAGATATTTATGGCAAGTTTGGTTTTGACAAGATTTCAATGAAATTGGCAACACGCCCTAATTCCGAGTTTCGTATCGGGTCCGATGAGGTTTGGGACAAGGCCGAAGGTGCATTGAAACATGCGCTGGATGCAAACGGTATTGAATACGAAATCGCCGAAGGAGATGCCGCGTTCTATGGACCAAAGATTGATAATTATCTGCGTGATTCTATGGGGCGTGTGTGGCAGTGCGGAACGGTGCAGTTGGATATGAACCTGCCGGAACGATTCGATTTGTCATATGTTGGCGAAGATGGCGAAAAGCATCGCCCGATTATGTTGCATCGTGCATTGTTGGGGTCAATTGAACGTTTTATGGGCGTATTGCTGGAATCAACCGGTGGTAATTTGCCATTGTGGTTGTCACCAGAGCCAGTTGTCGTGACGCCAATTTCTGAAAAGCAGGCGGATTATGCAAACGAAGTGGTTTCGGCTTTGCGTGCGGCGGGCGTATATTGCCGTGCCGATTTGCGTGACGAAAAAGTCAATTACAAGATTCGCGAATTGTCATTGGCAAAAACGCCAATCATCGCCGTTGTTGGTGATAAAGAAATGGCGGATAAATCGGTGACTCTGCGTCATTTCGGCTCGGACAAGCAGGAAACGATTGCATTGGCTGACTTTGTCGCACAAATGGCAGAAGCAATCAAAATGCCATTGTAATAAACCAGGGGCGCATTTTGTTGCGCCCCAAGCCATATAAAAAGGAAAGGGTGAGTTATGAAGAAAATAGTATCACTTGTTTTGTTGAGTGTTATCGCAGTTACGGTTATGGGCTGTGCACATAAGTGCGAGGTTGAACCGATTGTCGAAGAAAACCATAAATTAATCGTCCCACCACACTTTGGCCAGATGCCACAATAATTTTTATCGATTACATTTTGTAATTGCCGATTTTTATGGTATAATAATGGCATCAACAAATGGGGGGATTTCGCATGGATACGGAAGAAAACAATATGGACTTTTTAGATTTGGACGATGATACGCCGGTTGAAACTTTGCCGGAAACAACGCCGTTTGCCGCACCACGGCCACGGAAACCGTGGTTGTTGATGGTGCTGGGGGTGGTTGTCATTATGTTGGCGACATACATTATCATTCGTACCATAGGAAGCGATTCGTCTAAATCTGTCGAAATCAACCTGGATGTGCCAGAGGTTGTTGCCGAACCGCAGCCGTTGCCGGTGGCACCAATGCCGATGCCGAACGATACATTGAATGTTCCGGCGAAACCGATGGATGTAAGACCGATGCCGGCGCCGGCACCACAACCAGTGGCTCAACCACAGCCAGTGCCACAACCAATGGTTGAAAATAACGGGGTCCCGGTTCGTGTTGTATCGGATCGTCGTGATGTGACATTTAATCCGGATAGAGAGGTTGTTCAACAGCCAGTGGCACAGCAAGTGGTTAGACCAGCACCACAACCAGTTGCGCAACCACAGCCGGTTGCCCAGCCGGCGCCGAAACCGGTTGCTAAACCCGTGGCAAAGCCTGCACAAAAAACTGTTCAGAAATCCGCATCGGTGCCATCTGGAAAGTGGTTCGTCCAATTCGGTTCATATGCCACACGGGCCGCAGCCGAATCGGCAGAGCGACAAATTCGTGCCGGACACAAGAGTTTGTTTGAAGGTAAGCAATTTGTTATTCTGGCTGCGCAGATAAATGGAAAAACCACATATCGGTTGCGTGTTTCATTTGCAACATCGGGTGATGCAAATGGCTTCTGCCAGAACGCCAAATCCGATGGATTGGATTGCTATGTGGCGAAATAGTTATAGGTAAAAGGAGATAAAAATGCTTGGTCGTTTTGGTGTATGGGAAGTTTTGTTAATCGTTATCTTGGTTGTGATTCTGTTTGGTCATAACAAGATTCCCGGTATGATGAAAAATGTCGCCGATGGGTTAAAGGTGTTTAAAAAAGAATTAAAGACAGAAGAAAAAACTGCGCCAGTGGAAAAGCCATTGACTAAAAAAGCACCGGCGAAAAGGAAACCGATTGCCAGGAAAAAGCCGGCAAAAAAGGTTGTTAAGAAATAAGGAATTTGTGTGAAAAAAAACGCGCCGTTGGCGCGTTTTTTATTCTTTTCTTTGTTCGTATTCTTCCTGTTCTTCGATGGTCATGGTTGCCAGTGGTCGCGCCAACATACGCTGAATACCGATTTCGTCGCCAGAAACAACACTATATCCATATGTGCCGTCGTCAATGCGCGCCAATGCCGCATCTATCTTGCGCATAAGGTTGCCATCGCGTTGGCTCATTCGCAGGTTCATAGTTATTTCTTGTTCCAGTGTGGCACTGTCCGATTCGTCACCAACGCCATCAGATGCGGATTTATCCGCCATTCGAACAGAATTTAATACATCACCAGAAGAATGTAATAATTCTTCTTTTTGTGCGGTTAACAACTGATAAAAATACGCCAACTGTTCCGGACACATATATGGTTCGGATTTTTTGGGAACATATTTTTCGGGTAATACGATTTTTTTGAAATCTTTTTTTGCCATTTTACGATGCCTTTAATTCATTAATCCATGTAATGACGGTTTCTTCATCCATCAGCCCAGTGCGTGCTTCGACCAACTCGCCGTTTTTGAACGCCAATATACTTGGAATGCTGCGAATTCCATACTTGGTCGGTGTGCGGCGATTCGTTTCGTCTATTTCGAATTTTATAAAGTTTACATCCGGAATTTTCTCAGATACTGATTCAAAAATAGGCCCGAACATCCGACATGGACCACACCAGGTTGCCCAAAAATCAACCAATGTTATGCCGGAACCAATAAGGCCCGCGAAAGTTTCATCATTTGCGTGTTGTAATGCCATATTTTTTCTCCCTTGGCTGTTGATATTTCGTTCGAGTGTATTATAATCGCTAAAAAATGCAAGAGAAAACATAAAATGAATAAAATCATATACTTAGATACAGCGGCAAGTGCTTTGAAACCGGAATCAGTGATTGTGGCCCAGTGCGATTTTCTGCGTAATTCGTACGCTAACACGGGGCGGGGTGTTTGTGCGCGTGCGGTGGCGGCTGATAAAATGCTGGCCGATTCACGTGAATATGTTGCACGTTTTATCGGTGCCGAATCTGCCAATCAGGTTATATTTACATCGGGTACAACGGACGCAATGAATCGGATTGTGAATATTATTAATGGTTCACGCGATGTGAAAACGGTCGCGGTATCTGATATTGACCATCACAGTGCGCGTATGCCATGGGAACATGTTTCGCGTTGTAGTGATGCAAAATTAGTAAAAATACCATTAACAAAAAATTATGATTTGGATTATACAAATGTGCCAAATGCCGATGTCATCGTTATTACTGCAATGTCTAATGTGTTGGGTGTGCCCCAGGATGTGAAATCAATTATTATGGCGGCGCGTGAAAAAAATCCAGATGTTATAACGATTGTTGATGCCGCGCAATATGTTGCGCATTGTCCGATTAATGTACGCGATTGGGATTGCGACTTTATGTGTTTTTCCGGACATAAAATTGGTTCTGATAACGGTGTGGGCGTAATGTATATTAAAAATCCCGATTCGTTTTTACCCGATAAATTTGGTGGGGGTATGGTCCAAAATATATCTGGGAATAATTGGAATATCGATTCGTCCCCGAACAGGTTCGAAGCGGGGACATTACCATTGGCCCAAATTGCTGGTTTGCCAGTTGCTATCAAAGAGTGGCGTGCCTGGTCGGGTGGAACAGATATTATTTCATACATGTATGATGAATTATCAAAGATGCCACATATCAAATTATTAACAACGCGTGATGCAAAAATAATTTCTTTTGTAGTTCGCGATATGCATGTGCTGGATTTTGGAACATTAATTGGGGCGCATAATATCTGTGTTCGTGTTGGTAATATGTGTGCATCATGGATTCATGAATTAATGGGTGTACCGGGATCTGTTCGTATATCGGTTGGACCGTGGAACACAATGGACGAAGCAAAATTTGTTGTTAGTGTAATCAGGGGAATCGCAAAGTAAAATGACAGCAAATCGCGAAGATATTATTAATGCATTGAAAACCGTGTATGACCCAGAAATTCCTGTTAATATTTGGGATTTGGGATTGGTTTACGATATTAAAATTGGTGATAAAGAAATTGTTATAACCATGACTTTTACCAGTCCAACATGCCCATTAATGGAAGAAATTTTAGCCCAGGTAAAAAATGCCGTAGTTGGTGTTGCGGGTGGGACGGCGGTACGTGTTGAGTTGGTATGGGATCCGCCATGGAATCTTTCTATGATGTCTGATATGGCGCGTGCAGAATTGGATTTAACAGAACAAGGTTGGTGATAAAATGACATATGTTGAGATGAAAAGTATTTTATCGGCAATAGATGACCCGGTCGCAAAGTTGGAAATGGTTATGGATTTTGGCGCGCATTTACCGCCCGTGCCGGATAATGCAATATGTACTGAAATAACAGGTTGTGCATCGCGTGTGGAAATATGTCGTGCGGGGAATCGATTTTATGGACGTGCCGATTCGGCGATTGTGCGCGGTGTGGTTGCAATAATTACCGCCATGGTTGATGGCAAATCACCGTCAGATATAAAGAAAATGGATTTGTTGGCTATGTTTTCGGAACTTGATATAAATTTGGGGGCGGGGCGTTTGAATGGGGTAAATTCAATGATTCGCTTTTTGCATAATTTATGATACACTAAGGTCTGAGAATATAATCAAAGTGGGTTGGATATGAACGAAGACGAGAAAATGTTCCATATTGGTATCGGTGCCTTTATGATCATGGTGGTATTGACCGTAATGCTACAGGTTTGCTATCGAACCCAGAATCGCGTGCTGAATCATGTGCGTGCTGATATTGTGCAAAAAAAACAAAGTATCGCAGTTGCAGAAACAGATTTTGCCGCTTATCTGCGTCCGGAAATTTTAGGCAGTGTGGTGAAATTGATAAACCCAAAATCTGAAACGGTCGGATTTCAAAAAAGTATATCAATAAACGAATTACCGGAACGTAAATGATGTTTGATGTTGGACACGATATTTTTAGACATGGTGCAAATGATGTGGTCGCCCCACGTAGTGGCAGGTTGCGTGTGTCTGTTATTATGTGGTTGTTTTGTGGGGCATTTGTGCTGTTTGGTGCAAAAACATTATATCTGGGGCTGATGGGGTCGGGTGAAAGTCATGTTCGCGGTACCACCGAATGGAATGTTGCCCGCGCGGATATTGTTGATCGAAATGGTGTTGATATTTTGGCGAAAAATATTGCGTCTTGTGATATCGCGTTGGTGCCGTCACGATTGGCATCAAAAAATAAGGAACGGGCGGCGCAACTGATTCACGATGTTTTGCCATATAAATATAAATTGTCGGATGCGATACAACTTGTTAATACCGCAACACGATATAAAACACTGGCTAAAAATGTGACAGATGAAAAGTGTGCCCAGTTGCGTGCGGCACATATCGATGGACTGGATGTGCGACGTGTTCAGACGCGTAAATACCCAAAACGTCGTTTGTTTTCGCATATAGTTGGTTTCGTCGGTGAAGATGGCCACGGGTTAGAGGGTGCCGAAAGAATATTCGATGATTATTTGTCTGAAAACAGGGATTCATTGCGGTTGTCACTGGATACGCGAATCCAAATGGCTTTTTATGAACAATTGTCAATAGCGATGCAAAAGTATGATGCTAAGGGTGCAATGGGCATGCTTATGAATTCGCGGACTGGGGAAATGTTGGCGATGGTATCGTTGCCAGATTTTGATCCAGAAAACAGAAATTTAGACCCAATCGCAAATCATTTATTCAAACCATTGCGTGGTGTTTTCGAAATGGGGTCTATTTTTAAAATATTTAATACAGCAATGGCAATGGAAAATGGCATAAATAAAAAATATGTTATAAACAAACCATACCCAATTTATGATAAAAATGGTCATGTTGCAAAACGGGTGACCGATGTTGCAACATTCAAACCAAAAACACCAACAATGTCTGTCGAAGAGATTATGTTGCATTCATGTAATGTCGGCAGTGCCCAGATAGCACTTGACTTGCCAGATGGTACCCAGCGGGAATTTTTCCATCGTTTACACTTGGATGAAAAACTGGATTTGGAATTTGGTAAAACAGAGCGACCATTGATGCCACGAAAATGGGGGCCGGTTGAACGCGCAACGGTATCGTATGGACACGGTATATCCGTGACACCAATGCATTTACTGCTTGCGGTGAATGCAATGACTAATGGTGGTATTTATATATATCCGACATTGCAAAAACGTGGTATTGGGGCGGTGCGCGGTGAACGCGTCTTGGACCCTGAAATATCTGCGAAATTACGCGAAATAATGTTCGGGGTTGTCGAAGAAACAAGTGGAAAAAATGCCCGCGTCCCCGGATTTAGAATTGGCGGAAAAACCGGAACCGCTGAAAAATATGCTGGTGGTGCGAATGATAAGAAAAGAAACCAGACGGCTTTTGTCGGAATATTCCCGGTTGATGCACCACAGTATATCTTGCTGGTGATTTTGGACGAGCCAAAGGGAATCAAAGAAACATGGAATATGCGCACATCTGCGTGGAATGCCGTGCCAACTGCTGGAAAAATCATGAGCAGCATACTGCCGTTGCTATTTGAATAAATTTCGTTTATAATATCATCAATAATAAAAAAAAGAGTACAGCGTGAGAAAGATAGTAGAAAAATCCGTGCTTGGTCGGGCATGGGTTGTGGATGACACTGGGGCTGATAACGATGCGTATGCAACCGACCATTTAGTAGAAAGAATTTTATCGCGTCGTGGTATCGTTGAACCCGACGATGTAATGCGATTCCTGAATCCCAGTATTAAAAATAATATGCCCAATCCATCAACAATGGCTGATATGGATTTAGCGGCCCGCATAATTGCAGATGCGGTTTTGGCGCATGATAAAATTGCAATATATGGCGATTACGATGTCGATGGAATCACATCTACTGCAATCTGGGTTAAATATTTGCGGTCGCTGGGGTGCGATGTCGTTTGGCATTTGCCAACGCGTGAAGGCGAAGGGTACGGATTAAATACAGCTGCAATAGACGATATCATGGCAACGGGTGCAAAATTAATAATCACCGTTGATTGTGGTATAAGTGGCGTGGACGAGGTCGCATATGCAAAGCAACATGGGTTGCGCGTTGTTGTGACCGACCACCATTCACCGGATGATGTTTTGCCGGACGCAGATGCGGTTGTAAATCCAAAACGCGGTGACGATAAATCCGGGCTTTCATATATGGCGGGCGTTGGGGTCGCATTTATGACCATTGTTGCGTTGCGACGCGAATTAAGGTCGCGTGATATTGATTCAGAATTACGCACCAGAATAGAAAATACAAACCCAGTATCGTATCTGGATCTTGTCGCGCTGGGGACGGTATGTGATACAATGCCGTTGGTGGGGCTAAATCGTGCGTTTGTTGCAACGGGGCTGCAGGTTCTGGGACGCCGACAAAACCTGGGGTTGCGGGTGCTGATGGATGTGGCGAACATAAAAAATGCATCGGTTTATTCTGTCGGGTTTGCGCTGGGACCACGATTGAATGCCGCCGGCCGACTTGATTCTGCAACGCCGGCATTGGAATTGTTGTTAACAGATAATCCGCTAATCGCGTCTGATTTAGCAAATCAATTAAATGAAATGAACAGCGAACGAATCGGTATACAAAATGCGATCATGTTGCATGCTATTGAAATGGCTGATTCATGTTGTGCAAATGGTCGATGCAGTTTGTTTGTTTGTGGCGATGGATGGCATGGTGGCGTTATGGGAATTATCGCTGGGCGGTTAAAGGATAAATATAATTTACCGGCATGCGTTGCAACTAAATCAGACGGCATGATAAACGGATCGGGGCGTTCAATAGCCGGAATCGATTTGGGGCATATTATACACATGGCTTTGGCCGCGGGTATTTTATCCGAAGGTGGCGGTCATGCAGCGGCGGCTGGGTTTTCTTTGCCGGCAGAAAATTGTGATGCGTTTCAAGATTTTCTGGAAAAATCTGTGCGGGAACAGATGAACGGTGTCATGCCAGACACAGAAATGTTGGTGGATGCAGAACTGGACGCCAGTGGCGCCAATATGGATTTGGTAAATAAAATGGCCGCATTAGAACCATTTGGTCAGGGTAATAAAGAACCTGTATTGGTTTTACATGGGGCCGTATTACAACATGCGGAAAGAATGTCGAATGGCCAGCATCTTTTTGGTCGTGTTTCAACGGCCCGCGGGAATGTTTTGTCCTTTGTTGGGTTTAATTTGGTTGGGACGCCAGTTGGAAACTTTTTACTGGACCGGGCGAATACAAATACTAAAATAACCATGTTGGGTCAGTTGCAAAAGAACAGTTATAAGGGACAGGTATCCCCACAATTCTGTTTGGAAGATATCGCATTAATATGATGGACAAGAATATAGAAATTTTTATCAATAAACTGAAAGAGGCCAAAAGCGTTGTTGTTTTGGCACATAAAAACCCGGATGGTGATGCGCTGTGCTGTGTATTGGCAATGGCGCGTCTTATCGAAAAAAATTACGATGTAAAGTGTACATGTGTTTATGACGGCAACATTCCAGAATATCTGGGGGGTGTTCCGTTGCGTCGGCATGCACATTGCTGGGATAAAATTAATCCAGATGAAAGATTTGATGTGGCTGTACTGTTGGACTATGGCGCAGAGCATCAGGTCGGCGGTCCGCTGGCGTTCGTAAAAAATGCTGGGTTCGTTGTTGAGATAGATCATCATAAAAATGATAAGCCAATTGCTGATTTGTGTATAGATGATGATACGGCGGATGCAACGGCGATTATATTGAAACGTATTATGCGTGTGGCGGGTTGGCGCGATGATATAGATATTCGTGATTTGTTAGCGGTGGCTATTTTAACAGATACCGGGAATTTCAAGTTCGCGCATCATGGGGAAACATTGGTGGCGATGTCGGAATTGGTCGATGGTGGGGTAAATATTCACCATTTGGTCGAATTAATGAATAATAAGCCGCGCAAAGCTGTGTTGGTCGAAGCCAAGGCTGCCGCGAATGCCGAATTTTTTTATCATAACAGATTAGCTGTTGCAACAATTTGTCGTCGGGACTATCGCGATATGGACGGTCGTGGTGAAATGGTTTTGAATATATTAGGTCAAATAAAAGGTGTTGAATATATCGTTTTGTTAAAGGAGCAAAAGGAAAATCAAATTGGTATGTCTATTCGCAGTCGCGGTGCCGCAATCGATAAAATAGCGGTATCTTTTGGTGGTGGTGGTCATGAACGCGCCGCGGGCGCAATCGTGCGGGGCGATACATTGGATAATGTTCGTTCCCAGGTAATAGCAGCTTTCAAGGGGATGTAGAAATGAAAAAATTGTTTGTCTTTGTTTTTGGGATTTTTGTTTCAGTGGCTTCGTATGGGGCGGTGGACAATAAATTGGTGGCGACCGCAGAAAAGTATTTGAATGGCATAACGGGGTTAGAGGGCAATTTTGTCCAGACATCAAATGGCCGGGTTGATACGGGTGTGTTTTCGATGTTGCGCCCGGGACGTGTACGTTTGGATTACGATAATATGCCAGTGCAACTTATTGCAGATGGACGTGATTTATATTTCTTTGATAAATCGTTGGACCAGATTACGACGGTTCCATTGTCCAGTACGCCCGCGGGCATTTTAATTCGTAAAAATATCGATCTAAGAAATGCAGATATTAATGTTATCGAAACAAAGTCAGATGCCAAAACTTTTTCGTTGAAAATGAATTTGCGTGGTCAAGAAGGATTGGGGAACATGACCGTTGTATTCGATAATAAACCAGTAAAATTAAACTCTTGGTCGGTGGTTGACGCAACAGGTGCCAAAACAGATGTCGCGTTTCATAATATGAAATCCAAGACGAATTTTGGTAAAAATTATTTCCAGATTCAGCGCCATAAAACCGTTAATACCAATAATGGCGATGATTTTTATGACTAAGGGATTTATATGTTCGGTATAAGCGGGCCCGAATTTTTAGTTATTATTTTGGTGGCCGTTTTGGTCGTACCAAGTCGATGTTGGCCGGATGTCGCACGGTTCGTGGCACGCATTGTGCGTTTTGTTCGTAATGTGATTTGGCGTATTACGGACGCGTCTGAAAAAATAAAAACACAGATTGATTTGGAAAAACCAATTGATGAATTAATCAAGACGACCACCGATGATATTTTGTCTGACTTTTCAACTAAACGAAAGCAAACCAAAACAGTACAAACAAAAAAGAAAAAAACAGCGGGGCGCAAAAAATGAAACAAATGACAATGATGCAACATTTTGCCGAATTGCGTCGCCGTATATTGTGGACACTTGTCGTATTTGTTTGTGCAATGATTTTTGGTTGGTATATTTCACCATTGGTTCAGGATTTTTTAACGGCACCATTAATTGATATCTGGCCGGATGGTGCGTTGTTGTATTCTGGATTAACAGATGGGTTAATGATTCGTTTGTCGTTGGCGTTTGTTGTTGCGCTGGGGGTGACTATACCGGTTGGATTGTGGCAAGTATGGGCGTATGTGGCCCCGGGATTGAAACAGAAAGAACGTAATTTCATTTTTCCGATTTTGATTTTGTCGCCGGTATTGTTTGTTGTTGGTGCGGGATTCGCGTTCTGGGTTTTAATCCCGTTTGTTTGTAGATTCTTTTTGGAATTAAACGAATCGGCACCGGTGCCATCATTGATATTGCCCGTTGCGCGTGATTATTTATCTTTTTCAATCGGTCTGTTGCGTGTATTTGGTATTGCGTTTCAATTACCGCTGGTCATGATTTTATTGAACCGGATGGGGGTTTTGTCGCGTGGCAGTGTTGTTAAAATGCGTCGATATGCAATCGTGCTTATTGTTATTGTGGCCGCGGTGTTAACACCACCGGATATAGTTTCCCAAATCTTATTAGCGTTGCCAATGTGGGCATTGTTCGAGGTTGGCGTTTTATTTATGCGACGCGATGATTAAAGCAGTATAACTGTTTATTTATTGCTGTTTTTGTGATATAATTACGGCGTGAAAAAAAATAGTTTATTTTTTTTGTCGATGGGTATCGTGCTTGTTGCATGCGATTTACAGCCGAAAATCGTTGCTTTGCCGGATACAGTTGGTGAATTTATTACCGCGCGTTATCCGACATTGTTGGCCGATCCGTCCGCCCAGCCCGAAATTTATAATTCTGCGGCAACAGATTATGGTGTATATGCCGCACCCGAAATTTATGGTACCGGAACCACAACAGAAGATTATGTTTTGTATGCTTCTGTGGACGATTATATCGTTCCGCCCGATGAAACGGACGAAATATCATCAGAACCGGCCCCAGAAGCCGGGGCGGTTGCTGAACCAGAACAGCCAAATGTTGATGATACATTAATTGTGGGTGAACGGTCAGACGAAGAACCGGAACCAGTAAAAGAAGAACCCAAACCGGAACCAGAACCCGATTGGACGCCAACTGATGATGTTTTGGATGTCCCGAAATATATGTACGGTGGAAATGATGAGACCGAAATAACCATTGTGCGTGGTGATACACTGTATGCGATTGGTGCCAAATATGGAATGAAGGTCGATGAAATTGCAAAATTAAATAACCTGGCGGAACCATATAATTTGTCGGTGGGACAAAAATTGCGTGTGCGCGCATCTCGGGAACAAGTCGTAACCGAAATACCCAAGGTGCCGGAACAAAAACCCGTCGTGAAAGAAAAGCAGAAACCGATTGTGCGGGAAAAAACAAAACCAGCCCCACGTGCGACAACGACGCGTGTCGATTTGACGGATGTCACGATTGCGCCGGGTGACACGCTTTATTCGTTGTCACGTAAATATTCTGTGCCGGTCAATGATTTGGCGGTGATGAATAATCTTGATGCGCCGTTCGCGCTGTACGCGGGTCAGGTTGTGCGTGTTCCAAATCTGGACGCGGCACCGGTGCGTACGGCTGTGGTGAAAACGCCGTCTGAATCGAATGCGGTATCGACGGCTAAACCCACGGCGACACCAAAATCGACGGATAAAGCAATAAAGACATCGGTAAAACCGGATGTAAAACCCCAGAAAACAGAAAACAAACCGGCGACAAAACAGGGCAATAACGAAAAGACAAAAACAGAAACCGCAAAAAAGCCAGCCGAAAATAAAAAAGCGGACGAAAAGAAATCGGTAAATAAATTACCAACGATAACTGCGCGGTCTTCGTCAAAGTTTTCGTGGCCAGTGCGGGGCAAAATTCTGTCAAACTATGGTGCAAAAACCAAGGGATTATTTAATGACGGTATTAATATCGGCGCAACCCGTGGGACAACAGTTGGGGCGGCGGAAAATGGGGTTGTTGCATATGCTGGGAACGAGGTTAAAGGTATGGGGAACTTGATTATCATTCAGCATAGTGATGGTTGGATGACGGTTTATGCACATATGGATTCTATGGCGGTGCGTCGTGGGGCGCGTGTGTCCGTTGGACAAAAAATTGGAACTGTGGGTCAATCGGGCAAGGTCGATAAACCACAATTGCATTTCGAAATTCGTCGCGGGACCAAGGCGTACAACCCGATTCAGTATCTAAAGAAATAGGGTTAAAAAACTTGCATTTGGGTTAAAACGGTATATAATAGGCGTCACTGGATGCGTAGCTCAGTTGGTAGAGCAACTGACTCTTAATCAGTGGGTCCAGGGTTCGAGTCCCTGCGCGTCCACCACGAAAATTTGTTGGCCCGCACAATAAAGTGCGGGCTTAAAAATTTCCAGCGAAGTCTCGGCGCAATGAAATGGAGACGGATGTCTCGGCGTAGCGATAGCGAAGACGGACATAAAAAGGCCACGAAAGTGGTCATTTTTATTTTGTAGCGCAAGTGGACAAGAACGCTCGCAACGAAGTTGCTGGGTCGAAAACAAGTAGATTTGGCAAGTGAAATGTAGCCAAATCGTCACGGTTCGCCCGCAGGCATGCATGCCGGGGGAGTCCCTGCGCGTTCACCACGAAAGTTTGTTGACCCGCATAATTTGCTTGTATTTCTTTCTGGGACCCTATACAATTACATTGAATGGCATATTTGTACAAATTAACAATTCAAACAAAGGGGAAAGGAAAATGAAAAAATTATTTCTTTTGACATCTGTTTTGGCAATCGCCGCATGTGGCGGCGGTGGTGGCGGTTCCGGTGGTGGCGGTGTTGCCCCCACACCGTTAAGTGATGCGGGTGCGGTCCGTGCGGCGTTTTTGACCGGGGCACCGGCGAATGCCAACACTGAATTGACATCAATGACATCGGCCATAGTGGTTCGTGACGATAATTCCGAACCGGCGATATATCGTTCCGCAGCGCGGCATTATAATGACAAAGATTATACGGTATATGAATTAAGTGATATTGAATTCCATATCGCGGAAAATCCGGCGGGATCGTTTAAATTTACGGTCGATGATCATGGAACAATTACCGAAATAAGTGAAACATTAGAGGGTGGTACCGTTGATCATATTCAACGTATCGGAACATCACAGCGATTTAATACCCCGATATTTGAATATGTTCAGGATAAATATGCCAAGGTTGGCGAAGATGTATTTACCATGACCAATGATGAAGCCACAGTATTAGCGACCATGAAATCGGTGTTAGAAAATCGCTATGGATTGCATGATGGTACGTGGGTAAAGGAGGCGAATAATTGGAGATACAAGAATTCAGACGAAAGTTATGCCGAGTTTGATCAAACAACCATGATTTCCGATAATATTGGTGCAATGGAAATGGAAATAGAGAAAGCATATAATTTCAGTGATGGTAAGTGGGTGGTTGTTGGTGAAAACTTGCAGTACCAGGAATATGGGGACAAAGCCCTTAAACGTGTTGCAGACACCGGCCAGGATATGGACGCATTGGATGCGGTGGCACCGTCGGCATTGGGACACTGGAACCGTATTGACGAAGTTTTGGATATAAGCACCGAAGGTGAAGCGGTCGGTTTAACATTCTCGGACTTTGGTCGATTCAATCCGGTTTATCGTTCCAAGCATAAGGGTTTGGATAGCAGCATGATTTCTGCTATAAGAAATCAACATGCGGCAGACCTGGATGATGCATTGGATGCAGATAAGAGTTCGGATGAGATTCTTTCGTTATCCATTACTGCTGGGATGCGTGCTGATGCCGATGCACACGATTATAAAACCGCGGCAGAACGTGAAACCGAATTTAATACTTCGGAAGATTTCCAGTTGTTCGCCGGTGGTTATGCAATTAAAGATGGTGCGCTGGTGGATTCGTTAACGCCGGGAAACAATACATCATATACCGGAACGGCAATAGGTCGTGTTTATACCAGTATTCAAAGTAATGGTGTAGACAGAACAGCATATCTGCACGCACACGGGTTTGAATATGATAATAATTCTGGTGATGGGTATGTTGATGCCAATAAGGTCGGTCATGATGTTGCAAAGTCGTTCAAGACAAATGCCGCGACATTGACAGTTGATGGCAGTGGAAATCAGACGATATACATGCCGTTCTTTAAGGCCGGGGTCGGTGATGATAAATTCTATAATGTCACGATTACCGGTGATAGCATGACGCTTGATGCTTTGAACGCACAGAACGAAGCACACGAAGACATGATTGATTCGCGGTATCAGGTTTATGGCGCGTTAGATCACATAGTAGATGCGGAAACAAATATTAATTCCGGGTTCTATGGTGTGGAAACGCCGTCCGAAGCAGCGGGTACCGCCAGAATGTATTCGGAAGAAAATTTGTATGAATCGGGCAGCAATTATGTCACCCGTGAATATGAATTGCAGGCTGCGTGGGGTATGAAGAAAGACTAAGCCAGCCCATAGGTGTCAAATAATAAATCCCCCGCGGTCGTGGGGGATTTTTTTATGGTAATTATTGTTATTATTGCTATGCTGTATTTAGTATAAAATGAAAAAACTTATTTCGATTTTTATCACCATCATAATGTGCTTTGCCGGAATAAAATCCAATGCGGTCGAAACGCAACAACCGTTGGTCGTGGAATCGGCATATGCAGAACAAGCGCGGATAGAGCAGGGTGATAGTAAAAAAAATCTGCGAAAAAAGTCGAACGCACCCAAAAAATCATCCAACACGAAAAAAGCAAAAGAAACAACCGTGACAATGACCGCGTTGGATGCGATTAAGTTGGCGGGTGACTTGGTCTTTGTCGGGGAATATGATCGTGCGTCCGATATATTGCTTAAAATGCCACAAACAAATAATTTGCCGGTGGAAATTGAACGGTGGTATTTACTTGCCCAAATGGAACAGAAAAAGGGCAATGTAGACGAGGCTATAAAAATATATCGTAAAATTTTGGACGATCAACCGGATCTTGCAAAAATTCGTTATGAATTGGCAATATGCTATATGATGAAACATCAATGGTATCGCGCGGATTATCATTTGCGTCTTGCGATGACGGGAAAGAATATTCCCGATGAAATTAAGCAACGAATGATGTATTTACGGTATATCGCACGAAAAAACAAACGGTGGAACGCGTGGTTTAATTTTAGTGCCGCACCAGATAACAATGTTAACCAAGCATCCGGTGGTGAAGAAACCGTTATTAATGAATGGGGCGAATTTACGCGTGTTTTACCGGAACCTGAACGCGCGTTCGGATATAATTTTATATTAGGCGGAAATTACGAATTTGATATATCAGACCACTGGCGCTGGAAAAATGAGGCGAATATTTATACAAATATCTATAATAAACATAAGTTTGATGATTTGTATTTGTCTGGTGGAACCGGACCACGATATATTTGGGAACGTGGTGATGTTTGGTTGGCGGCGATTGCGGCGCGTCGTTGGTATGGTTGGAATCGGTATAATTGGTCGGCGGGTGCCAAAATCGATTCGCATTATGATTGGACGCGTAAAGTATCATCTGGATTAACATTGCGTATGATGGAGAATAAGTATGATACATACGGCGAATATATGGATGGACAAACATATGCCGTGTCACCACATATAAGTTATTCTTTTGATGCGTCAAAATATATAATGATTTTCGGTGGCGTGGAACGCAATACCGCGCACGAAGATGTTTATGCGTATTGGCGGTATTCTGCCGGCATCGGGGTTGGTGCGGAAATCACATATGGATTTAGTGTATATTTTGAACCTTCGTTTTCATGGATGAATTATGATGGACCGCGTTGGGCGGTTGTAAACCACAGTTTTGCATCTGTGACAGAGCGCGATTTTATTCAACGATATGCATTTTCTATTTCTAATAACAAGTTTGATTTTTGGGGATTTGTGCCGACTGTGACGGTCAGTTATACTAAACGCGATTCTAATATCGCGGCACGCGAATACGAAAAGTGGACAACCGAATTTACCATGCGCCAGCGATTTTGAGTTTCTCTTTTTGATGGAATCCATACCTATGCAATAACGGTTCATTGTCTGATAACATTAATTGCATAGACATGAAAACAAAAAACCAAAAAGGAGAAAAAATGAAAAAATTAGCAGTATCTGCACTGGCGGTTGTGTTGGCATGCCCGGCATTCGCTGGTCAACAATCAGACCCCAGTTTTACAATCATGGGATTGGATCCATATATCGGCATGCGTGTCGGTTTGGGGTATAACAATTTGAACTATAAGTTCAATGGTAAAAAACAATCAATCGAAGATTTGGATTTTCGTGGCCGGTTGGCAATGGGTTTGGAAGTTTGTGATATGGTTCGTTCGGAAATCGAATGGTCCATATTCAGCAAAACCAAAGATACCAAAAAATTTGGTGATATTGCGGATGTCAAAGTAGAAAGCAAATTACAGACATTGATGTGGAATTCATACTGGGAATTTGGCGACTATAAAATGATTCGTCCGTTTGTTGGTGCCGGTATCGGTCTTGGATTTTCCAAAATATCGCGCGAATATGATGCATTTGCCAAGGATACCAGCGACAAAACACGTATGGCCGCAATGGGAACTTTGGGCGTGACATTTGATTGGCAAGTCTTTGCGGTTGATGTCGCGGCCAGATATAATTTCGTTAATGTTCATTCCGGATTACATGATATCGGTGGTGATATTGGTGTTCGGTTTATGTTCTAGGGATAATGTGGTTGTGCAGAAAAACACCGTTAACAATGACGGTGTTTTTGTTTGTAAAATGCGCTATGTGCATTGTTTCCTGGGGTTTAGGGAATCAAACCTGGGGATATGTGCAGTGAAATATTGTAATATGTTTTTGGAACCATAAAAAACAAAGGAGACATTTATGAAAACAAAAACATTATCTTTAATAGCATCGATTTTTGGTGTGGCTGTATTAATGGGTGGGTGTTCGTGTCCAAACAAACAACATTATGGACATCATGGTGGGTACGCCCAGTGCGATAAGAAAGATCACAGCGGGTGTAAACATCACAAACAAAATATGCAGCCCCAGGTTTCTGAAACCGTTGTGTTCTATCAGACATATAAAAATGCAGATATAGATGATGTTCGTGCAAAAATGTACACCCGCAGTTCACGCGGTGGCGAATCGGCCATGGGAACAATCAAGTTCAAAGAAACAGATGCCGGCCTGAAAATGAAGGTCGATTTAATCGATTTGCGTCCGGGCAAAACATATACAATGGGCATTTATCAATGTGGAACATGCAATAATGACAGCACGTGCTGTGATACCGCACCAATGGCAATTGATTTGCCAACCATTAGAATAAATCATGTCGGTCGTTTGGAACAATCGTATATTATTCGTGGGTTAACCGCGGCCCAGTTGAATAATGCCAAATTAATATTGACCCGTGATGGTGGATATAAGGCGGCGTGGGGAACATTAAAGCAATAGTTTATTTGTGTGTGTTGAAGTGTGGGGGCGAAAGCCCCCATTTAATTTTTATGTTTTAGGAATATATTCTTTTGTGCTATGGTTTTCTATTATGAGAGCTATAGTTCGTGGTTTATTGGGTTTTTGTTGTTCAGGCGTCGTGTGTGATGGGGTGAAAGCATTAGAAATATCTGGCGATACCATTGTTTCCGGAAACTATATCATAAACGAAGATGTCACGGTACAAAATGGTGTTTCTTTTGAAGCGCATGATATACGGGTCGTTGATAGTCTGCGTATTTTCAACTATGGACACATAGATGGCACAATAGATATTTGTGAAAATTGCACCGTTGAAATAAAAAATGTCGGTACATTTAATGCGGGGGTTTTGCCCCAGACCGGTGCACATCTGGTCCAGGTTATATCGTCAAATGATGAAATTACTAATCTGGGGCTGGGGACTGGTTTCGATGTTCGGGTTCGTAATGGAGATGGATTGAATTTGGCTGCAATTATGTCGGCCGCATCAAATGCCGATACAATAGAATTTAGAGATGTCTATCTGGATGCTGGAAATATAGACGAATTTGTTGCTCCGTCAAATGTCGAACTGGGTGGTCGTGTGGTTCTGCGATTTAATGATTTTTCATATCAATCGGTGTTGTTGTTTTCAGATGCGTCTGGTGATGGGGTTGTTCATGTTGATTCTGGGACGATAAATCCGTTATATGCGATACATACATATAAGGTAAATAACGATGTATTTATGCAACTTAAACGTTCCACAGATTATGCGCGAATATTAAACAATGGTATGGGAAAATTTCTTGGCGATTTGCGGTCATCTGGTGTTGATAATAAACTGTTTTCTGTTTTAGATGCTGTTTCGTCTGTTGATGAAATTAATGATATTTTATCCCAAAGTGTTCGTACAAATCCGATTAAATTAATGCGCCCGATAAGTTTAATGAATTCGTATAAAACCCTGGAAATGATGCACATAGATGATGATATTATGTTCGGCATAGAACCAATGTTTATTTCTTCATCAAATATCTTTATATATGGTGTTCGACCAAATATATCTGTTAGTGTAGATGATGTTTATATGAAAATATCTGGGCATTTTATGAATATTGATTGTTCAGATAATATCAATGAATATGGTGGTGTGTCTGTTGGATTGGGGATTGATGCGCAATATGATATATTAGATAATAATTTTCTGCGTGGCTATGCCGGTATCGGCAAGGCTTTTTTTGACATTGGACCCGTGTTTACGGGTGGAACGATTGTGAATAATCCCGATGGGACATCGGCATATGCGATCGGAGAATATGGCCACGCATTTGATGTTTCTGGTGGGTATGAAGTTGCACCGTTTGTTGGACTTGGAACGGAATATTTGGCGGTGGCAAATGCGCAAGACACGAAATTGTATGGAATAGGTGGGGCGGACATTAAGTATAAATATGAATTTGATGGATTGCGATACGATTACGGTGGTCGGGTAATTGTACGAACAGATTCATGGATTGGTGCGGGAATCAATCTGGGCGTCTGGTCGATTATGGACGCAGCCGGCGCAGATGTGCATATAGACACAATTTACAACAATGATTTTGGTATGTCGTGGAAAATAGGTTTAAACGGTCGGTTTATGTTTTAATCAACAATTTTCCCGCGAAGTGATGCCTTGTTTGCGGCGGTGATTTCTAGGTTACATATTTGTTTTGGTTCGCCATCGGGTTTTGCAACGATGCATTGTTGCATGTACGGTGTGCGATATACCAAGTGGCGACGGGTTTTATCGTCACCTTCGCATAAGCAGGGCAGGGTTTTTCCCACGCATGATTCATTAAATGTGCGTTGAATTTCGTTAAGTTCTGCGTCCAAAATAGCAAGCCGTTTTGATTTTATGTTTTCTGGAATCTGGTCTGGCATCAATGCCGCCGCGGTGTGGGGGCGGGGCGAATATTTGAATGAATATGAATTAATATATTTAACTGTCCTGGCGATTTGCAGGGTTTGTTGAAAATCGTCATCAGTTTCGCCTGGGAACCCTACAATAAAGTCCGAAGATATTTGAATGTCTGGTCGGGCAGACTTTAATTTATTCACAATGCCCATATATTGTTCCAAGTCATACGGACGATTCATACGGCGTAAAACATCGGGCGAACCACTTTGGATTGGCATGTTCAGGAACGGTAATAATTTTGGTTCCGTCGCAAACATTTCAATCAAATCATCGGTCATTTCGGTTGGGTAACTGGATGTGAAACGAATGCGTTTAACCGCGTCCAACTTTGCCGCCGCACTAATTAAATCAGACAGTCGATATATTTTTCCGTTTTCATCGGTGTATTGATATCCGTTAACATTTTGCCCCAGAAAACATATTTCAACTGCGCCGGTTTGGGCCGCTAATTCAACATCGCGAATGCAATCTGCAAATGAACGCGACACTTCGCGACCGCGTGTATACGGCACAATACAGTATGTACAGCAATGGTTGCACCCCTCTTGAATTGGGACATAGGTCACCAATGGTGATTTTTCCATTTGGGGCATTTCGTCGAACTTTTCAAGTCCTGATAGTTCAATATTAAACAAACGAGTATCCGGATTTTCCAATATCTCGGGTAATTTGTGATAACTTTGTGGTCCCAAAACAAAATTCAAGTCAGGAACACGCTTAAATGCATCTGCTCCAGATTCGCGTGCAACACAACCAACAATTCCCATAAGTGCATCTGGCTTTTTGATTAAACGGATACGCCCCAACGCAGAATATACTTTATCGGTTGCCTTGGCACGAACGGCACATGTGTTTAATATGATAATGTCAGCATCACTAACATCTTCGGTGCGGGCCATGCCGCGCGAATTAAGCAGGGCGGCAATACGCCATCCGTCATAGACATTCATTTGACAGCCAAAAGTTTGGATAAAGTATTTTTGCATAATTATTTTTGTTTGGTGTTTGTCTGGCGCAAATGTTTCGCACGAACCTGGGTCACTTCATTTTTAATCTTGGTGGCATTGGTATATATTTCTGTCTGTTGTGAACTGGGTTGTCCGTCATCGAATATGCAACGTGCGCCGATAATCGGATCATATGTAATTTTTATCATTTTGTTTCCTTTTTTATTTGTGTTTATTTCTGATGGCAGAATTAATATGTTTATATTGATTTATTTTTGCGTTGGTATAACTGTTGTGCATTTGACGAACTTTATGTTCATTCTTGCGCGCGTTATTGGCAATCTTGGCGCGGGCGTCATAAACAAGTATCGCACGATCTTGGCTACATAATATATCACTTGCTCTCATTTTTCTTACCCCAACTTCTTACGCAACAATTCATTTACAACGGCCGGATTGGCCTGTCCCTTGGTCGCCTTCATTACATTACCAACAAAGAAACCAAGCAGGCCGACCTTGCCACCACGATATTGTTCAACCTGGGCTGGATTATTTTTAATAACTTCATCAACCGCAGATTCAATCGCAGATGTATCGGTAATTTGTTTCATACCAAACTTATCGGCGATTTCGTGTGGTGTACCCGATTCGCCATCCAACATTTTTATAAATATTTCCTTGGCCTGTTTCCCATTGATTTCGGATGAACCAATCATATCAACCAATTCGGCTAAATCGTCTGGTGTAATAATACGCATACCGTCAACGATACCAGACTTTTGGTTTTCGATATCATAGTTTTCTGGGTGCGCAAACAATTCACTTATCATCCAGTTTGCAATTGGTTTGGCACGTGACGGTTTATCACCAACGGCCGCATCGAACCAGTGTGAAATATCAACCGTTTCGGTTAAACGCGTTGCATCATATTCCGACAAACCGAACTTTTCAATATAGCGCGTACGGGTCGCCGCTGGCAATTCCGGCATAGTTTTGCGTATGCGTTCAATGCGTTCATCATCAATAATTAACGGCAACAAATCTGGATCCGGGAAATAGCGATAGTCCAGTGCGTTTTCCTTGGATCGCATAACTGTTGTGATGCTTTCGTCCGGATGATAACGCATGGTATCCTGGCTGACGGTGCCACCAGATTCATAGATTTCGATTTGACGACGTGCCTCGTATTCAATGGCCGATTTGATGAATTTGAACGATACCATATTTTTTGTTTCGGTACGTGTGCGGAAAGTTTTTTCACCAACCGGACGGACAGAAATATTAACATCGGCACGCATGGAACCTTCTTCCATATTTGCCTTGGATACACCCAGGGCGCGCGCGATTTCACGAATTTGGCGCAGATATCTTTCCGCTTCGTCTGGTGAAGTTATATATGAATTATTTTCAGGATTTTTTGTGTCCAAGAATGTGACGATTTCAAGCAACATAACACCCGAACGGTTCAAATCAACGAATGATTTTGTTGGGTGCATATCGTGTTTGTTTTTTGCCGCGTCCTGTTCCATGTGTGCGCGTTCAATTAAAATTTTCTTTGGATTACCATCGTCGCCGATAATTTCGACCCATCCACGACCAACAACCGGTGGTTCTTCGGCGGGTTGTGAAATCTGATATCCCTGGGGCAGGTCAGGGTAAAAATACTGTTTACGGGCAAACTTGCTTTTGCGTGATATTTCGGCATTTATCCCCAGGCCGAATTTAATAGCCTGGTCAACGCAATAATCGTTCAGAACCGGCAACATGCCCGGCATTGCCGCGTCAACCATTGAAACCTGGGTGTTTGGAGCGACCGTCGGGTTATAGTCCGCAGACGCACCACTGAATAATTTAGAGTTGGACAACACTTCGATATGTGTTTCCAATCCGATTACCAATTCCCAATCACCTGTTTTGCCTTTTATTGTAAACATTTTTATTTTTCCTTGCTTTTTCGTTTTTCGTATCTTATTATGGCGTCCGTTGGCTAGGTAGCTCAGTTGGTAGAGCAAGGGACTGAAAATCCCTGTGTCAGCGGTTCGATTCCGTTCCTAGCCACCATTTTTTTACCCTTATTTTCCCATAATTTTAGTTGGTCGGTTATCGACACCGGCAAATTGTTCAATATGCTTGGCCAATTGCATAACGCGCAAATCGTCAAAACGTTTTCCAACAACCTGGACCCCCAATGGCAATCCGTTTTGGGCAAGCCCCGCCGGTACACTGCATGCCGGGATGCCAGCCAGGTTCATTGCAACCGTAAACATATCCAACGCGTAATATTCCAGTGGTGTTAAATCGGAATCCAACGGCTGGGCCGGACCCGCACTGGTTGGACACACAATCAAATCACATTGTTTAAATGCGGCATTGAAACTGTCCGCAATCATGCGACGAACACGCGCGGCCTGCATAAAATATACTTCGTATGATTCACTGGACAATACGGCGGTGCCAACAATCATACGGCGTTGCACTTCGTCACCAAAACCGGCGGCACGCGTCTTTTTATATGTATCAATTAAATCAGAACCTTCGACACGCAGACCGTAACGCATACCGTCATAGCGGGCAAGATTCGATGAAGCCTCGGCCGGGGCAATAATATAATATGCCGCCAATGCATCTAATATGTTCGGAATTGACACTTCGACAATCTCAGCACCGATAGATTTCAAATCGGCAATACGATCATTAAATAATTTTTTCATATCGTCGGAAATTTGGACATCGTTCAATTCACGAATAACACCGACGCGTAATTTCTTGCCGTCACCCAATATCGGTTCCAATGGTGTATGTGCATTAAATCCGGCACTTTCACTGGTTGAATCTTTGTCATCATGACCCGCCATAACCGACAACATTAACGCGGCATCATCAACAGTACGCGCAATTGGCCCCGGGGTATCAAGGGACGATGCAAAGGCAACACATCCCCAACGCGAACACAAACCATATGTCGGTTTCATACCGACCAACCCAGTAATCGCAGATGGGAAACGAATCGAACCACCGGTGTCTGTTCCGGTTGCGCCCATGCATAAACCGCCCGCAACAGCCGATGTTGAACCACCCGACGAACCGCCGGCGGTTAATTTGTCGGACAAATGCCATGGATTAACCGGCGCACCGAAATAGGAAGTCTTGCTGAAAGTTCCCATTGCAAATTCATCCAGATTGGTTTTGCCCAACAATACAGAACCAGAATCGATAAACTTTTGTGAAACAGTTGATTCATATTCTGGAACAAAGTTTTCAAGCATACGTGATGCCGCCGTTGTACGAATACCACGTGTGGCAAACAAATCTTTCATTCCGATTGGAATACCCTCTAATGCGCGGGCGGTACCATCGGCGTAATGTTTATCTGATTCCGCGGCGTCCGCCAATGCGCGTTCCGAGGTGCGCGTAATATAGCAATTTAATTCATCACCATATTTTTCAATGCGGTCCAGATAAGCACGCGTTAATTCGGTTGCGCTTATTTCACCACTCTTTAATTTTTCCAATGCTTCATGTATAGTAAGGTCTATCATTGTATGTTCCTACTTCTGTTTAGTGTCGTATAATTCCGGCAAAATGTATTTTGCAACAACATTGCGCATAAAATCATCGGTGCATTTACCGTTGCACAGGTGTTTATAGCACATTTCCGTCCTGGTTTGATGTGATGGTGCGAATAACAGAGAGACTGTACATTTTGTGCGTGGATGAAATTCGGTTGCCAACATGAATTTGCCGTTGTACCAAATGCCTGCAATCGTATGGATACAAGATTTTTCGTTTGGTGTATGTTGTTTCAAAGCATCTTGTAATTTTTGTACAGCATGTTCGCTTACACGCAGTGGGGCATACATTCCACCATGGGCTGCCGAATATAAATATTCGTCATTTAAAGAAATCAAATGTCCAATATTTTTTATTTTTTTCATAGCATATAAATCCTGTTTATCTTTGTTTGTCATACTTATTTGTGAAAAATGTTTTACCAATTGTTTCTATAACCAATTGGTCGGTACATTTACCAGATTCCAGCATCGCATAGCAAGCACCACAGTTCACAAAATTTGGACAGTTAATTTTTATTTGTAATTGGCCGTGGGTTGCGTTGGCAATATAGCCGCTTTTATGTTTAGGAGGAATAGGCTTTTTTGTTCGTAAATCAAATGTCTTGCATGGTTGGTCATCGCAATTTATATGAACAACCTTGTTTGTTTTTAGTTCTGATTCAACCTGTGCGTATTTATCGGTTTCGGCCTCGGTGTGCCCCTTGATTATTTTGCAAAAAGAATTTGGCAATTGATTGTCCATAAAATCAAACGCCTGTGCAATCGCTATATCGGGCAATCTATATGGTTCAAATACGTCATGTGCACATTTGTGTTCAATATTGTATTTGAATTCTTTACAAAATAACTTTACTTCGACCATAATTATTCACCATCCATAACCTTGGGCACAGCGAAATATCCACGTGATACACCGGCATTATCAGGTGTGTTTTTCAAAATGTCGGCACGTGGTGCATTATCCGTCACAACATCGGCGCGTCGTGGTAAATCGTGTGACGCCGGATTTAACATTGGTTCAACACCATGCGTGTCAATTTTTTGTAATTTATCAAGCCAATCAATAACCGAATCGATATTCATTGTTGTCAACTTCTGATCACTTATATCGATATGAATAAGATCGGCAAATTTATGTAATTGTTCCTTGCTAAATGCCATTTTACATCCTATTATTTAATTAACCGGTGAATTATACAATGATTATGTCTGATTTCAAGGATTTTCCGCGCACGGGGCGCATTATGGGGGTTGATTGGGGCGCCCGGCGGACGGGCGTTGCCATGTCTGATGAAACGCGGGAATTTACATTCGTGCGTCCACCAATCGTTGCGGGGCGGGGTGATGATATCGCAAAAAAAATTGCCGATATGGCGGTGGCGGAACGTGTGGTGGGCATTGTTGTTGGATTACCGTTGCGAACCGATGGAACCGAATCTGACACTACGAAAATGGTGCGCGATTTTGTGGTGCGGGTTGCAGAATATACGAATTTGCCGATATGTTTTATTGATGAAAGTTTGACAAGCAGTACCGCCGCAGAATTGGTCGGATTGCATAATCAAAAAGAAGCCAAAGAAAAATTAGATTCACAGTCCGCGCGTGTAATTTTGGAAAATGCGATTGCTGTTATAAATCGGTTGCATTAAATCAAATTTTTTTCTATGATATTTGTGACGTCAAGTGTTTTGATGTTGGGGTGTCGTTACCTCTGTACTTGCTGTCTGTGTAGACATAAAAAACTCCAATCGTGTTGGTTGGAGTATGTGAATAATGCGCACGCAAAATAAGCATGTCCGAGCTTGTACGGATTAACGAACTCCAACCGCTTCAACTTGATGCGGTTATTTTTTTGCGGTTGGGGAAAACGGGGTTGAGAAAAGTATTAGTAATATTTTTATTGTTATTTATGCCAACAATTTGTTGGGGCTATAATGCGTCCATACCGGCACATGCCGAAAAATACACAACACCGTCATTAAATCTGATGACGGATACAGGCGATGTTTATCACATACCGATGACCCCACAGAATATATACGGAACATTGCACGTGTCGGACAGAAATGGCGTTATTTACAGTGCATGTGTTGGTGAAAAGACACATGTTGGACATTATTGGTTTGTGGGGGATTGTCTTGTCGATGCAGATGATGATGTATATTTAGAATCAACCGGAACACAGTATATTGATACGGGTGTTATTCGTGATAATGGAATAGTATTTATGTTGATGATTAATTTTTTGTCATGCCCAAGAAGTTACTGTATGAATGGTCTAAGAAATGATATTCAGATAGGGGTTTCTGGTAGAGGGATGTGGCATACATATTCAAATGGTGATAATGGTGAACATATTCCAGTTGTATATGGACAATGGTATAATACAGAAATGATTTGCCAAAATAATATATGTGAACTTTATGCAAACAACGAGTTTATACATTCTGAACAATTTTTAGGTGGAAGTTATGGATTTGCCATAGGAACCGCGAATGGTGATGTCCCTAAGTTTTATGCCAATGAAAAAATTAAACGGGTGATAATAACAGATGATGGAATATATATAAGGTATATGATTCCGGTCCCCGCCGGTATGGTGATTGGAAATTACACCGTCCCGTCAAACGGTATGTGGGATGTTGTTGGACAGAAGTTTTATGGTAATTCCGGCACAGGCGATTTTATTTACGGTGTGGAT